>JADJRI010000029.1 GCA_016712275.1 Planctomycetota bacterium
TTGCCATAGACGAACAGGCGCACCTCGTCATACTGCGGATTGATGACGACCTTGCCGCTTTTGTTGATGAAGCCCCATTTCGCTCCGAGCAAATTGCCCACGCGCACCGCGGCCAGTCCGTCACTGAACAATCCCGCTTCCGAGAATTGCGGTTCGATCACGGTGTCGCCGTGCTTGTTGATGTAGCCCCACTTGTCGCCGTCCCGGAACGAGGCATGGCCGTCATTGAAATCGCCGCATTCGGCATATTTCGGATTAATCGCCATTTTGCCGTTCAGGTCGATGAAGCCGACCTTGCCGCCCCAATCGCCGCCGGCGCGAACGCGGGCCAGGCCGTCTGAGAAGTGTGCGGCTTCGTCAAACTGCGGCTTCACTTTTTCCACATTGGTGGCATCGATGTAGCCCCATTTGCCTGAGACTTTCACCGCAGCGCGGCCTTCGTGAAAATCTCCTGCATCTTCATACTTGGGATAGATCGCCGTGGCTCCGGTTTTGTCGATGTAACCGTATTTGCCGCCGATCAACCCCTCCTTCTTGTATACTCGTGCGAGCCCTTCTCGAAACGGCCGTCCATCGTCGAACGACAGCTTGATGACCATCTCCCCTTTTTCGTTGATGTAGCCCTTTTCATCGCCGCGCTTCACAAAAGCGAGGCCGTCGGAAAAGGGCATCGCCGTTTCGAATGACGATTGAATCACCACTTTTCCTTCATCGTTCATGTATCCCCACTTGCCGTGTTGCGGCACGGGATACAACTCCACGGCGACGGCTGGTACGCTCGATGCCGCCACGATTGCGATTGCTAAAATGCGTCCATGAATTAATTGGCCGTTCATGACAGCTCCCTTCATGTATCTGAAGTGTTGTTCGCTCCGCGCGAACGTCGCGCGAAGCGCGAGTGGCCGCGAGCGACAAGCTTGCGACCTTCGAATCAAAGCTCAGTTCTTGCGGGTCAACACGGCTTTCACCTTTTGATCGCGCCAGAATTTCTCAAGCCGAATGGTCCTTCCATCGCCCGACATTTTTGCATCGAACGACAATGTTTCGCCGTTGTGTTCATTCAAGAGCAACAGCTTGCCGTCGAAGCGAAAAGTGCCGGATGTGGTCCGAATGCCCTCCACATTTCGTTCGGCATAGTAGGTTCCGTCTTCTTGCAGCGTGATGACGGAAAAGTCGAAATCGCGAACGGCGGCGGTCGGCGTGACTTCCGTCACATTCCACTTGCCCTCAATGCTGCAACCTGCCAATGCGAACAATGCAAGGCTGGTGACAATCCATGTGTGATTTCGCATGATGATGTCCTCCGTCCAACCACTTACCGCCGGCGACGAGCGACGGATCAGTCATTCCTTATTTCCTCAGTCACGTCCTCGATCTCATCGCCGATTTCATCGACAACGTCCTTGGCCGAGTCTCCCGCATCCGAACGGCAGGAAATCTGGCAGCCGTTCAGTGCAAAAATCGGAAGGAGCAGGGCTAGCAATGTCAGTCCCAGTCGTCGACCGTCCATGGGAATCCTCCTTTCAACGTGATTCAGGCATCCATGTGGTGCCGGACTCGCGGCTCGTCGTTAACCGACGCGGTCGGCCAGCTTCTCCAGGTCCGCGGATAGTTCAGCGCGGGCCGCGTCAATGCCGTCGCAGACGCGCTGCCAGCCGGCCTCGCCGAGTTCGCGCAGTTCAAACAGCCGGTCGCTCAAGGCGGACACCTTCAGCGACAACTGCATGATTTCGTATGAAACGAGCACGCGCAGGTCGATCGCCGTCAATGCGAAGCTGGATCGCAGCGCCTCAAGGCGGTCCCTGAATCGGTTGATGTCCTCGTCCAAAGTGGCCTCGTAACGTGCCTTGTCTGTCATTTTTTCCGTTGTCGTCATTGCGATGCTCTCCTGATTTCAAGTCGTACGTTGTTTTCGCGCCAATCCTGCGAGTGTCAGCAGGACAATGGCGCCGACGATGCCGGTGACGATCGTGGCAAGCAGGCCGACCGATTGGAGTCCCAGCAACTGAAACAGGAACCCGCCCACAACCGCGCCCAGCACGCCAACGATCAGGTTTCCGATCAGGCCAAAGCCGCGTCCGCGTACAAGCAGCCCGGACAGCCAGCCGATCAGCATTCCGATCAGAATCAGCGACAGGAGATTTGTCATGGCATTCTCCTTTGCATCGAGCCCGGTCTAATTGCTCGTTCGACCGGTCACCACGTCGAAATCCACGATGGCGTTGGTGTGATCGAATGTGAATGTGACAGTATCGCGGCACCCAAAGTCCGTGCCGTCGCGCAGCACTTCGCTATTGGTCTCCGGCCCGACACTGCCGATCACGCGCAAATCGGCATCGTCGAGCACGATCGCCTGCAAATCGTCGCAATCGCGTACGATGGGCACCGTCTGACCCGGCTCGATCGAGATTTCCACCCGCTCGCCGGTTTCAGTCAGCAGGGCGCGCGGAATGTCCTGCTCGTCACTGATGAAGAAAACGGCGTCCACGGGATAGTCGCCGTTGTTCGTCACCTCGACCCGCGTGCTGCGGTCGATGAATCGGCCCAGAATCGCCTCCAATTCGTTGCAGCCGGTGCAAAGAAGCAGGAGCAGTGCGAGCAGAATTGCGGCCATTCCGGCCATTTCGATATGTCTGATGCGATTTCCGTACATGTTTCTTCTCCGTTTTCAGGCCGTGGTTTTCCGCACGAGCAATGAGCAAGGCGCGTACCCACGCGGAAATACGGCGGTCTAAGCGAGGTTTCTGTCAATCAGATTCACTGCGCGATCATGGTTGATCGGCCCGTCGGCGCGGAGTTTACTCTCCGGTGGCCGGCGGCATTCGACGGTATGAATCCTGGGAAGTTACTCTGCCTCTCGGTGGGGCGCGACATCAGGCGCGACCACATCACGGCCGAGGCGCGGAGTGGGTGAGGCGGGAGTGATGCGAAAAACGGTGACATCGGCGGGAATAAGGCACCGCGGTTGGCCGTCTCCTTTTGTCGGGTGAAAGGCGACCGCACTGTGCGGCAGCCGTTTCACGATGCCGATCGCATGTGCATGGCGATTCATCATGGTACACCTCCAATCCAACCCTCATCGATAGGCGTCGATACACAGACGCCGAGTTATGAATCCGGTAGAGATTCTCGGTTGTGCCTTCACCTAGACCCTAACCCATGATTTCGCGATGTCAAATCGCATCGGCTGTTTTCCGCCGCGCGCCACGCATTTGCAACCGCCGCAAGTCTTGAGTATGAATTAACTAAACGGCGGCGTGTCGCATTTTCGTGACGCACAAAAAATAATTGTAACAGGCGGTGCGCGACCCATGTTAGTTACACGCGTGCCAGCAATATGACATAAAATTTATGCATTTGTTATTAACATTGATGAACTGGCATGATGTTTGCTTGATCTTGACATTGCCAACACTTGATTACCCATACAAAAAGACAGCCGTCTAGGTTTAACAAATGCCAGAGTCGATGACAATGAATGTCTGCATGGCATTTGACTTGGGACTCCAGGTTCGATTGGTCCAATCTATCTCGCGTTTTGTGCTTGCCCGCGCCAGATCCAATGATTGTTCGTAACGACTTCTCGACAGTTCGATGATGTGATACATTCTGTGCCGGTATGACCCTCCTCGAAGCCATCCTCCAACGCTTTCGCGACCGCATGATGCGCATGCGCGCCGCGCTTGACCGGTTCAATGATGAATCCGCCGAGCGGGAAAAAATCGGCCCCAAGTGGAATGTGCGCGATCTTGTGGGGCATTACCTGTTCTGGACCACCGAGGCGGCCGAGCGTCTGCCCGAAATCACCAGGGCGTCCGTCGGCTTCAAGCAACTGGATGACGATTCTGCCAACGCGAAGCAAGTGGAACGCCTGCTGCCGCCTTACGATCTCGACCGCGTCAATGACGAGGTGTACAAGAAGTACCGCCGCATGTCGTTTGTGATGCTGCTCCCCCAACTCCGCGCCGCGGAGGAGCGAATGCTCCAGGCGCTCGCCCGCGTCGATCCCAAGCAGCTCGTCGGCGAAACGCCGCTCAGAACGTGGGTCGATATTCATCTCGACCATTATGAAAAACACTGGACAGGGCTAAAGTCTGCCACGGACCGCCTTTAGGCGGGGCGATCTTGACAACTTTGGTCCATCGTGAGCGGTTTGATGGACGATGCTTCGCATGCATGATTTCATGAACCCGTTGTACAATGTGGCGGTGACAACGATGGCCGGGAGAATCGGCAAGTAGCTCGGCAATGTCACAGGCCGACGAGAAAATGCATGCCCACCGAACTCGAATCCAAAATCCACGTTGAGTCGCACGAGCAAGCCCGCGAAAAGCTTCGCCTCGGCTCTGCCACCTTCATCGGCAGCGTTCTCGAAATCAATCGCATTCTCGATCGCGACGATGGCGAGCTGCTCAAGACCGGCTGCGGGCTCCGCGTGAGAAGCATTACCACCCAAAGCGGCGATACCCCGAAATCGACACTCACGTACAAAGGTGTGCGGATCCCCGGTAAATTCAAGCAGCGCGAAGAATTGGAAACCCAAATCGACGATGCCGACGCCCTTGTCTCCATTCTGGGCGCACTGGGCTATCGACCGAAGATCATTTTCGAGAAACGTCGTGAAACATGGCGGCTGGGTCCGTGCAACGTCGAACTGGATGAGCTGCCCAAGCTCGGGCTTTTCATCGAAGTCGAAGGACCCAACGAGGCATCCATTGACGAAGTCCTTGCATTATTGGATTTGACCGGCCGGACTTCGATGGGCGAAAGCTATGTCTCACTGCTCATGGAGGGCCGCATGCCGGAGGCTGGCCGACACTGCGAATTCCGATTCTAATTTCATATTTTATCGGAAGTAACGGTTAGGAATCACCCAATTCGTTTGACCATTTCGACCATCGGACCTAAATTGTTCCGTTTCGACGGTGGGCTTTTGGAGGCTGATCGCTGATGAATCTTGTAACCGGTGGGACGGGGCTTTTGGGCAGCCACATTGTGGAGCAACTACGCAAGCGCGGCCGCCCGGTGCGATGTCTCGTCCGCTTCGGTGCCGATCTCACCTGGCTGAAGTCGCAGGGTGTCGATCTCGTTGAAGGCGACCTCACCAATAAATCTTCCATAGAAAAGGCCGCCGATGGCGTTCAGTGCATCTACCATGCGGCCGCCCGCGTCGGCGATTGGGGTCCGTGGGAAGAGTTCCAGAAAATCACCATCGATGGCACGAACAACCTTTTCGACGCGGCCGAAAAAGCCGGTGTCCCCCGATTCATCCATGTCAGCTCCATCAGCGTCTATGGACACCGCAATGAGAGGGGTCTCGTTGTCGATGAGACCGAGCCACTGGGCGTGAATGTTCACAAGTGGTCGTATTACACCCGCGCCAAGGTCGCGGCCGAGCAGGAACTCTGGCGGCGCCACAACGCCGGCAGCAAAGTGAAATACTCCGTGATTCGCCCAAGCTGGCTTTACGGCCCGCGCGATCGCGCGACGATCGCCCGACTTTCCCGGATGATCCGCCGCGGCAAGGCGAAGCTTCTGGGCAGCGGCGACAATCGACTGAATGTCGTCTATGCCGGCAACGTAGCCGAGGGGTGCATCCTTGCGGCCGACAACCCGAATGCGGTGGGCGAGGCCTACAACTGCAGCAATGACGGCGAGATGACGCAGCGACAGTATTTCGACCTGCTGGCGGATGCGCTCCGTGCACCGCGGGTCACGAAGAATGTTCCGTATCGCGTCGGCTATAACGCCGCGTTCGTCCTCGAGTGTCTTGGCCACGCGCTCAAGTGGAAGAAGCCGCCAATGATTACACGATACGCTGTTTGGCTCATGGGCCGCGATACCTATTTCTCGGCCGAAAAGGCCCGGCGGGAATTGGGTTGGAAGCCGACCATGACCTACGAAGAAGGCATCCCCGCGACAATTCGCTGGTTCGAGGGCGGCACGAAAAAAGCGCTGAGCGACGCGTAGCGGTGGCATAGAAATTGAGAATGGAGAATGCAGAAAAGGGTCCGGTATCCGCAGACATTCTCCGTGAGGCATCGATCCCGGCGACTCATACGAGGTCTTCATCCTCCAATCCGATGCTCGGCGTTGTCGGCGTCATTCGCCGCAACGATCGCCTGCTTGTCATTCAACGCTCTGAATTCGTTCGCGCGCCGCTGGCATGGTGTTTCCCCGGCGGGGAGATTGAAGAGGGCGAATCGCAGGAAATTGCGCTGATTCGCGAAATGCGCGAAGAGTTGAATGCGGATGTCCTTCCCGGAAAACTGCTCACCACTCAAACCAAGCACGGCGGCCGGCTCATTCTATATTTCTGGTCGGCCACGCTGGTGAACGGCGAACCCAATGCCAATCCAAAGGAAGTTGCCTGCATTGAATGGTTGACGCCGGATGAGCTTCGCAGCAAAGAAGGAATATTGCCGGGAACGGCCGATGTTCTGACGCAACTGGGATTGTGAGTCTCATCGTGCCGAAGTAACGGCATTGTCCTTGTGTTCCGGCAAGTCATTGGTTGCCAGGCCCGCGGCCATCGGCGTCATGGCCGCTTCGGCCGCCAGTTCGGAATCGATGACCTCGCTCTTTTCGCCCTTCATCAGCGATCGAAAGGTCAGCATTCCCGAAAAGCCCAGAATCGCGGAGAGGAGAAAAACAAGCGGGCCATAACTGGAATACAACCACGTGCCGATGAACGGCGCCGTGAGGCCGCGAATGCCGGTCAGAAAAACATGGGCCCCATGTAGATCTCGGCCTTCGAATCCTCTGCGAAATGCAGGTGTCCAAGGTTCCAGCCGATCGCGCCGCCGCCGCGGCCGATCCCCTCAAAAAACCGGGATGTCGCCACCAGCGCGATCGCAATCACAAACATCGTCGTCGAATCGAGCGCGCCGGGCGAAAGCAGCACCAGTGCCGCAATTCCGCCGAAGACCGACGCCATCGCCCACGTCAACGAATTTAGCACGCGAAATTTCACGACGCCGCGCCGATCGAAAAGATCGGCCCACGACATCAGCGAAACCATCATCAAGAACTGCGGCAGCGCGTCGGTCAGAATGGAACTGTGAATGTAATTCAGCGGCAGCTCTTTGGTGATAATGATCGCCATGACCGGAAAGATCATGATGTTGCCCGTGCCGAGCAGCATCATTCCCGTGCAGTATCTTCGAAATGCTGCGTCATCTCGGAGCACTTCATAAACTTCGCGCAGCGGCCGAAGAATGCCCCGGCTTCGGCGGGTGTGCGCCATGGCGGATCGTACCAGGCTGAGCCGTTCTCCTCGAACATGTAGCGGCTTCAGTTGAAGCAGGCCCACCACGCCGACAAGTGCGACGGCCGGATAGACAAAGTGGTACATCCGCGGATTCACGTCAAACAGCATGGACACGAGCGTGACGATGACAATGCCGAGTGAGTAGCGAACGATTTGCAGGCGTGCTGCAATGCGTCCGCGCATGACGGCGGGATAGTTGTGTTTCCAGAATCCGGAGCGCACGGTCACGCAGCCGGCGAGCAATGTGCGGGCAAGCCCGATTTGTCCGGCGAAGATCCAGCCGCCCCACTTGGTCTGCGGCGTCAGCCCGATCGAGCCGATCAACAGAATCGTGCCGAGTCCGAAGCCGAAGAAGAGCGCCAGCTTCGGTCGCGACGCGGCAAAGCTGCCCCAGAACAGACCGGCCAGATTCGCCACCATGGGAATGGCCACGACGATGGTGACAAGCCAGTTCGATGCGTGAAAGGTTTTGGCGACGACGACCGACGAGACGGTCCCCTCAAACATGCCGATGAAAACGCCCCAGAAAAGCAGGTGCTTCATCTCGATGAGGTAATTGCGGCGGGCCATGAACGGCACGCTGCGGGCAAGAAAAAGATCCAAGGAAGGCGTCCCCTCTAGCGGGAAATCAAGTCGTCAACGCCGAGGATTATAGCATAATGGGACGTTTTTGCGAGCCGGCTTTGAAGCCAATGACTCGACACCGATCATTGCAAGCCTCGACGTTGCGTTCGATTACCAATGCCGAAGCACCCGTCGGGCGAAAAGTCCGAGCGAATAGAAGTAGAAGAATTGAATGGTGTAAAAGAGAAATACCGAATGGGTGTCAATTGGCACATACAAGGATGGCCAAATCCAACACAACAGGAAATTCGGCAGACACAAAATAAAACCAACAATCATTGGCAAATTCAGATTCGATGGGAACTCCCCCATGCTGCCGGCCAGCAGGCCCATTCCGGAAATTGTCAATCCGAAACATGACAGTGGCATGAACATGAACAGGGCGAACATCATCGCTCTCGGACTTAGCAGCGGCATGATCCACTCGCGCCACCGAAACTGAATGTGTGCATTCGTCTGGCCGTACGGATCAATCATTGAAGAGCCCGGCGGAGGCATCGCCCGGCCGTCATCAGCATAGCTGAGGCTGACCGGCGGCCGATCGACGGCGATCGCCGGCGGCGGATTCGTCCGCCATGCTTTGGCCCGGTCGATGTCGTCCTGGGTCGCGTCGGTCAATTCTGTAAAGGCCGATTCCGTGTGATCGACCGCCATCGAGTGCCCAACTGCGCTCAGCGCGCCCCCGCAGCGTGGACACGTCGTCTGCTCGACGGTATCGAGGAGCATTGCATGTCCGCATTTGCAATCGATCCGTGGCATGGCCCGCTTTCATTGGAAAATGGCTAGTGCCCGGCTGTCGTGGCGGTTGCTGTCACGGGAATAAAGTAAAACGCGACGCCAAGAATTAGATACAACGCCAGAAGCATGACGCCCTCAAACCAATTCGTCTCGCCGTTGATGCCCAGCACCACCACAGTTCCGACGCACATAATCACCGCGGCGATTTCCATGGGCGAAAAGACCATGTCGAGCATGCCTTTGTCCGGCGGGCTCCAGCCCATGAACGCGAACAGTATGCTGAGAAGTACCAGAAACGGCGTGACAAACAGCGCGATCTGCAGGCTGCTTTGATAGGTAATCGTCATCGCCGTGTCCATGTCGTTCCGTCGTGCCATGACGATGGCAGTCGAGTGCTCCGCCGCGTTGCCGATGATCGCCAGCAGAATCACGCCGACAAAAACATGGTTCCAGCCGAATGTGGTTGCGACCGATTCGGCCGACTTGACCAGCAATTCCGCCACCAGCGACACGCCGGCCGCCGCGATGAGCAGCATGGTGATGCTCTTTTTGACGGACCACTCCTCGTGCGATTCACCAGCGCCCACGCCGATCGACTCGTCGCTCGACGGCGCGGCCGAGAAAAGATGGCGATGCGTTTTCAGCGTAAACCAAAGTCAAAGTCCATAGACGGCCAGAAGGATAATACTGGTTCCCACCGATACACTGTGGTCGTGCGCTCTCAATTCCTTGTCGTGCAGGCTTTGGCCGGTGAAGTGAAAGATCGCAGGCAACAGCATCGCCGCAACGGCGATCATCAGGAGACCGCCGTTTGCCTCCGCGGCACCGCGGCTGAAGGTCTGCTTTTCCCGTTTCCAGCCGCCCGCCACCATCGCCGCGCCGCCGACCAGCAGCAGGTTGCCGAGAATCGAACCGGTGAGGCTCGCCTTCACCACTTCATTCAGACCCTTGGTGAGTGCGATGATCGCTATGATCAGTTCCGCCGCATTTCCAAACGTCGCGTTGAGCAGCCCGCCCCACGTCGGCCCGGTCCGCATCGATAGCTGTTCTGTCGATTCGCCCATCATGTGCGCCAGCGGCAGCACACCCAGCGCCGCCAGCACAAATGTCGCCACTGGTTCCCAGCTCGCGCCGTGGCCGATGACGAAGTGAACCAGAAAGGCCAGTGGAATGGCCGCCCAACCGGAGATCATGAGGTATTTCATGCGGGGGGATTGTGAAGGTGCGGGATGCCAGCGTCAATCACAAAGCAGTTTGAAGTGATTCAGAATCCGAAGAAGTTGGATTCGCGCCGGAGGTTCTCCTGTTCGATGATTTCGCCGATGTATTTCATTTGGCCCTCGCGCCGAAAAACCGGCATCTGGCGCGGATCGGGCTCGATGCACATCAATGGATCGGGCTCTGCCGATGTCTCCAATCTGGTCGAGCGGAATGCGATCAGTCTCGCCGGCATTGCAGATTATTTTTTTTGCTTCCTGAAACTCGCCTTTTCCGGCACGTCGAACCATGACCCGACCTGCGATGGGAAATCCGCGCAGGCTCCGGTTTGAAATGACAAGGGTTGGAACTGTATCTATGTTGCCGTTGCGATCGCGCTGTGTCGCCCGGACATATTGCAGCATGATATTGTGCTGAATGTCCTGCTTGACCTCATCGCCCTTAAGCGCTTCGAAAACAGAAGTTGAATCGCGATCCTCAACTTCAACGGTCGCGCTAACATCGAAGGGGCCATTCATCAGGGCGGACGGGCCGGGGTCGCCCATCATCATGGCCGGCGCGACTGCCATGTGGCCGCGCACCCGGACGACATGTGAACCTGCTCCCGTGTGCCCGGCGCTGAGCTTCAAATGGTCATTGCCCACGATCAGTACGGCATAATTCAGTGTCTCTTTCTGTTTTTTTCCGTCGACAAAGAATTCCACATCGCGAAGATAAATCCACATTCGGGAATAAAGCACGGGCAAATCCGATTCCGCGACGAGTCCGACGCCGATCATGCCGTCGCGCGTGTAAGGACCGCGATTCGCCAGTTTGATCTTCAGAGTCCGGTTGCAGATTTCTTGTTCTTCTTTTTCGGTGAGGTTGCCGTCATCGACGCGATGAACGATCTCCGTCATGGCCTTCGGCTCGCCCCAATCGTACAGCCGCAGCAGGTTCGACATGGAGATGTGTTTGACCCAGGAGGTGTGATGATACGAATAGTAGCCGCCCCCGATCGCACCTGCAATCAGCAAGAGCACGAAAGCCAGTCGAATCGTCCCGGCCTGGCTTGGCTTCGGTTGCTGCGCCAGATTCTCAGGTGTCACTCTGACGCCGCACTCCGGACATCGGCCGGGATCCATGGGATAGCTGCAATAAGGGCAAAATCCCGACGGCTGGCGCCCGCGCCGACGGTGGGCAACATGAATGCGGAAGTACTTGCGAAGGATGAATCGGAACCGGAAGAAAACTCTCAGCAGGCCCCGCACCAAAAGGGACGGGCCCTTCGCGCCACGCCATCGATTTATCAGCATGTCGGGAAGGACAATGCATGGAATCAATAACAGCCATAAGGCACGTTCGTCGAATGTGTACAAAAGTCGAACGGCCACGGCATAGCCGAGCAATGACAGCAACAGCAGAATTCGAAAAGCCGTATTCATGGCGCTTTATTACAAAGTGATGACTTGCGATATGCACTCTCATGCCGCGCGATTTCACGGCAGAACATAGCCGCCCCCACGCGATAGCCTCCGACGTTCGATGGTCTCGCCGATGTAATGTTGCCCCTGGCCGTGGCCGTAAAAGATCATCATGGTTGGATCGGGCACGATCTTTACATCGATCTCCGTTGATTTGGCGACGTCGGGCAAGTGCTCGATGGAAAGCCGGTCCACTTCATTTTTCCGGCTGATCAAATCCGTCAGGAGCCGGAATTCGCCCTTGCCTGCGGGCCGTACATAGAGTTTTCCTGAGACCGGCTCGCTGCGGGACATTTGGTTGTGAATGTACAACGAACGGTGCATGGTTTCCTTGCCGTTGTCGTCGTCAAATTTGTTCATGCCATAGGCAATCGTTACGGCACGAGTTGCCTGCAAAACGTCGGATCCGGTCACCGGCTTGAAGAAATGCCCCGCGCCGCGGGAATCGATATCGACGACTTTCTGCATTTCGACCCGCTTCTCGTAAATGCCCGGCGGCTCCGTTTGTCCGTAAATGTACTGTGGCGCAAGGATCGCACGGCATTGAACGGTAATCGTGTGCTGCCCGACCTGCATTGGTTTGATGAAGAACTTCAAGTTGTCGCCGTCGAGTTTGGATGAACCGTAGGTCCATTGGTCCATTTGGCGCTGTCCATCGATCAGCACAACAACATCGCGAAGATAAACCCAATGGCGCGTGTACAGGCCGTCGAGTGACATCTGCGGCTGAAATGCGAGAACGACGGGGGCATCATGTGTGTAAGGAGGGTGGTCGATCAATCGATAACTGATCAGCCTGTCGAGAGCGTCAGAAGTTTCTGATTTGGGAAGCCCTCCCGCGATCAAGCGGGTGAACAAAGCCCGCTCCGCCTTGATGTTGCCCCAGGACTGCAATGTGGCCAGCCAGCGCGTTGGCAGGCTGCCGGCCCACGGTGTGTATTCGTAAACCAAATACAAGCCCAGCCCCGCCGTCGTTGCCACGGCCAACCAGACAGCCAGGCGGTTGGTGCGCTTCCGGCCGGGGGCTTTGCGCAGGATTCTCTCGGTTGTGATCTGAAGCCCGCATCCCGGGCACTCGCCAATCTCCACTTGATGGCCGCAATGAGGACAAAAGCCTGCCATAATGCACTCTCTCCTAAACGAGCAAGTGGATCGGCGTGCAATTCTTCGTGAAAAAAGTAAGAAAAAACCGTCGCTGACTCCAGCCCGCTTGCAGCCCTATTTCACAACGGATATTTTTGCCGAATACTCTCAGAAGTCCAGTTGTTTTTTTCGGAGTCACCACGGATGGCCAAGAAACCCGCATCTCCCAAATCCACCGCAAAATCATCAAAAAAATCCGCCGCCGCCGGCAAAATCGTCAGCCTGGCCGAGTCGGTCGTGAAATTTGCCGACAAGAAGAAGGACCCCACGATTGAAATCCCGCTGCGCACCTTGTCCAACGCCAGCTTCAACAAGTCCAAGCGCATCATCGAAATGGGCGGCAAATCATCCTCGCGGAATTTCTTCGACCTCGGCAAGGCGAAGACATTCATGCAAACGATGCTTATCGCCAGCGGATGCAAAAAGCTCATCGACCAGGAAAAGACATCCAGCATCCGCGGCCTTTACTATATCTCGAAACACACGATCAAGGGCACCAGCGAAAAGACCTTCAACGATCAGGGCGAGTGCGATCCGATCATCGAAGACCTCGAAGTCGCCCTCGGAGCGTTGCGCGAGGAGCTGCACGTCTTCGCCGAAAATCGCGGGAGCATCGCCGGCAACCTCACCGTTGTCAGCAAGGGCGACGAAATCGACCTGCGCCGAATGGGCTCCGGCGGCTATTCGGTTCCGAGCATCGTCGAGCCCGACGAATTCCAATTCAGAAAGTGCGACGCGAAGTTCATCCTCCACGTCGAAAAGGGCACCGTCTGGCAGCGGTTCAACGAGGACAAATTCTGGCAGAAGAACAATTGCATTCTCATTCACGGCGGCGGTCAGCCCCCGCGCGGCGTGCGACGGCTGCTCCATCGCATGCACAACGAACTCAAACTGCCGGTCTATTGCCTCCTCGATAACGACCCTTGGGGATTTTACATTTACAGCGTCGTCAAACAGGGTTCGATCAACCTTGCGTTCGAGTCGCAGCGCATGGCCGTGCCCGAAGCCCGTTTCATCGGTGTGCGCAGCCGCGATTATGAGGAATTCGATCTGTCGGACGATGTAAAGATCGCCATCGACAACAACGACATCAAGCGCGCCAAACAGATCATGAATTACCCGTGGTTCAAGGGAAAAAAGACTGGGAGCGCGAAATCGATCTCATGCTCAAGCATGGCTTCAAGATGGAAGTGGAAGCCATGCTCGGCAAGGGCATTTCCTTTGTCACTGAAACCTATGTCCCCCAGCGCCTCAAGCAGAAGAATCTCTGGCTCGACTGACCGTTGGGAGTGAGTGCCGAAAATGTGGCACCATCGCTTCCTCGAAATAACAACGCCCGATGCTCCGCGAGGAGCACCGGGCGTTGTTGATTTTCAGTTCGATGCCAAGACAGCCGGCTTACGCCAGATTCATCGTCATCAGGAATTCGCCGTTCGACCGAACCTTCTGCAGTCGCGCCGTCAACATGGACATCGCCTCCACCGGGTTCATATCCACAAGAACACGGCGCAGTTTGTAAACCAGCTCCAGCTCCTTCGGATCGAGCAGGATTTCCTCCTTGCGCGTGCCCGAGGCCGCGATGTCGATTGCCGGCCATGTGCGCTTCTCGACCAGCCGTCGATCAAGATGCAATTCGCTGTTGCCGGTTCCTTTGAATTCTTCAAAGATGACTTCATCCATCTTGGAGCCGGTATCCACCAGCGCCGTACCGATGATGGTCAGCGAGCCGCCCTCTTCGATGTTGCGAGCCGCCCCGAAGAAGCGTTTCGGCTTCTGAAGTGCGTTGGCATCGACGCCGCCGGTGAGAATCTTGCCGGAGTGCGGCACTTCCGTGTTATAAGCTCGCGCAAGCCGCGTAATCGAGTCGAGCAGAATCACAACGTCCCGGCCGTACTCAACCAGGCGTTTCGCCTTCTCGATCACCATTTCCGCCACCTGCACATGCCGGCTGGCAGGTTCATCAAATGTGGAAGAAACCACTTCGGCCTTGGTGTGGCGCTGCATTTCCGTCACTTCTTCCGGCCGTTCGTCGATCAGGAGAATGATGACGTAGGCATCCGGGTGGTTGCTTGTGGTGGCATTGGCCATCTTCTGCAACAGCACCGTTTTGCCGGTACGCGGCGGCGCCACGATCAGCATGCGCTGGCCGAAACCGATGGGCGTGACCAGATCGATGACGCGCATGTTGATTTCGGCGGCCGATGTTTCCATCACGATTCGGCGCAAAGGATGCAGCGGCGTCAAGTCTTCAAAGTTAGTTTTTTCAGTGACCTTGTCGGGCTCTTCGAAGCAGATGCCCTCAACGCGTAGCAGGGCAAAGTACTTCTCGCTTTCCTTCGGTGGGCGAATCTGTCCTGCAATGATATGGCCCGATCTCAGACCGAATCGTCGAATCTGCGAGGGGCTGATGTAAATGTCGTCCGGACAGGGAATGTAGTTGTACTCGGGCGATCGTAGAAAGCCGAAGCCATCGGGCAGAATTTCGAGCACGCCTTCGCCATACATCAGGCCCTGGCCATGCCGGTTGATGCGCTCTCGAAGGATCTTGAAGATCAGATCATGGCGCTTCATCAGTGCATAGTCGGTAACGCCTTCTTCCTTGGCGATTTCGTGCAGCTCGGGAATGCTCATTTTCTGCAGGTCGGTGATGTGCAGATCGCCCCGCTTGATCTTCTCATATTTTTCATGCGTTTCAGGATCGTGCGACCGCTGCGCCTGCTGTTGCTGCGGTTGGGCCGTTTGAGTCTGCGGTCCGGAAGAGGGCGCAGTCGGCCGGGCCGGCGGGCTTTGCGGTGCTTCGTCCATGGCGGATTCCTCCACAGAAGCCTCTTCCGCGCCCTGGTCCATTTCATCGACAAGCACGTCATCGTTGTCAAATGCAACGGATGACGCTTGTGAGGACGCCGGTCCGCTGTTTGCACGATTTCGATTCGGGCCGGGTCCGCCATTGCGACGGATTTTTTTTCGTGGGCGATGACCGCCGGGTTGTTGCTTAGACATGGTCCGTTCCTCCGATCACTGACTGCTGCAAAGACATGCGATGTTTCCTGAAAGAAAGATTGATTTGGAAATGTTCCTTGGTGGTAATTGTCCCGTATTCGCCACGTGGGCCAATAATTGCCGAAAAAGCGTGATCGAGCGGGAGAGAACAGTTTCAGATAGAGCCGAAGTCCGCGAGGATCTGTGTTACGACACGTTCTACTTGATTCCGAAGGTCGGCCTGATTGGAATTGTTCTTACAGATATAATCGGCCCTCGCCCGCTTCATGTCCAGAGGCTGTTGGGATTTTTCTCGCCGATTTAGCTCTCCTTCCGGCCAACCCCGCAATTTCTCGGACCTGTCCTTCCGAATGGCGTCGTCCGCGTCGACAAAAATCACGACATCACACTCCAGATCGAGGTCCGACTCGTATAGCAGGGGGCTGTCGATCACGATGAACTTGATTTTGAGCTGTTTGTCCAGGTCGGCCATTCGGTCGGCCCGCCGCACCGCGATTCGCGGATGCAGCAGCGATTCCAGCCGGTGGCGCTGCAATGGATCGGCAAAGACCACGGTGGCGATTTGCTTCCGATCGACAGTGCCGTCTTCCGAAATAACGCCTTTGCCCCACCATCCGGATATCTGTGATTTTACATCGGGAGCATTGATTTCCTGATGGCTGAGCTGGTCCGATGATATAACACCGGCCCCCAAATCCGCCATAATCTGGGCCACCGTGCTCTTGCCGGCACCCACGCCCCCAGCAAGCCCGACAACCGGTTTGCCATAACGACGTCTCGATTCGGTTTCCGTGTGTCGTACTCCAACCAAGCGTCCAACGTCGGGCATTCATCCATTCGACAATGCGGTGTCCAAAGGCTGAATTCGGAATCCCCCTTAATTCGGAGGTCAGGAAAATGACTTGAATGCCGATTGACGACGTTGGCCGTCGCCTGCAACCGTGATGGGGTTGTTGATCGAACACCACCCGTCGCATGCACTTCGTTTCCGTTTACAGTGCTTGATTCTAGCAGCACAACGGCCCAATGTCACGTATATTTCCATCGACTCATGCGGTTTTGCGAGAGTCTATCAAAAGGTTAATCGGCCCATCGTTGATGGACTCTACAGCCATGGTTTGCTGAAAGCGACCCGTCTCCACGTCGACACCCAGATTTCGCACCTGTTCGCAGACGTCTTCGTAGAGCCGGACCGCAACATCCGGAGCGGCCGCTTCTATGAAAGCCGGGCGCCGGCCCTTGCGCGCGTCACCGTAAAGCGTGAAATTGCTGATCAAAAGCACCCGGCCGCCGACATCCACAACATCCAGATTCATCTTGCCGGCCTCATCTTCGAAGATTCGAAGATGGCGGATTTTCCCGGCGATATACGCCACGTCATCGTTGCCATCGCCATGACCCACACCGACGTAAACAAGCAGGCCGCGATCGATTTGTCCGACGGTAGCGCCGTCGATCGAAACCGACGCGCGACTGACACGCTGCACGATCGCTCTCATGCATGCACGCTGCCTTCAGAGGCGTCCAATCGCCGCGCGACAGCCACCATTCTTTCGGCGCGCTCACGAATGACCGATCTCAATTCGGGCGGACCCAGCACCTCGGCATGCTCGCCATAACCGAGAATCCACGGAGCAATCTCCCGGAGTCCGTCGACTTCCGCTTCAAACAGCAGTGTGCCGTCATCCTGTCGGCAAGTCGACTGGGTGGCATGCCATTGCACTTCTTCAACGCTGGACGCGACCTCCTTGGAAAATCGCACACGAATCGGATGCACCCGGCCTCGGGAATCATCCGCCAGGCCTTTCCAAAATAAGCTCTTTCTGAAAAAGACTTGTCGGGCGTAAATGTGTCCTCTGTTATGGTCAAATCGACGATGCGATCCACTTTGAAGGTGCGAACCTCGCCATGAAGGTGGCTTCTCGCGATCAGATACCATCCGCGCGTCATGAACAAAAGCCGCAAGGGATCGGCCATGAACTCGGTTTCCGTCCCCTCGTTGACCGAATCGTATCGCATGCGAACACGCCGATGCTCCGCCGCCGCCCGTTGCAGCGATTCAAAAAGGCCGGGATGGGCGTCGGCCGGCGAAGATGGCGGCCAGTGCATCGACAAGCCGCTCAACCAGGCCCCGCAGTGTTCGAGGATGGGGGCCGGAAGCGTGCTTTCGATCTTGAGTGCCGCATCGACGGCATGTTGATACGCGGGGTGAACCTGCCGGGCGATGAACAGCCGCGTCACCAAGAGAAGCGCCAGCGATTCCTCCAGGCTCAGCGCGACAGGTTCAAGAAAAAAGCTCTCGTGAATCTTGTAAGCGCCGTCGTTGCGGTCGAATCGATACGGAATCCCGGTACTTTCGAGAAGCTGCAAATCGCGAAAAAGCGTCCGTCGCGAGACCCCCAGTTCGGTCGCGAGTCCCGCGGAGTCGAACGATCTGCCCGTTCGCAGGAGCGTAATAATCTTCAGCAGTCGAAAGACGCGAGCACTTTTCATCTGGCCCTCCGGTGCCGGCGCAAGACCTGTTCCCGGCTCTATTCTGTTTTGATTGGCGGGCAACTGCGGCGGGCATGAACTTCAATTCGATCCGTCCGCTTTACGGCGCCGCCGCGTTGCGTTCCTGAATTCCACCCGTCCTTAATGCTACGGTAATGGCACCCGGATTACAAGCGATAGGCCCCGTTCGCCGCGGCGGCCAGCAGCACGGTGCCGAGAATGAGAAACGCGCGTCGATGCTCGCGCGTGCCCGCGATGAAGTACAGTATTGCGAGAATGCCCAGCGCCACCGGTCGCACCCATTCCTCGGGCAGCTTCGCTCCGGGAAGCACATCCAATAGCGACTTCATCGGAATGAACAGCAGGGCGAGAAACCAAAGCGGCGGCGCAAAGGCCTTCCATGCCGACTTTGGAAGACTCTCCGCCACCAGCAATACAACCACTGCGATCGCGCCCAGCACCACCGGACCATATTGACTCACCCAACCGCGTGCGTCCGATGCGGGCAGGCGAACGAAGACAAAAATAACCGCCGCGATCAGAGCCGTCACCGAAAACGAGGCCCATGCGATGGAGCCGCGTCGGGCGGCCGAGGCGCATTGCCAGGATAACAGCAGCATCGTCAGCGGACCGATGACCATTCGATAGGGCCCATTGTCATCGTTCGAGGACAGGGCCCGCTCCCGCCAGAGCGTCATTTGAAAAGCGACCAGCAGGCCGATCGCGGCGAGGTAGAATGCCGTACGCTTGGCATAAGGCATCATGCGTCCGGCCGTCGTCCATGCGATGCCGTCGAGCAACTGCTGATCCCAGACGCGAACCAGCCAGCCCCAAAGCCAGATCATCAATGAGAGTGTCAATAGTATGGCATTAAACAGTATCGGCATCCGGTCGGCGTATGTCGGATAGCCCGAGGGCGGGCAGAAGGGCGAGGCCGCGGCGCACGCTAGGCTGACCACACTCAGCGTGACCAGGGCGAGGCCCAGTCCGGCCGTATTCGCGCTCCACCGTCGATAGGTCATGTACAAACAGGCGATGCCCGCGGCGATGCAAGCCGCGGCGCTGATCGTCGGCATTGCCCAGCCGCGGCCGCCTGATCGTACAACCTGATAAACGCCGAGAATTAAGACCGCCGAAGCGAGCAACCCCTCGACCTGGGCATAGCCCGGCCATCGCGGATACGGCGCGAGCAGATCATCAAGGCGATCGGGCCATGCCGCCTTGCGCCGCACGCGATATCGCAAGTCCTGAATAATTGCGGCCGCAACCAGAACGATTGACAATCCCGCCTGAAGTTGAAACGTCCAGGTCCACCATCGCGGTTGCAGCGGCAGGCGAAGCCTCTCCGGTATTTCGTCGATAAATGATGCCGACGGAATCATCAGGCTCGACCACCACACCGCGAGCGCCGCTACAACCAGCAATGTAACGGGCTGCTGCGGACTCGAACCGCGAAGCCGCCAGATGCCGATCGAAACCAGCAAGAGACCCATGGTTAGCAGGCCCGTCCAGGAGATGGACTCGAACGAAGCATTCGGCGATATGATTCGTGGCCACGTCGCCTCCATCAGAAGCGAAAGCACGCCGGCCGCCGTCGCTGCGCCGGTAAGCAATCCCCAGGCCGAAAGCGATTCGCCGACGCCCGCGCCTTTTGGCGACGACGCTGAATGACCGTCTTGTTGTGAAGGACCCACTTCGGCCGACCGGCCGGCCGCAGTCCAAATAGCCGTCAAAGCCGCGCCGAGCAGGCACAAGCGCTGAATCGCGTCTGCGACAAACCAGCCGCAATGATGAACGACAATGCCGGTTGCGATCGTGATGCCGAATGCAAAAAGGGATCCGCCGATCCGGCGGGGCAATTGCCTGCAGAAAATGATGGACAGCACGCTCAGGGCAACGAATGCCATCGCGATGAGTCCTGCCTGGCTCGACAAGACCTCCATCGGTGAAGCGGCGACACCTGAATCCGCCCCGTTCATGCCTCGATCGTTGATCATGTTCGCGGCAGTTTAGGGGAACGGACGTGCGTTTGAAACCGGGGTTGGGTCATGGCGCGCCGGGCTCGGGGCGGCGGTTTCACGGCGCTTCCGACATGACGATGTTGTTGTATTCGAGGAGCGTACCCTTGGCCCGCTCGACGTCGACGAGGGCGATGTTGTAATTGACCGCCGACTGCAGCAGGGCACGCCGGCTGGTGGCGAGTTGCGTTTGTGCGTTCAAAATGGTGTCCAACTGGGGCGGACTCTTGTTTTCCTGCCGTTCCTGAAGCGAACGAAGGTTTTCGCTGGAGGCAATCACACCCTGATAGCTTGGGCCGAGCTGCTCGTAATTTGTTTCGATGTTTCGCAGGGCCACGCGGCAATCCGTGATGGCCGCATCGATGGCCTGTTTGTACCGCAGCACGGCCTGCGACTGCTGCAACGCGGCAATACGAATGCCGGCGCGTTCGGCCCGCTCGCCGAAGAACCACAGAAACTCGATTCCGATGTAGTGGTCTGAAAAGTGATTCTTGCGCATCTGTTCGAAGGCGTTGTCGCTGTCGTCGCCGAGGCCGTTCATCGTCATGCGATAGACGACATCCAATTGCGGCAGGGCCTGATTCTTGGCGGCGCCGAGGGCGATGCGGGCGCTGTCGACTGCAAATCGCGCTTGAATGATCTCGGGCCGCCGCTCGATGGCGACTTCAACCGTCGCGAATCGGTCGCGTACGATCTCGAGAATGGTTGGGCCGTCGACCGGAATGATTTCGTAATCCGCCGACAGGGGCAGCTCGTTGTCATTCATCAGGTTGAGAAGTTGATCTTCCGCGTTTCGAACGCGGTTTTTGACGTCGATATAGGCGAATTCCTGCTGCTTGACGTTGGCTTCGCTTCGGTAGAGCAGCGTCTTGTAGACGTCGAAATCAGAGCGGGCTTCGATCTGTTCGTAGGTGATGCGAGCTTGTGCCAATAGCTCGGCACTGATGACCACGTCGCGCCGCGCGGCGACAAGCTGCCAGTAGGCCTGCTCGGTGTTGTTCAGAATTTCAATCACCCGCGCCCGAAACGCCTCGGCGTTGATCTTGCGCTCGTTTTTGCGGATGTTGATCTGAGCGCGGTTGAAGTCGATGCCGAAATTCTTGAGCACCGGCTGCCGCAATTCCACGATGAAATTGTGCGTCCACGCGGGATTGATGGTCTGAAACTGAAATCCGGGGTTGTCCACCCGAACCATGGCCTGCGTCAGTGTCACCGATGCGCCCGTCGCCAGCAGTTTGCGGATGCCGCCGTTGATCTGCGTCGTGTCCGTCTGCGTGGCGGCCAACTGCGAGGGGGAGGGGCGATCCGCGTTGTTGCGATTGACGTTGGCAAAGAATGCGGTGTCAAATGCCGCTTCGGCCTGAACGACCTGTCCCGTGCTGATGGCCGGCGCGTAGCCGTCCACTTTGATCTGATAGTTGTTGTAGAGCGCCCGCTTCAGGGCATCGGAAAGCGTCAATCGAAATTGCTTCTCCGGCCGCTCGATCTGCTTGATGAGTTCCTTCGTGTCGTTATAGATTTTGGCATATTCGTCGCGAATCGACTGCTGGCCGAATCGTGTCAGCGCCAGGCGTTTGTCGAGAGTTTCCGGTGCGACGGTCGGGTCGGGCAGGTGCAGCCAGATCGACGCATCCATCGACGGCGTTGTGGGTGTGACCGATCCGGACAATTCCGCGGGGGCGGGCGCATCGATCACGGGAAGATCGGGCAACTGCCTATCCATATCCGAAAGGGAATTGGCGGCAATTTGGTCAACGGAGGTTTCGCGAATGTCGCTGAGGGATGTCCGCTCGGGCTCGCAGGCAAGCCCGGCCCAAACGGCGCATCCGACAATGGCGGTGAACAATATCCGGCGAATCATCAACTGCGGCATCAGGGTGTATCCGTTCGCAAAATCATCGTTTGCGGAAATTTAGGTTCGTATGCGACCGTCGCGCGGCCGCGCCGTCCTGTCAGGCGACCTCGCCGCCGCATAGCGGATGACGGGGCAATTGTAGGAAGCCGCGCCCTTGTGTCAAACGACCCGGCACGGCGAACTTCACAGCATTGTTTTACATCGGCAGCCTGTCTTAAACTCTGTAATGCGAACAAGTTGCACCCAAACCAGAGATTATTTTTTGAATTGCGGCATCAGGAAAAAAGCAGAGCAGGCCTGTAAGCCGAATTCTGTCCCCGTTCGTCACACCGGCGAGACGCCGGTGCCACACGCGGGCGACGGTCATTTCTCTGGGCCGACGGTTGCCCGCCGGCTCTAGCACCCTACCCGCGGCTCGAGCGAAACGGGCCGCTTCGCGCGAAACCCGGCGGCGCCGAAGCGCCGCGAGAATCGCATTGCCGCATACGTGGGCTTGCTGGCGGTGGGGTTTACCCTGCCGCGACCGTTGCCGGCCGCGCGGTGCGCTCTTACCGCACCATTTCACCCTTGCCTGTGATGACGTCACGTGGGCGGCATCCATCGGCGGTGTCTTTTCTGTGGCACTTTCCCTGGCGTTGCCGCCGGCGGCCGTTAGCCGCCACCGCGCCCTGTCCAGTTCGGACTTTCCTCCCGGCGCGGCCGAAGCCGCCCCGAGCGACCGCCCGGCCTGCTCTGCATTGGAAATTCTAGCCGAAAGCAGCCGGCCCCGCCCTGCGGAAAATGAAGCGAGGCAACGCCGGCCGCTTGGCAAGACGTTCGATCGGCGTGCAAATGGCGGGCGATGTGGGAACGCGGGCGACGTGGAATTGCGTGGTGGAAGGGGCATGTTCCAGTGCCTTCATCCTTCAATCGCCGCGCGGATCGAGTTTCCTTTCCCGTTCGCCCGCCGCGCGCTTTTCGGCCGACTGCATGCGGTTCGACCTGCGGCCGATGGCGGCGGGATGGATCTTCGCCAGCCGGGTCAGCGACAGAAGCGACTCATCCTCCCCCAGGCGGCGGGCGACCGAGCGGCGGACGCGCTCTTCGCAATGGGTGATGCGGCCGACGGAACAGCGCAGCTCCTCGGCGAGACGGCGAATCGGCGTTTTCGAATCGGGCTCGGGGATGAGCCATCGCTCCGACAGGCAGCGGGCGAAGATGGCCGGGGCATCAGCGCGGCCCCGCGCGGCATCGGAGGCTTCGGCGACTGCCAGTGCGAAGGCATCTTCCAGTTTTTGGCGGATGGTCTCACTTGCGGTCTCTGTGGCGTAATCGCGCGGTTTCGCGGCTGCTCGGCGAATAGAGTTTTGCGGCCGGCCGTTGCGTCGGCGGGGCGGCAGCGCATCGGACAGGCGCATGAAGACGGGCGGGGCGACGGCCGATTCTTGGCGGCGCGAGCGCCGACGGCGCTGGGCGATGAAGGGGACGCGAACGACATGGGCCTGTTCGTGGGCAAAGGCGCTGACGGCAAAGTGAATGCGGGCCATGGCATAGGCGGGGAAGGGGCCGTGGCGTCGGCGATCGTGCGAACGGACGGCCTGCACCAGGGCGAGGCAGCCTTCCTGGAAAAGTTCGTGGAGATCGCGGCCGTGCGCGGCGCGGATGCGCTGAGGGAAGTGCCGCCGAAGTGTCAGTTTGACGAGCGGAATGTGGCGGGCGACGCCGCGGCGCTGGCGCTCGGAGAGAGGGCGATCGGGTTGGGATTTTTCGGTCGGCGGGGGCATGGATTTGGACTTTCGCATCGGCAGTTGTCCCCCGCGCCGGGCGGGATGATCCCGCGAGGCTGTGTACCTAACATATACCGAATATTATGGGAAGTCAAGTTTTTTGGAGTTCGCGGCCGTGGGGGGCGATTTGGCAAGAGGTAGAATTGAGAATGGAGAGTTGGGGGAAACGCCGAAAAGTCGAAACAGCAGGATGCGTCCGCGGCTTTGAGGGGCTGAGTGGTTGACTGTTCGCGGCGCGACGGGGTGAAAATGGGGCGCGATTTTGGCAGGTGATTCGGCGGCGTTTTCATCGGAAGTTCGGACTGCTTTGGTTTTGTAAGTTGTTTGTTTGGCATGAGTTCGGTATCCCAGTGCTGCAAGCGCGGCCATTTCTTATAAAAAAAACTCCATGGCTGCAAATTGCTGAAATCTCCTGAACAGCGAATGGGGCGGGGCAAACGCCAAAACGCCGAAACACCGAAATCGAAGAGGGGCCGGAATCGAAAGGTGATGGAAGAGCAGGTGAGCAGGCGGGGGAAAAGTCAAAACGAAGGAGAGGGACCAAAGGTTCGAGGGTGCAAGGGGTCGAGTGGAAAAGAGGGGGCATGGGGTGCGCTTTCATACTGTAAGACTTGCTCAGCGCTCCGCATGGGGTGGTATGTAGAATTGAGAATGGAGAATGTAGAGTTGGAGAAAACGTAAAAACGTCAAAACTTCAAAAAGTCAAAACGGAGGAAGTGGCCGGGGAACGAATGGCGAATGAAGAAGGGCGACTAGCGAACGGAGACTGGAGCATGAGACGAAGCGTCAAGACTTCGGGGAGTCAAGTCGGAGGCAGGGGAGTTGGGGGGCGAACGGCGGGGCATGCCGGCGGGCACAAAGTGTCATGACACTGGCATATTCAGCGCGACGTCGTTACTTCGTCCGTCCGGCTGGTTCGGCCGGGTCGCCGGCCGGTGTGCCAAAATGAGCGAACGCGCGTTAGCGATTGGCGCCGCCATGCAGACACATTTTTCTTGAAACGCCTTCCCGATAGTGTCACAGTGGCGACATATTCATCCTGACACTCTTTCTGCTCCCAAAACGAAGGAGAGGGACCAAGGTTTCGAGGGTGCAAGGGGTCGAGTGGAGGAGAGGGGGCATGGGGTATGCTTTCATACCGTAAGTCTTGCTCAGCGCACCGCATGGGGTGGTATGTAGAATTGAGAATGGAGAATGTAGAGTTGGAGAAAACGCCGAAACGCCGAAAAGTCGAAACGCCGAAAGGAGCCGGGGAATGAATAGCGAATGAAGAAGAGCGAATAGCGAACGGAGACTGGAGCATGAGACGAAGCGTCAAGACTTCGGGGAGTCAAGTCGGAGGCAGGGGAGTTGGGGGGCGAACGGCGGGGCATGCCGGCGGGCACAAAGTGTCATGACACTGGCATATTCAGCGCGACGTCGTTACTTCGTCCGTCCGGCTGGTTCGGCCGGGTCGCCGGCCGGTGCGCCAAAATGAACGAACGCGCGAAAGCGATTGGCGCCGCCATGCAGACACATTTTTCTTGAAACGCCTTCCCGATAGTGACACAGTGGCGACATATTCATCCTGACACTCTTTCTGCTCTTGTGGGTGTAGTGGGGTGCAGGCCGCTATCCCGCTGTAGATGGCGGCGGTGTGGGTGAGGTTGCCGGCATCGTCATAGGTCTGGCTGCTGCTGGCGACGGACGTCATCATGTTTGCGTCATTGTGGGTGTGGTTGACGTTGGAGTGGCCGCGCTCGGTCGAATTGCCTCGATCGGGCCTGTAGACTGTAGTGCCATGTGTGTGGCATTTAGGTGACTGTCCCTAGATTCACAGAATGTCCCCTATTCGTGCCAATAACGAGGGTGGATGCCTACTACTGGGCGCCAAACTCAAACCTTAATGTCCAAGTATCGCCCAAGATTTCGGTGGCATTAGATCCCCCAAACAAGACGAGCGACTTTGCGTTTCGGTCCCAAATAATTCCGTCTGCGCGTCGCTCAGGGGGCGGCTTCGAAATCATGACTTGCTTCCAATTGGAACCGTCCCATCTCCACAAATCATCATAGTAGCCCCGACCTACGCCACCGAATATCAGAACACCATACAAATCGAATGGGCTGTAAATAGCTCGACAACACCTCACTTCAGGGTGAACTTTTGTACTCAATTCAGTCCACTTAAGTCCGTTCCAAACCCAAGTATCATTCTGAAGCCCATTGCTAGTAAATCCGCCGAATAGTATTGAGTATTTCAGAACAGAATCGTAAGCTAATGCAAAATGTTGTCTTGGAGAAGGTGAATTAATTGACGTTATTTTGTGCCATTCCTTACCATCCCATTCCCAGGTATCATTAAGCAGCCCCCGAATGCCAGTTCCGCCGAACATAATCAGCTTATCGCGTTCGGTATCATATACCAAAGATTGCCCATAACGCGCCGGAGGGCGCATCTCAGGGTTGAGCTCAACCCATTTGCCATCCCAAGTCCACATATCATCGAGTATTTCTCGCTTGTTGCTAAGTCCTCCAAACAACACAATGACATTACGGCTACCGTGATAAGCGGCGGCATGAAAGTAACGAGCATGTGGACTGATGGACTCTTCGTGTTTTGTCCATTTTTCCTCGCGCCAAAGCCAAGTATCGGATAGACAGCCCTGTTTTCCCCGACCTCCGAACAACATTGCACACTTTAGGCTGTCATGCCATGCCATGACGTGTCCCGTTCGAGCCTCAGGTTTGGTAACTAAGCGAATTAGTCTCCACTGACGACGAAATTGAA
Source organism: Planctomycetota bacterium (assembly GCA_016712275.1). Classification (GTDB taxonomy): domain Bacteria; phylum Planctomycetota; class Phycisphaerae; order UBA1845; family UTPLA1; genus JADJRI01. The sequence continues at coordinate 26,356 of JADJRI010000029.1, forward strand.
ATCGATCATCTTCAACCCGCCCCACAGCCCCAATGCACGTCGCTAACAGCATTACGAGAGCCGCCCAAGTGACGACACGCCCATTCTGTTTGGTTAGACTCATAAACAGTCCTAAGTTAAGACGCAGAATGATTCATATAGTTTTCCCATTTCGGTCGACCTTTCTAATGACGGCGGAGCCGTCAGGAGGTCGGTATGGGATATGGAATTCGGTTGTCTCTCGCGGAGCGGGAGGCGTTGGACGGTCTTCGGTTCCGCACGCCGTCCGCGGATGTCTTTCGCAATTGTCTGATTCTGTTGATGTCGGATTCGCGGGACACAATTGCTTCGATTGCCGGTCGTTTGGGTTGCGCGACCGCCACGGTTGCTCGCATTCGACGCCTGTATCGCATGGGCGGTATCGGCGCCCTGCATCCGACCAAGCCGCCGGGACGCCGGAGCCGCGCCACGCCTGCCTATCTCAAGAAGATGAAGCGGGTTGTCGACACCAATCCCATGAAATTGGGCTACGGCTTTTCGGTCTGGTCGGCCACCCGGTTGGCCGCCCACATGGCCAAGGAAACCGGCATCCATTTCAGCGACGATCAGATGCGTCGATTGCTGCATCAGGTGAATTACTCGTTTCATCGTCCCAAGCACACCCTCAAAGGCAAACGCGACGAGGCCGCCTACGAAAAGGCCCGCCGCAAGCTGATCGGTCTAAAAAAACGCCCTGAAGAATGATGCCGCCGAGCGCTGATCTATCAGGATGAAGTCGAAATCCATCGGCACCCGGCGCTGACGCGCATGTGGGCGCCGGTCGGCAAGCAGCCCGAAATACCCTCGCCGGGCAAGAACGAAAAAAAGGTGGTGTACGGCGGGGTGGACTATGCCACTGCCAAAATCACCACGCTCATCGCGGACACCAAGAGCGGCTGGAATTTCATCGCGTTTCTGACCGCGTTGCTCAAGGCCTACGGCAACCGAAAAATCCGTCTGGTTTGTGACAACGCCCGCTATCACCACACCAAGGCCGTCAGAGCCTTTTTGGAGACACAAACCGATCGACTGACGATCTTCTGGCTCCCGACGTATTGTCCCAGCCTGAACCTGATCGAACGGCTCTGGGGTCACCTGAAACGCACCGTGTTGGCAAACGTCCTCTTCAAAACCGTCGAAGACCTTGCTGACGCATTCCGGCAAGGCGTCGGCCGAATCAATGGACACCGAAACAAAATGGGATTCATGTTCGATCATGACCATGTCCGGAACAATGCTGCATGAATCATTCTGCGTTACAACTTAGCATTGATTTGAGACAGAGGCCAGTGATCATTTACTAGGACCAGCTTGCATGTGTACTCATATTGGCCCTTCCCAAGTATCATAGATAATTCCGCACGAACATTCCGTAATTGTAATGTAGTCATAGCCGCCAACGGGGCCAGACGCAGGCGTTGAGCATAGACACTGAATAATTCCCTTGCAGTTCCTCCGACTGTTATTGGGTCCTTCTTGGGTCAACTCACATTGAATGTTGATTACATTGCCAGGCAGACCCAAAGAATCTTCTCCATCTGCTGAAGAAGATATAACGGTGCATTGTCGCATTCCATTGCCACCCGCACATAGTCCACAGATCATAATATCTTCGTAAACAATGGTCGCTTTGCAGGTATTGCAACAGCACGCGTCTTCGGGAGGGAATTCAAAGTCCTCGACTAGGCCTGAATAGTCTGTAAGACTGATGGGATTACAGAGCAAGAGTTCATAAGTATGAGCGTAGTTTCTTATGAGTTGCTCGTTTGGGAAGTCATAATAACCATTGTGTCCTTTGACGAGTGGAGCGAGAGTCATCGCAGTATATCCAGCTTGATAGGGGCGAAAATGATATCCTCCAGCCCCATGTCCTCGAGACATAATTGGTATGTTGTAGACTCTTGGATCCCTCGTCACCCACCTCCCTGTAATCGGCTCCGCGAACCTCGCCCGATGATGATTCAGCGGGAACTTGACGGTCGTGGCCGATGAACTCGTATCGATTGCGAAGTGCGGCACGCCCTGGAACATGTAGGGGTTGCCCACGTCGCTGAATGCTTGCGCCACTGTTGGGTTGCCGGACCACGCCGAGACGGCCGCGTTGTAGAGGGTCGTGTCGCTCGAATCCACGTCGCCGTCATCGTCCATGTCGGCCCGCGGATCCCAGATCGTTGCGTTCAACGAGGCGTTGTAACGGACGTTGTCGGCAATCGTCAGCCACCCGAAGTCCTGCATGTCCCCCCGGCCGCCGCTCTCGCGAATGAGGGGCTTGCCGTAGGGGTCGTAGCAGTAGCGCTCCACGATGGCCCCGGCGCGATCGACCAGCATGCGCACGTTGTACATCCGATCCAGCACATAGTAGTACGGCCGGTCGTCGGTGGTGCCGGTGGTTTCGTAGCAGTTGACCATGGCCAATCGCTCGTCGATGTAAGAGACCCCGTGGACCCTTGACATTCCTGACATACGGCCGTCAAGAACGTCAAGGGCAAGCTTCGTACCGCAATGGGTCGCCACTGTCATTATACTCGTACACCTCGTCTGCCCTTGACATTGTACTCGAAGTCAAGGGTTGACGCCTTAAAAATAGTAGCGTTTTGTCTCGGAATTGGTGTCGTCGATGTACTCGATCCGCTGGCCGAGGGCATGGCTGTTGAGATTGTTCGTTTTCCGCGATTTGCGTGCGAGGTGCGTGGCACAACCCCGTTGGGGTTGAATGGGGGTGGGGGCTTTGGACCCGGGGTAGATCGCGTGCGCGATCAACCCCGGGCTAAAGGCGGAACGCCGTTGGCGTTGGCGTTTGCGGGCTGGGGTGGCAGGGTTAGAGGCGAGCATGCCGACGCGAACGGCCGTCGGCATGGCACCCGGCGTGCATCGTCTCGAAGTTCTTTCGCCGCTGCCGCGGCTGGGGTGTGGCGAGATTTGTTTCCCACGTCTCACGACGTGGGCTTTATGCTATCGCCGCTGCCGCGGCTGAGGATGGCGTTGGAGTTCACAGGCGGGACGGATGGGAGACAAGCGAGGGTTACGGGTTGCGAGTGGTGAGTTCCGAGTAGCGATTAGCGAGTAATGGAGACAGGTGGGCCGAGCCCACCCTACAAAGTGAGCTTGCCCTACGCGCTTGCATGCCGACGCGAACGGCCGACGGCATGGCACCCGGCGTGCATCGTCTCGAAGTTCTTTCGCCGCTGCCGCGGCTGTGGTGTGGCGAGATTTGTTTCCACGTCTCACGACGTGGGCTTTATGCTATCGCCGCTGCCGCGGCTGAGGATGGCGTTGGAGTTCACAGCCGGGACGGATGGGAGACAAGCGAGGGTTTCGGGTTGCGAGTGGTGAGTTTCGAGTGGCGAATTTTGGAGAAAGGTGGGCCGAGCCCACCCTACATTCGAGTTTCGAGTTTCGAGTGGCGGGTTTCGAGATTCAAGAATTCGGGAAAGGTGGGCCGAGCCCACCCTACGCGAAGCGCGCATTACCGCCGTCAGCGGCTGCACCAACTCGTGTAATACCAGTACCTCGTTTTCAATAAACGTGCGTCCGTGGGGCAATACCCTTAAAATGGGAACGTGGCCGGATGTGGCCGGCTGGAATAGGCAGGAGCGTATTATGTCCGACGGGCAACCCGCACACCCAACGCCGAATGGTCCAACGCAGACGACCGGAACTACGAGCGCCGTAGCGCCGCATTCCGGCAGGGGCAAGCCGATGGGCGGCGGCGTGAAGCACGCTGGGGGTCGGGGATTTTTTGCGACGGTGGGGCACATCATCGGTCTTATTTTCAAGCCCATCGCGTGGGTTGTCCGGCCGCTTGTTTTTCGCGTCAGCCCGGACAAGACCAACCCGAAGGTGCATTTCACCAGTTTTTCGAATCTGCTTTATCTGTGGCCGATTATGATCATCGGCTGGGTGGGGCCGTGGCTCTCGCCTGAGGTTGATCCTTGGATTCCTCATGCGGTGATGGGGTGGATCTGGATCACGGTGATGCTGGTGGTGATCATCTGCATCGGCGCGGACACGGATCGAAACAAGACGGCGGCCATCGCGGCGGTGGTGATCATTCTGTGGCTGGGGGGCTTGTTGATTGAAGCGAAGCAGGGGATTCCGGTGCTGTCTCGGATTTACGAATTCTTCGCGAAGTATCAGGTGAAGTTTGACGCGGGCACGGCGGGTGTGTTCAGTATTGCGGTGCTGATCATTCTGATATTCATCGTCATATCGGCGTGGTTCGACGGGCGGTACGAAATCACCACGCGCGAAATCACGCACAAGCGGATTTTTCGCACAAGCGATTCGCTGCCGCGGGCGGCGAAGCGGATCAAGCGGGACTGGCGCGATTTGATCGAGACATTTCTCGGCCTTGGCGCTGGGGACGTGATTGTCATCGATTCCAACAGCAACATCGTGATGCGAATACCGAATGTGCCGTTTCTGTGGTTTTTCCGGCACGATGTGGACCATATTCTGGAAGTGCTCGCCACGACGGAAGTTGCAGCCGAGGAGGCCGCGATTATCGAGGATGATGATGCGGCGTAGGTGTTGCAGGTGATTTGCGGGCGCGGGTTCGGGCGAGTTGAGTCACCGGGCTAACGCTGAACTTTTTGGGCTGTCTTGTCTATGATGGAATGAGCCGGTTCGATGTCGGAGTTGTTTCGGGAGTCGGTCATGTCTGATTCATGTCCAACCTGCAATGCGAGTAACAAGGCGGTGGCGCGTTTTTGTTTTCGCTGTGGCGATCCGCTCTTGCGACCGGCCGAGCCGGCGCTGCCGCCGGAGCCGCCGCCGGCCATCAAGACCCCTGCGATTCCGTGCCGTCCGAAGCGGTCGGGCTTCGATCGGGCGATCATTCTTTTCTTGTTTGGGGCCGCGGCCTTTGTGACGATTCAGTTTGCCGTGCGGGCGAGCCGGAATTACTCCGTGCCGCCGCGGAAGCTCGCTCAGGATCATGCAACGCTGGATGTCGGGCCGGCGCAGAACAAGGCCATCTATGAACTGCTGAAGGCGCGCGGGCTGTCCGTCGCGGTTTCGGAACTTGGCGAGAAACTTGTCGTCACGGCCAGTGGCGAGAAAATCAAGACGGTCGATCGGCTGGTCCATCTTCTTCGACGGGCCAAATCGTCGAGTCAGTCGCGCAAGCCGGCGCAGGAAAGCTTCAAGCGGGAGAGCTACCGGCTGAGCAAGGAAAATGCCGCCGCCCTGGCACGCGTGCTATCGTTTACCGACTGGTCGATTCGATTCACGCACGATGGCGAGATGCTGCGGGTGGTGGCGCCGGCCGACGATCAGAAGGTGATCGCATCGGTGGTGATGATGCTTGAAGGGGATGACGGCGATTGAGTCGCGGCGCGCCTGGGCCGGCAGGTGGCAATTCCGCCACTTGTCATTCCGTGTTCCTGCTCTGACAATTCGGCGCGATATCATGGCCTCGCTTCAGGGTTATTCGATGAGAAACCATCGCGCGCTTCGGGTTTGTGTACTTTTACTTTCGAGCTGTATCGTTCTGCAGGGCGGATGCGAAACCATGCCGCCGACGGAGGCCGTGCTTGAGGGGACATGGGAACTTGTGAAGGCGTCGGATCCGGGCGGTGCGAACAAGATTGTGCTGGAGATCAACGATCAGGGCCGCGTGACATCGGTGACAAACTTTGTCGGTGGCACGTCGTTTCGACAGAACAACGCGACGGGCCAGACGACGCTCGCAGGTCTGGACATTCTCATTCAGACGAGCACGAATCTTAAGTTCGAGGCGGTGTTTAACGACGAAATCACAGAGGCCGTCGGCACGCAGTTTACGGAATTCACACTCTTCGGTGTTACAACCACGATTGACGAAGGCGAAGCGACGCTGAAACGGATTTGAGCGATTGGGGATTGGGCCGTTACAATCGGCGAATTGCCGATGAGGGACGTATCGCGCCTTGCCGCGCTCATGGAGGAGCACACCATGCAGGTTTATCTTGATCTGGTTCGAACCGTGCTCGACGAAGGCACATTTAAGCCGTCGCGCACGGGGATCGACACGATCAGTTATTTCTCCCGCACTATCAGGTCGATCTGGCGAAAGGGTATCCGCTCTTGACGACGAAGCGGGTGAATTTCGAATCGGTGATTCGTGAACTGCTCTGGTATCTCTCCGGCGAAAACCATATTCGCAATTTGCGCAGGCACACGAAGATTTGGGATGCGTGGGCCGATGCCGATGGGAACCTTGAGACGGCCTATGGGCATTACTGGCGGCATTTTCCGAGCGCGACGAAGGGCGAGAACGGCCAATGGCAGGTGCGCGAGGTGGATCAGATTCGGTATGTCATCGATGCGATCAAACGCGATCCGAACAGCCGGCGGCTGGTTGTGACCGCGTGGGAGCCGGGCAACGCGACGACGAGCAAGCTGCCGCCGTGTCATTACACGTATGCGTTTCATGTCATTAATGGGAAACTTAATTGCCATCTGACGCAGCGCAGTGGGGATATTGCACTGGGGATTCCGTTTAACCTTGCGGCGTATGCGGCGCTGACGCAGATCATTGCGCAGGAGTGCGGGCTGTCGGTCGGCAAGTTTGCGCACACGATTGTCGATGCGCATATTTATTGCGCGAAGCCGGGAAGCGAAACGGCGGACTACGACCATGTCGAGGGATTGAAGAAGCAGCTTACGCGCGAGCCGCTGCCGCTATCGCGGCTGGTGATCGCGAAGAAGCCGATCGACGAGTTGAAGTTTGAGGATTTTCAGCTTGTGGGTTATCAGTGCCATGAGGCGATAAAGTTCAAAGTGGCGGTTTGAAAGGAATGAAGAATGCAGAATGGCGAATTGAACAATTGGGTTTAGATAACTCTCTTCAATTCGCTATTCGCTATTTGCAATTCGCAATTCTGATGACAATCAGCATCATCGTCGCCATGACCGCCGACCGCGTGATCGGCAAGGACGGCAAGTTGCCTTGGCATGTGCCGGAGGACCTCAAGTTCTTCAAGCGCATGACGCAGGGGCATGCCATCATCATGGGGCGGAAGACTTATGAGTCGATGGGCCGGGCGTTGCCGCGGCGGCGGAATGTTTTGATTACGCGGCAGGCGGACTATCGGCCGGCCGCCTTGTCGGTGAAGCCGTCCGATGATCCCGCGCTGGATGTGTTGTTTGCGCCGGACGATGAATCGGCCCGTCGCGCGCCGGATCAGACGTGCCTGGATGTTGTTCATTCACTGGATGCGGCGATTGAGCTGTGCCGCCGGCGTGGCGAGGAGAAGGCGTTTGTCATTGGCGGCGGGAAGATTTTTCAGGACGCGATTGGGCGCGTGGAAGAAATGTTGATTACGCGGATCGAGGGTGATTACAAGGGCGATACGTTTTTCCCGCAATGGAATTCTGCTGAGTGGATTGACGTGGGGCCGGCCGACCCGACCTTTCAGGCGGCGACACGATACACGCGTACAATTGCATGACATGGCCAAACAAGAGCAAACCGATGTTTTGCGGCCGCGGCTTGTTCGGCGCATGGTCCCTTGGATTTTTTCATTTGCCTGTGCCCTGCTTTTCATTCGATTAACCATTCGCGATGCGGTACCGATCATCGCGGTGCTTTTTTACATCGGCCAACCCTTCATTCTCGCAATCCTCTTTGTTCTGGGCGCGTGCATGTGGCCGACACGGGGGCGGCGAAGGGTCATTGGGAAATCAGTGAACATTCTGCTTGCAACGACCGCGCTGGCAATGTGGTGTGTCGATTCGTTTCGCGATGTTTCGGTTGTGCCAGCCGCGAAGTCCTACTCCGCGCTCACCTGGAATGTGATGAATGGCAAATTGGGTTGGCGTTCGATTTTTCGAACGCTTCGCGAGTTCGACGCAGACGTGATTGTGCTTGTTGAAGCGCACGACTTTCGCGAGGAGGCCGACAGTCTTCGATTGGAGTTTCTTCCGGAATATCGGGTGACTTCGTGTGATTCGGGTCTTTGTCTCCTGACCCGGGGCGGCATAATCGACGATGCAATTCATCGTCTTGCGGATGGCGGGCGACTGAGGGAAACAACGGTTTCTCTGGACGGAAAGCAACTTAAGTTTTTCGCCGTGGATATTCTGAGCAATCCTTTGCGCGGCCGGCGCGCACCGCTTGAAGCGCTTGCCGTTCGAGCGGCGGAAATCAGGGAGATGCCGCTCATTGTGACGGGCGATTTCAACACGCCGCCCAATTCGGTGCATTTTGAACAACTGCGTCAATGCACGAGCCACGCATTTGAAACGGTGGGCGATGGCTTCGGTCCCACATGGCCTTCCGTGGCCCCGGTTCTCCTGCTGGATCAGTTTTGGACCAATGCGAAACTAAAACCGCTTTGCTGTCGAGCCGGATGGTCAGTTGCATCCGATCATCGACCGGTGGTTCTGACGTTTTCCATCGAGTGAAACAGACGTTACCTGCCAGGGCCTTCATCTCCGCTGGGGCCGTAGCTTGATGGCACTGGGCGCCCATTAGTCGCAGGTACACGCCGTATTGGCCGCGGTGGTGGTAATTGTGGTTCAGGAGAATGCTTCGCAGAAAGGCCTGCCGCGGCATCTCCATGATCGGCTTGCCGTCTTTTACGAATCGCCATGTTTCCTGCATGGCCGCGTCGGTGATGGTCGGCAGGATTCGTTTCACAGTCGCGACGCTTTTTTCGAATGCCGACATGATCTCGGCTTTGTTTTGCGGCTGGGCGAAGGGTTTGTTGAAATCGGGCATGGGCACGTTGTTTTGCTGTGCGATTTCGGCGATTGAGCCCATGGCCGACGCGATATGCAGTGCGAGCTGGCCGGCGGTCATGGATTTTTCGTGGGGACGCCAGTTGAGTTTGTCTTCAGGCGTGCGGTCGAGGAATTTGTGGGTTGTCTTGCTTTCGTGTTCGAACTCGTGAAGGAACGTTTGTGCCACGGTCATGTCAGTAACTCCTTTATCAAGATTGTCTGCATAGTCACCCGTTACACGGGCCAGAAGTGTGGCACCGGCTATTAGAGCGTTTCACGGTTGAATGAGGCCACTCCGCGTTCTCCCTGCCCCGTTGGGGCTGTGCTAAACAGATCAATACAATCGTGAATTGCTCTAGCCGGTGCCACACTTCTGGGCCGCACGGGCGACAATATATACGGGCGGGCGCAACTTAGGCGCCCGCCTTTGTGACCTGACTGCGAATCAACTCCCGAATTTGCGAAAGTGTCCGCCTGATGACGGTTGCATCGCGGGATGCCTTGTACACAAGCAACGCACCCTGCATCGTCGCCAGCCATAGAGCCGCCAGCGACTCGGAATCGACGCTTCGTTCGTTTGCAGCGGTGGCGGCATCGATCAGCGATTTGAATCGCGTTTGGCCCGAGACGAAGCACGCATTCGCGGCTTCGCGAAGCCTGGGGTGCGTCTCTGAGATTTCCTGAACGGTCGTTCCCGCAAGGCACGACTTGATCATGTCCGGGCTTTCGAAGACGCCGATGTAGAAATCCATTGCTCCGAGCAATCGATCGAGCGGGTCGGCGGCGGAAGCGAATGATGCGGACGATTCCATTTTGTGGATCATCTGGCACCAGTGGGCGAGACAGGCTTCTGCAAGCGATTCCTTGCTGTCGAAGTGGTGAAAGAACGCCCCTTTGCTGACACCTGCGGCCGAACATACGTCGTCGACGGTCGCTGCCAGGAAGCCGACTTTTCGAAAGAGACCTGTGGCCGCTTCGATGAGCTTGGCTCGCGTGGATTCGGCTTTCTCTGTAGCCATTGGAGGAATAATACCGACCGGTTGGTATGTTGTCAAGGGTGCGGTTAGTGTAATCGTAATTTTAAGATTAGGGGGGGGCGGTTCTTTGAAGTAACGGGGTTGGGCTGATTTTCGAATTGGTGAAGCGACCTGTTTTCGCACTATCGGGCTAAAAGGGGTTGCGAAATGACGAATAATTATGGCAAGGGCAGCCAGTTCTTCTGATTTGCTCCGGCCCAATCGAGGGCCTGCTGTGCGTCGAAAAAGGTTCGGAATTGAACGATTTTACCGTCACGGAAGGTGAAGGCGTCGGCGGTTTGCCCTTCGCGCCAAGTGGTTTCGGTTTTCAGTCTTGCGCGAACTTGAATGAGCATAATGATCTTATTGCCAGAGACCATATACATTTGCGGCTCGCAACAGCCTTCGGCCCAGGATCCGCGACCTTTGGTAACGTGAGCGGTCACTGCCTCGATTCCGTTATAGGTGCCGGCCTGGGGAAAATCGGATGGTTCGATACGTTCGACATTTGAGTCAAAATCTTTGACAAAACCGGTGATATCGTTGCGGTTTAGGGCGGCGTAGGCGACGACCAGCGCTTTGGCGTGGGCTTCCGTTGGTGCATCGTTGTTCATTGCATTGCTCCAGCCGGCTGTTGTAACCTTACGAAAGGCCAGATTGAAAAGAAGGAGTTGGGCCCCGTTGATCAGGTGTCAGTCGTTGTTATGCTTCGCTAGGACATGGGATTAGCATTGACGACAAAGGCCTTCGAACGGGCGAGACGCCCATGCTCCCCCTTATTTCCTTCCTTGGCCAATTGCGTTGACACTCCTCTCTATTAGGTTATATTGTGCGGCTCGCTCATCTGAGTGGCAGGCTGTAGTAGCCAACGGGCAATGGCAGTCAAAGGGCGTCCAGCAACGCGGCCGGACGTACTGGCCTTGATGAGCACCCATCGCAGCCGCGTCTTATCCGAGTGTTTCGAATGGTGCAGCGGCAAAGTGCCTGTGCATCTCGGCTCACTTTGCCGTCGCTGCAAGTTAGAAAATTTGAACGGACGCAGGCCATTACCCGGTAGTGTAATGGTAGCACAGCAGGTTTTGGTCCTGCTTGTCGAGGTTCGAGTCCTCGCCGGGTAGTTAGTTTTTCGGTGCCGCCGAATGCGGCATCGTTGCGCGGGAGTTTTTTGCGGGCGACGATGCGACTTATATGAGGGTCTCGTTCGCGGATTCACCGGCGGGACGCCGGTGCCACAAGGAAGCCGATACGCGGTGCTTGAAAACGAAACGTACATGAGCCAAACACAGAACATTTCGACATCATCGCGACAGGCCGCAGCCGTCATTCTTGCGGCCGGCAAGAGCACGCGCATGAAGACGGAGCTGCCCAAGGTCATGCACGAGATCTGCGGCCAGCCGATGCTGTCGTATGTTTTCGCCGCGTGTCGCGAAGCGGGAATCAATCAGTTCCACGTTGTCGTCGGTTTTGCCAAAGACGCCATCATTCGCCATTACGAAAACGAGCCGGGCGTTCGCTTTGTTGAGCAAAAGGAACAAAAGGGCACAGGCCATGCCGTTTCGATGTGCGAAGGCGCACTGAGAGATTTCGGCGGCGACGTGATTGTGATTGCCGGCGATATGCCGATGATCCGTGCGGAAACGCTTAAGTCGCTGTTGCAAAGTCATCGAGCCGCAGCAGCCGGCGCTTCCATCGCGACGACGGTATTGGCCGATCCGACAAGCTATGGCCGAATCGTTCGCAATTCGAGCGGCGACTTCGAGCGCATTGTCGAGCATCGCGATTGCACGCCGGAGCAGTTGAAGATCAACGAGGTCAATCCGAGCTATTACTGCTTCGATTGCAAGGCGCTATTGGCCGCGCTGCCGAAGGTTCAGCCGAACAACGCCAAAGGTGAATACTACATCACCGACGTGCTCGAAATCATCAAGCACGACGGCCTCAAAGTCCGTGCGACAACAAACGTTCCCGCAGTCGATGCGGTGGGCATCAATTCGCGCGTCGATCTGGCGGATGTTACCAAGCTCATGCAGCGCCGCATTCAGAACGGCTGGATGGAACAGGGCATCACCATCGTCGATCCTGATTCGACATGGATCGACAGCCGCGCGCAGATCGGCATCGACAGCGAAATCAAGCCATTCAGCTATATCGAGGGGCGATCGCGCATCGGGGCCCGCTGTGTCGTCGGCCCTTATGCCTATGTGGGCGATGGAGCGGTCATCGAGGAGGATTCGATCGTCGGTCCCGGTGTGCTGAGTGCCATCGATACGGCATCCGGCGGCCGAAAGCAGACCAGTACCATCAGCAGGCGGCCGCAGGGCCTGCATCGGCAGCCTCCCGTAGCCAGCGAGCGAGCGAGTACCTGAGCCATGTCGAACGCGACGGAACAACTGAGAATTTTCAGCGGGCGCTCCAACCCGGCGCTGACGGATGAGATCTGCAGTTATCTGGAAACGCATCCCGGCCGGGCGCATCTTGAAACATTTCCCGACGGCGAACTCTTCGTGAAGCTGCACGAAGACGTGCGCGGCCGCGACGTGTTCGTCGTGCAAAGCACCTGCCGTCCGGTGAATGACAATCTCATGGAACTGCTTGTGTTCATGGATTGTCTGCGCCGCTCGTCGGCCAAGCGCATTACGGCCGTGCTGCCCTATTTCGGCTATGCCCGGCAGGACCGAAAGGACGAAGGGCGCGTGCCCATTACGGCCAAGCTGGTGAGCAATCTCATCACGCAGGCCGGCGCGGACCGCGTGCTGACGATGGATTTGCATGCCGCGCAGATTCAGGGCTTTTTCGACATTCCGGTGGATCATCTCGAAGCGGCCCCGGTGCTGATGAAGCACTTCAAGGCGCTCGATCCGAAATCGACGGTGCTGGTCAGCCCCGATGTCGGCAATGTGAAGCGCGCCCGCGGCTATGCCGAGCGCATGGGCTGCGACCTTGCGATTATCGACAAGCGCCGCACGAGCGGCAGCACCGCCGTGGTCAACAACATCATCGGCAACGTCGAAGGCAAGGACGTGCTGATGATCGACGACATGATCGCGACAGCGGGAACGCTTTGCGAGGCGGCGAGAATCGTCAAAGAGCACGGAGCGCGAAGCGTGCGCGGCGCGGCCACTCATGCCGTGTTTGCGGGCCCTGCGTTTGAGCGGCTTGAGAAAGCTCCGTTCACGACCATCAGCGTCGCCAACACGATACCCATTACAAACGAAGCGCGGCAGCGCCTGGCCAGCCTCACGGTTCTCAGTGTCGCCGAGATTCTCGGCGAGGCCATCGCCCGCATCCACAAACATCAATCGGTCAGCAGTCTGTTTATGAAGTCATGACGAGGTAGAGAGTCTTATGGAAATTCCAACACTTGCAGTTGAATCACGAAAATCCGCCGGCTCCCGCGCGGCCGCACGGCTGCGGCTCAAGGGCCAGTTGCCGGCCATTATTTACGGCCACGGCGAAGCGCCCGCTCCGATCACGCTGAATTACCGCGAGGTGGAGCGCACGCTGAAGCACGGCGCTCATATTGTCAATCTGAGTCTTGGCGGCAACATGCAGCCCTGCCAGTTCAAGGATGCGCAATATGACCACCTTGGCATGAACATCGTCCACGTTGATTTGATGCGCATCGACCTGACGCAGCGCGTCACGCTCAATGTGCCGATCGATTTCCGCGGCACGCCGAAGGGCGTGGCCGATGGCGGCGTCTTCCGGCACGATCTCACGGATCTTGAGATTGAGTGCCTCGTCGCCGCCATTCCCGAGAGCATTCGCGTGGATGTCTCCGGCATGGCACTGAATCAGATTCTGCATGTGAAGGAGATCGCCCTTCCCGAAGGCGTCACCCACGTGCTCGACGGCGACAAGATTGTCGCCGCCGTTCGTCTGCCGCAGGCCGTTTCCGAGATACCGGTCGTTCCGGCCGAAGGCGGTCCGGCCGAGCCGGAAGTCATCGCCAAGGGCAAGGCCGAAGTGGAAGGCGAAGGCGAAGCGGACAAGAAGTAAGACGTGCGGCATGAGCATCGCAGCGCAAGGGCGCTTGCTCGCCGGATCGATCGGATGTGCGGCAGATGAAACTCATCGTCGGCCTGGGCAATCCGGGTGCCGAATATGCCGAGACGCGGCATAACGTCGGTTTCAAAGCTGTCCGGCTCCTGGCGGATCGCTGGGGATTGACCGGGTGGCGCAACAAGTTTTCCGGTCTCGTCGAGAGCGGCGAGGCGCATGGGCAGCGCGTGACGTTGCTCATGCCGATGACGTATATGAACCTCAGCGGCAAAAGCGTCGCCGAAGCCGCGGGGTTCTATCAGATTCCGCTGACGGATCTGATCGTCATTTCGGATGATGTTGATCTACCGCTCGGTCGTCTGCGAATGCGGGCCAGCGGGTCGGCGGGCGGCCAGAAGGGCCTGGCCGATGTGATCAAGCTGCTCGGCACGCAGGACATCACCCGCGTGCGCATCGGCGTCGGTCGACCGACGCGGGGCAGCGTGGCGGATTTTGTGCTCAGCCCGTTCCACAAGGACGAAGTGGCCACGGCATGCGAGAGCATTGTGAAGGCCGCGAATGCGGTGGAGCTTTGGCTGACCAAGGGAATTAACGCGGCGATGAACGAGACGAATCGCAGCGAAAGCGAAGACAAGAATTAGGCGGTATGAATGGGTCCGGCGGTGAATTCGGACCGGTGTAGTAAGGAGCAATTTGCGTGAAAACTTATGAAGGCATGTTTCTGATGGATCCGGCGCTGGCGTCGGATTGGACGGCGGTCGAAACTGAAATCCAGCGCTGCCTCGGCCGCGCTGAGGCGAAGGTTCATGGCATTAAGAATTGGGAAGAGCGCCGACTTGCTTATCCCATCAAGAAGCACAAGCGCGGCCTGTATGCACTGACTTATTTCGAATGCCCGCCCGACAAGATCACCGGGCTGGAGCGCGACGTGCAGCTCAGCGAAAAGTGCATCCGCGCCATGTTCCTGAACCGGGACACCATGTCCGCGGAGGACATTGCCAAGTCGCTTGCGGCCGAACCGCCCAAGCTGGTCAGTCGCTATGACGAGCGCGGCGGCGGGGGCGGCGGCGGCGCGGGTCGATTTGATCGCGGCGATCGCGGTGGCCGCGGCGATTCGCGCGGCGGCGATTCGGGCATGGATGACATCGAAGTGCCGTCGATCGATTCGATCGACGATGAATAGCAGAGATCGAAGCGCATCACCCGCACGGAGCGGAAGGAGTTTGCGATGGCGAATTTTAATAAAGTCATACTCGCAGGAAACCTGACGCGCGATCCGCAGATGTCGATGCTGCCGAGCAATACACCCGTTTGTGAATTCGGCCTTGCGACCAATCGCAAATGGCGCGCTCAAAACGGTGAAATGCGGGAAGAGGTTTGCTTCGTCGACATCCGAGCTTTCGGAAAGACGGCTGAAACCATCAGCCAGTACATGGCGAAGGGCCGTTCGATTCTCGTTGAAGGACGATTGAAATTCGATCAATGGGAAGCCAAGGACGGTGGCGGAAAGCGCAGCAAGCTGTACGTCGTAGTCGATAGCTTTCAATTCCTTGGAAGCCCCGGTGGCAGTAATCAGGGCGGAAGCAACCAGAGCGGCGGCGGTCAAAATCGTTCATGGGGCAAGCCTCAGGCGGCGCCCGCCCATGCGAACACTGCCCCATCGGACAATTATGATGAAATGCCTCCTGTCGATTCGGGGGGCGGACAAGAGGGAGACAACATCCCTTTCTAAATATTTCGCACTAACGTGAGGACGCACAAGACATAGTTTTGGAAGAACGAACCATGAAAACGATGAGCAAGTTTGGAAAATCGAAAGGCCCCGGCGACAAGAAGAACAAGCGCGTGAAAGTGCGCGAGGCGCTGAAGTGCCGCTTCTGCCGCGAAAAGGCCGAGTCGATCGACTACAAGGACATCAACCTCCTTCAGAAAATGGTCTCCTCGCAGGGCAAACATTTCGCCCGCAAGCGGACCGGAAATTGCGCGAAACACCAGCGCATGAGCCGAACGGCGCTGAAGCACGCCCGATTCATCGGCCTCATGCCCTTCTGCGGATAAGATTGGAGACCACGACATCATGAAGCTGCTATTACGAAAAGACATTGACAACCTCGGGCTCTGCGGCGACGTCGTCGAGGTTTCCTCGGGTTATGCCCGCAATTACCTCATCCCGCATCATCTGGCCCTCGAACCGACCAAGGCCAACCTCAAGGCGATCGAAGAGGACAAGAAGATCGCCGCGGCCGAACGCGAAAAGCGCCGTCAGGTTCTTCTCGCCACGCAGGCGCGGCTTGTCGGTGCGGAAGTCACCATCAGCGCGGCCTGCACGCCGGACGGGCACTTGTATGGCTCGGTGGGTCCGCGCGAGATTTCACGCGCGCTGATCGACGAGGGTCATTCGGTGCATGCGGATCAGATCAAGCTGACGCACAACTTCAAGGAAATCGGCACCTACCAGGCGCCCATCGTCCTGGCCGACGAGATCACGGCCGAGGTCAAGGTTTGGATCGTTGCGGAGAAGTCTGTTGTTCCGCTGGAAGCGGAATCGAGTGGAACGGAGGTCACCGATGGCGCAGCAGGGGACGCAGGGAACGGCCAGACCGCAGAAGCCGGAACAGGCGCGTAAACTCGATCCAGTCGCGGCGGGGCGCGTCCCGCCGCAAGATCTCGATGCGGAAATGAGCCTGCTTGGATGCATGCTCATCGACCGTGATTTTGAGTACACCGCGACGGTGATGCAGGTCATCCCGCGCGACGAATCCCACCGATTTTACAGACCCGATCACCGCCTGCTGTATGAGGTGGTGATCGATTTGTACGACGCCCGCAAGCCCATGGACATTGTCGTCATGGAGGATGAGCTGCGCCGGCGCAGCCAGCTCGAAGAAATCGGGGGGCGGGACTATCTCATCGAGCTGGTTCAGAGTGTCGCGTCTCTCGCACATATCGAGCATTACGCCAAAATCGTTCGTGACAAATCCATGCTGCGCGATCTGATCCAGTGCAGCCATGAAATCATGGTCGAGGCCTATGATGAGTCCTCGCCGGCGGGCGAGATTCTCGATGCCGCTGAGAAGAAGTTATTTGATATCACCGAGCAGCGCATCAGCAACCAGCCCGAATCGATTCAGGTCTGCACGGCCCAGTTGCTTGAGCACATGGAAAAGGTTCGCGACGGCCTGTCGCTCGGCGTGCCTTCCGGCTTTCTCACGCTGGATGAAATGCTTGGGGGTGGTTTTCAGCATGGCGATCTCGTCGTTATCGCGGCGCGGCCCAGCATCGGGAAAACGGCCGTTGCATTGTCCATGCTGGAGTGGATCGGCGTCATTGAGAAACGGCCGGCCGCCTTTTTCTCAATGGAAATGAGCAAGTTGCAAGTCGCGCAGCGCATGCTGTGTTCGTTGTGTTATGTGGACATGCAAAAGCTTCGCCGCGGCCTGCTCGACGAACGCGATCTGCGCAAGCTGGAAATGGGCCGTCAGAACATCGAACACGCGCCGGTGTACATCGACGACACGCCCGGCATGAGCATCATGGAGCTTCGCGCAAAGGCGCGGCGACTTTCGCACCTGCATGGCATCGAGATCATCTTTGTCGATTATTTGCAGCTTATGCACGATCCATCCAGCCGCGAGAGCAGACAGCAGGAAATCGCCGCGATCAGCCGCGGGCTCAAGGCATTGGGTCGCGAGTTGAAGGTTCCGATCATTGCGCTCGCCCAGCTCAATCGACAGGTCGAAGGGCGCAGTCAGAATCGCCCGCGCATGAGCGATCTGCGTGAAAGCGGGGCGATCGAGCAGGATGCGGACGCGGTCATTCTCCTCCACCGCGAGGAATACTATCTTTCGAAAATGGGCAATCAGCAGTCGGATGGCGAAGATGCCGATTCGCGAAACAATTATCAGGACCGGCTCAGTCAGAGTCAGGGCAAGGCCGAACTTATCATCGACAAGCAGCGCAACGGTCCGACGGGAATTGTTGAATTGCACTTCACCGCCCAGTTTGCGCGCTTCGACAATGCCGCGCCGAAGTACATCGGCGATGACGCTTCGATGATGGATCACGGCGACATCGATCCCGGTGAGCCGCCGATTCCGCCGCCCCAATCCCGCAGCGCTCCGACTTATACGCCGAAGCCGCCCGCTGCTGCGCACGATTATCTCGATGACAGTGATCCGGCACCCTTTTGATGGGGCGGCGCTGCCGGAACCGGTCGGCAACCCTGATCGGACGGCCTGGCGGCCGGGCACAACGAGTAACGATGGGCAGCCTTTGCTCAGTATTCGCATAGGCGGGGCAGTTGTTCGAAGCGAATCCCCAGGCCGCTACCGAATTCCGTGCTTTGAACAGGACGATTCCGTTCTTTTGTTGCGGTTTTCGGGGCGGAGCTCCCCTTTTTTCGGCCGTTCGCTCGACGATTCGCAAGCAACTCGCTTATCCTGCCGACTTAAGACTTGCCGGGTTTTTGCTCCGCGCGAAGAGGACCAAGTTCCATGAAGATCACCATCATCGGCACCGGTTATGTTGGACTCGTCACGGGCACCTGCCTCGCCGAGTGCGGCAATCACGTTTGCTGTCTCGATATCGACGAGGCCAAGGTGCGTTCGCTGCGCGCCGGCAAGTGCACCATCTACGAGCCGGGCCTCGAAGAATTGATTGTTCAGAATTCCAAGGCCGGTCGGTTGACGTTCACCAGCGATTTTAACGAAGCTGTTGATCATGGAAAAATCCTCTTCATTTGCGTCGGCACGCCGCCGAAACCGGACGGCAGCGCGGACCTCTCCGGCATTGAGGCCGCTTCGAAGTCGATCGCCGAACGGATGACTGAGGGCAAAGTTGTTGTAATCAAGTCGACGGTTCCGGTCGGTACCGGCGATCGCATCGAAAAAATCATGCGGCCGCTGACACGGCACCCGGTCGATCTGGTCAGCAATCCGGAGTTTTTGAAAGAGGGGGCGGCGGTCAGCGATTTTCGCGAGCCGGACCGCGTGGTGATCGGCGCGGTGAACGATGAAGCAGCGGAACTGGTGCGGCAGCTTTATCTGCCGTTCACACCGTCGAACACCCCCATCCTGCTCATCAGCCGCCGTGCCGCGGAAATGTGCAAGTATGCGGCGAACAGTTATCTCGCCATGCGCATCAGTTTCATCAATGAAATGGCGAACATCTGCGAACGCGCGAATGTCGATATCGACGAGATGAAACGCGGCATGGCATTGGACCGGCGCATCGGTTCGCACTTTCTTTATCCCGGCGTCGGATACGGCGGAAGCTGTTTTCCGAAGGATGTGCAGGCGCTTGCCAATGTGGCCGACAGGGTCGGCCACGAGCCCGCCATTCTGAAGGCGGTGCACGAGACCAATGAGAAACAAAAGCGCGTGTTCATTGATCGGGTGAAGGGAGAATTTGAAGGCGACATCGGCGGAAAGTCGTTTGCCGTCTGGGGTGTCTCATTCAAGGCACGGACCGACGATATACGGGAATCACCCGCGCTGACGATCATTGACGGCCTGCTCGAAGCCGGCGCGAAGGTCATCGCCTACGATCCGCAGGGCATCAGCAACCTGAAGGAGATCTACAAAAACCGGCTGTCCTACGCGACCGACGCTTATGGCGCCTTGGCGGAGCGGGATGCCCTGCTGGTTCTCACGGACTGGGATGAGTTTCGCAGCCCGGATTTCGATCGGATTCGCGCGGCGCTGAAAAAGCCGGTCATTTTTGACGGGCGCAATCTCTATAACGCGAGCTGGATGCGCCGAAACCGCTTCACCTATTATTCCGTCGGCCGTCCGCCCGTTTTCTGCGAGCGCGAGGAACGCGCCCGCGCCGCGGAACTTGCTGATACGCTCGGTTGAGCAACCCTTCACTAGGAATGCAAATGCGCTTTCGCGCTGCATTTGCTGATTCTTGATTCCTCAAGAAACCCGAAAATCACCTTGATTATCGCGAATTTGGTGGTCGCCCGACCACTTTTTCGCGTGGCCGAAGGTAATTTCTAATTCCGCGGGAGACGCCGGGTTGCATTTCGCTGTTAGTCAGGAGTCACGCCCGAAAGGCCTCGCTATTGGGGCAATTCAGAAGTGTCCGGATGTTGCAGGGACTTTGGAAATGCCGAAGGAGTGCGAATTCATGAACAGTCGAAAGCCAGTCCGGTTCACGCTGGGTCTTCTATTTGTTGCCTTTGCCGCATCGAACGCATGGGCTGTGGAACTTCATGTTTCCACCGCCGGCAAGAATGAGTCGGGCACGGGTTCGGTCGAATCGCCGTGGGCCACCATCGGTCGTGCTCTGGAGGCGGCACAGCCGGGCGATGCGATCGTTCTTCACAATGGCGTGTATTGCGAGTCGGTTCGCATTCTGTCGCCAAACATCACCATCATGTCGGCAGCGGGTGAGTGGGCGGTGATCAAGGCGCCGATCGGCACGGGTGATGCGCCGGGGCTGTGCATCAAGTTCGACGTGGACGCCTCGCATGGGGCGCTCAAGCGGCTGGAGCTGATCGGCGGCTATTATGCGGTCAAGATCGAGTCCCGATGGGATTGGGGCGGGGTCGATCAAAGCGGTGCGACGGACATTCTCATCGAAGATTGTGTGATACATGATTCCGGACGAGACTGCATTAAGATCACGCCGAACTGCGACCGGGTGACGATCCGGCGCTGCGAGATTTTCAACTCCGGCCGTTTGTATCCGCCCGGCACGCCGTTCGAACAGAAGAATGCCGAGGGCATCGATTGCACCAATGCCGACGAGACGCTAGTGCAGGACTGCTACGTGCATGACACCGCCACCACCGGCGTCTATTTCAAGGGCGGCGCGACAGACTGCGTGGTCGAGCGCTCGCGCATCGTCCGCTGCGGCCACGGCGGCGTGCTGCTCGGATTCGACACCAGCCCGGAATTTTTCGATCTCACGGCCAACCCGCGATATTATGAGTGCATTCGGGGCGTCGTTCGCAATTGCATCATCCAGGACACGGACTACGAAGGCATCGGCGTCTTCGCGGCGAACGGCGCGACGGCGGTGAACAACACCGTCATCAACACGGCCCGCGTTGGCCACAACCCCATCTACTTTGGGCTCACGCTACAAGATTACGATCCCGCAGCCGGTCGTCCGCCCTCTGTCGATGTCGAGGTTCGCAACAACCTTGTCTTTCAACCGAACGCGAACAGTGCGGCGTTTGTTTTCATTCGTTACTTGTTCGAGCCGGAACTGGGCGGACTTCTGGCGGTGGATGGAATGCCGACTATGAGTCACAATCTTTATTTTGGTTCGGCCGGCGCTCCGCGATTCACTGACTCCAGGCCGGGCAGCATTCTCGACAACGGCAGCTTCAGCGCCTGGAAAACACACATCAACGGCGAGTTCGGCACGATGGTGGCCGATCCCATGCTGGACAAGGATGCCCGGCTGACGCGAGAGAGTCCTGCGAACGATGCCGGCATCGTGTTGATGTCGGTTGATGCGGACATCGACGCGGAAGAACGGCCGGCCGGCGGGTCCCCGGACATTGGCGCCGACGAGTTCAGCGCCAAACCACCGGCTTTCAGGACCTACGGGGACGGCATGACCGATGGGTCGCCGGATCCGGCTTGCGGCGTTGTCAATCTGCCGAAGGATGGCGATCAATCACCGGATGCGGATAGTGATCCGCTTCCCGACGGCCCGGATGAAGTCGAAGTGCCGAAGGTCGACGATTCGGACAGCTTTGATGATACAGATGACGGCACGCCGGTTGTCAATGAGCGCAGCCGAATTGCGGAGCGATGTTCCCCCTTCGCAGCGCCGATGTGGATCGGTATGGGCCTGCTCAGTATTCGGCGGTCGTGCCGGAGAAGTTCGCGAAATGCAAGACGGCTTTCAAGGTGATTCCTGTCGGCGCATTGCGCAGAGATTCTCAATGTCGCAATCGAGCTGCTCAAACCCGAAGTGCTGGGCAATCCAGGACATCGTCGCACGTGAGTAGAATGAGATATGTGTTAAATCGCGGGCATACCACCAGTCATGAATGGCGGACGGGCCATGATGAAAGTGCGTGGTGATGGCAATGACGCCGCCACCACGCAGAAGGCCGACCATGCGATCGAACTCGAGACGGGGATTCGAGAAATGTTCAATCGTCTCGGTGCTGACGATTGCGTCATATGGGGCGGACTCCAACGGGGATATGCCATATAGCGGGTCTTGTCCGTATGCATCGTAGCCCGCTTTGCGGAGGAGACTCACCAAAACTTGATTGGGCCCGCAGCCGATGTCCAATACGCGGCAAGGCGGAGGGGCAATGGGTCGAAGCTGATCGACGAACTGGCCCAGCATCCGGGCGTATCCGGTATTCTCCGGCGTATTGTCATGATTTGCGTACCGGAGCCGCTGGGCCTCCTCTTCCAAGTGCCAGAATTCTGGCACAAAAATCAAGTCGCATATCTCGCAATGATGAAATGATCGCCCGGCGCTCTGAATAACCGCAACGGCGTACGCATGGCATAGAGGGCATTTGGATTTGGATCGTGGCTCCATGTCTGCTCTCAGTGATGCCGCATCATGCGACTAGGTGACGAAACTGTGGCACTCACTCTAATTCCGGTTTTTTTGTATTGTGCTGTCGATCGTATTCAAACCCGCCAAAAAAAGGTTGAAGCGTCATTTCGGATTCTATGGAAACCGCGATTTTCCATAAAATAGCGATAATGGCGTTATTATCAGACTGTTGCACCGCCGCAAACTCCAATTTTCGGCTGGCTGAAAGGTTACGTCAGGAATAATCGAATTCCTGTGATAATTCGCGACAAATCCACTTAAACTTCGGCATAACCAATAGTTAAGAGTTATACTATATTTTGTGAGGATTTCGTTGACACCCACTATATCTTGCGGTATTTCTTCTACTTGCCCTCAAGGGCACGTCGAAGGCTATCCGACATATTCTTCCGAAAGGCTTTTCATATTCGGAATGGGTCAAATCCGGCAAGACCGGTCAGACCCTATCGGTGCCTTATCGACTTTGCACATAGTGCGGACAAGCCGGGAAGAAGCTGACTGCTTGCCGTGGCTCCTCGAACGAGAAATTCGAGGCGGCAGTGATATCTATTGGCCCGAGCTGATCGAGGCGCCTCGTCTCGCCTGCTCATGATTGAAAACGATACGTGGTGAAATAATGGTCACTCTCAAGAAGGATCGAATCCCAGCCAACGACACGGATGTCGCCGGCGCAATCGGTCAGGACCTCCCAGCCCTCACCGAAAATGCTCTGCGCGTTTTACGCGCGCGCTATCTCGAAAAAAACGAAGCCGGCCAATGCACCGAAGTCCCAGACGATCTCTTCGATCGCGTGGCTCGCGTCATGGCGGATGTTGAAACAAAATATGGAGCGAATCAGGCCTGCCGCAGCGAGTGGAAAGCGCGATTCAAGGCCCTGATGACCTCCAACAAGTTCATGCCCAACAGCCCGACGCTCATGAATGCCGGTCGCTCGATGGGCATGCTCAGCGCCTGCTTCGTTCTTCCGGTGCCCGATTCGATCGACGGCATCTTCGATTCGATCAAGCACACCGCCCTTATTCAAAAGGCTGGCGGCGGCACGGGCTTCGCCTTCGATCAGCTTCGTCCGACAGGCGATTTCATTAAGTCCAGCGGCGGGACCACCAGCGGCCCCATCAGCTTCTGGCGCGCCTTCAGCGAGGCGACCAACGCTATTCAGCAGGGCGCCTTCCGACGCGGCGCCAACATGGGCATGATGTACATTCATCACCCGGACATTCTCAAATTCCTCCATGCCAAGCAGGATCTGACCCAATTCACCAATTACAACATTTCGGTCAAGATGACCGACGAGTGGATGGAAGCTTTTCTCCACGATCCCAAAGGCCCACACCTCACCCGCAATCCCCGCAACGGCCAGGAATACTACATTCCCCGTGATGCCGTCATTC
The DNA here is from genome assembly GCA_016712275.1 of Planctomycetota bacterium. Taxonomy (GTDB): domain Bacteria; phylum Planctomycetota; class Phycisphaerae; order UBA1845; family UTPLA1; genus JADJRI01. The sequence goes on from JADJRI010000029.1 coordinate 50,030, forward strand.
GCGAATACGGCGTGCGGGATCTCATTAAGAAGGAAGATTACGACGGAAAAACGCCCGTCTACACCCGTCAGGAATTGTGGGACATCATCGTCAGCACGCCTGGCAAACGGGCGAGCCGGGCGTTGTCTTCATTGATCGAATTAACGAGGCCAACCCAACGCCCCATGTAGGCCGCATGGAAGCGACGAATCCCTGTGGCGAGCAGCCGCTGCTGCCTTATGAGGCATGCAATCTGGGCAGCATCAACCTGGGCCTCTTTATCAAGGACGAATGCACGCCCGAGGCCGATGTCGATTGGGATTCATTGCGGGATTCGGTCCACGAGAGCATTCGGTTTCTCGATAACGTCATTGATGCGAACAACTATCCGCTCGAACAAATCCATGACATCTGCACGGCCAATCGCAAAATCGGCCTCGGCATCATGGGGTTTGCCGACGCGCTTTATAAACTCGGCGTCGCCTACAACTCCGACGATGGTGTCGCGTGGGGCGAGCGTTTCATGAAGTTCGTCAACGACGAAAGCCACAACTACTCCGAAAAACTCGCCACGGAGCGGGGGAACTTCCCCAATTGGGCCAACAGCCACTGGGACACGAAGTACCACCGCCCGATGCGCAACAGTTGCAGCACCACCGTCGCACCGACCGGCACGATCAGCATCATTGCCGATTGCAGCGGCGGTATCGAACCGATGTTCAGCCTCGCCTTCTTCCGAAATGTGTTGAAAGGACAGGACGAAGGCAAGGCCCCGATGATCGAATCAAACAAGACATTTGAAAAAGTCGCGCGAGCGCGGTTTTTACAGCGAGGGACTCATGGATCGGATTGCCAGGGAAGGCACCCTCGCTCATATTGACGGCATCCCGGAAGATGTGAAGCAGGTCTTTGTCTGCGCTCACGATATTCGCCCCGAATGGCACGTTCAAATGCAGGCTGCTTTTCAGCGGCACTGTGATTCTTCGATCAGCAAGACCATCAACTTCGCGCACGATGCAAATCCGGCCGACGTTGAGCAAATCTACAAGGCTGCATACGAGTTGCGCTGCAAAGGCGTCACCGTCTATCGCGACGGCTGCCGCTCCAGCCAGCCCATGGCCCTTGCTGATTCCGAAAAGAAGCACAAGTCTGCATCGACCGGCAATCCTTCGGCCGAACGCGAATGCTGCACGATCAAGATTGCCGCGCCTGCGGCGCCGGTGAACGGCGAGTCGCTGACTGTTGCAGCCCCCCGCGATGCCCGAGACGACCGTCCGCGGATCAAGACCGAGACGAATCTGTTCGGCGAGCGCATCATTACGGTGCAAAAGCCGCCGACGCTGGAACCGAAGGAACTGCCGCCGATCACCAGCGGCATCCGCGTCCGACAGCAGACGCCCTTCGGCAACATGCATATACAGATTACGGTCGACCCGCGGACGCAGCGCGAGCTGGAAGTCTTCGCCCAGCTCGGCAAGGGCGGCGATATCGCCAACAGCGATCTTGAAGCCATCTGCCGGATGATCAGCCTCTGGCTTCGCGCCGGCGGCAGCCTCATCCATGTGACCAAACAGCTCACGGGAATCGGTTCCCACCTGCAGATTCCTACTCGCGACGGCAAAATCATGTCGCTCGGCGACGGCCTCGCCCAGGCGCTCAAGCGGTACACCCGCGCGAAGGAGCGACACGGTCTTCGCGCGCTGCTCCTTGGCGAGATCGACCCGGCGGATATCGAAAAGACGCCCGAGGAAATCGCACGGAAGGCGAGCGGTAATGGGAACGGGAAGGGCAATGGAAACGGCCATTCGACCCACGATGACGAGGCCATCACCGACGTGACTTTGGATGTCGGCGGGAGATTGCTGGAACAATCGGTCGGCATGACCGCCCGCTCGGCCTATCGGCTGAAATGCCCGGAATGCAGCGGCGACCTGGATATGGGAGAAGGCTGCACCAAATGCCATGCATGCGGCTATGCCCAGTGCTAATGGATGATTGGCCGGAAATGTTGTGCCAAACGTCGGGCTGGTGGCTATGATTTAGAAACGCGAAGGCAATGAGCTGCGTAAGAACGGCCTTTGCGAGTATGAGAAATGCTGGAGGCACCGGGTTTCGGAAAAAAAAGCCATGTTTTTTCATGGACGATGGAGCCCAAGGCCGATAGCGTTTTATAGAGTTATATTCACGGAGGGCTGTTTGGTCTTTGACTGATACAGCGAGGGAGCTCGGAAGCACGGCTTCTTTCCCCTCCGGAAAGCGTCGGGATCCCCCAGAGGGCCTCGACGCTTTCTTATTTTTGGGCCGCCTTGCTTTGCTCGTCAGTTCCATTTCCTGGTGCAGTGAATTGAGATTCTGTCGCCGCGTCGGTTCACAATTTGGGAGGAATTCTCATGCGCCTTGGCATGGCTATTGTCTTCGTCAGCGACATGAAGCGGTCGATTGCGTTCTATCGCGATGTCATTGATTTGCCGCTGAAGTTCGAAACGACCCACTGGACGGAATTTGACACCGAGGGCGCGACGCTGGCGCTTCATCTGGCCGAACGCCCGGCGATTCAAGGGCTTGATCCGGAGCACCTGCCCGCCGCTTTTTGCCGCCCCGGCCTGTCCGTGCGAAATCTGTCAGAGTTTCATCAGAAAATGGTTGAACGGCAGGTTCGCGTAATTCAGGCGCCGAAAAACGTCTTCGGCGTGCAGATCGCCCAATACGCCGATCCGGACGGACTGGGGATTTCCGTGAGTGAGTTGAAGTAAGACCGGCAAAGGTCGATTGTGTGAATCGCTCACGGATGGTCACTATCTCTGCCCGTTCCCATGTTGTCTGATACAGCTTCTCAATTCGACTGCATGAAAGCACCTGGGCCTTTTTTCGAATGACAGGCGCTTCGGGATCACGCCGGGCGCTGAAGATTACGGAATAAGCGGCTGGCCATCCATCTCTCTGGGCTGCGCCACGCCCCCCAGTTTTAGCAGCGTCGGCGCAATATCCGCGAGCCGACCGGCTGTTCGCAGCTTGATGCCGTTCATTCTGGCTGTTGCGCCAATCGGCTCGCCGCTGGTCAGGTCGTAGCTGCCTTTGTAACGATCGTCGACGACGATGAGGTCCACGTCGTAGGTCGTGTGGGCCGTGTGCGGGCCGCCGGTGGCGGGGTCGATCATCTGCTCGCAGTTGCCGTGGTCGGCTGTCACGATGGCGGCGCCGCCTTTGGCGATCACCGCGTCGACCACACGACCGACGCAGGCATCGACGGTTTCTACCGCGCGGATGGCGGCGTCGAGTTTGCCGGTGTGGCCGACCATGTCGCGCCGTTGGCGTAGTTGAGCACGAAGAGTTCGTACTTGTCGCTGGCGATGCGGCGGAGCATTTCTTCGGTGACGCCGAGGGCGCTCATTTCCGGTTTCTGGTCGTAGGTCGTCACATCGCGCGGGCTGGGGATGATCTGGCGGTCTTCGCCGGGGAACGGCTCGTCGCGGTAGTCGTTGAAGAAGAATGTGACGTGCGGATATTTTTCGGTCTCGGCACAGCGGAACTGGGTGAGGCCGAGTGCCGACCAGTAGGCACCAAGGATGTTTGCCATCTTCGGCGGCCGAGTGAAGGCGACCTGGACGGGCAGGCCTTTTTCGTAGTCGCACATCGTGCAGTAATAGAGATTCGCCAATTTTCGGGCCGCGGTCGAAGCCGAGCAGCGAGTGCGGCGGTGCGGCCTCGTGGTGAGTGGGGGCGGCGGACTCAGGCTTGTGGCTGGAGACGGAATCGGGATTCGGCGCTTTTGCTTTGGGGCTTACTTCTTGAACGTTCGCTGGGTCGGGGTGGGTGGCAAAGGGAAACGTGTCGTACACGAATGCCTTGGTGATTTCGCGGGGGCGGTCGCCGCGGAAGTTGAAAAAGATGACGGCGTCGCCGGCGCGAATTCGGCCGGTATCTCCGTCGACACCCGCAGTAACGGATGGCGTGACGAATTCATCGCCTGCCATGGAAGTGGAACTGGGGTTGTCATAGTAATGTTGGATAGCTGCGTCGGCAGATGAGAAAGTTGGCCACTCACAACATCCGCTGCGGCCTTCGACCAACACGTCGTAGGCCATTTGAACCCGATCCCAGCGATTATCTCGATCCATCGCATAGTACCGGCCAATTATGGTGGCAACGTCATTGATGCCGCGCTTGCGGCATTCGTCATGGATCTCATTGAGGTAGCCCATGCCCGAATTCGGCGGCGTGTCGCGGCCATCCATAATGGCATGAATGAAAACACGGTCGCCGGGAAATCGCAACTTAACGCTC
>JADJRI010000030.1 GCA_016712275.1 Planctomycetota bacterium
CCAGCGATTTTGTCGGATTTGATTGTGCGGACGGTCCGTGGACCTATACGGCCACAGCCCTTTGCACACCGATTGGTGATGAAGGCGCCTGCTGCACAGCCGGTGTTTGCACGGACGGCATCAGCTCGGCCACCTGCACGGGCGGCGGCGGAACATTCCAAGGTCTGGGAACGACCTGCTTCGACGTCACCTGCCCCGGCCCTGAGGACTCCTGTGCGGGCGCGATCGCCATTACGGCGCTCCCTTACAATGCCGCGGGAACAACTGTCCGTTGCACCAGCAGTTACGACTCGGTCTCTGCCCATTCTCCAGGCGGCATACCTCGCCAGGCCGTTGCCTGTTCCACCACACCCCTGCCGCCAATGGGAGACCATCACGGTGGACCTGTGCGGATCGGGCTATGACACCAAGGTCTACATCTACGCAAACACCTGTGCAGAACCGGCGTTTGCATGCAACGATGATGCCTGCGGTGTCTGCGGTGGCGGCATGTTGCTCGCAAATCGTCAGCGGCCCTTACCGGCGGCACGACATGCACTACATCATTGTCGATGGGTACGGCGGCATGACAATACTTTACAACCTGAAGTTGTTTCGAACCCGTAATTCGACCGATCCAGCATTTGGGTGAATCACCGGCGGCTGAGATCGACATGGTCTCTCCAGGGGCCGCTTTGTAGTTTGAGTTTCTCCCTGCATCTCATTCAGTGCGGCATTTTAATTTTGGCCGGGTGGATGAAGGAACAATATTTCATCGGTGATTCATGGGGTGCTTTTTTCGCCCTTCAGAATTACAAAGTCGGAAAGAACTCTATTCGGATGAACAGTGCATTTGGCAAAAAGAACCGACGGCCGCACCTCATGCCGGGCGGATGATCGATGCAACAGGAGATGTGTTTTATTGGGAGAATTGCCGAAGGAGGAATTGAACCCTCACTCCCTTGCGGGAACCGGATTTTGAATCCGGCGCGTCTGCCAGTTCCGCCACTTCGGCTTTGAATCGGGTCGAGATTGTCCTCGATTCGATGAGGGACCATTTTAGTGTTGTTGCGGCGAATTGCCAGACGTCCATTCATCGAGGGTGATTCTGCCGTTCTATTGGCGGATATCCCCTTCGAATCGCGATCACACGTTATTAGGACCGATATTTTGCCATTTCGGTGTGCGATACCGCTCATTTTTCCGCTACGCCATGCGTAAAGTGCACGGAAATCACAGATTTTTCATCTCCGTTCCTGTGGCGAAAAAGCCCTAAAACGCTTCCTTCACCGCCCGAATTCGGGTACAATCATGGTGGAAATCAGGGGATAGTGTTTTACGCTTCGTCCGCGATGGACGATGAATCAAAGGTCTCATGGGAGGAACCTCGGCGCGCAGTTCACGCCGAGGGTCAAAAAAGATCGCGGACAATTAGCGCAATTCGAATATCCGCTCAGAACGTCCTGAACATTCCCCGGATATCCTTGGGCATGCGAATTGCTGCGCTGCACGCAACCGCCCGCCAGTATGAATCGTAAGGCAAGGGTGGCAAATGAATCGGCAAAAGGCATGTTGTGTCCTTGTGCCGTCAAACCGAAGTCAACGAAGAAAGTTGTTTAACCAGAGGAGTTGAAAGAATGTTTAAGTTGTTTAGAGGACGGATTCTCGGCCTCGCGCTTTGTAGCGCGGTCACCTGTTTTGCAGCCATTACTCAAAACACCTACGCGGCGCCCATTGTCAGTGATACCTTTACGTACGCGAATGGACCGTTAGTCGGCGCAGCCGGCAGTACTTGGGTTTCTCACGGCGGCACGGCCGGCCAGATCCAGGTCAGCAGCGGAAAAATCACGCTTGTACAAACGACTCAAAGCGAGGACGCCAATCTACCATTTGGCTCCACGCTTGCCGGCAAAGCGTATGCGGCTTTTACGCTCAATGTTCCCAGCACGTCCACCTCGATACTAAATGTTTACTTTGCCCATTTCTTTCAAAATACATCCACATTCCGCACGCGATTATGGCTTCTCCCACCCAGCGGCGGTTGCGGTGGTCCCCCACCGGTCACGGGCGCCTGCTGCAACGGCGGTTCGTGCACGCCGAATCTCACGCAGACCAACTGCGAGAATGGCGGCGGAATCTATCTCGGCGACGGCTCCGTCTGTGGCGTCGATGCCTGCACGCCCGGCGCCTGCTGCACCGGCGTTGACACCTGTCAGTCCGTCATCTCCGCCCAGTGCATCACGCTTGGCGGATCCTTCCAGGGTGCCGGCGCTCCATGCACGCCGAATCCATGCGGCCCGATCGGTGCCTGCTGTTCCGCTGATTTTCTTACTTGCAACAACAACTTGACACAGCCTGAGTGCGCTGCCCTTGATCCGACAGCCACCTGGTACGAAGGCCAGTTCTGCAATCTCGTTTGCGGTCCCACCGGCTCCTGCTGCGAGCTCAATGGCACCTGCACTCTTGGCGTAACCGAAGCCCAGTGCGCCGCGACCAATGGCCGCAACTGGACCGAGGGCGCAGGAAGCTGCACAAACTGTACCGCGGTCGTTCAGGCCAATGTCATCATTTCCGAGTACTATGAGTCGGCTCCTCTCTCGCGCAAGGCGATCGAAGTCTACAATCCCACCGGAACAACCGTGAGCCTCGACGGCCACCTGTTGGCGCTTTACTCGAATGCTTCGGTAACACCGACATCGACTTTCAGCTTGAACGGCTTGTCTATTCCTTCCCTCGGCGTGCTTGTGTTTATCAATAACGCGGCCGACGACATTCCAAACTTCGATGAGGGCACGGGCATCGTTGCAGGCGGAGCGGTCAGTTTCAATGGCGATGATTCCGTGGCGATTCTCTTCATCGACGAAAACACTGTCGTGGATCGCTTTGCAGTGCCCGGCCAGCAGGATTCCGGTCCCCGCGGCAGCGATCCCTATGCCGACTCGGCCTGGGAGCGCAAGTGCTTTGTCACGACAGGCAATGACGACTTCGATGCCTGCAACTTCGACGCTCAGAAGGGCTGTGGCGCGGCCGGTTGCCCGCCGGGAACCAATCCGCCAAACCTCTGCACGGACGGCGCGAATTATGACCAGTGGATTTTTGAAGGGCGCAATCTGTCCGGGGACAACGGCCATCATACGCTGGGCGTCCACGATTGCTCCGGCCCGCTGCCGACCGGCGGCTGCTGCCCGGCCCTTCGCGGCCCCGGCTGCACCTGTCTTGGCAACATGAACGGCGACAGCGCCGTGAACTTCGCCGATGTGCCTTTGTTTGTTGCCGCGTTACTCAACAATTCCCTCGATGTGTGTGCCGACATGAACAACAGCGGCGCGGACAACGGCGCCGATGTGCAAGCCTTTGTCGTTGCCGTCATCGCACAAACACCCTGCAACTTCGATGAATGCACCATTCTCACTCAGTCGCAGTGCCTTGCACTCGGCGGCCTCTACCTGGGCGACGACAGCGATTGCACCGGCAATCCATGCAGCCCGGAAGCCTCCGGTGCGTGCTGCACTACGTCGGGGTGTGTCGATGGGTTGACGCCTGCGGAATGCGAAACCGCACAGGGCTATTACTTCGGCGACAACACAAGCTGCGGCAGCCAAACCTGTCTCACCGACACGACGTCTGTCATCATTAATGAAATCCGTGCCGACCAGACCGGCACCGACACCAGCGAGTATTTCGAGCTGGCCGGCCCTGCCGGAACGCTCCTCAATGGATTGACCTATGTTACGATTGGCGATGACACGGCGGGCGATGGCAGCATGGCCATCGGCAGCCGAAGCGGTGTCATCGAACGGGCCATCAGCCTGACCGGACACATCATTCCGGCGGACGGTCGATTCCTCGCCGTAACGGGCACATTTGTATTGCAAGGTCCGTCTGCCGGTCACATTCCTGACTTCGTCTTCGACCTCAATACAGGCGGTGGCGGCGTATTTGAGAATAGTGACAACGTTTCTCACCTTCTTGTCGCCGATTTCACCGGGGCGGAAGATGGATTGGTGGACGACGACCGCGATGGCGTTTTGAACGCAGTCATGCCTTGGGCGGCGTTAAGGGATTGGGTCAGCCTTGTTGAAATGGACCCGCCCACCACGGAATTTGACGAATGGGTATATGACTTCTCGGCGTTTAATCCAAACGGCGCCATCATCGGTCCCGATGGCTCGATTGCTCCCGAACATGTTTATCGAAATAACCCAACACTGAACACCGACGGCGCGGGAACACCGTGGCAAATCGGCCCCATTGATCCAGCCGTCGGAGATGATACACCGGGCGTACCCAATGTGATCCAGGGCGCATGCTGCAATGGCGGCACTTGCACGATCGCTTCCCGATCCACCTGTGAAGGCGGCGGCGGCATGTATCGCGGCACCGGAACCGACTGCACAGTCAATATCTGCATCGGCGCCTGCTGTGATGGTCAGTCGTGCACACAGATCACTCAAGCGGCCTGCGCGGCCATTTCAGGAGCCGTTTACATCGGCGATGGCGCGTCCTGCACGCCGAATCCGTGCCTCACCGGCTGCGTAAACATTGCGGCGGCGCGTTTGGTTCCGGATGAGGACCCGGTTCGCGTTTGCGGTGTGGTGTCGTCAACAATTGACACCGTGGGAAGCGGAACCCTTGGAAGCTTCCAGATTCAGGACACCAGCGGCGCGGATGGCCAGTCGGCCATTACGATTTTTGGTGCGACCGGTACGGGTGCGATCATTACTGATATTCTCGCACAAGTGGTTGAAGGACAAGAGATTGAACTGATCGGTTCGCGTGAAGAATTCAACGGCCTGTCTGAAATCGACAGCGGAGCCACAGCGCTTCAATTGGTCAGTACGGGTGCTGTTGTAGGCGTCCCGCCTGCCATCACCATCACAGCCGCGGATTTCCAGGACGATGCGCCCAACGCGGAAGGATACGAAAGTGAAATCGTGCGGGTCGAATGTGTAACGTTTACCGCCGGTAACGGAACGGCCCAATTTGATGGCGGTACGGCCGGAACAAACTACACCGTCACGAGCGGCGCGCTTAGTTTTGTCGTTCGCCTCGGAACGAATTCGACAACCCTACAGGGTGCCTTCATTCCTGTTGGTCCGGTCAATGTAACGGGTATTTTTAGTCAGTTCGATTCGACCGATCCTCGCACTGGCGGCTATCAGCTCCTGATTCGCAAGAGCGAAGATCTTGAATTGAATCCGCCCAGCTGCACGGTACCGACGGGCGGATGCTGCATCGAGAACAATTGCCCCATCCAAACCGGCGCAGATTGTGCCAATGCCGCCGGTTCGTATCTCGGCAATGGAACGAATTGCGATGGCGGTTGCCCGTCGTCAAATGGCGCATGCCTCATCATCAGCGAAGTCGTTGATGGCGATCGTTCCGGTGGAACGCCGAAGTGGGTTGAAATCACCAATACCGGCAGCACAAACTATTTGTTCCCGGCCGGTGGTCTCTTCATCGCGTCCAATGGCAGCACGACAAAAACCTTCACCAATCTCACTGGAGTCACCATCCCGGCGGGAACATCTTATGTCGTTTGCGGCAACGGCAGCAGCGGTCAGTCGATTTTTGAGTTGACCTATTCGCCGATTGTTGCTGATCAGTATGTCTCCGCCGTCAGCGGAAACGGAGATGATGTTTACGGTATTGCCGACGATGATCTTGGCACCAACATTCTTGACGTTTACGGTGAATTGGGCGTTGATGGCACAGGCATGCCGTGGGAATACACCGATTCCGTGGCTGTTCGCAATGCTTCCGCGAATTCAGGCAACGGTGGAGTCTTCAACGTCGCTGAATGGACCATTACTTCGATAAACGGCGCCAACGATACCGAATCGACGACGCTGCTCCAGACCCTAACGACGCCGAAGACCCATGTCTTTGATCCCTGCGAAGGCGGCAATCCACAATGCGAAGATCCTCCCGGCACACGCACCATCTCTCGATGCGATGGCGTCGGCGATCCGGCCTGCAATGTGGGCCAGACGTACTGCTCCTTCTTCGTCGATGCATCGTCCGCCAGCATTCCGCCAGAGTGTGCCCGATGCACCCTCATCGACGGCGGAATCGTTTGCGTTCCGTGCACCACGTCCTGTCCCAATGGAGGAATGGACATGTTCAAGTGGCAGAATTTTGATGGAAACGGCAATGACTGCTTCTTCGAGGGCACCGTTTTCACTCCGGGCGGCTGTCAAAGCGCGGGAACCTGCTTTAGCCCGCAAGGTCGATTCAATCAGGTTTCGCCCTGATCTAGCCACGTTTGCAAAACGGACGCTCTGCGTGGCTGCGTAGCCATGTTGGGCACATCGATTGTTTTTCAAGACTGCCCCCGGTCGAAACTTCGGCCGGGGCAGTTTTCTGCTAAGATTGAATGAACTAAAGTGGGATAGGTGCCTATAGTTTGAGGGGTCTGATGGTTATTGCTTCAATGACACAATCAAGCCGCTGCGCCAAGATTTGTGGCGGCGTTCTACTTCTGGCTGTTTTACTGTTCCCCGTTCACAGCGACGCGAATGTCCGCGTCTGCGCATACAACATTTTGTTTTATGACAGCTGCGAATTTGCCACGCGCGACCCGCATTTGCGCACCGTCCTTGGGGCGATCAATCCCGACATTCTGTTTCTCCAGGAAATCTCCAATGTCGCGGCCGCCCAGAATATTCGGGACAGCATTTTGAATGCGTCAGGCGGTCCGGGATTTGGGGATCCATTTATTCTTGCAACACCCTACGAAGCGCCGGGTGAGAACATCGACGACTTTCTCTTCCTTCGCGCCAGCAAGTACACGGAAATCGCTGCCGGTTTTCAAACCATCTCGGGAAGTCCGCGGCCTGCGCGCCGTTGGAGAATTCGTCCGGTGAGCGATCCGTCGGGCGCCAATGACATTTATCTATACGGCGCTCATCTCAAGGCAGGTAACACGGCACCTGATGCCACCGATCGCGAATCGCAGACGGCCTCGATGCGGGCGAACGCAAATGCCCTGCCAACAGGCACCAACATTATTTACTGCGGTGACTTTAATTTTTATTCGACCGAGGACGCCTACTTCAGGTTCATTGAGTCGCAGGCCGACAATGACGGCCGAGCATGGGATCCGCTCAACCCGAATGGGCTGAACCAAAACTGGTCCGCGAATTCGTCCTATGCGTCTATACATACACAAAGCCCGCACAACAATAATGCCGGCGCCCCCGCGGGAGCCACCGGTGGCGGGATGGACGATCGCTTCGATTTCGTTCTTATTTCGACATCGCTGAACGATAGCGCGGGTCAGGACTATGTCACCAGCAGCTATCGAGCCTATGGCAACGACGGCTTTCACTATAACAATGACATTAATGACGCCCCGATCATTCCCGAAGGCGCGGCCATGGCCAACGCCCTGCATTCCGCCTCGGACCATTTGCCGGTGTATCTCGATCTAACCGAGCCGATTTCACAGCCGCAAATTGCTACGACGCCGACTTCCTTTGTCGGATTTCCGCAGGTATTGACGGGGGCCAGCGTCACCGCGGATATCACTGTTGCAAACTCCGCCACGCCGCCCGGCATTGCCCTGCAATACAGCTTCAATCAGCCTTCCGGATTCTCCGCGCCGCTCGGCATTTTCAACTTGAATGCCGGCGCCAACGCCATGCACACCATCACGCTCAACGGAACCGCGACCAGTGGCAACAAATTCGGCACGCTGTCCATCACGAGCAACTCCCTTCCCAATCCGAAGAACCTCAGCCTTATCGGCGTCGTTCTCGATCATGCGGTGCCTTCGACTGTTGCAGATGAAATAGTCGAATCCGCCATGATCGATTTTGGTTCGCATGACATCGGCCAGTTCGTGGATCAAGTCGCGACGGTTTACAATGCATCCGTGCCACAATTTCCGAACAAGGTGGATCTTTCGATTCAATCGGGCGCCATCAGCAACGACGCCCAGGGCCGGTTCAGCCTGCCCGGTTTTGCGCCGCCGATCAACGGCATTGCCAGTTCCACAAATGTGACGATTCATTTCGACGACACGGCCGCGTTGCCCGGCACCTACACGGCCACGCTGACTTTCACGACACAGGATGATACGTTTGCCATCGGCGGAACCGCTCTTGCAGATATCGCATTCAACCTGGAAGCCACGATTCCCGATCCTCCCGGTCCGATCCACGGCGATTTCGATCTCAATCTCATCGTCGGTCTTGAGGATGTCGCTCCTTTTGTCGCCGTCTTGCTTGCCCCCGAATCCGCTTCGCCCGAGGACACATGGATCGCCGATATGAACGACGATACCGTTGTCGATTCAATCGACCTTCAGCCGTTTGTCGATGCAATCCCTGAATTAGCGCGGAATTCACAATTGCGCTATTTTCGCCGGAGTGCCGCGGCTTTCCTGCGTGAGACCAAGGCCCCGGCCGCCCTTTAGCGACGCATTTTGACCGAAAACGATTCGATTCTTATAATCGAATCAGGTCAATTGGATCGCCGTGCATGGGGCTGACATGATAATTACCATCGACGGACCAGCCGGCTCAGGGAAGAGCACAGCCGCGCGCAAGCTTGCTGCAAAGCTCGGGGTGGCCTATCTCGACACCGGGGCGATGTATCGCACGATTGCGTTTTCCGCGATTGAACAGGGTGTGCATCTAAAAGACGAAAAAGCCCTCGTGGAAGTCGCGCGCAAAGCCGACATCAGTCTCGACTGTGGACCGACGCATACACGCGTGACACTCAACGGCCATGATGTCAGCGAGGCGATACGTTCGATGGCCGTGAATCAGGCCACCAGCTATGTTGCCCGCATCCAGTCGATTCGTGATTTGCTGGTCGAAAAACAGCGCGAGATCGGCCGGCGGCTTGGTTCGCTCGTCTCCGAAGGTCGCGATCAGGGTAGTGTTGTTTTTCCCGATGCCGAATTGAAGTTTTTTGTAGAGGCCGCCATCGAAAAGCGGGCCATGCGCCGCTATCAGGAGCTTTCGGCCGATGGCGAAGAGGCCTCTTATGAGTTGATTCTTGAAAACCTGCAGGAGCGCGACGGAAACGATCGCCGACAATGGGCGCCCCTGCTCGAACCGGCCACGGCCATTCATATCGATACCACAAACATGTCGATTCATGAAGTGGTTGAGCGGCTGCTTGAGGAAGTTCAAAAAAGAAGAACGGCAATTCGTCGCTCTGCACGCCTTCGACGATGGCCCAATCCGCTAACCCATGATCGCTCGCCCATCACAATGAAATTTCAGCAAGATTGCGAACAAATCAGGCTCGGCTACAGAATTGCCCGCGCCGCGTGCCGAATTGCATTTGGCACCTACTTTCGCTGTAGGATACTCCATGCTGATCGCGTTCCGACGACAGGGGGCGCATTGCTTGCAGCCAACCACCAGAGTTTTCTCGACCCGATCGCCGGCGGCATCGGCCTGTGGCGTGAGTGTTCCTATATTGCCCGCGACACCCTGTTCGCCAATCCGTACTTCGGCCGGATGATCCGGTATGTAAACGCGTTTCCCGTCAAACGCGGCGAAGCCGACATTACCGCCGTGAAGGAACTGCTGCGACGACTGCGCGATGGGAAGGTCGTCATGATTTTTCCAGAAGGGACGCGATCGCACAGCGGCGAGATCAGCCCGCTTAATCCGAATTCGCTCGAAATCGCCAAACGGGCCAGAGTTCCGATTGTTCCGCTGTTGATCGATGGTACGTTTCGAGCTTTCCCGCGGGGAAAGATTCTTCCCCGCCCTTATCGCGTACACATCGTCCATGGGCGAACCATGACGCGTGAAGAAGTGGCGGCATCTTCGACTGAGGCGATTGTCGAATCCGTCACGCGCCGCTTGTTCGAAGCACAGGCTGAGTCCCGCGAGATTCGCATGCGCCGTCCGTGAGGTGAATTACGAACACCCGTCCGCCAGCACGCATTCCACAAAACCCTGAATATCGAGACCATCCGCTACGCCGTCCCGGTTGATATCCGCGCGCAAAGGCCGTCCGCCCCGGCCGGTCCCGACAGAAGCGCGGAAACAAACGGCTCGACATCGACAAAATCGACCTCGGCATTCAGGTTCATATCGCCCCGAAGAATCCCCCAATAGCGCCCGATGAGATCGATCGAGAAGTTGAGGTTTGATCGTAAACAACAGGTGACGCACTTCTGCCCCAGCCGCGCTCCCCGGCAGCCATCCAAAGAAGGCACGCTCCCAAATCCATGTGGTCGACGAGCCCGCCGTGTTGTTGAACAACCCAAGAACGTATTGACCTTCCGCCAGACTGACCGGCTCGTTCAGCGTCAAGACATATTCATGCTCGCCGACATTGAAAGGATCGTCCTGTTGAAATCCGCGTGGATGCCAGGCCGGACTGTGAAGAGATCAGCGTGCCGGGAAGGCCATTCGCCGACGTATAAATCCGAACGGTAAAGTCGTCCGAACCACCGTATCTCCGGTATAAGCACCCCAAATCTTGAGCGATTCAAGAATGGAGGGCCGCATGAGGTCGAAATTCTCTGCCAAAGTGTTGACACCCAGCGTTGGATGCGGATCCGCATCGCTCAAACTGCCGGAGGAGTTGTTTGGGACCTGCCGCAGCAAGACCGTCGGCCCCCCGCCCAGATTCACATCGATTTCGTCGGGTATGCCATTCGCATCGCAATCGCCACTGGAAAGGCAACCAAAAATCCGAACGTCATCGACAAACCAGCCCGTAAATCCAAAGCAATCGTCCTTTGCGAAATCAAATCGCAGTTGCACCGCGTCGCCCGCCGACGCAAACGCACCGATATCGACAAGCGAAGAGCCCCATGCCCCACTCCACCCCTGTAAAGGCAACGCGACCTGCCAGCGGATTTGAGTTGCCTTGCACTGTTGAAAAAAAACTCGTGTTGTACGGATTAAAAGCGAATGCCAGCGCCGGCACAAAAAACCACGGCCCATCGTTGACCCGCAACTGCAGCGTGCCGCCGTCGTACCTGGGCTCGGTCTCGACGAAATGCGTGAACGAAAGCAACAACGTCGAGAGGCCGGAAGGGACCGTGATGGACGGACTCACGAGTGAGTGAATCGCCGCTTCAGGCGACGATTCAGAACAATCTCCGAAATTCGGATCATCACACCGCCAGGCAGTTCCCGGCCTGTCAAATGGCAGGTTGGTCGACAGGCTCCAGTCATAGGGCGTGGTCGGCGCGGTGTTGAATACTGCCCAACCCGGTGCGCCGGATTCAAAGTCGTCAACAAAGACAATGACTTCGTTTGAGCATTCCGGCGGCGGCGTCGAATCGAGCAGCGGAATCGTTTGCCCGCATGTTCCGGCAAAGTTCAGCTCGACGGCGAGCAGCGCCTTGTTGACTTCGGCGACATCGGCGATGGTGATTGCGCTTGAAGAAGGAATTCCGGGTTCGCGGATCGAGCGGCATCATTCCGACCAGATCGCTCGCAGCCTGGTTTATCGCGTAATAGGCATCCTCAAAATCCGAGGCGACCGTCAGATAGGTTGTTAGGTGCGGTACCAGATGGCTCCGGCCTTGATGGGACCAATCCTGAAACCGTCTGGCCATTAAAGGACTTTCCGTCGCAAGCAATGGCAAACGCATGATTCAATACGCCGCTGCCACTGTGAACCCCGCCGTTGTCTACAAGAATGCAAGGCTGGGCAGTGAGCAAAGACGCCCGATCGGGATGCTGCAGACACGAGGGATTCCACATGTCGCGAAGGCCGCTTGTGAATATGTCGGAGTCTTCGGCAATCAGCCAGCGCACTCCGTTCGCGTAGCCCTCGTTGGAGTAACTGCACACGTTGCTTCGCAGGCCATTTGGTGCGTCGATCCCGGTACCGCTTGGATGAGGCGTCCATGGTGTAGGACCGGATGAGCCGGCAAATGCCGAATCACTGTTGAACATGTCGGTCAGTTCGCCAAAGATGTCTGAGAAGCTCTCATTGAGCTGGCCGGGTTGATTCTGATAAATCAGATTCGCGCTATATTGAGTCACGCCATGCGTAAATTCATGGGCAATTACGTCGTCAACGGTCAACCCCGGGCAGAAAAACATCTGTCGAAATACGAAGCTCCATCCGGCATTGGGAAAGTTTTGACAGTTCTGCGTGTTGTAATAAGCGGTGGCGATAATCGGCGATCCGAGTCCATCGTAGCTGTCGCGACCAAAGCCGCGCTGAAAGTACTCGTAAACATCGCCGCTGTAGTCATATAAGCGATCGATTTCGGGATCGCCATTGGAGACCTGGCCCTCGGAACGAATCAGGCCGCCCGGAAGTTGGGTCAGACCAAAGGCATCATAAACCCGCCGATCGAGCGCGGTACACAGGAGCGACCATCGATCAAGAATGTCGCCGTTTTCCGCATCGATAAAAAACGCCTCCTCGGCCCGCTTCGTCTCGTCGGCGAGGATAACGTGATACGCAAGTCTCGCGCCCACCGGTTGATCGCCATACCAGCCCGGATCAACCACAACCAGCTCATTGCTCTCAGCCTTTGGCGAACCATCGCCCATCATTTCAATGGCCACGACCTCGGCTTCCCTTGGCGATAGGCGGGGACTCGTGCTGAGGCTTTCGGGAATCGGATAAATGCGACCATTGGCCAGAACTAGCGCATCCTGAGAATCAAAATGCAATTGCAAAACACCCGAGAAAACGGGAACGCCCCGGTGAATCTGCCTGTAGCGGGCGCGGACATGATTGAGCGGATCCGTGGTGCTTTCCTGGAATGCAAGCTGATCGCGCGATGAAATGACGCCGAAATGAGGTGCCATTTCCGCTAGCGCATCGCGATTGCGCAGTTCATCAGTTTCCGGTGTTCGCGCTGTTGCTCCCGAAGAACCCGCCGGCGTGGTCGTTGCCCTTCCACCTGGCAACAGCACCCAGGTCGGCAGTCCACTGTTTTGTGATCGGATAACGCGAATCGCATCGCCGGATAACGCCAATGACTCATTACACATGGCGCCGATAACAACGAAAGCAAGTGTCAGAGTTAGAACGCGTAGTCTCACAAGTGGGATGACGAGCGGGGCGATCATGTTTTTTTGATTGGCAACAAAGTTCATAACGTAATATGAATTTCAATAATTCAATGGCGATCATTTGGATGATCGCACTTCGGGATTAACGATGATCTATTGTATCAACTTGCCTGGGGCGACGCAGAAATGATGATCACAAAACGCAGAGAATTACTCGTCTGAGCGCATTATTTCCGCTTCGTGGTCTCCAATTCGGCACCCTGTTACGGCTCGGGATCCGTCTCATCGGGCGGTGGGATGGGCGGCGACGGCTCATCGGCCATCGCTGTAACGATTCGGTCAACAAAAATAGGCAAGTCCAGCATGGACAGTTGATCGTCCAGATTCATGTCGGCGGCCCAGACTATTCGCAAAGGCCAAAGCGAAGTGTCCCCGCCAATCAAAAGCTGGATGAACAGGTCGACATCTTGGCCGTCCAAGCGCCCATTTGAATCCAAGTCAGCGGTGCCCTGTAGCGCGCTTGGGGTTGGTGTGCTCCAGAGAGTCGGCCCCAGAATAAGGAAGGCATCGTCATCATTTATAAGCCCATCGCCGGACAGATCGGCGCGCGCGAGCATTTCGGGATCTTCGAGAGATCCGAGCATGGCTTGCGAAAGAAGGCTGATGTCAACTCCGTTCACAGAACCATCCGCGTTGATATCGCCCATTTCGATCGGCGGCGGCGGTGACTCGTCGAACCAGTGTGGCACCGTCAGCAATGGATCGCCGATAAGCGTCCACATCCAGTCATTCAACGGATTGCATAAGAAAAACGACTCCCCAAGCGTCCAGCCCTGCTGCAGGCCGGCCAACAGAATTGCGGGAAGCGGTGCGGTGAATTGCGGCTCGCCAGTTGCGCCGAGAGCTGCCGCATAGCCGTTGATGATTGCATTCGGCACGAATCGGCCGCCTTCATTGGTCGAACTTCGAACGGTGGTTGCGCCCCAACTGTTGAAGTTGTAGGCAAATATGCGCGATCCCGGAAATTCGGTGTAAAGCCTTCCGTCGTTCCAACCAGCGACATCGTGGGTATCAATTCGAAAGGCATCGTTCGCGGTTCCTTCGAAATCAGAATCGAATGCTTGCCAAGGAACGGCCAATGAAGATGTCTCCACAGCAGTTCGAAGCCAAGGCCAAACGCCGGAAGTAAAATGCGAATCTGTGTAATCGTACCAGCCGATCTCTGTATCGATGTAGCTGCCAGGGGACTCGATGCGTTTTGCTCGTATAGTCAAAGCGTAGGCCATGCCAAGCGACGGCGCATCAATTCGAGCAACGATATAGACATTTTCAGGAAGGGTGTCCCTGGTAAGCCTTCCAGTCGGAGGCAACAACGCGCTTTGATAAAACGGGCTCACCAGGTTGTTCTGTTTTTGTTGAGCGGGCGGCAACGTGTCGTCATACATGTCCTGAAGCGCATCTGCCACGGAGAAACCACCGGGACCGCCCAACGGAGGCGTCGAATAGTGTCCCGGCAATCCGTAGCCGAGTAGAATGCCCATGATTCGGCCACGGAGCTCGTCGTCACTATCCAAAAGCGAGCGGACTGGACCGACGATTTGCGTTTGTACATCTTCAAGTGTTGCAAGATGCTCTCCCGTTGAAGCATTGAGGCCGATCAGGTTTCCCACGGGGATGGAGCGCTGCTGGGAATACCACTGTACCCAATAGATGCTCTCTTGATTATTCGTATTGTAAAGCACGAGCCAATTGTCCGGATTGGCAGCAGTATCTTCCAATTCCGGCGGCACAGCCGATGCGATACCTGCAACAAAGTGCAGCGACATCGCGACAATTGCAGGAAAAGTGAGTTCTCTTCTAATCCGCAAGTGCATGAGTGCTTTACAAGTCTTGACTGATGCACGAATGGGCGCATCGGTCCTAAGAAATCCTATTAATGAAATCGCAGCAACTTTGGGGAATGACTTGAGATTCGGGCTCGACTGATAAAGCAGAAAACCCAACCTGAAGATTCCGACGCGGCTTCGCTTTCCGTCACGCAAAAGCAATGCGTCAAGAATCCCAACACACAATTCCCCGATCCCTAAAACAAATCCAACACCGACGAAAAACTAACCCAACACCCAAATAACGCCTATTCAATTCCCGACCGCCCTTAAGGTCGCGAATCCCTTAATTGTTCTTCCCGCCGCTTTGAGTACACGAAAAGAGGCCGGTACATCGCATGCACCGGCCTCTGCACTATGCTATTCACTTATATAGAGCTCGATTCGAACACCACATCGCAACACTCGGATGCAAGCGGTTTCCAACCCTACGCTCAAAACCGGCTCAAGATTGACTTGGGCCCGTTAAAGAACCCAAATTAGTTCCGCTTCCGTCGAATCAAGGCAATGGCACCGAAACCGAGCAGTGCGAGAGTGGAAGGCTCCGGAACGAGCGCGATTTCAATTTCGAAGTTCTGAAACTGTTGATTGATGGAAGCAACGTCTGTTGTTGCAGCCTTGAACGCTTCGAGGAAATTCCAGAAGCTGATATGCAGATCATCATCCGGATTTTCAAAGCTCACATCCACAGTCGAAACAGCCGAATACTGCTTGTTCAACTGCGTCGTGTTATTGGGGCCAAATAACGGAAAACCGACCGGAGTCGTGATGATCGGCGCTGTAAAGTTTCGAAGGGCACCACCAAGCTCGTCAATGTCGAAGTCGCCAGCGAACATGACGTATGAGTTTTCACCCTTGACTGAGTAAGTTCCCTGGATTCGAACTTCCACGCCTGTGAGCTGATAGCCCGGTGCAATGTGCAAATCCCAGCCGACAGTATCTGACTTGGTGGTGGCTCCGACATCAGGAAATGCATCCGTTACCGAAAAACCGCCCACACTAAAGACAAATCGGTCATCTGGCGTAACGACGGGATCGCCGAAGAATCCGTTGACATCCTGACCGTTGCTCCAGCTGAAGTTGCCGGAAGGTGCAATACCTCCCGAATTACCCCAAATGCCTGCCTGGGCACTTCCCACTCCAGCAAGCGAAACCACTGCAAACGCGACCGCCAAACTACGAGATAGCTGCTTCATCTCAATCCTCTCCTCCGATGTGTACACGCCTCATGCGTAATGAATGATGACTATTCTTCTTTACTCTCTCTTTTCGTCAAACCACAAATATTACTGCTATTACTTCCGACTTCGTCGCAGAACCAATGGACACGCCAGCCCCAAGAACGCGAGCGATGCCGGCTCAGGGAAAATAATGTGTGCATAGGTCTTGTTGATGAATGTGTCGGATGTCGAACCGAAAGCAAACAACTGATTGGTGAACTGCCAGTCAAATGCGGTAAACGGAGCGTTAGGGAATGAGCCAACGACCCGCTGAGCATAAGCATCACTGTAAGTCAGGGTAAACTCAATTGACCATGTGCCATCCGGATGAAAAGTCGCAGCAGGAAGGGGAATGACATTTGTAAAGTCATTTGTCACGTGCTCATTGAGATAAAAACTGGCCGCCACAAAGAGTAGGTCCTCCGGATTGAAACCAGCCTCCACACCCCACGTACCGCCCTCGCGAATAATGATTTGATTGATTGGAAGCGCACCACCCGGCGTAGAGCCGGCAATGTCTACGTCTGACTGGGTGCTGGCGTCGATAAAGGGCCGATTCACCGAATCGGCATTAAACGACATGTCGCCATAGCCGTTCTGAAAGAAGAAACCGTAATTATCGACGGTGGGCGATCCAAAAGCAGTGCTGTCCGCAACCGCATCCAAATGGTCACCGTTCGACCAAGCGAACGCGGCATTCGAACCCGATGCCGTTCCAAATCCCCAGGCAGAAGCGAATACCGGTGTGCCAGCCGCAAAAACTGCGGCTATTGCAGCAACGATGCAGATAAAGTTCCTTTTGGTCATTGAAGCTTCCTTCTCCTCGGGAGCTGTTTTCAGCTCCATCCTTAAAACCGACTATTACGCTGCCCCGTGTTTCCTCTCCATGCGCGGGGCGCGCCTTCTTCCACTTACGGACTAATCTAACGAATCGGACCTAGTAATGTCAATGCTTTTCTGAGTCCACAAAAAGTTTTTTTCGGTCTTACATTTCCTGTACTCGCTCGAATGAAATCTCTCGGTTCAATCGTGCATCCCATAATAAACGCCGTAAATGCATACAGGAAAAACGGTTATGATCCTTAATGACCGTTTTGGATAAACATGGGAAGAGTCACTTTATTCCCATCCGAACCGCAACCGTTTCACTAACCCTTAACACGATCTAATCGTGGCGCAGATACGCGACCGCCCGGTCTTCCTGGCCGTTCATATCCACCTGAAGCAGCCGGCCCCCAGCGGCCGACGGCAAATGAATCACGCGAATTACGCCCTGCGTAGACTCAGATTCTGGTATCAGGTCCTTCAAACAATTTGGAGCGCCCCCAAGAAACGTGTCATTAAATCGATTTCGACGATCATCGGGGTAAAGTGGCAGGTAAACGATCCGAGCCTCAACCAAATCCTGAAAGAAGTGCGTGCCGTAGGACACTTCGGGGACATAACCGTCCTTTTCCCTTGCCACTTCAATGAGCATGGCCGTGCGGTTGATGTCGGCGTAGGAAACCGGCACTCCCAGGCGCACGTCATTGCTTCCCCACCGACCGGGCCCGATCAGGATGAATCGCTTGCCCGCCAGTTTCTCATTGACTCGTCCAATCGTGCGCGCAATTTCCACGCGCTCTTCGCGTGTCGGAACGTTGTCATAGTCGCGCGGGTCGACGTATCTGATGTATTCGATATTTTCCACCGACCCGGATCGAATGAATTTGCTGGCGCTGAAGATAATTCGTTCGTCGGGAATATCCGTGGGAATTCGAACCGCCTCTGATTCCGTATACTGGCTCAACGTTCGACATTGCAAAATAAAGAGCCTTTCGCCGTCGTGGGCAAATTCGACATCAACCGGCGCGCCGTAGGCATCCTCCAGCTTTCGAAGTATCTGCCTCAATTGCTCCGGAAAACTCCCTTCATTCATCAGCTTGTCAAATGTAATAAACAAATCGCGCGGCGGCGTGTCGATATAAGTCCCCATCGGTGGTGCCAGCATGCCGTCACGACGAATTGACACGCACCGATCGAGCATCGGAAAATCAGATGCGTATTCAAGGAGCTGCTCCAGCTTAATCGACTCCAGCCGATTCGTTTCCACGTTGATAACATCGATCGTACGCTGGGCATTGGCCATGATCTCGTTCGCGCTCGATTCATAGCGAAGCGTCGGAACACCCAGCGCGACCAGCCGCGGCGACTCGCCCGCGACGCGATCCACCGCACGGGTTCCAAGTCCCATGACAATGCGCAGCAGGCCGTCGTTTTTCTTGATCCGGGGACTCCATCGATACTCATTGCGAGACAAGGCGACTCCCGCAAAGGCTGGTGCGAAGTACGGGCCGAATCGCTGTCCCACCACTTTTTGGATTAGAACGGCCATGTCCTCTTCATAGTCCAGTAAATCATGCTCACGGCGGTAAATCAGCGGATCGGGGCCCAGCGCACTGGCATACACCTCCGCGATGGCTCCGAGCAACGCACTGAGTCTCTCATCGATCGTGCCTTGGTTGGCGACGAACAAACTCGCGTATTTGCCGCTGAAGGCCGTGCCGAATCGGTCTTCCAGAAGGCTGCTGGATCGCACGATAACGGGATGATCGCCGATCTTGACGAGCATGTTCCGCAATTGATCGATGATCCCCGAGGGGAAATCGGAATTTCGAAAGACCGAGCGAATCAGCCTGTATTCCTTGTGGATTTCGTCGGGCGTCTTGTACTTTTGGTTCTGATATTCGCCTAGACCATTAAATGCGATGAAGTCTTCGATCACGTCCGAGCGCAGGTAGAACGACTCCGGCATCGCCAGCGCAAAGGCGTCGTGTTGCGGCGCCGAGGTCGGCGTATAGTTGGATAAACCCGGCTGCTTCGCCGCTTCCGCTGGAATGGTATGGCGGCGCGCTCCGAGAATTGTCGCGGCCAGATACATGCCGGCGGCCTTCCCGCCGACACGCCCCATTCCAGATTCGGGCCCGATGGTTCGCTCGATAAGACCTTCAAAATCGCGAATTCGCAGCCATCGCTTTGAAATGGCAATAAACTCGAGCTGATCACTGATCATGTGACGAATCAAACCAACACGAATTCCCATGGCCTCATCGGGGGTGAGCTGCAATTCGCCTTCGGGCAACGCGCAGAAACGTCGCACCGTATCGGCCAGCAGGCGAAACGAAACCGACCCCAATGTCACGATGGCCCGGAGTTTGTCCGCTTCTTCCCGCTTGAGCGTGAGATTCACAACTTCGTCGATTTCGTGCGCGCGAAGCGACTCTACGACATAGCGCATCGTGATTTGATTCACCAAGTCGCGTTCGTTCTGGTCGCCTCGCGGCGCATTCGCGACGTTAGGGTTGTTGACCTCGTCTTGCGGTGGAACCCTGCCGGCGGCCGCGCGGGCCTCTTCATAAATCTGATCGATGGTGACGACGCCCCGCTCGTGAAGGGAAAAGAGCAACTGCCGTAGAATGCGATCCGCGAGATGGGGATAAATCGTCAGATGCTCTTCGAGACGTTCGGCTGACCGGTCTTGAGGTTTCTGTGGCATAAATTCGACCTAAGATGCAATCACAATGCTTCGCTGCCATTGCCGGAGTTGAATGCCGCCCTTATTCGTCTGCCAAAGATCAAACGCGGCCGAAAGCCGAGCATTCAATCAAGATTCTCAGCATAAAACACTAATCTACAGAGACTTACGATTCAATCGCAATCTGAGTTTTGACGAAGCGAATGTGCTTCGGGGCAAGGAGCCGCTTGGTTTCCAAAGACCAAGCCGAATTTCAAACACCGTATTGCCGAAATCCGAAGGCGGCTGTACACTCTACGGTCTTCAATCGGATTTCAAGGCATTGAAACAAAATGCCATGAGAGATCTGGTGAATAATAACCGAAAACGCTTGAAATGAAGGAATAATCGCAACCAATGATCAAAGTCAAACCACGACCCGGTGAACCTGTTCAGCAGTTGATGCGACGATTGAAGAAACTATGCGAACGCGAAGGTGTTTTGCGTGAAATGAAGCGAACCGCATACTACGAAAAGCCGTCTGACCGAAATCGCCGGAACAGCCGCAAGTCAAAGCGCCGAATCACAAAAGTGCCCGGCATGGCCTGACAAATCGCTGTTTGACTGAACTTGTGATTTCTCGATAGCCCGAAGCGCTCGCTTCGGGCTTTTTTCTTGTCGAATGGGAGAGCACTTGATGGCCGAAATGAAATACTGGCTGCTCAAGACCGAAGCAAGCGACTATTCCATTGACGATCTGCAGCGCGACGGCCGCACATGCTGGAGCGGCATCCGAAACTACCAGGCGCGAAACTTTATTCGCGACGACATGGCCGTCGGCGATCTTGCGTTGATTTACCACTCCAATGGCGATCCCCCCGGCGTGACCGGCATCGCGCGAATCTGCAAAACGGCTTATGGCGATCCAACCGCATTCGATACAAAAGACTCTCATTACGACCCGAAATCAACGAAGAGTGAACCGATTTGGTACGCCGTTGACGTGGAATTCGTATCGATGTTTCCAAACGTAATCTCGCTGGAGCACTTGAAGAACACCCGGAATCTGGGCGGGATGCTCGTACTAAAGCGGGGCCAAAGATTGTCGGTCATGCCGGTGGAAGAAAAACACTTTCGCATCGTTGAAAAAATGGGAACCTGATCAACGCTGACGAGATTCAAAAAATCAGAATTCGGGGCGTGGTGTGATGGTCGGTTCATAGTAAGATTCGCCCATCGAAACCCGTTGCGAGAGAAAGGTCATGCATAGTCAGGATTGCATGTGACCGGCAGGCGCGCTCTCGCACATCAATCGGAGGACGGCCGTGGACACGCTGCTAGATCGATTCATTCGATACGTTAAAGTCGAAACCACCGCAAAGGAAGATTCCAAAACCTATCCAAGCACCCCGGGGCAGCTTGAGCTTGGCAAAATTCTCGCGGATGAACTTCGCGCATTGAAATTGGAAAACGTGACGATGGACGAACACGGCATCGTCATGGCCACCGTGCCCGGCAACGTTCCTGGCGCCCCGACCATCGGCTGGTGCTCACATGTTGACACCTCGCCGGAATTCACCGCGAAGAATGTGAAGCCGCAGATCATCAAAAACTACGACGGCAAGGACATCACGCTCCCGGGTGACACTGCACGCGTCATCAAAGTCAGTGAATGCCCCGCCCTCAAAAACATGAAGGGCAAGACCCTCATCACCACCGACGGCACCACCCTGCTCGGCGCCGATGACAAAGCCGGCGTCGCAGTCATCATGACCGCAGCGGCCCAACTCATGGCCAACCCGCAGATCAAGCACGGCCCGGTGCGGATCATCTACACCTGCGACGAAGAAATCGGCCACGGCACCGACCATCTCGATTTGAAAAAAATCGACTGCACCTGCGCCTACACCCTCGATGGCGAAGACGAAGGCAACATCGAAAACGAAACATGGTCGGCCAATCTTGCGACCGTAATGATCACCGGCAAGAACATTCACCCCGGCTTTGCAAAGGGCCGCATGGTGAATGCCATCCGCCTGGCAGGCCAGTTCATCGAGCGCATCCCGTGGCACTCCATGTCGCCGGAAACAACCGAAGGCCGCGTCGGCTTTTTGCACCCGTACGTCATCGAAGGCGGCGTGCCGGAAGTGAAAATCAAAGTGCTTCTGCGATCTTTCGTAACAAAAGAGTTGGAAGATCAAGCCAACATCCTGCGCAACATCGCAGCCACACTAAAAGCCGAGCACCCCGAAGCCGAAATCAAGATCGACGTGACCGAGCAATATCGCAACATGCTCGAATACCTGAAGAAAGAGCCGCGAGCGACCAAGCTGGCCGAGCAGGCGATTCGCAACGCCGGCGTCGAGCCGAAATACCAAAGCATACGCGGCGGCACCGACGGCTCGCGCATGAGCGAAAAGGGCCTCCCGACGCCCAACCTCTCTACCGGCATGCACAACTTTCACTCGCCGCTGGAGTTTGCCTGCCTGGAGCAAATGGAAAACGCGGTAAAAACGCTTGTGGAACTCGCACAACTTTGGGGAAAGAAAAATGAAAACTGTAAAAGGAAAAATGCAAGAAATCATCGAGCCGAACGTCTGACGTTTTTCCTTTGCCTTTTTTATTTTGCATTTTCAATTTCTCATTCAGTTCCGAAGGAACATTCATATCCACCGAACCGACGCAGGTCCTGACCAAACTGCCCGAAAACGCCTACCGCGAGTTGCAACCGGGTGAATCCTATCAACCGATGGTACCGCCGAATGTGACCGTGCCCGAGGTGACAAGACGGTCGATCGCGTTCGGCATTTTGATGAATGTCGTCTTCTCAATGGCCGCGACTTATCTGGCATTGAAGGTCGGCCAGGGCATCGAGACCGCGATTCCAATCTCCATCTTGGCGGTCGGCATGTCCGGTGCATTGCTGAAGGCCGGCCGCCGGGCCAGCAGCATCCTGGAAAATGTGAACATTCTCGCGATCAGCACCACTAGCGGAATCGTGGCCGGAGGAACCGTATTCACGATGCCGGCAATATATATTCTGAAGCTCAATGAGAATTTGAAAATCGACGGCGTGTCCCTTTTCTTCATGATTTTTCTCGTACCCCTGATTGGTGCGATTCTGGGTGTTTTGCTGCTCGTGCCATTCAGGCGTTACTTCGTCAAGGACATGCACGGGAAACTCCCCTTTCCCGAAGGCACGGCGACCAACGAAATTCTCGTGACGGGGTCCGGCGGCGGGTCTCATGCCATTGTTCTTATTTATTCATTTATCATCGGAATGGTTTACAACTGGCTTTCGAGCCCGATGAAGTTGTTCAGCGAAGAATTCTCCACTGCGGCGATTCCAAAGATCGAGGCCTTCACTGAGAAAGTAAAGGCGGTGTTTTCGCTGGGAACAGGTGCTGAATTCGTCGGCCTTGGATACATCATTGGTGTTCGATACGCCTCCATTATTGTCGCCGGCTCTTTTCTGTCCTGGTTTGTGATTATTCCGCTCCTCTCTCCCTTGAATTACGAACAAGTGCGTCTGATCAACGGCGAGGCGGAATCCCACCCACGGAACCATTGACAAAACTCAAATGTTGTCGGTTCCGACAGCAATGGCCGCGAAGTTGGATCGCTTGGCCGAGAGCGCGCTGTCCGATCAAGAAAAGTTGGACTTGCGGAAGGCCGCACTCGATGATCTCAAGCCGATCTTTGAAGCCGCCGGTCATCCGATCACAAAGGCTGACGCGAAAATCACCGTAAAAGAGGCCGGAAAGTCCTGGCGCATTCGGGACGAAAAACGCACCTATGTCCTGCGGGCCGACGAGGGGGCTGGAGACATCGCTGTGATGGGGCTTCTTCCCGGTGCAGATGACCTGTTTCTCGCGATTCCGCGCAGTGTCGGCATCGGGTGCATTTTCGCCGCGGGCATTTTGTCCATCATCAAGATGAGCAAGGTCATTGTGACGGCACTTCGCCAGGCCCTTGGCGGCTTGTTCAAGTCCGGCGGCGCGGCGCACGACCGCACCGACACCGACATCAGTTATCCCATCCTGCTGCTTCTCGGATTGGTCACTGCGACGGCCATATGGGCCTATTTTCGATTTGTTGCGCTGTCGGGCATGCAGGGGGCCGAGCGGCTTTCGGTCATCGCCCTATTGCTCGCATTGGGCGTCGCCTTTGTATTTACGACGGTCTCGGCATGGGCCATTGCCATGATCTCGGTCACGCCGATTTCCGGCATGACCGTAACAACCATCATTATCACGGCGGTTGCATTGCTGGCGGCCGGCCTGCCCAAGAGCGAGGCCGGCATGCTGGCCACGCTTCTGGTTGGTGGTGTCGTTGCTTCGGCACTATCAATGGCCGGAACACTCGTGACCGAATTCAAAATCGGCTATTGGGTCGGCGCCAGCCCGAAAAAAATACAGTGGAGTGCGATTCTCGCGTCCGTCCTTGCTTCCGCCGTGGTTACCGCCACGATCATGATTCTGGCTAAATCGCCGGGCTACGATTCGACGACCAGCACCGATGCGTTGCAGGCGCCGCAGGCAAACCTGATGGCCACGGCACTCAAGAGTTTTGTCGGTACAGGTGACGTGCCCTGGACCGTGTACGGCGTTGGGGTCGTTGTGGCGTTGATTCTTCAAATTCTGGGAATCTCGCCGCTGGCGTTCGGGCTGGGCATGTACCTTCCGATGGCGCTGAACACGCCGATTTTGATCGGTGCCATCGTCGCCTGGATGGTACAGAAAAGCTCCGGCAATCCCGCCAAATCGAAAGCGCGAAACGACAAGGGGATTTTGCTGGCTTCGGGCCTAATTGCCGGCGCTGCGATCATCGGTGTCATCAAGAGCATCATAAAGCTCATCAACGATAGTGCATTGGATGCCGTCGATATCAGCCATTACGTCGGCGATGAGGCAGCGCAAAATTGGGCGGGGCTCATTGCATTCGGCATACTCTGTCTCTTTGTCTATCTTGATTGCCTTCGCGCCAAGGCGAGGGAGTAATCCAACTTGACAGCTTCAGTTCCCTCTACCCCAGGCAATTCCACGGCCGCCGTGATCGACGATGCCGCCACCGGCAACTCTACCCCCGCCGGCTTCACCTTCGGCTATTGGCTGCTGATGACCATCGAAATGATGGAGCGGCTGGCCTATTACACCCTCCGGCCCATCGCCGCTATTTTCATCATGCAGGCTTCAGAACCGGGCGGCCTCAAAATGACCGCCCTGCACAACGGCACCATTTACTTCTGGTGGGCCATCATTCAGGCCATTCTGCCCATCGTCACCGGCGGCTTTGCGGATCGTTACGGCTACAAGCGCCTGATGATCATCTCGATGCTGCTCAATGTGGCCGGTTACGGCTACATGGCGATGGAACATTCCTATCAGGGGTTCTTCATTGGTGTCATATTTCTGGCATGCGGCACATCGTTCTTCAAACCCAGCATTCAGGGCGCCATGGCCCAATCGCTTTCGAAATCGAACTCGTCCCTTGGCTGGGGCATTTTTTATGCAGTCGTGAACATCGGGGCCTATTTCGGCCACATTCTTTCCCCTGTCGTCCTCGGCACCAATCACACCGAGGAGGCCTATCGCAACCTCTTTCTGTTCTGCGCCGGATTCTGTGTGTTGAACATTTTTCTCGTTTTCACATTTCGAGACGTTGCATCGGGCGCATCGAAGACAGACAGCCCGTTCAAAGTCCTGTGGAGCACGATCATCAATATTTTTGAGCCGCGCCTGTTGTCGTGGCTCATCATTATGTCCTGCTTTTGGATGATGATGTACCAACTCTGGGATCTCGCGCCGAACTTCATCGAAGACTGGGTCGATAGCTCGGGCATCGCCGCCATGTCCCCCATCAAAACTTGGCAGGAAACGGGTCCGGACGGAACCCTGCGGGTACCGCAGCAGGTGCTGCTGTCCTTGAATTCGCTCATGATCATTTTCTTCGTCGCCCCGGTGTCACACATTGTGCGGCGTTTGCGAACCCTCAGCGCCATGATGTTCGGCATGATGGTGGTCACGGCCGGCGTCCTGCTGGCCGGCATGACGCAAAGCGGCTGGATGCTCTTGGCGGGCATTTGCTTCTTTTCACTTGGAGAAATGCTCACCGGCCCGAAGAAAAGCGAGTATCTGGCGCTCATCGCCCCGAAAGAAAAAAAGGGCCTCTACCTCGGTTATGTCATGATACCCACAGGCATCGGTCAGGGCGTCGGGAATTGGCTCTCGGGCATGATTTATGCGCGTCACGGTGAAAAGGCCATCCTGTCTCTTAAGTACCTCCTCAATGAGACGCCCTTTGGTCAAGGCAAAACGTGGGACGGCGACATTCACACGCTTGAAACGGCTGTGGGCGTTTCGCGGCCCGAAGCTTATGAGAAATTGCAGCAAGTGCTGGGTAAGACAGGGCCAGAAACGACGTCGATTTTGTGGGATTTCTACCACCCTGAGTACTGGTCATGGTTGCCGTTCGCAACCGTCGGATTTCTGGCGACCATCGCATTGTATGTCTTCGGCCGAATGGCGAAGAAGTGGTCGGATATGAATGCGTGACAAACTCCGCATTGTCATCAAACGGAAAGGGCACAAGCCAAATACAATCGCAAAACAAACGAAGCCCGAGCGAATGAACGCCCGGGCTTCGTGTTTAATCGATTCCCACTTCCCAACGTACTACGGACTCTTCAAGCGATCGTCAATTCGCCCCGTGCATCATTGACGTAATTCGCTTTGCCAGCCCGTAACAAATCGCGGCCGCAATGACCATTGCAATCGTGATATAAGTGAAGTAGCTGCCCGGATCGAGCCGTTCCCAATTCTCACCGGCCAGACCAGCCGCAAAGTTTCCAAAAAAGCTCGTCAGAAGCCACATGCCCATCAACATGGTCGCGAATCGGCGCGGGGCCAGCTTGCTGACCATCGAAAGGCCGACGGGCGAGAGGCAGAGCTCGCCAATCGTGCAGAGAATGTAGAACCAGAAGAGCCACATGGAACTGACGCGGAACTTGACCGACGCAACGAAAAGCTCATTCAAGGCGCGACGAAATTCCGGATCGGCCGCGGCCACGAGAATCTGCTTGTACTGGTTATCCGCGAGCTCCGTTTTGAGTATCAGCTTGCGCTCGGCCGCGTCAAATCGAATTTTCTCCGGATCGAAGCCACGCAAATATCCCGCGTCAAATCCTTCCGGCAGATTCTCAAATCGATGTTCGACGGTGAAAGACTTTTCGCCCTTCGTGTCCGCCTCGGCCTTGGCCTTCGCGGTTTCGGCCGCAACCTTTTTGATCTCGGTGATAAAAGAGTCCGGCGCGGTCGCACGAAGCATGCGGTCGCGATGGTTGGCATCGAGCACGCCGGTCATTTTTAACTTCCCCGCCGATTTGTCGAAGACCATGCGCCCGCCCTGCGCGATCATGGCCTCTTCTTCGTTGAATTCCTTTTTTATTCTCGCTTCATAACCCTTGTCGTCGGTCAGGTCGGGTGAATCGTGGAAAAAAGACCTTGTCGCCGTCGCGTAAAACGACAGAGGGCAGTTGCGAAATATCTGTTTCGCTCGGGCCATTGGCATACTTCGCCGCCCAGATCATCAATGCGAAGGCAATGCCCTGAAAGAAAACACCGATCGCCATCTTCGTCGCGATCGATGGGTTGAGATTTCTGCGAGCCAGATACACCCAGAGCCATGCGAAAACCGGGGCAAAGAAAACAATGCCCGCCGCATTGATCGATTGGAAGCTCGTAGTCAAAACAGGATTGAACGCGATCAGGCGGCCAAATGCGCTGGTCAGCAATTCCCAGAATGGCTGTTCCGACGTTGCAACGAATTGGTCAGGATACACATCCGCAACCGGCGGCTCCTCGGTCAGGTAGCGATTGGTCGTCTGATCGGCCCAGACGTTCATCGCATTTCCGGCCTGTTCAAAAGCGCCCCAGAAAAACACGACAAAGACAAACACGGCATAAATCGCGAGTACCCGGTCACGAACAGCAAGTGTCAGTTTCGAAAGAATCCAACCGGCAAAGAAGGCGCAGAACGCCGCGATAATTGCAGTAATGGCGTTGTCCCATTTCGCGAGTCCCAATGCACCAAAAATCGGCGCCCCCACCACGAGGACCACGCCCAGCAAATAAAACACCTGTGGCGAAAGCTTCGAGAAACTGGGAATAACCGACTGGGTTTTTTCCGCCTCTGCTTCCGTCAGAGCTTTCGAAGCCGGCGCGCCCGAGCCTTTGCCGGAGTCCTTCGCTTCATACTTCATGTCTGGCGGCAGTTCCTTTACAAACGGAAGACCAAGCAGATAAACGATTAGGCCGACAATCATGCCGACGCCGGCCGCCGCAAACCCCCACTTGTAACCAAGGCCCGGCGACTCGCGCAGCGCTCCGCACACAAGCGGCGACAGAAACGCACCGACGTTAATTCCCATGTAGAAAATCGTGTATGCGCCGTCGCGCCGGGGATCATTCTGCGGATAGAGCCGCCCCACCTGCACCGACATGTTCGGTTTGAAAAAGCCGTTGCCCACGATCATGAATCCCAACGCGATATAGAAAATGCTCACGTCGGGAATCGTCAGCATGAACTGACCGACAGCCATCATCGCGCCGCCAATGATGATCGCCCACTTGTTGCCGAGAAACTTGTCCGCCAAAAAACCGCCGGCAATGGGAGTCAGATAAACAAGCGCGGTGTACCACTTGTAAACGCCCGACGCACTCTCCTGCGTCCACTTGAAGAATTCGACCATGTACAGCACGAGCAATGCGCATGCCGTAGTAGCTGAATCGCTCCCACAATTCAGTGAAAAGAGAACGAATAAGCCGATGGGATGGCCCAGGAAGGTGCGTTGTTCATGATGGGAAGACCAGGCCTGCGGACGCCGCGTTTGTCATGCCATTGACCTCGTTATCTAAATTAAGCGGTCGGAAGCGACCGATTTGCCGGACGCCGTGAAAAGTTAAGAGCATAGCGTCGGTTAAGAATCAGAAAAGCACTTTTGTGAGCAGTCGTCCAAATTCGCCCAACACCCTGCGACCGATAACACCGCACAGCAGCTTCTCGTGATCCAACATGGCTTTTGGAGCGGCATGAAAGAAACTGAAGTGAATCCGCACTTCATCCGCTATATCAAGTATGAATTCACTGAATGACGACAAACACCCCACGGAATCAACAGAAGCTGCCAGCGACAACTTCGACAGGAATCTGGAAGTGGAATCAATGGCTCCCGGATTCTGGGGTCGAATCTTCACCCTTGCCGGACTGGTCGTTCTCGGCATAACCCCCTTTGCGCATGCCCAGCTTGATCCGCCCAACTACCCGGCGCTGTGTCCACCACTTACCGCTTTGGCAAACCCCACGCTATTCGACCTATTCTGGGGAACCACGCCGATTCGATTCCCCTATCAGTGATTTGATTCGAGGTGTGCGACTGTCATCCGCGGTTCACAATCAGTGAATCTGCCCGACGGTTTTGAGCAGCCGGTCTGCCAAGACCGGGCGGAGCAATCACATCGATCGGCACACTGGCCGAATGAAACGATCGAGCACCATCATCCGCTGTTGGTACTGACCAAAGATATTGCTCTGGTGATTTCAACACACCCTTCTCGAGCGCAGCCAACGTTTGCCGCGTGATTTCGAAGCCGATATCGCCGCGCTCCGATTCAGATACACCCATGATTTTTGACACAGCCCGTGGATCGATCACTTCGTGGAGCAGCAATTCAAACCAAAACGCACTCTTTCCGCGCGGACAGGTCATGACGGCCACGGGAACATCGAACCAATGCGACAAGCGGCCAATCGTCGGATACGCCTCGAATTGTCTACCCATGAATTGAACCGGCGCACCGCGCCCCCGAACCCGCTCGTGCTCGACCACCATCATGACCGCCCCGCCATTTTCCAGCACCTGCGGAATCTCCATCCCGGCGGCGCCGCGCTCGATAATGTGTAGATTGGTCATTTTCGAAATGATGGGTTGCCATACACGCCGGCTCGGCAACATGGAGGCATCCATCACGATATACAGTGGCTTAAACAGATGACCCAATGCACATGCCGCGGCAGCGATGTTGCCGTGATAGGCTACGGCGATGAGACAGCCGCGCCGATCGCATGCCAACTCCTGCAATGCGTCCTCACTCTTGCAGGTCACAAATCGGCGCCATCGTGTTTTTGTCAACCGGCCGGCCAAGTAAATCGATTCAGCCCAAAACCGGCCATACTGGCAATAAGACTCCCGCAAGAGCGAAGTCGCATCGTTCTTACTTGATGGGAGGCGTCTTTCGCGAATGGAATTTTGAATTCGCTGCATGCCCCGCGCTCGCCCCGGCGGATTCAATCCAAACACGCCGGCCGCCAATCGGCGGGCCACCGCCGTCGCCACGCGAGGACCGACCAGACGAAGGAGCGGAACGACGCACCACGCAAAATACAGTCTTCTGAGTCCTTCCAAGTGTTTCATAAGCGCCGACGGGTCATTCGACATGGGAATTCTGTGCCCGATTCGTCGGTGTTGTGTGCGATATGACCCAGTGAAATATCGGCAGATTGGCCGAAATTATCGGCTTTCGAGACATATACTTTCGCGTGCCAAGGCGACTAAGATAATGGAAACGGACGTGGGGACAGCCCGCCATCCCTATTTACGGACAGTATTCTGCACCTTTCCCAACAAGAAGGCTGCGTTTCTTTGCGCTGGATCAACTTGGCGGATGATCCGACCTATTGATACCCACAATTGATCCCGGAGGTTTGCCTCGTAGCAAACGGCGGCAAGTCGCAAATCCCGCGGATCGTGAAAGGGAGGAAGTCGCGTAATGCATGAATTCCGCGTTGCAACATGGTTGTGTCTGGCCCTGGCCGCGACGTTTGATCCTCTCGCAAACGCCGCGCAACCTGTCCAGGAGCGACTCGGCAGCAATCCCAAAGCGCTTTATCTGGTGACCGGCACATTCGATCTGACGAACGCCACGTCGATGTTGGACGATCCGAATGCCGCTTTTGATCCTGGCTCCCATTATGTCATTCAACTCGATGGCCCCATCACCGCCGATCGACATGCAGCCATCGCCGCGAGCGGCATCACGCTCGGGGAGTATCTTCCGATGTACGCATACATCGTGAAAGGCGCCGACCTGAATCGCGATGCATTGAGAAATCTGAGCTTCGTCCGCTGGGTAGGCTCCTTTGAATCCGATTGGAAGACAGCGCCGTCCGCGCTCACCGTTAAGACATTCGAAACCGATGAGCGAAAACAACTGGCGCTGGCCGGCAAGAAAAGAATGGTGATTCATTTGTTCGGCGGTGCAGACTTCGCAAAAGCGGCTCGAAAAGTCGCCGAGGCTTCCGGAAAAATAACCGACCTGCAACCGATCGAAGAAAACTGCAGAATGGAAGTTGAGATCGATTCGGCTGCGGCCGAAAACCTTGCGGCCATTGCTGAAGTTCAATTCTTGGATGAAGCACTCGAAGGTGTTCCCAGAAACTCGACCACGACGTGGATCGCACAAAGCAATATGTTGAATTTTACACCGCTGTGGGATGCCGGCCTGCACGGAGAGAATCAAGTCGTCGGCCTCATCGACTGGGGTCTTGATGCGAACCACTGCGCCTTCAATGATTCCGTGCCCCCGGGACCGGATCATCGCAAGCTGCTGGCCTATTTCGTAGCCGATGGGCAGACGATCCCCGGCGGATTTGGATACCATGGCACCTACACCGGCTGTATCCTCGCCGGGCTCGACCTGTCGGCCACCAACCCCGATTTCACCGGAATGGCCTACAACTCTAAACTGGTCATGCAGCACTATACCGGCAACATCACCACGATCAATTTGTTCGACCGGTTGCAATATGCCCATGATCTGGGCGCCAGCGTTCACAGCAACAGTTGGGGCAGCAGTTCCGTCGTGGCCTACAGCGCCTGGTGCGTCGATATCGATACGTTCAGCCGAACCTATGAAGACGACCTCATTCTTGTTGCCATCATGAATGGTTCCGCGGGAAGCCTGCCGGGTTCCATTCGTTCACCGGAAAATGCAAAGAACTGCCTCGCCACGGCGGCCACGCTCGACACGCCCAATCAGGAGGGCATCGGCAGCGGTGCCCGCGGCCCCACAACCGACGGCCGCCAGAAACCGGAAATATGGATTCCCGGTTGCCCCAATTCCGCCGCCGTACTCACGCCCTGCGGCGTATCCACCCAGGCTTGCGCGACATCCTGGTCGGCCCCGGCCGCATCGGGCATGGTGACACTTGCGCGGCAGTATTTCATGGAAGGATTCTATCCGGGCGGCGCAGCGAATGTGACCGATGCATTTACACCGTCCGGCGCCCTGCTCAAGGCCGTGATGATCAATGCAGCGCGCAATATGACGGGCATAGCCGGATACTTCGGAACCCATGAGGGTTATGGCCGTGTCCTGATGGATGATGCACTTTACTTCAACGGCGAAGCGCGCAAGCTCGCGGTTCATGATGTTCGAAATGCAGACGGCCTTTCGACGGGTGATTCGGACACGTATCATATCAATGTGCTTTCTTCCACGGAGCGGCTGAAGATTTCCCTTGTATGGACCGATGTTCCGGCTTCGTTGAATGCCGCACTCGCGCCGGTCAATAACCTGAATCTCGTCGTCACCGATCCATCAAACAATGTCTACAGCGGCAATGCTTTCGATTCCAATGCCGAATCAATCGTCAGCGAGACATCCGACTCGCTCAACAATTCCGAGCAGGTGCTTCGTTCGAACCCGGAAACGGGTGTTTGGCGCATCGACATC
This sequence comes from Planctomycetota bacterium, assembly GCA_016712275.1. GTDB lineage: Bacteria > Planctomycetota > Phycisphaerae > UBA1845 > UTPLA1 > JADJRI01. The sequence continues at coordinate 32,332 of JADJRI010000030.1, forward strand.
AACGCTGCCGCGGTCAATTCCGGCTTGCAGGGTTATGCACTTGTAATTTCAGGCAATATGGAACCGACAGTTGTTTGTTTGAAAGGCGATTTGAATGATGATGGCGCCGTTAACGCCGGCGACATTTCCGGATTTGTCTCGGTCCTGCTCAATGGCGGCGCCCCGCGCGAACTCTGTGCCGCCGATGTGAACGGCATGGATGGTGCGGGGCCGGACGACGTGAACCCCTTTGTGTCGTTGCTGCTGGGCGTCACGTTCTGCCCACGCGTCAAGGGCGACTTGAACGGCGACATGCTTGTCGACGGCGCCGATGTCCAGGGCTTTACAAATGTACTCATCACAGGCGGCTCGCCGGATGAATTGTGCGCGGCGGATTTTGATTACTCGGATGTCGCCGACCTGACCGACCTGAATTTGTTTATGGAGCGATTGATCGAACCTGAATTCTGATTTCAGTATTATGCAATTTCGAGCGCCTCCGAAGTAGGTGCCATTTATGTGGCACGCTCCTTCCCAGCCCGGCGTTTGCTTGCTTTGCCATTCCGCAAGCTCGTAGCCTGTGAATTGGCAACCAGTCCGGTAACTCTGTGCATACGCCCGCCTTTGGATTCGATGGTTTCGGGTCGCCCGGGCGCAAATGATTCTCGCCCCTTCACAACTTGTGTCGAATGCGAAGCTTGCCGTATGTGCTTCAATTAAGGGACCTTTGCACTCCTCGATTCGCCTGTTCCGAATATCGGACACCGGCGCGATTCGCTCGATGTTTCGTTGATTTCGTGGACCCGCGCTGGTAATTTCGACCCTGTACATAAAATTCGTTCGCTTACCAGGTAATACAACAGTCCGGTTCAAAAGAGGCTGTCATGGAATCATTCGGTACGGCCACCGCCGCTCAAAAAGGCAAAATTCACCGCGGGCGCAGAATCTTCACGCTTGCCCAGGCAAACCGTTCGTTGCCGCTCGTCTCGCGCATCGTGAGCGACATCGTTGCACGACACAAAAAAATATGCCGCATCGAAGAGCGGTGCCAGACCAATGACCACATGCACTCAATGGAAGACCTTGAGCGCATTCGCGACCAATATGCCGACGAACTCGACGGCCTCCAGGACCTGATTGAGGAGCTCGATCAAATCGGCTGCCAGCTCAAGGATTGGCAGCGCGGCATTGTTGATTTTCTTGCTTTCATTAACGGCCGTCCCGTCGAGCTTTGCTGGCGATTCGGCGAATCTTGTGTGTCGCATTGGCACGAGGTCGACGCCGGTTTTCGCGGTCGCCAGGCGCTTGAAGATCATGCCGACAAGGCCTCACAGCCGGCCCGGTGATTCAAAAATAACTTGACCCATTTCGCGGGCCGATTCTGGCCTTTCTTGACGCTCATCGATAGAATTTCGCGCGAGCACGGCGCGTTGCGACCCTTCATCGCTCTCGCTGTATCAATTGTTCGGGTAACACCATGCGCGAATCGGGCGTTGCGTCTGAAATCTGCAAGAAGTACCTGCGCCTACAGCTATGCAATGGCATCGGGGCCGTGCGCTTCGGATCGCTCCTTCGTGAACTGGGTGGAATCGACCGCGTGCTGGGCGCAACTGTTGCCGAGATGACGCGTGTGCGCGGCATCGGCGATAACCTTGCCGCCCGTGTGGCCCGCGAGCGACATCAGATTGACATCGATCGGGAGGTCGAGCTTGCCCGTTCGCGCGGCGTACACATCGTATGCGACGCGGATCCTGATTTTCCCGCACCGCTGCGCATGATGGATGATCCGCCCCCGTGCCTTTATGTGCACGGGAAGCTTGAGGCAAACGACGCCGTCGCGCTTGCGATAGTCGGCTCGCGCCACTGCTCCCGATACGGCGCGGAACAGGCCGAGCGATTCGGCGGCTTGTTTGGCGGCGCGGGGTTTACGGTTGTGTCAGGCATGGCCCGTGGCATCGACACCGCCGCGCATCGCGGGGCCATGGCCGCCGGCGGGAGAACGATCGCCGTATTGGGTTGCGGACTTTGTCATCTCTATCCGCCCGAATCGGGAGAGCTATTTGAGCAAATCGCGGAATCGGGCGCGGCCATCAGCGAGTTGCCGATGGAAATCGCGCCGGACGCGAAGAATTTTCCGCCGAGAAATCGGATCATCGCGGGGCTCTCGCTCGGTGTTTTGGTGGTTGAAGCAGCGCGCCGAAGCGGCGCGCTCATCACGGCGCGCCTTGCAAACGAATACAACCGTGAAGTATTCGCGCTGCCCGGCCGCATCGACATGCCCAGCGCGGAAGGGTGCAACGAATTGATCAAATCCGGTGCGGCCAAGCTGGTGACCAAACTGGAAGACGTGCTGCAGGAATTGGGCGCAGTCGGAGAAATCCTCTCAAAGCCCGCATTCGTGCCGAGCACAACGCCGCTTCGCGAAGGCCCTTCGATCGATGATGTGTCAACCGAAAATCAGCCGAGCCTGCCCTTCGAGTCCAAACCTTCATCGCCAAGACCAGCATTGAACCTGACGGCTCAGGAAACCCGGACGCTCGAATTACTGGAATCGGACGCAATGCCGATCGAAGCCCTGTGCGAAATATCGGATTTGCCGCCCGCGCAGATCGCGTCGGCACTCACTGGCTTACAGCTCAAGGGGCTGGTTCGACGGGTCAAGGGCGATCTCTTCGAGCGGGCGACCGTGGCAAAACCGCGATAGAAGCCGCTGATCAGTCCTCATCCTTGAGTTGACGCGACATCAATTCACTGAGTGTCGCAATCACTTCCTTGCCCTGGAAAAGCACCGCGTGAATCGCCTCGGTAATCGGCATCTCGACGCTGTATTGTCGCGCCAGTTGCATCACGCTTTGCGTCGTGGGAATGCCCTCGATCACCGAAGGGGTCGCCGCAATGACATCCGCCGGCTTCATGCCCCGGCCGATCATTTCGCCGGCCGATCGATTGCGCCCCATCGGCGACGTGCACGTCGTCACAAGGTCGCCCATGCCGGCCAAGCCCGCAAAGGTCTCAGGCCGTGCCCCCATGGCCACCCCGAGGCGTTGAATCTCGACCAGCCCGCGCGTGAGCAATGCAGCCTTCGCATTGTCGCCCGCCTTAAGTCCGTCCACGACGCCGGCCGCAAGGGCGATCACGTTCTTCATCGCGCCAGCAAGTTCGACGCCAAGCAAATCCGTATTGGTGTAAACCCGAAACCACTGCGACGAAAAAGCCTGCTGTACGACACGAGCCACGGATCGATCATCGCTCGCCGCAACGACCGTCGCGGGCAGACAGTTTGCCAACTCCGCCGCGATGCTGGGGCCGCTCAACGCTACAACCGGCGTGTTTCCCAGAATGTCCGTCACGATTTGCGTGGGACGAAGCAGTGTTTCATTCTCGATGCCCTTGGAAACACTCGTGACGGGAATTCCAATCGGACAAAAGGGCTTCAGCCTCGACCAGATCGATCGCATGAATTGGCACGGCACTGCCGACAGGATCAACTCCGCCCCTGTAAATGCGGCTTGCGGATCGTTCGTGAAGGAAACGCGATTGGGAATTCTAAGGCCCGGAAGATAGCGCTGATTCTCGCGCGTGATTTTGAGGCGCTCGATTCGCTCGCGCGATCGCCCCACATGCGGACATGAATTTCCCGGTCGGCGAGCATGACGCTGCAAACCGTCGCCATTTGGCCATCGCCGATGACTGCAACCTGTTCAATCATGGTGACGTATTAGACCGGCTTGGAGAATCACCGGCAACCCAGCGGCGGACAATCGCTATTCCACTCGTTGGACACGTCATCTGCCTTCAATCGAATTGATGGCAGTGCGTTTTCACGACGGACCAGTGCTTCAAGCGTTTCAAGAACATAGTCCGCCTCATTTGATGACGCGGCCGGGCCGACACCGATCGCACACATGCCCAGTTTCTTCGCCACCACAATGTTGGCAAGAGAATCCTCCACGACGCAGCAATTCGCGGGACTCACTTCCAGTTTTGCCACCGCGATTTCAAACCGATGTTTCTCTGGTATGAACTGCGCATCGCGTCCATCGACGACGGTCTCAAAAAGTTTCGATGCCCCGATCAACTGGAGAACACGTCTTGCGCTTTGGCTGGCCGACACCGCCCCGACCTTGATTCCGTTTTTTCGCAGTAGCCCGATGAGGCGAACCACGCCCGGCATGCAATCATCGTTCGTAAGCCGGCTGAGTGCCGCGACGTATGCCTCGTTCTTGCGATGCATGATCGTCTCGAACTGTTCCTGCGAAATTGTGCGTTCGCCGAGTATCAGCTCCAGCGACCGACGCCGCGATTCGCCGCGCAAGGATTCAGCGATAGATTCGGGAAAATCGATGCCCTGTTCCTGCACCGCCCCTTTCCATGCGGCGACGTGAAAACCCGCAGTGTCGGCCACGACGCCATCGACATCGAATATAAAGGCGCGAATCGGTCGACTTGTCAGCAGGTCCGACAACATCGGGCAGCGCCCTTGATTTAGAGTGGTTGCCATGCAGGCAGTATCGGTCAAAAAAACCGCCGCATTTGATTTCGTCGACGAAAGCCTTGACGGTCCGCACTCGGAAGGCTGAAATCGCATCCGAATGAGCAATCCACTCGAAGCAAAGCCGATTTCCAATTCAACTTTGCGGGTGGTTCTGTTCATTCTGGCCGTCATGGCGTTTTTCGGCCCGCCCGCCTATCGCAATCGTCAGCCCCTACCGCAAGGCCAGTTTATCGCGCTGGCCCAGGCTTTCATCCGTGGAGAAATGACTTTTCAGATCGAGCCGGGCTCGAATTTGCGCACACTCGAGCTTATTCCCTCCGACACATCCGATCGATTTTATTGTGCATACCCACCCTTACCGGCCGTACTGCTCGTACCTTTTGTACTGCTGGTGGGCACTTCCTTCACGGTCGCGTTTTCCACGCGGGCGCTCAGCGTGGCGGCCGTGCTGCTCATTGACGCCTGCCTGGCGCGACTGCCGCGTCGACTCGGCCTTCAAGAGCCGACGCCGACTGTTCGTTTTTGCTTTACCACCTGCTTTTCTTTTGGCACGATGGTCTGGCCCAATGCCGACATGGCGGGAGATTGGCATCTTGCCCATATTGTCGCACTCGTGGCAATGCTTCTCGCACTACTCGAATACGCCGGCAAGGAACGGGGCTTTTGGTTGGGTGTGTTTGTCGCATTGGCCATGTTGTCACGCCCGACAACCGCTCTGACATGTTCGTTCTTTGCATTTGAAGCCATTCGCCGGAAGAATTGGCGCGGATTTGCGACACTGCTCATCGGGCCGGTTGCTGCGGTCGCAATCCTGGCGCTTTACAACCAGGCGCGCTTTGGATCACCCTTTGATTTCGCCTATGACCGCATGATCCTGACCGGTGATGGCGAAAGGCTCATGCGGGAACACGGACAATTCAATCTGGCATATGTGTCCCGCAATCTTTTCTGGTTTTTTGCCGCGCCGCCGGCCGTCATGAGATCAGGAGAATTCCCATGGTTGGGATATGATCCACGCGGCATGAGCCTATTGATAAGCTCTCCAATCTTTTTGTATGCGCTGGTCGCAGTCGCCCGGAAATTCCGAAGCGATCGAGTCGTTCAACATGCCGCGATATCCATACTGCTGGTATTGATTCCCCTCCTCTTGTATTTCAATACCGGCTACTGGCAGTTGGGGCATCGGTTTGGAATGGACTACCTGCCCTTACTCATTGTCCTGTCAATCATTGGGACGAAATTCAGGTTTACCGGCATTACTTTCGCGCTGATGGCACTGTCAATCTTGATACACAGCGTCGGTGTCATCGCCTTGCCGGTGGCACGACTACCGATCGAATAAGCAACTGGGATGCACTTCGTTGACGGCCCAAAGCAAATATTTTTATTTTTTCCTTGTCCCAAAAAAGGACGTGGTGTATAATTCGGACGTGAGCAGATGTAGTGTCTGTCTCGTTGTAGCGATGGAAACTGCAGGATTAACGGATCAAATTCATACCTAGAACTCTTTATTTATCATTTAGTGATGTTCCCTCCCGGCAATGAGCGCTATTCGGCTCATTGCAGTTAGCCCTGCCGAATAAGTCCTACCTCAAGACACACCCAACAGTTGCCCACGACATACTGGTTGTTTTCTCGCTGTGCGCTTGCGTTGAATGACAGTGCGAACGCGGTCGGTGGATTCCGCGCTCAAGTCGCTGCCTCATTCGTTGAAATGCCTCCGCACAATGGCCGGAGATGGTTCGCGCCCACCCCGCGCGGCCGCTTGTACACGCGTTCACCACACTGAATGCGTGACAAGCGGCCCGCGGCGCGAATCATGGGCCGCACTCGCGCGACCTCATTTCCGGCCGACATGGGCGATTGGAGATCATTCCGAGTTTCGGCCGCCCGCTGTGAAGACAATCAGCCTCCTTCGACCTCATGCGTTGCACTGCGCGGCGTTCGTGCAGGCATCGCTTGGAATGTGCGTGTCACGCGCTGGTAGCCGGCTGATACGCCTCGACGGGTCGCGTCTTTGTCGTGCGGGATGGGATGGGCGTCATCCATTTGGGATCGGCGGCCCATCGATATCAGGCTTCATATATACGTCATTCGCCATTCGATTCCCGCGCCAGGAAAAGGCTTCCCATCGTTGATCTCGGCTGCCGAGAAGGAGGTCTTACCATGAAATCTCGTCGAGGTTTCACCCTTATTGAACTGCTCGTCGTGATCGCGATCATCGCACTGTTGATCTCGATTCTTCTGCCGAGCCTCTCCCGGGCGAGGGAACTCGCCAAGCGTGCCGTCTGTGCCGCAAATCTCCGGGGCATCGGCCAGGCCAGTACATCTATGCGCAGGACGACCCGGGGGTCTTTCCGTCCATCGCGCAGGCTCGAATGGCCAATGACGGCCTCATGCAGAATTTTCTGCCATTCAACCGCTCCAACGAGCCGTCCACTACGGGCATCCCGTCGGTTTCGGTGGATATGTGGGCCGTCGTACGCGCCAATAACACCACCCCCAAACAGTTCAACTGCCCCAGCACGACGGATGTCCCCGATCCGGCACAGGACACAACCGCCTATTATGACTTCCAGTTTGACACGCCCAACCCCGGGTACTCCCAATACCTCAGTTATGCCTACCAATACCAGCACGATCCCAATCGGCGCATCATCGGTCCGGCCTCAGAGCCGACGTTCCCCTTCATGGCCGACGCCAATCCTTACATTAAGGGTCAGGTGACCGATACTCCGCTGAATGACCGCAAATCAGCGGCCCGAGGAAACAGCAAGAATCACACCAATCGCGAAGGGCAAAATGTGCTCTTCGTCGATGGCCACGTCACGTTCGAGAAGGGTCCGGACGTGGGTCTATCCGGCAGATTTCAGTCCGGCCTGACTGTCTCAAAAGGCCGGGACAATATTTACACCTTCCATGCGGGGGGTCTGAACCAACCGGTCGACCCGGGCGTAGCGGCGCCAACTGCGACCTCCGCGAATCCCGGCAGTACTTCGGATGCAGTGCTCGTGCCGTAATGACACTGCGGCGTTGTTGACAGAGTGTTCTTTCCCTCCCCCCTCACTTGGGAACGGGTGAGGAGGCGTTCATCGGGCCGCTCCGATGCGACCTCCTCGCCCGGCCCCCATCCAAAACGGCCTGCGGCGATTTGGGAGATTTCGCCGACAGGCATTGCAAGGGGAGTTGCAAAAACCGAAATACTCCGGGTCGGCATTGGCCGACAGAAAGGAGGTCATGCGGGACAATCAGGGTCAGGATTTGAAGCGGCGGCTCACGGCGGTGGGCCGCCGTTTTTTGTTTCGACTCAAGCACCACCGGCATCTTCTTCAACCGTTTCGTTGAATGGAATTACCCGTGAAGCGGCATCGCCGAGCTCGGCGGAAGTAGTGTCGTGTTCCACGTTTTCCTGCGAATCGGTCGACGCGGCCTTCGATGATGGCGCCAGCTTCAGCGCTTCGACCTGTGGCAGATCCTCCAGCGATGGCAATCCAAACGCCTCAAGAAAACACTTCGTGGTACCATACAAAATGGGACGGCCAAGATCCTCCGCCCGTCCGACGATTTTGACCAGGTTCATTTCGCGCAGTTTGTTCAACATATCGCCCGCCGCCACCCCGCGAATCGCTTCAACATCGGCACGCGTGCATGGCTGCTTGTAAGCCACGACGGACAACGTTTCCATCGCCGCCGTGGTCAGCTTGGTTTCCTGTCGAACGCGAAGCAACTTGGTGAGCCATGTATTGAAAATCGGCAACGTCAGAATCTGGTAGCCGCCGGCGATTTCCTCGATGCGAAACGACGCCGCCCGCTCCGTGTATTCCTCATTGAGTGTCTCAATGTGCGCGCGAACATCCTTGGCCGTTCCGACCCCCATGATCGAGGCGATTTTTGAGGCCGGCAATTGCGTATCCGACGCCAGCAAAATGGCCTCGACAATTCTTGCCGGTGCAATCGAAGGCTCGGCGGATTGCCCGTCCGCCGGCGCCGGTGATGAATCTGGTGAAACGTCGGAATCGACTGGCAGGGCATCTTCGGACGTGGATTCCATTGTGAGTGCAGCGCCTTCCATGGCGGGGTTCTCCATTTCGTTTGATCGAGTCATGTATCTCCGGACCATGATAACCGGACCTGACCTCGCGTATCAAACCGTTTGCGGACATCACTTCGGCTGAAGTCATGATCTTTCCATGCAGACAGCGATGCGTTCTCTGACCCTGTCCGGAACGCCGCCGGTTGAGCCACTTTCCCTATCTCCTGCTCATGCCTGTGAAATGCCCGGTCGATCTTAATGGCGACCGACGCCGTCCTCATGTGCAGGCCGCAGGTCGGGTCTCGTCCGGGTGGGGAAATCAAGGGCAATCGTCGAGCCGAATTCTTCGCGCCCGGTACATCATGTCTCAAAAAAGGGGGAAGATATGATTCGAAAAACTCAGCCGTTGTATGTGATTGCACTCATTGGCGTGCTCTTCTTGATGGCCGCGGGCGGATGCGAAACCAATCCGACCGGCAACAATAACAACAACAATAATACCAACACCGGTCCGCAGGCAGTCGCAACCGCGATTTCGGTGCACGTCCAGGCGGCAATACAGGCCGGTGACGATCTGGTCGTCTATGGCACCGGCGGCGCGACCGGCGTCGATTACATCATCCCGTCCGAAGCGGACACGGCCGGGCGTGGCATTCCCGATGCCGATACGTTTACGTCGAGCGGTTTTGCGGTGGCCGGGCGAAATATTTTTCTCACAGACGGGAGCTTTCAGATCACCGTCTTCAACGTCGACAGCGAAACGTCCACGACATTTTCCGGTAACGGATATTCGCCTGAAGAATATTCCCGTGAGCCCCCACGACGTCGGCAACATTCAGGCCGATGGCGATCTGTGCGCCGTTATCTGCGAAGAAACCGATGTTACCGACGGCGAAATCCTGAAGGTCATCGACACCAGCAGCGGTACACCCGAGCTCATCGTCCTCACCGAGTGTCCCGTGGCCACCGCCGAGCAGGTTCAACAGGTTGCCGTCAACGGCGCGACCCGCCAGGTCGTCGTGTCGGCGGGCAACAACCTCTATCTCTTCGACGTCGACAGCCCCGGCGATCTTCCGCTGCTTATGACCGCTCATGCCGACGGCATCGGCGACACACAAATGGCATTCGACGGAGAGAGCATTCTCTACTACACCGATGCCGCAACGCCCAGCGCCGTCGTATTCGATCTTGGCGCGAACGACAACGCTCTATTTGCCGCCAACCCTGCGGCCGGCACTCTCGCGCATCGCGGCGGCGCCTTCGGCTACTTCCTCAATGACGATTCCATCGGCAACCACCTGCGCAGCTCGATCGGCCAACTTGGCGATGCCACGGCTGCAACGGCCACGGCAACCAATGCCACCATCGACGATTTCATCGACGGCGCGACCACCAACAATGGCGCGATCGGTCATGGCCAGACCATTTCCATCCTGCCCGATGGCTCACAGTGGTTCATCGCCGGCCTCGAGTCCATCGGCAGCGGCGAGTATCTCCAGACCAGCACCGGCGGCGCGTTTACAACTGTTGCAGACCCGTCCGGCACCGACGAACTCGGCTGCCCCGCCAGCGACGTGAACTGCAGCCGCCAACACCGTCGCCTTCAAATACGGTACCGGCACAACGACTTTTGTCGCATACATCCGAATGAATTGACCATGGTTGTCGTGGCACACCCGCCCTCGGCTGTGAGTCCGCGAATGGATGCAGCCGGTTTGGGATGTCAACGCTTGCTTGCGACATCTTGACAACGCTGGAAGGCGGGAACTCCTCACAAGGGAGTTCCCGCCTTTTGTTTGGGTGCGACATAACAACTTGGTCGCTAATGCCGCCATCTCCTGCACGATAGAGAATTCGCCCCTGTCAGTTCACATGTCCTTCATCATTCTTCAACGCGTTCGCCGAATCGTGAGTGTCGTCATCGACTGCCTCCAGTTGCTCGTCGCCGGCAGCGCGGTACCGCCGCTGGACACGCCCGCGCCGTTGCCTCAGAATTCGCACATGCCCGGTCCGACAAGCCAAAACAGCGAACCGCACGCAAAGCCGCTTCCTGTTCGATTCGTCGAGCGGATCGGCCAGGCCACATACAATCAAATTGAAAAAACAAAAGCAGTCGTCTCGTTCATCGGCGGTGCGACGGCCCTCACCGGCTCGACCCTTGCGTGGATCGGCCGGGCACTCTCGAAAAAGGAAGCCCGCATCGGCCGACAGCACATCTTCTCGCAGATGGTGCGAGTCGGCCTAAAAAGCATTCCGATCATCTTTCTTGTCGAAGTTTTCATCGGCATCATTCTCTGCCTGCAAATGGCCCCGACGCTGAAGTGGTACGGCCAGCTCGAGCGCGTCGCCGACATCGTGGCGATTGCCATGTTCCGCGAACTGGGGCCGCTGCTGGCCGGCATCGTCCTGTCCGGTTTCGCCGGGGCCAGCATCGCCGCCGAACTGGGGACCATGGTCGAGGGCGAGGAGATCAAGGCCCTGCGGGCCATCGCCCTCAATCCGGTGCGCTTTCTTGTCGTGCCGCGTTTCCTCGCCACCGTGATCATGCTCACCATGCTCACGGTTCTGGCCGATGTGATCGCCGTTTTCGGCGGCTTTCTCACATCCGTTTTCATTCTGGACATCGAGCCGGAACGCTATCTCGCCTACACGCGCATCGCCGTCACACACAGCGATTTCATCAGCGGTATTTTCAAGGCGGCGGTTTCGGCGCGATGATCGCTGTCATCGCCTGCCACGAAGGGCTCAACGTCAAAGGCGGCGCGGCCGGCGTCGGCCTCGCAACCACCAACACCGTTGTCAAGTCCATTGTCGCGCTCATCACAGCCGACGTGCTTTTCACCGCAGTATTCTACGCCTTTGGAATCTAACTTTTTAGCACCTTCGCATCGTGGTAATAACGTTGCTCGAATCATTGCCGGCATGCAAACCCGCGCGGCCTCCAAATCCAGATCCAACCTTGGCACCGGCAAAGCAAAGCGGCGCCGACAATCGCCGGCACCGCTTTGCATGTACGGAATGGAACTCTTGCGTAGCGCAAACTCAGGTCATG
>JADJRI010000031.1 GCA_016712275.1 Planctomycetota bacterium
TTCCACCGATTGCAGACCGATCACTTTTACTGCGTGCGTGGAGCGGTGAAGTTGGGTCTTTTCGATGCGAGGGAATCCTCCGCGACGCGCGGCGAAGTGAACGAGATTTACCTCAGCGAGCATCGGCCGGCCATCGTGCGGATCCCGCCCGGCATCTATCATGGGTGGATGTGCGTCTCGGATGTGGAGTGCATTGTTGTCAACGTGACCACTGAATGCTACAACCACAAATCGCCCGATGAATTCCGGGCTGATCCGCACGACAACGACATTCCCTATGTCTGGGCGCGACGCGACGGGTGATTCAACATGAGTGTCCTGGGCCACGGTATTGACTTGATCGAAAACGAGCGCGTCGAGCGCGTCTGGAAGCAGCATCCCGATCGCTTTCTCTCGCGCATTCTTACGCCGCTCGAGCGCGCCCTGTGCGAGAAAATGAAAAACCCCGTGCCCCACATCGCCGGCCGATTCGCCGCGAAGGAGGCCGTCTTGAAAATGATCGGCACCGGCTGGCGCGGCCAGATCGCATGGACCGACATCGAAATCGAAAACGACCCGGCCGGCCAGCCGAGAGTGACCACTCCCGGGGCACACATTGATCGTCGCCCGCCGCATTGGCATTGGCCGCGTCATGCTTTCGATCACCCACACCGACAAGTATGCCGCCGCCAGCGCGATCGGCCTGGCGGGCTGACATAGCGTCCGGGCACCGTACCGAACGCCGCCGGCAATTGCGGTTGTGTGAAACTGTTTAGCCCAACCCCAACGGGGTCGGGCTAAACCGAAGTACCGTTGTAATCAAAAGAAACTCTCGCCCACACGATAGCCATGAACGAATCATCCAGCACAATCGACGACTTTCTCACGCGACTTGCCTCGCGCGCCGGAACGCCCGGCGGCGGAGCGGCCAGCGCATTAGTGGGTGCCATCTCGGCGGCGCTTTGCGGCATGGTCGGCCGCCTCAATGATAAGAAGGACGGCACGCCGGGATCGCTTCACGGCTCCATCACCACCGCCGATGCCCTCATGGACGACATGAAGCGGCTCATCGACGAGGACATCCGCGCCTTCAACCGATTGAGCGAAACGTGGAAGCTTCCGGCCGACGACCCGGCCGCGCGCACTGTTCGGCAGACTGCGACCCTCGAAGCAACCGAGTCGCCGCTGGAAATCATGTCGAAGGCGCTTTTCGTCATGAAGCTCGCCGCGATCGGCCTGGAAAAATCGAAGAAGAACTGCATATCGGATGCTGGCGTGGCCGCGATCCTGTCCCATGCGGCGCTCGAAGGCGCGCGCCTCAATGTGCTCATCAACCTGCCCGCCATTGAAGATGCCGCCCGCCGCGAAGAGCTTCGCAGCCGCTGCGAGTCATTGCATGTCAGTGCCGCGGCACTGCGCCGCGAAATGGACACGGCGGAGCGTTGCTGACCCAACGAAACCGCGTTTTGCCCTGAAAATCCTCGTCGACTGCCCCGCATGGTCTGTTCGGGGATTCCTATCAAAATGCAGCTGCACAGGCGTAGAATCCAAATCATGAGGAATCATTGACCTTAAACAATCCAACATTAATCTAATAGTGCTCAAATGACTTAGACTTGCAAAAGGGCCGACCAATGCTCATTTCCTGCTGCTTGGCTTGCGTTTTAACCGCCGGTATTGACTCTAGAGATGCGTTGCCGGAATCGCTTTCCAAAGCAATATCGCGTCGAATGGAATTCAAGACCGCCATTCTTCGTGGTCCTTCCGACATTATCGTGGGTGAAAATTAGGCCGGAAACCGGACTCGGCGTCCGGATCGTCGCTGTGGTAGTTCAATGGCCTGGAGATTGGGTTTAGCGCTTGAGGGCCGCCGGCAGCAGAGAGGCAGGCGAAATCCCGTGGAAAACACGGAATTTCGCCCGTGCCGGATCTGACCCCGCCGCGGCGGCTCCAGGTCGCTCCCCCAGCGTTGCCCTACCCTCCGCGACGGCCCCGGGATCATCCGAGACTTGCCGTCGGTCATAAAGCGAAAAACCCCTTCACGTTCGGTGGTACCCACGAAAAACCCGGAAGGACCTTCTTCGTTTTGAGTATGAAGAACGCCGAGCAAATGAGCGATTTTCTTCCAAGTACCAATATGAGGCTCAATTTGCAGGCGCCGACATATACTGGACAGAATTTGGCGACGATGACAATATCGTTTTGCGCGATCCAAGAACCAATCGGCCATTCTTGGGCGTCGCCTACGCATGTTCGCCCGCGAAATGCTTGAGGAATAACGGCGGCAAAGATCAATGGTTCATTTGCGATGGCGAAGTTGTCGTGCATGCGCGCCCCACGCCTGAGCGTTTCGGGTTTCGAGGGCGAGCGCCGGAAAAATTTCTGGACCCGCGATCGGCGGGTCTCTTTCCGCGCTTGAGATCAGAAACATCACCCGACAACTGGCTATAAGACCTTCAAGGACGGGGTTATGAATGGTCCGAGCGAACGATCGGCAAAACAGTGGAGGTAACCGCCGCTCAAAGGACAAATCCCAACCCGGCGGTCCGTTTAACGTATTCGTTTGGAAAATCGAGCCCCGAAAAGACTACGCCATTGTAGAAATTTCCGGCTATGTCGAATCGAGCGATGGAAGCCGCAAGCTGATCGAGCACATGGAAACAACCCATCAGAAGATTGACGGCCGCTGGTGGCCGAAGAAGTGTCATGCTGAATTTACCAAGGGAGGAAGTGAAACGCTCACATTTTCCGCAGCGGAATTCGACCGCAAGAATCACCCGAGCAGCCTCGATGTCGAAATCATGGGAATTCCGCCAGGGCTTAACGCTGTTGACCGGCGCAACTTCTCGCCGGATTCCGGCCCGTTGAAGATGGGGCGATACATAGGCGGCGGCTCCATCGTATCGGTAACCGAATGGCATCAGACATATGAGAAACAATTCGACGCTGGTGAGCTTGCGTCATTCATTGCCAATGCGAATTCGTTGGGCAAGGGAAAATACCCTCGATGGTGGAGCGCGGGGCCGGAATCATTTGCGCTGGAGAATGTAGAATACTCACCCGACTTGTGGGAGGCTTATGTCCGCCGTTGGATATTGCGCCATTCTTTTCAGGCAATAGAAGCTGGTAATGTCAGCGGATCGAGCGAATTGACGACTGGGCAAGTGGAGGCGGCGTGGTCGATTTTGAGCGACTGTCGTAAGCAGGCAAAGCCCTTATTATTGCGAATGCAAGAGAAGGCGTCGGTCGCGACTTCCCAGAATGCCGAGCAAGCGTCAAGTGCCGGAAGATCCGACACTGTGAACTTGACCCCCAAACCAGTCGAACCCGACAAAACAGAATTGGGTAGGATTTTTAGCAGCCTTCGAAAGCGGCTGGATGGGCTGCTAACGACCAAACAGAGCAGGGCCAACAAGATTCATGCCACAAGTCAGCCATGTCTGCCATGAATCTGCGCGGAACACGACAACAAGGCTGGCGACTCAAACTTGAATTTGCATTATCGTCGCACGCGGCCGATGTTCAGTCTTGGCCGCGCCTTCGGCTTGAAGATCGAGCGCATCGCCTCGTTCATCGATTTCTTGGAACCGGCCGGCTGCGTATCGCGGTTTCGGAAGATATCGAAGAGATTCGGCAGGCTTCCCTGGCCGACGCCGAAGTTGCCGTCGGTGATCGAGCGAACACCCTGCGACTGGGTGTTGAACAGACCATTGTTAAACGGGGCAACCCCGTCTTCGCCCTGGGTGATACCCTGGCCGTTGAAGATGTTGTTCGACGCGCCATTAAATGGAAGCAGAAAGCCGAAGCCGCGGTCGTTCAGCATCGTGAACAATTTGTCATTGCCCACCAGACCGAAGATGTCGTTGATGTTGATATCGCGGTCGAAGGTCATGCTCTCGATGGCCTGTGCCATGCGGTGTGTCACCTGTTGGCCGGGCGTCACAAAGCGCGACTTCATGCCGATCACATCGCCGCGATTTGAAAGCTGCAACTGTATCGCCTGCAACAGGCCGCGCCCCTGCTCGGAGAGCGACATATTGAAACGGCCGTTCATATATTCGACGCGGAAAATGTCGGTGCCGCGCTTGCTGAGCACGGCCCGGGGTGTGGCTATCTGCATATCGCTGCGCACGCCGCCTTCGGCCACGCCGGCGCGGATCGCTCCGTAGCCAAGGCCCAATCTCGAAACGGCCGCGCCATTGCGAATCGCCAGATCTTCGATGGTCATGCGGCTGCTGTTTTCGAGCAGAATGACGGTTGGCGGGTCGGCCGGCCGCGCGACGAGTTTCAGCTTCGAGCGAAACGTGGTTCGAATTTGCTGCCCGCGCCCGAGCGACTCGCCGGGCACGACTTGTCGCCAGGCCGCCGCGTCCTTGATGGGATCCATGCCGATGGACGCCACTTTGACGATGCCCGCGACTTCAGCAATTTCATAAACGAGGTTTTCGTCACCGGGCTGCGGCTGGGAGGCCGGAGCTGTCGTCGCGGCGATGTCCTGCGCAGAGGCCATCGCGGGGAAGGCCATCGTGGCGAGCGCAAAAAGCATCCTTGCGTGAAATCGCTTGTGGTAATTCATCATAGGGTACATCCTCCACGGCAACTGCATCGCAAACGGCGCTGCCCCATTCATCATAGGACATCGCCAAGGGGCCGACGTTGGGCGGCGGACCGAATTTCCGATTTCACCGCTCCGTTTTTCGCCAACGCCGCAGATCGCAATCGTTGCCAAGCATCGCTTATCCCGCGGGCTGGGTTGCCGGAACGCCGCCACCCAACCCCTGATCGGCCGAATCCGGCGCGGCGGCTCCGCCTGATGCCGGCGGCGGAACGATCAGGTTGCCCTGCGGATCGCGATCGGTTTCATCGCTCAGGTCGATGCCCGTCGGCGTATACAGGCCTTTCTTTTCCATCAGCGCATCGGCCTTGCGCAACAACGCAAAAAGACCGGCACCTGTCATGTACTGATAGTCCACCGCATCATCGATCATCTCGCGATAGATCAATTCGCGCAGTGCATATCGCCTGTCTCCGAGACCGGCCCGGCCGAACAGTTGCATGTTCACACCGCCGTCGATGTCGCAAATGCGGCACACCATGTACGCCACGGAGCCCGCATCCACCACATTGTCAGATTGCAACTGCCATGCCGAACGGGCAATGCCGCGCGACTCCAGCTTGCTTTTGCGCTCCTCGAAGTCCTGCGCGGTGTCCTCTCCATCCGCTAATATGAGCATCGCCCGGTAGGCTTCATCGACCGACACCAGATCGACCTCGGCTGAATGAGCGGAAACACGTCGTCCGGCAGGTCTTGGCGTTACTTCCGGTTGCACGGGCGCGGGGCCGCACAGCCCGAAAATGAGGCGGCGAGGAGTCCGATGCAAATCGCAGCGGCCCGTTTCGCGTGGATTGGGTAATGAGTCATGGGTAATTTCACCCAGTTTTCCAAAATTCCTAGAACGACCATGTCACGCCGGTCAGCAGAAACGTGCGCGTTGATTGATCCGAAAACGCCCGCCCCGGAAAAAACGTGCCGAAGCGAACCGTCCAAGCCATGTCGTTCACAATGCGCCAGTTGGCATAATAGTCCATTTCCCAGCCGAGATAACCGCTCTGCACATCGGCCAGCGGATCGCTGACGGCTGCTTCATGGCGGTTCTTGTAATATACATAGTAATCGTTGCCCAGCTCGAGCTCCTTGGCGACCGGCGAATCCGGGAAGGGCCGGAACGAGCCGCCGACGCGCCACACATGCATGTTGCTCATGCGCGGAGCAAATGCCAGACCCGTGTCACGAAACCCGAAGCCGACAAAGCTGTTATCGACATGATCGCCCTGATTGCCGCCGGCCGCGTTGGTCGGACTGCCGAGGCGGTGCTGATCGCCGCTGGCAAACATCCATTCGGACGAGATCACCGGTTTCATCTTGCGCCGGAAGTAATAGTCGAGGCGGTGATCGAAGCCCACGCCTTCACGTCCGAGCGTTTGATGAAACGCTGGTCGTTGTAGCTCTTGCCGCGCTCGATGACCCACTCGGTGCTGTAGCGCAGATTCTCAAACAACTCGCCGGTGGAACCCCAGCCGATATACCGCGAGTCGTAGCGATATTGCTGAAGCAATTCGGGCGGATCTTCAGAGGTGTGGTCGTCCTGCCATGCGATGTAAACAAACGGCTCGTGCGAATCCCAGCCCTTGTATCGCTCCTCGATGATGTGAAACACGCGATTGCTGTGATCCGCGACCGGCCGGCTTCGATCGATGTTCTCCGTACTCGCCGGGGTTCGACCGGCAATATAGGTTGTCTCGAACCCGGCCACTTCGCCCTGAATCATGACGTGATCGAGTGGCAGATCGATGGCATAGCCGGTGCCGGCATAAACCAGATCGCGGCCCATTTTCAACTTCAATTCAATCGGGGCGTCGATTCGCTCGTCGCGCTTCAGTGCTTTGGCGATGTCGAAGACGTACCAGCCGCGCTCCAGGTTCGGGCCGTTCAGGTCGTCGTGGTTGCTGGTGAAGTTGTCGCCGTGGTTCCAATCGTCGTATGTAGCCCGCATTCGGGCATAGCCCTCGTGAATGCCCTCGTCGGCGCTGAATGAGAGCCACAGCCGGGTTTCATATTGGCGGAGCGTACGGCTGCTTTCGACTCCGTCATCGAACAAGAAGAAATAGGTATTGAACCAGCCGCCATAGTCGACACGGAATTTTTGTGCGGCAGGCAGATTCTCTTGAAGTTTTCGCTGGTTTTCGCGCTCGAGCGCCCGCTGGCGTTCGAGAAACGCGCTGCCAAGATCGGCGCGCGGCGCGGGCTGATTCAAACTTAATTGCGCCAACGAAACCGACGGGCGCGCCACAACCGGAATCGCAATTGCGATTGCAATGAGCCAGATTGGGATACGAACCACCCGCAAAGCCTTGCAATCCTCCGACCGAACGGACACGGCGCGGCGACGGCTCTGCCGCCATCGCGGGAGCCGGAAACCCCGGCCAAACTGGCGGGCCAAGGGGTTACCGCGCAAAGAGTTGGGAATGATGTCCCAGTCGACATCGATTCGCCTTGATACTCAATCTGAGGCGGGCATCGTTGTCGTATTTGGGACAATTTGCAAGGGGATTCACAGGAGGAAACCCGTGAAAAACGCGAATGGTGGTACAATTATCGCACGTTCGCCGCTCGTGCGGCAGTTTTGCGCGATTCGCCCTGTTCGCATTGAAATTAGCGCTATCAGCGCCGCCGACCGGTCCGGGGACCGCCGGCCCTGGGAGGACCGCCGCGACCGCCTTCACCTTTGCCGCCATCATCGGGCGGCGGCTCGGGCGTTGATTCGGTGCCGGAAACGCCGGGCGGAGCCAGCTTCACGATCATGCCGAACTTCGAGCTGTAAATGATCGTGGCTTCGATGGCCTGGCCGGCCTCGAACGAGCTGATCGATGCCTCTTCATTCTCGGCATCAAACAGCTTGCTGACATCCTCGACCATCTTCAATTTGACCTTCAGGTTGCGAATTTTCTTGGGCTTGGCCATGGCACCGGCCCGGCCATTTTGATTCTTGCCGTCATCCTTGGCGGCGAGGTGCGGCCAATCCTGATCGTTCTTGGGGACGGCGCGAATTGTGATGACATCGTCCTCGATGCTGTCGATTTTGCCCTTGACCTCAAGCGAATTGAAATCGAGCGTTCGCAGCTCCTTCACCTTCACCTTGGCATCTTCATCCTTGTAGCCCCAGCCCGCGTTGACACAGAGACCCTCCAGAAAATCTCGGAATAGTCCTCGATTCCTTTCGAAACGGTGGTCTCCCAGCCGAACCAGAACGGCATCGCCCTCGCCATCGGCCACTTCCTTGAACACGGCCAGCTTGAGCAGCTTGGCGCCCTTTTCGAACGGGCGAATGTACAAGAATCCGGCGATGCCTTTTTCGGCGTCCGATTCCTTGGCGGGCTTATACTTGATGATCGTGCCGGTCATGTTGCCCGGGGTTACGGGCGGTGGCCGATCAAATTTTTGGGGCTGTTTGGGATCTGATTTCTTGCCGCCGCCGGCGCGCCGCATTCCGCCGCTCTGGGCGAAGGCGCTGTCGGCAACAACGCCGAAGGAAAGCGCGGCCACGAGGGCGATGAATAAGCGTGCATTGAATTGTTGGCGCGGAATGGCTTTTTTCATTTGAGTCGCTCCCCGGAACCCATTTTCGGTCCCGATTTCGGTGTGCCCCCCAGCATGCAGTAAGACACCCAGTTTAGCCTATGGATAAGGTGTTCACAATTATATTGTAGGGGAGTTTGCGGTTTTGAGCGGCCTGCTCGACTGCAAAACTTCGATGGCGTACCATTTCCAGCGGTCTCAGCGGCGAAACGGCAGCCTCCCAGCCCATGAAAAAAGGCACATGATGGAACTCATTCGCGACCTTTTTCTGAATCTCGACGACTTCCTGAAGGGCGTCATTGCTGAATATGGCGTATGGACTTACGCGATTTTGTTTATCGTTATCTTCGCGGAAACCGGGCTGGTGGTGACGCCCTTTCTGCCGGGCGATTCGCTTCTCTTCGCGGCGGGTATTTTCGCGGGGGATCACCTTTTGAGCCCGTTTATTCTCTTTGTTTTGTTGACGGCCGCCGCGATTCTCGGCGATGCGGTGAATTATTCGATCGGAAAGATGATCGGACCTCGCGTGTTGAAACGCGAGAACAGCCGCATCTTCAAGAAGGAATATCTGGCCAAGACGCACGCCTTTTATGAAAAGTATGGCGGCAAGACCATTATCATCGCCCGATTTGTTCCCATCGTTCGCACATTTGCTCCTTTCGTGGCCGGCGTGGGGACGATGACGTATGCGCGCTTTTTCGCATACAACGTGATCGGCGCGGTTCTGTGGGTGGCGATTTGTCTTCTGGCCGGATACACCCTCGGCGGCTTTGAGGTTGTGAAGAAGAATTTCGAGATTGCGGTGCTGCTGATCATCTTCGTGTCGGTATTGCCGATGGCCATTGAGTTTCTGAAAGCCCGCGCCGAAAAGAAGCGGGCCATTGCAGAAGCCGCCGCGGCCGCTCCAACCGATGTCTAAGGCGGCAGTGCTTGCGTCCTCAAACCGAAGAGCCCTCCTAACGGCCCAACACCATTTAAGTTAGAATTCCCGCATGAATATCGCCAGAATACGTAATTTCTCCATCATCGCCCACATCGACCACGGCAAGAGCACGCTGGCCGACCGGCTGCTGCTGCGCTGCGGGGCCATCACCCAGCGTGAATTTCGCAACCAGATACTCGATGACATGGACCTTGAGCGGGAGATGGGCATCACTATCAAGGCCAACCGCTGCACGCTCAAGTATGATTACCCCGGCTCCGACCCGAAGGCCAAGGTGCAGTTTCCGGCGGGCGAGTACATGCTCAACCTGATCGACACGCCAGGGCACGTCGACTTTCACTATGAGGTGAGCCGGGCGCTGGCCGCGTGTGAGGGGGTGCTGCTCCTGGTCGATGCGGTGCAGGGGATTCAGGCGCAGACGCTGGCGAACGCGTACAAGGCGATCGACGCGAAGCTGACCATCATTCCGGTGGTGAACAAGATCGATCTGCCGGCCGCCCGTGCCGAGGATATTGCACTGGAGCTGGAGCACGTTTTGGCGCAGCCGGCGGATGAGGCGATCTTTGCCTCGGCGAAGACTGGCATCGGCGTGGACGACATTCTCAAGGCGATTGTTGAGCGCATTCCCGCGCCGGCGGGCGAGGCGGATCGGCCGCTGAAGGCGATGATCTATGACGCGAAGGTGGACACGCATCGCGGGGTGGTGAGCCATGTGCGCGTGGTGGACGGCATTTTGAACAAGGGCGACAAGATTAAGCTGATGGCGGCGCAGCGCACCTACATGGTGACGGACATCGGCGTATTCGGGCCGAAGATGCAGAGCCGCCTGCTGTTGGAGCCGGGGCAGGTGGGCTATGTCTTCGCGGGGATCAAGACGATTCACGACATTCACATCGGCGACACGATCACGATCGAGAGCAACCCGTGCGATGAGGCGATGCCGGGCTATCAGCCGCCGCAGCAGATGGTTTTCTGCGATTTCTATCCCGGCCCGGGGACGACGAGCCCGGAGCTGCGCGAAGCGATGGAGCAGCTCTGGCTGAACGATTCTAGCTTTAACTTTACACCGGTGGGAAGCGCGGCGCTGGGCACCGGGTTTCGATGCGGGTTTCTGGGCCTGTTGCACATGAAGATTATTCAGGAGCGGCTGGAGCGCGAGAGCGAAGTGGATGTCTTGCAGACGGCGCCGACCGTGGGCTTTGAGGTGATGTTGCGCGGCGGGAAGATCGAGCTGATCGAATCGCCGGCGGACCTGCCGAGCGGAGACAAGGTCGAGGAAATTCGCGAGCCGTATGTGAAGAGCGAGATTATCACGCCGTCGAAATATATCGGGGCGGTGATGTCGCTCTCCGAGGATCGGCGGGGCATCTACAAGAAGACGGAATATCTATCGCCCGAGCGGGCGCTGATGATTTATGAGTTTCCGCTGGCCGAGGTGATTTACGACTATTTCGACCGGCTCAAGAGCGTGACGAGCGGTTACGCGACAATGGACTATGAGCTGACGGGGTTTCGGAAGGACGATCTCGTCAAGCTGGACATTCTCGTTAATGGTGTCGTGGTCGATGCACTCAGCATCATCGTCCATCGCAGCCGCGCCGAATATCGCGGGCGGAAGATGCTGACGAAGCTGCGGAAGGAGATCGACCGGCATTTGTTCGAGGTGCCGCTGCAGGCGGCGATCGGTGGGAAGATCATCGCGCGGGAGACGATCAAAGCCCTTCGAAAAGACGTCACCGCCAAATGCTACGGCGGCGACGTGAGCCGGAAGCGAAAGCTCTTGGAGAAGCAGAAGGAAGGCAAGAAGCGAATGAAGCAGGTGGCGAATGTGACGATTCCACAGTCGGCGTTTATGGCGGTGTTGGATACGAGTGAGGAGTAAGCGGAGCTTCAACCTCAATTGAAGGTTAGAAGGCACAAATGTCTCGGGATGCCCTTTCCAGTCGGGACTTGTTGTTGCGAGAATTTCGGCATTGGAAGAAGCGCCGGGCGTTGTTTCGCCCTCAAACCGGGCAGTTTCAAATCGTGTCTTCGGGCGAGCTATTGGGCAATCGTGTTCCAAATGGATATTTTCTTAAAGACAAAGAGATTTTTTTACTCTTCATTCGCGTCGACGGCGAACTCAGGTTCCCAATCCGTCATTTTCCAAAAAATGATTGGATAATCGTAGACCTGCCGCTTGACCTAACTCGGACCGAATACGAAACTGGTGGCAATCTTAGCCGGTTGCATTTTTTCACACGCGACAGCGTTTACTCAGATGGCTGGACCAAAGTGTATACTTGGGGTCACTATCATAAGCAACGAAGTCGCTTGGCTTCAATGTTCCCATTTGATATGTGGGCTGAGCCGGATTTTGATTTTGCCCTTTTTGTTCATGTGCGTGTGATGAATTTGAATGATCTCCGAGGTGGAACTCCACCGCCTTGATTCGAAATGTGACAGAAGCGAGTCAAATCGCATGCAGCGCGAGATGCCGGAAAAAAAGCATGGAATTGTCTTATACAAGTCGCATGATGGCAGCACCGCGCTCACTGTTCGCCTGCAAGGC
Organism: Planctomycetota bacterium; assembly: GCA_016712275.1. Lineage (GTDB taxonomy): Bacteria > Planctomycetota > Phycisphaerae > UBA1845 > UTPLA1 > JADJRI01. Next base: position 11,611 of record JADJRI010000031.1, read on the forward strand.
CAAACCGTCTGGCTCACGCAAGCCCAAATGGCCGAGCTTTTCCAGACGACGCCACAAAACATCACAATGCACATCGCCAACGTCTATGCCGATGGCGAGTTGCCGGAATCCGCAACATGTAAGGATTACTTACAAGTTCAAACCGAGGGTCGCCGTACGGTCGAGCGAGCCACCAAACACTACAGCCTCGACGTGATCCTCGCCGTCGGCTACCGCGTCCGCTCCCCGCGCGGCACCCAATTCCGCCAATGGGCCACGGCCACCCTGTCCGAATATCTCACCAAAGGGTTCGTCCTCGACGACGCCCGCCTGAAAGAAGACCGCAACTTCGGTACCGACTATTTCGATGAACTCCTCGCCCGTATCCGCGACATCCGGGCGAGCGAGCGGCGGTTTTATCAGAAGATCACCGACATTTACGCCACGAGCATCGACTACGACGCGAATGCGGCTATGACCAAGGAGTTTTACGCGACGGTTCAGAACAAGCTTCACTGGGCGATCACGGGGCAGACGGCGGCCGAGATCATTGTGAGGCGGGCCGACGCGGGCAAGCCCAACCTGGGGCTGACGACGTGGAAGAACGCGCCGAAGGGGCCGGTTCGCAAGGGCGACGTGACCATCGGCAAGAACTATCTGAGCGAGAAGGAGATCGGCGAACTGAATCGGATCGTGACCATGTATCTCGACTACGCCGAGGACCAGGCCGCACGGCAGGCGCCGATGCACATGGCCGATTGGGTGAAGAAGCTGGATGGCTTCCTGGCGTTCAACGAGCGGAACATTCTCCGGCATGCCGGCAAGATTTCCCGCGGCGATGGCGGAGGAGCACGCCAATCGCGAGTTTCTAAAGTTCGATCAAGCCCGGCTCGCCCGCGAGGTGAACGAGCCGTCGAGCGATTTCGACAGAATGGTGAGCGAAACCAAACGACTTGGTAAACAACTTCCTGTAAAGAAAAAGCAGCGCAAGGGAAGAAAGCAACAAGGCGGAAAATGAGGCTCAAACCTGAGGACGTAACAGCACGTCGATGCGGCTACTGAAGTTCCGCACTTTTTTCAAAGAATTTTCGGCACTCCCCAATATTGCCCACCCACATTCGCGAGGCTGTTCCCAGTCGATGCCGAAGGCGCGGCACTGCGTCATGGTCATTTTGTGAATTGAAGGCTCGTGCTTGCCACGAAAATGCCGGTTGCGGCACTGGAATCGGGCAGATTATTGCGATTGTGCCGCGCGGCCGGCGCGAACGCTTGATTCATCCATACGAAATGGCACGCGGGTTGCCCTGCTTCATCTCTCATGGGATACGCGGCGGCGTCAACTGGCGGCCGTCGTGCGAACTACACAGGAGATGAGCGAAATGTCCATCAACCGAAATATGACAAGACTCAATTGCGTCTGTGCTGGCTCTTGCGAACTCACTGGCCGGCTTTGGCGCCGGATGCACGGCCGTGCCTGACGAAGTCCAGCCGCAGGGACCGCTCAATTGTAATGATCTTGTTGCCCAAAGCCTGAATCTATCCATGCTGGATGGAATGCCCGTTACTGTCGGCCAGGCCATGGCCGCGAATGAGGGATTTCGGATTTCCTGGTTTGCGAAATATGAGCGCGGGTATTACATGAATCACCTGGGCTATACCGGCGACTATGTGGCCCGTGTTTCGATCGAGCAGAACGGCGTTGAACTTTATGCCGCGGAGATCGACGCGACTCCGATCAATGTGGCCAGCGGCGAATATGATGAGGTGCATGTCGAGACGGGCCTGCCGCCGGGAGACTATCTGGTGCGGGTTGCGCTCGATATATACGGCACAGTCGATCAATGCAACGACCTCGTCTATGCGCTGAACAACGTGAGCGAGCGGGAATTCACGGTGGCGGCCGATCCGATCGACGATGTTGCATCGAGTCCATCGGACCACACCGACGGCGACGCGCCGCTTGACGGGCAGACGCGCGGAAACTGATGCGGGATGGCCGCGACCGTTTTGCAGAGTTGAACTTGGCAATAAAAATGCCGGCCGCGCCGTCGAAGATGATTCGATGGCGCGGCCATTTTTGTTGCGGGCGGGCGTTGGCGAAGCGGCTATCGCGCGTACTCGACAGCGCGCACTTCGCGCAGGAGTGTCACTTTGATTTCACCGGGATAGGTCATGTCGGACTCGATCTTCTTCGCCACATCGCGGGCGATGCGCATGGCGCTGGAATCATCCACGCGGTTGGCGTCGACGATGACGCGGATTTCGCGGCCGGCCTGGATGGCGTAGGCCTGGGTGACGCCGTTGAAGCTGGTGGCGATGAATTCAAGATCCTGAAGGCGCTTGATGTATCGCTCCATCGATTCGCGGCGGCTGCCGGGGCGTGCCGCACTGATGGCATCGGCCGAGGCGACCAGCGGCGTGTAGGGGCTGGTGGCGGGGATGTCGCCGTGGTGGCCGGCGACGGCGTTGAGGACTTCCGGGCGCTCGCCGACCTTTCGGCAGATTTCCTCGCCAATGGCCGGGTGGGTGCCCTCCATGTCCTGCGGGACGGCCTTGCCGATGTCGTGCAACAGGCCGCAGCGGCGGGCGAGCGCGCCGTTGAGGCCGAGCTCTTCCGCCATGATCTGGCAGAGATAGGCCACTTCGATCGAATGGCGCAGCACGTTCTGGCTGTAGCTGGTGCGGTAGTGCAGGCGGCCGAGCAGTTCGATCAGCTTGCGATTGAGGCCCTGCACATTCGCTTCGAGTGCCGCGCGCTTGCCGATTTCGATGACTTCCTTCTCGACGTTGGCCGTGATTTCGGTGACGACTTCCTCGACGCGCGTGGGATGGATGCGGCCGTCCTGAATGAGCTTGGTGAGCGACTGGCGGGCGATTTCCTTTCGGACGGGATCGAAGCATGACAGGATAATGACACCCGGCGTATCGTCCACGATAATATCGACGCCCGTCGCTTTTTCGATGGCACGGATGTTTCGGCCTGCGAGGCGATCGAAGAGCTGGCGGCGGGCCTCATCCATTGAAAGCTGGGTGATGCGGAGGAGCTCGTTGCGGCCCTTCACGAGCATTTCGCCGATTTCCTTCTGCTTGCCCTCGATCTCCGTTGTCATTTCGCGAATGCGGGATTCGCCCTTTTCGATGTTCTTTTCCTTGATGTTGAGCATGTCCAGCTTTTTGTCGAGCTGGTCTTCGCGCTTTTCGAGGCGCCTTTCGACTTCGCGAAGCTCGTTTCGGGACGCCTGGGTTTCCTTGTCGAATTCCTGCTGGCGCTTGACGAATTCCGCCTTGGTTTCGACTTCGGCCGCGCGCTTGATTTCATCGCGCCGCGTTTCGGCGGCGGAGAGGATTGATTGCGCCTCGCGCTGGGCCGCCGAGACATTTTTTTTGCCGATAACGATTTGATATGCGACCATGAGGCCGACGCCGATGATGACGCCGACCAGCGATGGCAGTAAGAAGGCGTTTTCGCCCGCAGCCAACAAGATGGAACCCATCGTGACTATGCCTCCCTGCCGGGATCATCGCTGGGCGGCCGCCCGCGCGATAGCGCGCAAGCGAATGGTTCGGGTGCGATGAACCGGTCAGATTAATTTTGCCGCCATGTCGGGCCTGTTACCCGCGCGGCCGATGGGTTGGAGCTTGGGGTGCGAGATCGTGGATTGGAACGGCCCGGCCGCGCGCGATTCGAAAAGCTGCGTGCGGAACGGTAAGGCCGGCGCGAATCACACTGCCTGCCGTTTTTAACGGGAAGGCACTTTGCAAGGCAGTTGCCGGCGTAACGAGGTGCAAAGAGGTTAATCGTCCGTGATGATGAGCACTCGATACGGGAACATGGAATGAGCGAGGCGCGACAGCGCGATCACCCGCGGGCGCTTTGACTTTCGTCGAAGTTCCCAAGAGGGTGAGCATACCGAGTTGCCAAGCCAATTGAATCAAAACAATCTATCCACGATGTCGCACTTGCAGCCCAGCCCCCGGCATTTGCCAAGGCTCCGAACGAATCAAACGTTTGGAAACGGGAGTCTTCGATTCTCGCTAACTTTGCGCAGAATCCATCCGGCCCGAACAATCGCGCCGGCTCCCGGCGGGTAACAAATACGCTAAGCCTAGCGAGGGTACACACTTACCCTCGCTCTCTCAGTATAATGATCGGCGGAAACCGGTCAAGGCGGGAGAAACGCACAATTATTGGAACCCTCGGCGAGTGAATGGGTTAGGCGGCGGCGCTGCCGTTTGCCGTTCTCGCAGGGGTTTCTACAATGCTCTTTGATGGGGCCCTCCGGTAACGAATGCCGCGGGAACGGAATCACAAGGGGCGTCGTTCTTAATAAACTGGCATTTGAGTTTTCTGGACGATTGCGTAACGCGAGAGTGAGAAGAATGAAGATGAAGTTGCTCGCATTTCTGTTTTCGATGACGGCAGGGTTTGTAGTCGCAGGCGCTGCCCATGCGGAGACCCAAAGCAAGCCTTATGAATTCAAACCCGAGCCGGACAAGCCCGTTGTGCTGAAGGCACAGGCCTTCGCGGACCGCGAAGGAATTACGCCGGGCGAGACGTTTAACATCTTGATATCACTGAAGATACAAGATGGATGGCACGTTTATTGGAGCAATTACGGCGTGACTGGAATGACGGGCATGCCGACTGAAGTTGCATTGACGCTGCCTAAAGGGTTTGAATCCGGTCGAACGCGGTTTCCGATACCCGAAGCTCTTTACAACAAAGAACTTAAGGAGACGACCTGGCAGCTTCCCGAGGAGGCGCTGCTTGTCACGGCCATCAAGGCGCCATCGGGATTGAAGGCGGGGGAAAGCATCAAAATTGAGGCGAATGTTTCCTGGCTGGCATGTAAGGGTAGTTGCATTCCCGGGAACACGGAACCGGCGCTGACGATCAATCTGCCCGTGCTGGCGGCGGGCGCCAAAGGAAAACCCGCCCATGAAAAGCTCTTTGAGGCGGCGGCGGAGGCCTTTCCGACACCGGGCTCGGCTGCCAAGCATGTGAAGTTATCAGGGAAAACCGAACCGGCCAAGGCCAAGCCGGGCGGGAAGCTGACCGCGATTTTGGATGTTGAGATCGCGGACAAGATGCACATGCAGGCCAATAAGCCGCTGCAGGATTTCATGATTCCGGCGATTCTTTTCGTGGACCGAACCGAAGGACTCGACATCAACGAAGTGGAATATCCCAATCCGCACACGCGCGAGGACAAAATTCTCGGCAAGTTGAGCGAGTATGCGGGCAAGGTGACCTTCAAAATCCCAATCGATGTGAACGATGAGGTCACGAAAGACGGGCGATGGGTGCGCGGCGTATTCCAATATCAAATTTGCGCCGACAACGGAACGTGCTTTCCGCCGGAGCATGTGGCATTTGAGATTCCGGTGCAGATGGAGGGCGGGGAGAAGCCGAAGGGTAATGCCGCAGTTGTGGCAGTTTCACCGACGGACGGCGCGCAGGCCGACGCCGCACATTCGAATTCGTCCGCGCAGGCGGGCGAAGCGGAGGCGGCCTCCGATGTCGGCTGGTTCAACCGAGTGCAAAACAAGCTGCTGGGCATGGGCTTCTTCGGCACGCTGCTGCTGGCGGCGATCGGCGGGCTTGTTCTGAATTTCATGCCATGCGTACTGCCCGTCATTTCATTGAAGGTTCTTTCATTTGTCAGGCAGGCAAAAGAGAATCGCGGGCGAATCTTCGTACTGGGCCTGGCATATTGCAGCGGCATCATGGTCTTCTTCGGCGTTGTCGCATGGCTCTACTATGGCACCGGCAGCGGCTGGGGCGAGCATTTCCAGAACCCGGTCGTGATTCTCATTCTCGCGGGATTGGTCACGGCGTTTGCGCTGAGCCTGTTCGGCGTGTTCACCGTCTTCACGCCGCAATTCGTCAATGAGCTCGGGCAAAAGGCAGAAGAGCGGGAAGGCGTCTCATCCGCATTCTTCACCGGCATCCTGGCAACCGTCCTCGGAACCGCCTGCACGGCACCATTCCTGAGCGCGGCCGTCGGAGTCGCATCGAAGTATCCTGCTAATCAGGGTGCATGGATTTTCATCGCCGTCGGTGCCGGCATGGCATCGCCATTTGTCTTGCTTTCAGCATTTCCGGCATGGTTGAAGTTCATTCCTCGACCCGGAAAGTGGATGGAGGCGTTTGAAGCGGTGATGGGCTTCCTGCTGCTCGGCACGGTCGTTTGGTTGATGTCTCCCTTGGGCGCATTGATCGGAGCGTGGGGCGTGGTGTTAGCGATCATTTGGCTCCTGGGCTTGTCGTTGGCCGTGTGGGTCAAAGGACGAATTAAATATGGTGACGCGCTTGCACGGAAAACCGCGATCAACGGCATCGCGCTTGGAATCTTGCTAATCGCGTGGTGCGTGCCCTTTCGTTGGTGGTACAACATCGACAAGCTGGAATCGCAAGTGGCCGAACACGAACGCCTTTATCGCCTGGGCATAACTACCGAACTAACGGGGGCCAATCAAGGCGCCAGCGTTACTTGGGGACCCGAAAAATGGAAAAACGACGAAACGATTCCCTGGGTGCCCTATGACCAGGCGCTGGTGCGGGATTTTGTGAATGCCGGATACCCGGTCTTTGTCGATTTCACGGCCGAGTGGTGCCAAAGTTGTAAGACAAACAAAGCATCAAGTATCGACACGATAGAGATAAGGGAATTGTTACGATCTCTAAATGCCGTCCCATTCGAAGCTGATTACACACGAAAGCAACCATGGATGAGAAAGGTCATGGAAAGCTATGGGCGCGCGAGTGTACCGGTGTATCTAGTGTTTTCTCCTGGAAACCCTGACAAACCGGAAATTCTTCGTGAGATTTTGACGCCGGGAATTGTTGCTGAAGCACTGCGCAACGCGGGGCCAAGCAAACCCGTGAAGCTGGCCGGCCCCTGATGTTTTCTGAGCTGGCATTTGCATGTCCACGCATGATCGAACACGCCTCTTGGAATTGAATTGCCGGAGAGCAATATCATGAAGAATAATCATTGCCATGTCATTGTTTTCCAGTCTCTGCCTGGTTGTTTCTGTAGCAACGGCCGTTGCAGACGAACCAACAACCAAACCATCCCCTTCGCCGAGCGCTATACTCCGGCGAAATCGACGCAGCTGTTCGCGAATTGGCCGAACGGTTGAAAAAGGGCGAAAACCCCGATCAAGCTTCCTTCGAACTCGGCTTTTGCCTGGTATTGCAGACCTTTGAAAAACTGGCCCAAGACCTCCATCGCTTCGGCTTCATGAACAAGAATCTCCCCCTGACAGGCCATCTCTTGCCGTTCGCAAATCTGTCATCGCTTCACAACGAGAAACCGGAATCGATTTCATACGAACGTGCCCGACAAATCGTCTCCGATTGGGTCAACGGTTTGACCGCCGCCGAGGCGACACTGGCGAGGCTTCGCGGCGACTCCGTGAAGATGCCGATTCAAGTCGGCCGAATCCGCCTCGACATGAATGGCGACGGCGAGGCGACCGAGGACGAGTCGTTCTGGAAGCTGTTCGTTTCGATGAGCGGGCGGCCAATTGTTTTTGGCGAGGTCGAGCGGTTCGTCATCGGTTTCGACCGGGCTGACGTGGAATGGCTTCGCGGGTATTGCCACTTGATGGCGGGCATCGGAGATGTGGTACTGGCGTATGACTGGCACGAATTTTTTGATGCAACCGCGTCGCTCTTGTTCGCCAAGGCGCAAACACTCGGCGTTGCACTGGCCGATGCGCCGAAGGCTGAGTTGTTTGGCATGAATTCAGAATTTGCCGACGCCATTGCCGCAATACACCTCATGCGGTTCAAGGTGTCTGACAAGGAGCGGCTGGCCAGCGCACTGAATCACTTCGAAGCGGTGATCGCCCAGAGCCGTCTGATGTGGAAGCTGATTCTGAGGGAAGCGGATAATGACAACGAGTGGATTCCGTCGCCGAAGCAAACATCGGCGCTCGCCGGCATGAATATCTCGGAAGTCCAGATTTCGGCATGGCACGACTTTCTAAACGAGACAGAGTCGGTGTTGAAAGGTAAGAAGCTGATTCCACATTGGCGATATCAGAATCGACATGGCAATCATGTCGAATCGACGGTCGGCGTAAACTTGCGCAAGGCGTTTTTGGAGCCGACTGACTTCGACATCGTTCTGATTGCCCACGGTGCGGGAGTTGCGCCATTTATCGAGAAGGGGTGAACTGATCTCAGAAGAAACCTTCTGGCAGATTCAACGGGTCTTTCAGGGGAACTTCATGTTGTTCGCGATGTGGGTGAATTGATCCCCCTCCGCGGCCTGTTGCCGACGTCGATGCCATGAAGGCTTTTGACCGTGGCTGGTTCGATTGCATTTCTCGGGTCGTGCTAAAACTCCGTTTTCGCAGATAATTCGGCACTGGTAAAGTTTGATAAAACTCCACAGCCGGAGGCGGCTGTGCCACATCAAACTTTACCCGTACCGAAAATTCCCATCGGCGGGCGTTTCCGGATTGGGCTTTGTATCTGTGCGATTCGACCGGTATCGTACCCGCGCTGACTATGTCGCGCGAAATCGATTGACGCCGCCGCCCGGCGGATACAGGAAACGTACAGGAATATGGAGCCGAAACTCGCAGAATCCGGATTACTTGCCCTGGCAATCATCATTGTCGCCGGATCGGCCGCGCAGTGGATTGCATGGATCATTCGACTGCCCTCCATCCTGCTGCTTTTGCTGGCGGGGCTTGCGCTGGGGCCCGGCTTGGGCTGGGTCAATCCCGACGAGATATTCGGAAACCTGCTGCTGCCGTTTGTTTCCATCGCGGTTGCGCTCATTCTTTTCGAGGGCGGCCTGAGCCTGAATCGCCGCGAGCTGAAAGGCGTGGGCGTTGTTGTCACACTTCTCGTAACCGTCGGCGTGGCGATTACAGGGGTGCTGCTGGCCGGTGCGGCCTACTGGGTACTGGGGCTTGAACTGCGATTGGCCGCCCTTCTCGGCGCGATTCTCACGGTGACCGGCCCCACGGTGGTGCTACCGCTTTTGGCCTACATCAAGCCGCGCGGGCGCGTCGCCTCGGTTTTGAAATGGGAAGGCATTCTCGTTGACCCGATCGGCGTTCTCATCGCGGTTCTGGTTTTTGAGGCGGTGACAACGGTCGAGCATGGCGAGCTTGGGCGGCAGGTCGCCATCGCCATCGGCAAGACGATCGTCATCGGCGGCGGGCTTGGGGCCGTGGTGGCCTGGGGGCTGGCGATATTGCTTCGCCGAAACTGGGTACCGGATCAATTGGAGCCGGCCGTGGCGCTGATGCTTGTTGTCGCCGCGTTTGTCGGGGCGAACCATATTCAAGCCGAGTCCGGGCTGATGGCCGTCACGGTCATGGGCATTGTGCTGGCGAATCAGCGCCGGGCGGATGTCCATCGTATTACGGAGTTCAAGGAGCACCTGCGCGTTTTTCTGATTTCCGCCGTGTTTATTGTCTTGAGCGCGCGGCTTCGGCGGGAGGATATTTTTGCGCTAAGATGGGAGGCGTTCGCTTTTTTTGGAATCTCGGCGTTTCTTGTGCGCCCGCTGGCCGTCGCCGCGTCGACCATCGGTTCGGGCATGTCGTCGGCCGAGCGCGCTTTCATGGGTTTCATGGCGCCGCGCGGCATTGTGGCGGCAGCCGTCACTTCGGTGTTTGCCATTACGCTCGAAGGCCTGGGAGTTGAACAAGCGCGGCTGCTGCCGCCGGTGGTGTTTATCACCATTATCTGCTCAGTGTTGCTGTACGGTCTATTGGGCGGGCCGTTCGCGCGATTATTGAAACTGGCCGATCGCGATCCGCAGGGCATGCTGGTGGTGGGGGCCAACCCGCTGGCCCGCCAAATTGCCAAGTTGCTGGGCGGCATGAACATTCGCACCGTGCTGATCGACGCCAATCGGGAACTGATCGAGACCGCGCGCATGCAGGGCCTTGAAACATTGCACGCCAATGTCGTGTCGGGTGACATTTCTGACGTCATCGAACTTCATGGCATTGGACGACTCATCGCGCTGACGCCCAACGACGAAGTGAACATGCTGGCGATGCAGCGATTCGCGCGGAACTTCGGCCAAGCCGGGGTGTATCGCCTGCCGCCGAAAAAGGCCGAAAAAGGCCGCGCGGCCCCCGGTGATGTTCGCCTTCACCGATTGTTGTTCGAGGCGGACGCCTCTTATTCGCGCATTTCGGAACTGCTGGCCAAGGGCGCGGTCGTTCGGGCGACCAAGTTGTCGGATGAATTCGACTATGGGGCCTATCGGTCACACAATTCCGGATTCATACCGCTGCTCATTGTTTCGGGAAAAAACAAAGTGAGCGTTGTCACCGCTGATGCCGCGCCGGAACCCGGCGCGGGCGACACCGTTGTGTCGCTGGCCATGCCGACCTGAGCCGGATGCGGCGCAAACACACTTATGATTTGGATGCGCGCCGCTTGCGGGCGGCGGCCTTGCGAATTTCCGCGAGATTGGGGTGGTGAAGGCATGTGCCGGCAAACTGCTGCGAGCCCGCCAACTCGGCAAAATAGGCACTTCTGTCTTCGGCTTTCTTTTGTCCGCCCGACGGAGCTGCCGCCATGTTTTTTAGAGCGTGGCGGACTCTTTTTTCGAGCTTGATGCCGGCCTTGGCGCATGAGGCAATTGCTTTTCGCCAGATATCCTGCTTGACGTGGTGCGATTGAAGGTGTTCGCGTGCGGCGCCGACCGCGTTGTCCAAGGCGCCCAGGATGCGGTTGGTCTGCACGATTTGCTTGGCGATTGCTTTCGGCGATGCGGATTCGGCCAATTCAGGAAGGCGTCCGGCCTGCGATGTCGCGATGCGGGTGCGCTCAAGAATGACGAACGGTCGCAGGGGCTGGGGGACGAAGTTGTAAGTAATCCAGCCGGACCCGGCGCAAAAGTCGCAACTAACCGCACCAAGCGCAACGCACGGTTCGCAGGGATCGCCCCTCATGCCGATGCCGCGCCCACGGCACGCCGCGCACGCAACGATTCCACCCTTGCAGCCCATGCACGGATAGACCGCGAAGCCGTGGACCAGTTTCTGCGTGAGTGATTTTCCGATGCGCTTGGACAACCACGCCACCAGATCGTGCCGACAAAGCGACAAATCATGCTGCGCCGCGCTGGCGAAACGGCGAACGGCCGCGCCGATTTTATCGCCGCGCAATTCGCCCGCCACGAGCTCAATCACACGGTCCACCGAGGACGAAACGGCCTCTGAATCCACATTCCGGTCAGCCACGTTTTGACTCCTCATTCTCCAAGAAGGGGTATCGCATGGTGTTCGGAAGCCGCGCTGTGTAACCGGCGAAGACGAAATTGTCGAGAGTAGGAGCGCAAATGGAGCATTTCGCGCCGATAGGACCGGCCTCGCGGGCTTTGCGATTTGGCCTGAATCCCACATAATTAATCCAGACAACCACAAACAGGAATCGCCGAATATGACCGAAATCAACGAAAAGCCGACTCATTTCATCCACGAGATCATTGATGCCGACAACGCGGCGCTCAAGTGGGGCGCTTGGCCGAATTCGGGCACGCCGAAAGTGCAAACGCGCTTTCCGCCGGAGCCGAACGGCTATTTGCACATCGGCCATGCGAAGAGCATCTGTCTGAATTTCGGGCTGGCGGAGCAATATAGCGGGCAATGCAATCTGCGATTCGACGATACGAACCCGGCCAAAGAAGAAGAGGAGTATGTACGGAGCATCGTCGAGGACGTGCGCTGGCTGGGGTTTCGATGGCCGGGCGCGCGGGAGGATGATCCGAAGGCGGGCGTTATTTTCTCGTCCAACTACTTTCAACAGATGTATGACTGGGCCGTGCGGCTGATTGAAAAGGGCAATGCTTATGTCTGCGATCTGACGGCCGATGAAACGCGCGCCCACCGCGGAACACTGACGCGGCCGGGCAAGGACAGCCCATTTCGCGGCCGAAGCGCGGCTGAAAATCTCGATTTGTTTGCGCGCATGGCCAAGGGCGAGTTTCCCGACGGCTCGCGCACGCTTCGTGCGAAGATCGACATGGCCTCGCCGAATTTGAATTTGCGCGATCCGGTGATGTATCGCATACTGCACGCATCGCACCATAACACCGGCGACACATGGTGCGTCTATCCGATGTACGACTGGGCGCATGGACTGGAAGACGGCATCGAAGGCATCACGCATTCGATCTGCACACTGGAATTTGAGAACCACCGGCCGCTCTATGATTGGTTTATCGAGGCGATCAATGAAGAGGAGCCGGCCGAGCGGCGAATACACCATCCGCAACAGATCGAATTCGCGCGGCTGGAGCTGACCTATACGGTGATGAGCAAGCGCAAGCTGCTTGATCTGGTGAAAGAGGGGCGCGTCAACGGCTGGGACGATCCGCGCATGCCGACGATCAGCGGGCTGCGGCGTCGCGGCTATACGCCTGAAAGCCTGCGCGCTTTTTGCGCTGATATCGGCGTTGCGAAGTTCAACAGCGTGATCGACCATGTGCGGCTGGACAACGCCGTTCGCGAGCATTTGAACAAGACTGCGCCGCGGCGGATGGCGGTGCTTAGGCCGCTAAAGCTGGTCATTACGAATCTTCCGGCGGGGTCGAGCGAGCAACTCGACGCGATCAACAATCCCGAAGATGCGGCGGCCGGCACGCGCAAAGTCACCTTTTCAAACACGCTGTACATTGAGCGCGACGATTTCATGGAGACGCCACCGAAGGGGTACTTTCGGCTGTTTCCCGGCAACGAAGTTCGGCTGCGCTATGCGTTCTTCGTGAAATGCACCGGCTGCGTCAAGGACCCAGCGACCGGCGAAGTGACGGAAGTTCATTGTACTTATGACCCGGCCACGCGTGGCGGGGATTCGCCGGACGGCCGCAAGGTGAAGGGGACGATTCACTGGGTGAATGCGGGCGATGCGATTGATGCGGAGGTTCGCCTGTACGATCATCTTTTCAAATCGCCGGAGCCCGAGCGTGTGCCGGAGGACGGGCACTATTTTGACAACCTGAATGAGGCGTCGCTGACCGCCTTAACGGGTTGCAAACTGGAGCCGAGCCTGGCCGGGGCGGCGTGCCGGCGCGATGCGCACGGGACTCTCGCGCCCGATCGGTTTCAATTCGAGCGGCATGGATATTTTTGCGCGGACGCGGACAGCGCTCCGGGACGGCTGGTGTTCAATCGGACGGTTTCGCTGAGGGATACATGGGCGAAGGAACAGAAGAAGAAATAGGGGTTCGTTGACTTGGACGCGAACCCATTGCCGCAATTCTTCGCGACCCACGGTGCCTTTCGCACGTGGCTGAAGCGGAACCACGCGAAGGCGGGCGAACTGATTGTCGGCTATTACAAGAAAGGCACCGGCATACCCAGCATCACGTGGCCGGAGTCGGTGGCCGAGCGCTTTGCTTTGGGTGGATCGATGGGATTCGTCGGAGCCACGATGCCGACAGCTATACGGTTCGTTTTACGCCGCGGCGAAAGAACAGCCAGTGGAGCGCGGTGAATATCCGGCTCGTTGCCGAGTTGGAGGCGAAGGGAAAAATGACCGATGCGGGCCGGGCCGTTTTTGCGGCGCGGCCAAACCCGGAATCGAACGGCTACACACACACGAAACGCGAGGGAGCACTGAGCCGGGCATTTCTTGCGAGATTTCGGAAGAACAAGATTGCATGGGCGTTCTTTGAAAGGCAGCCGCCGGGCTATCGCAAAAGCGCCGCGTGGTGGGTGATGAGCGCGAAGCGGGACGCCACGCAGGAGCGGCGGCTGGTGAAACTGATGGAGTCCTGTCTGGCGGGCAAGCGTCTCATGGCGTAAGAATGTGCGGGCGAGTCATTGACGGCCGCGAGATTGAGGCGCTATTCACTCCATGTTCCGAATCCGACAGATCACAAGCCCTTCGTTGCCGGTGAATCAGCGGGAGATTCAGCAGGTCTTGCGCATGGCCGGCGAACGCCTCCCGGATTGCCCGACTCGGAGACCTCCGCGCTTCCGGAAAAGCTGAGCAATCCGCTGAAGTACAAGTTTCGAACGATGCTCTTTGTGGCCGACGACTTGCACGGAACCGTGCGGGGGTTCGCGATCGTCTCTCACGCGCCGGATGTCTCCTTTTGCGTGCTCGACTTGCTCGTTAGCGCGCGGGAATCGTCCACAGGCGGCGTCGGCGGAGCACTCTACTCGCGCGTGCGGGAAATTGTGCGCAGCCTGAAAGTGACAGGGTTGTTCTTTGAGTGCCTGCCCGATGACCCGGCCGCCTGCTCCAAGCGGAATTTGCGACCGCCAACGCGCGTCGGCTGCAATTCTATGAGCGATTCGGGGCGCGGCCGATCATCCATACCGGCTACGAAACACCGCTCAAGCCGGGCGACATGGATGTTCCACACCTCGTTTTCGACGATCTTGGCAGCGGCGTGCCGCTTGGGCCGTCGAACTTGCGCAAGATCGTTCGGGCCATTCTTGAACGAAAATATGAAAAGCTGTGTCCGCCGGACTATGTCGATCGTGTCGTCAAGTCCATTCGCGATGACCCCATCCAACTGCGGCCGCCGAAATATGGTCCGCCGAAACCGATCGCCGCTCCGAAATCCCAGGCGCGGGCCGTTGCGCTTGTGGTCAATGACCGGCATGAGATTCATCATGTGCGGGAGCGCGGCTATGTCGAGTCGCCGGTTCGGATCAAGTCCATCCTCGCGGGAATTGAGCCGACCGGCCTATTCTTTCGCGTGCAACCCAAGCCTTTCGCCGAGGCGCACATTCGCGCCGTGCATGACCGGGCGCTGTTGGACTATCTCAAACGGGCCTGCGCATCCGTTCCGCCGGGGCAGTCGCTCTATCCCTACGTGTTTCCGATTCGCAATCAGACCAAGCCGCCGGAAGACCGGGCCTATGCGGCCGGCTATTACTGCATCGACACCTTCACCCCGCTCAATCGCAACGCATGGCACGCCGCGCGCCGCGCGGTGGATGTCACGCTCACGGCAGCGGAGATGGTGCTTGAAGGCCAACCGCTCGCATACTCGCTGGTTCGCCCACCAGGACATCATGCGGAGCATCGGGTCTTCGGCGGATTTTGCTATTTCTGCAATGCGGCCGTGGCCGCGCATTATTTCTCCAGGCACGGGAAAGTTGCGATCCTCGATGTCGACTATCATCATGGAAACGGGCAGCAGGATATTTTCTATTCGCGAAGCGACGTCTTGACGGTGTCGATCCATGGGCACCCCAGGTTCGCGTATCCTTTCTTCACGGGCTTTGCGGAAGAGAAGGGAAAGGACGCGGGCGAGGGATTTAATCTCAATCTGCCGCTGGGCGAAAAGGTCCACGGGGAGGCTTATCGGCGTGCCTTACGCAAGGCGCTTCGCGCGATTAGGGAATATGACCCCGTGTTTCTGGTTGTTTCGCTCGGGCTTGACACCGGCAAGGCCGACCCGACCGGCACATGGTCGCTCGTTGCGAAGGATTTTGAAGCGAACGGTCGGCTCATTGGCGAGATGCGCCTGCCGACGCTTGTTGTTCAGGAGGGCGGCTATCGCACCGGCCAATTGGGCACGAACGCAGCGGCGTTTTTCAGCGGACTGGTCGCGGGCTCACAATCAACGTCGAAGCCGGGTTCGGCAAACAAGCGGCCCCGTCGTCGCAGTTAGAGCGGTTCACGATTGATTGTTGCACCGCCGTCCCGGCGGTGCATTCTCAGGCGAGACGCCTGAGCCACAGCGCCGGACTCACACAATCGTGAAATGCAATAGTCCTATCGAAATTTCTATTTACGGCACAATCCGGCGCATCATCCGAGCCGCCGCATCATTTCCTTCGTCACGGGCTCAATCGCCCGGGCGCTGAAATCGAACTTCACGCCGGCGGTTTCAAATAGTGTCGGCAGCGGCTTCGTCCCGCCGAGGGCAAGCCCCGCGCGGTACATCTTCACAGCATTTTTGTAGTCTTTTTGCGAATTGAGCCAGACGCCGAGCGCGCCAAGCTGGGCGATGCCATATTCCACGTAATAAAACGGCACGGTGAATGGATGCTGCTTGCGGTGCCAGTCGAAATCCCGCGCATCCTCATATCCCGAATGGTCGACCCAGCCGCCAAAGCGCTGAATCAGCTCCTTCCATGCGGCACGACGATCCTCCCGGGTGTGCTTCGGATGGGTATAAGCCCAATGCTGAATCTGGTCGATGGTCGCCATGTACGGGAAAAATCGGACGATGCCATCGAGATGATCCGATTCGGCCCGCGCTCGATCGGCCTCGGTGTAGAACGCGCCCATGTGCGGGAGCGAGAGCAGCTCCATCGACATCGACGCCACTTCGGCAAATTCGATCGGCGCATCGCGCAGCTCAAACAGCGGCTCATCGGCCGCGGCGAAGGAGTGAAACGCGTGGCCGCCCTCGTGTAGCATTGTTTCGACATCGCGCTGCGTTCCCACTGCATTCATAAAAATGAACGGCAGGCGGCGGCCCTGGAAGCAGTTCATATACCCGCCGGGCGCCTTGCCTTTTCGACTTTCCAAATCGAGCAAGCCTTCGCGCTGCATGATGCGGAATTGATCGCCGAGCGTCGGCTCTACATTGTCGAAAACTTTCTGACAGCCGGCGACGAGCTGGGCCGCGCCTTCAAAGGGCCGAAGGGCCTCGCGATTCTCCGGATCGACCTGCATATCCCAGGGGCGTAATTTATCGACGCCGAGCTGCCGCTTGCGCTTCTCGGCCAGCGACCGGGCAGCAGGTACGATGATTTCCGCAATTGAGTTGGCAAACGCCTCGCAATCGGCCGGCGTGTAGTCGAACCGCTGCTTTTCCTTGAAGGCAAAATCGCGGTAGTTGGCGAAACCGGCGTTCACGGCGATCTGATGCCGCACGCGTACCATTTCGTCGAACAGTCGCTCGACCTCATCTTTCACGCCCGCCCACTTTGCGGAGATTTCCTCCCACGCCTTTTGCCGAAGGGCGCGATCTGGATTCTCAAGGTCACGCCCAGCCTGCTGCATGGTCAGTTCTTGGCCGTCGCGCGTGACCGTCAGGCCGCCGACCAGTTTCTGGTATTGCTGGCTGAGCTTTTCGTCCTCGGTGTGGAGGGCGATGTTTTCATCGCGAAAAATCGCGGTTCGGGCCTCGACCTGCCGCCACAGGATGCCGTAGCGGTCGCGCGGCAGCGCGTCGCGATGCCCGCAGGCGAGAAGTTTGGTATCGAGCCTGTGCTCCCATTTCCGGGTCAGCGGTTCGATTTCTTCGACATAGTCCAAATATTTTTTTTCAATGTCGGTGTCGTCTGTATGGCACGTCATGCTGACGTAGCGGCTGGAGCCCTCCTCGTCGATCCACCCGTCCAGCTCGGACCAATCGAGCAGCCATTGCTCGAGCGCCGGGGCCGATGCAAGCGGCCGCGATTCCAGTTCGCGGTAGCAGGACTCGATGATTTCGGGGCGGCCCAGGTCGGTGTCGTTCGCCAAATATCGGCGGGAGTATTTCTGATTGGCTTCCACGGTTTCGTGTCCTCGCTGCGGCCTTTCGCCGGCATTCTGTGTTTCAAGCGCGCCGATCGCGCAATTTCACGCCATCCTAAACCAGAATGGGGCGCAGGGGCAGGCGACGCGCGAAATGGGCGACCGCACGGAATCGCACATAGCCCATTTCGAGGGTTGTGCGTCTTCCTGTGAGAAGGCGGAATCCACGCATGGGAGCCGATCGACGCAGAACGTGAGGCGCGACGGGCCTGGTAGACCGCACAAAGGGTTTGGCACAAGGAGATTTGGCAATGAGATCGAAGAGAAGGCCCATTTCGGGCACGGTTGGACTGCGCGCGTTCGCCGCGATCACAATGTTGCTTGCGACACAATCCGCTTCGATGGCAAATATTATTTCGACAACGCCTGCGGCCGTGCTCATCGCCCCGCCGGCCGACGTCAACCCCGGTATGCTCCAAAGCAACACCACGATTTACGTTTTCGATGAATTCCGCGACTTCACTCTTCCCGGCGCATTGGGCGTCAACATTCCGGGCACGCCCGGATTCTACAATGCGCCGGCGCTTCTGCCCGGCGGCTTTATTCCCGCGCTCACGATCATCGACTCACACTTTATCCACTTCGATCAAGTCGGGCCCGGAACCACCGCGTTGAGCGGCAGTGTTACATTCGCCGGAAAAATCATCGGTGTTATGTGTCGCAACGGCGCCCTCAATGGAAGCGACTTTCTCGGCGTTGGAACCGCTTATCCCGGCGGCAACCCCAGACGCCAGCTTGACTGGGATGTCGGCGGACCCGTCGAGTCCATCACCATTTCTCCTGACCAATTCACGATCAGCTTTACCCTTATTACCAGCAATGTGGTCGATCAAATTCGGGTCATCACCGAAGCCGGCGACACCAATCCGCTGACGCCCTCCTATGTATGGGAATTCTCGCTGGACATCGGCTCTGACAAGGAGTTGAGCGATCCGGTTTCAAACTTTGACGGTGGATTCGACCCTGGCGATGTCTATGCGTCGACGGCGGGACCGGTTTGTCCGCCTTTCGTTCCCGGCGGCGCCGATGGGTTCAAGGACGATGCGTTTATTTTCGGAGGTGATCCGCTTCCAGCGCCGCCCGATGCGGCCGTTCCGCCGGTGACGCGCGTGCCCGTGGGCAACAACTGTCCGCTGACGCAGTGTTACTTCAACTACTTCGATCTCGACGGGCACGATCAAATTGACTTTGACCTTCGACAGTATATTCCACAGGACGGTCTGCAGAATCCGATTCAGCAAAGCGCCCTGCCGCCGTCGCAGTGCATTTACAGACCCACGTTTCTCGCGGTCAGCTATGACGATGACATGCCGGCCGGTTGGCCCGCGGGAGATGTGCCGACCCTTGCGCCATCATTGACAGGATACCGATACGGTCAAACTGCCAATCGGGATGAGATCGTGGGTATTACACTCGCGGGCGCCGTTCCGCCGTTTTCGGTGACCAATGTTTATCCGATCAGCGACGAGCAAAGCCTGCATCCCGATCTCGCTCCCAATCCCGACAATCTTGAGGCCGACGATGACGATGTGGACTCGCTTGATATTGTCGAGGCCATCGGCCCTCCCGGCACACTTGGCGGCGGGGCCTCCTGTCCTTACTGGTACTTTGGGGCGGACCAAGAGGCTGTTTCGCCGATGGGACTCGATTCCGGTTCCATCTACCTTGCGGTGGGCGGGGTTCCGGCACTCGTGGTCGATGATGTTATTCATCTCGGCATTCCGGAGATGACCGACATGGACGATTTTGAATTTACCTGGCTGGTGCGCATGGGGCCGGATGGGCCGGTCACTGTATTGGGCGTGGTCTTTACCGTCGATAACGACGATCCGCTCACAGCGCCGGATGAATCCGGCGGGCTCGATCCGCGCATGATCTATGCGTCTTACATGACCGGCTTCAGTTTTCCGATTCTGCCGCCGGGCTCTCCCGGGCTGTTTGACGACATCGACGGACTGACGATCTGGTCGGACTCGCTGGAGCTTTGTCACTGCAGGGGCGACATGAACCAGAACGGGGTTTTGGAGGGCAACGATATTCAGGGCTTTGTCGATTGTGTCACGAGCTCCGCGTCATCGTCGTCCCATTGCGATTGTGCGGACATGAATGGCGACGGGGTTTTGGATGCCGTTTTTGATGTGGCGGATTTTGTGACAGCCCTGTTGAACAAATCGCCCTGCTAAGGCGCGGGGATGGATTACGATTAGCTCACGTTTACTCGGTGCCGCCCGGCGATCGTGCCTTCGCCGCGGCGGCACCGATTTTTTTGCTACGGCGTCGAGCGCGCGTGGTCGCAGGCTCGATTATGGTTTGGTGAATCGTAAAAAGGCGTGCGGCGCCCCGTAGTATTGGCGCGGTCAAGGGGCGCCGCAGCGAGTGGAAGATTGTGTCATTCGTGGCATCCGGAGGACTGTTCTGTGCCGTGGCACTTCGCTCGGCACGAACAAATAGCGCCGGCGCGTGCTTCACAACATCGGCACGCTTCCGACTTGGCGGCGATCCACCATTCAAACTGAGGATGCTCTGCGAAGGGAAACTCCTGCGAGTTTCCCAGGATGCTTATTGATTTATGATATTTCAGCGAATCGCGCGAGTCAAGAGTTGGGGCTTCAGAATTGCGCTTTTCGGAAAATTCGGTGCCGGCAAACGCGAGATAGGGGCGTCAAAGTGGCGCAGTCATTCGCACGAGGCCGAAGCCCATGCTCCCCCGATTTTACCCGTGGTGAAAATTTAGATGGGAAATAGCCAGGACTGATCCCCGAATATCTCAATGCCGCCGGCAATCGCGCGGGAAGATGCGGCGTCCATCGCATCGGCCGAATCCTGCAATGCCGGGGAATCGACAACGCGTACGTCACCCTCGCGGGACCGATCCTTGCGCCGGGGACGACGAGCCAGCGGTTTGCGGGCCGACTTGCGAATCGGGCCGCGGGCGGCGGCCACAAAGCCCTCGAGGTCCTGAAAGTCCCATTCGGCTCGATCGACAATGCGACCCATATTGTCACGTACGATACATCCATACGCATCGACCAGGACGCGGGTTGCGAAGCGGTCGCAGCGGGCTTCCTTCTGGCGAACATTTCGACGCGCGGCTACGAGACGATGATAAAACTCGTGCAGGAAAATGAAGAGGGCCAGTTACTCGGGTTGGAAATCTCAAGATGAGAGCTCTGCGCGCCAATGTGTGCGATTGGATTTGGGACGGGCCACATTGATCTTGAGTGGATAGGGATATCGATTGCGGCGGCCGATGTTGACGAAGATGCGGTCGGAATCGTAGTAGCAGGTGCCCGAGAAATCGCTGCCCCGGCTGTAGCGCACGAAGACCTGTGCGCCGTCGTGCGGCCAGTCCGCGACGGCGTCGAGAAACATGCGCTCCAGCTTGAGCGAATTCAGATGGGTGGTGTTTCGAAAAAACATGTCGTAAATAGTGATTGGGAATGTTGGCTGAAGGCGCCGGCTAACCAACGCCGGCCCGCACAATGTCCTGCAGCCGTACAATACCCATCGGAACGATGCCGTCCTCGGATACAACCAAAACCGTGATTTCGCTTTCGCGCATGAATCGCAGACAATCGACCGCAAGTGTTTGCGGCTGGATGGTCGAGCATTTTGGCGGCTCGCCGGGATCGCGCCGGCTTTGCCGCCATGCCTCGCCGGCGGAGAGCCGCCCCGGCGTTTCGACGCGCGTGAGGAGTCGTCGCAAATCGCCATCGGTAAAAACACCGCGAAGCGTGCCGTCGTCACGCACCACACAGGTCATGCCAAGATGACGCGACGTCATGACCAGCAATAAGTCGTTAAACGTCGCAGACTCTTTGACGGAAGGTAGTTCGTTGCCGCCATGCATGAGATCGCTGGCGCGAAGCAGCAGCTTTCGCCCCAGACTGCCATCCGGATGATAGCGGGCAAAATCACTTTCGCCGAATCCTCTTTCCTCCAGCAGCGCCATTGCGAGCGCATCGCACAGGGCCAGCATAAGCTGTGTGCTGGTTGTCGGAGCCAGGCCGAGTGGACCAGACTCCGGCAGTGACGGAATCATCAGAGTTTCGTCGGCCAATTCGGCCAGCGGCGACTTCCCGCCCTCGCATACGGCAATCACTTTTCCGCCGATTCGGCGAAAATGGCTTACAAACTTGACGAGCTCTTCGGTTTGGCCGCTCTTTGACAGTGCAAGGAGAATGGAACCCGGGCCGACGGCACCCAGATCGCCGTGCACGCCTTCGACCGGGTGCATGAAAATTGCCGGCGTGCCGGTGCTGGCGAGCGTCGCGGCGGCCTTTCGGGCAATGAGGCCCGACTTCCCGATGCCGGTGATGACCATCTGGTCGCGCGAATCCAGCACCAGCCGAACGGCCCGCGCAAATGAATCGTCAATCATGTCGGCCAGGCGTCCGATGGCGGCAGCCTGCTCGCGAAGGAACTGACAAGCGAGATCGACAGACGGCTTCACGGCAAACTCCGACGAGGCGTGTTCGAGTTTGGGCGAATCGGTACCGGGCATATTATTCTTCTTGGGCCGCTTCCGTGCAAATATGCATCGTGACTTGTCGGCGCGAGATCGACACGCGGAAAACCCCTTCAATGCGCGCGTGTCCGTTTTGTGATTATCGCTTCGGCGGCAATTGGCCAGGATCGTCGAAATCGTCGTCCAAATCGAATTTGTCGTCGATGCGGAATTCGTCGCTGTCCAGATCAGTCAGGTCGTCGCCGAGATCGATTTCATCCTCGAGGGAATCGAACGCAGTGGCATCCTCATTGGATGTTTCGGGCGCTTCATCCTCCAGTGTCGATGCCGACTCGCCGGTAAGATCTGTCGATCCGACATCCTCCGGCGGCTCGATCACCTGAAACGTATCGGGCACAACGGGCGGCTCGTAGGGTGATTGCACTATCTTCGCGATGTCTTCGCTTGGGATGCGGAATTCGTCCAAGTCCTCGACATCTTTCATGTCAGGAATGAATCCGGAATCAGCGGGCGACTCGCCCACGTCGCGAAATGCCCGGGCCAAGTCCGCCTCGACCTCAGGGTCCACCTCGTCGATCGTTGCGGCCATTGGCGGTTCCAGTTCGCTTTCCTCCTGCGCTTCGATCTTTGCCGTCTCGGCGGCGTCGAACATCGCTTCGAGGTCGGTTTCATCGGCCTGGGTTGGAATTGACTCGATGGCCGGCGCAGCGGCTGATGCGCCGCCGCCGCCTTTGGGAGGAGATGGCGCGTCGGCGTCGGACGACTTGGCGGGCGACAAGGATTGGGCATCGAGCCGCAATCTTGCATCGGCCGCGTCATCCTCACTTTCGTGATATTCGTAAAATTCGCGATATTGCTTTCGGAAGTAGCCGCCGGCACGGGACTGAACTTTGTTCAGGACGGCGCCGAAAATTCTGACGTTGATGGCTTCGAGATTGGATTGGGTGCGCTGCAGCGCGCCGCGGGAGGTGCCGCGATACTCGCAGACGAGCATGACGCCATCGACCGCACCGGCCAAGACCATGGCATCACTGACGAGGAGAACCGGCGGACCATCAAATATGACCTGATCGTAGCGTGAGCGGGCGTCGACCACGACGTCGCGGAGATAGCTGCTACCGAGAAGCTCGGCCGGATTGGGTGGCAATGGCCCGGCACTGAGGATATCGAGACCGGGTACATTGGTTTGAGTAACAAAATCTTTCAGATCGCCCTGGCCTATCAGAATGTTGCTGAGGCCCTCGGCTCGGACATTGGGGAAAATCCGGGGCAGCGCGGAGCGGCGGAAATTCGCATCGATGAGCAGCACGCGCCGGCCGCTTAGCGCGATGGAAATCGCAATATTTGCGGCAACGGTCGTTTTTCCATTGCCGCCGCTGGGGCTGGTGACAAGGATGACGCCCTGTTGTTCGGCCGGAGCGCTGAAAAAGAGATTGGCCCGCAAATTACGGAAGGCCTCGGCCACGACGGAATGCGGTGCATCGAGGCAGGCCGTTTCGACGCGCTCGATTTCGACTTCGTCATCATCGGTGCTTGGAATGCTGCCAAGGACCGGAAGGTGGGCGCGGCCGATGTCGCGGGGGGTTCGGACGGATTTGTCAGCCAACTCGAGCAGAAGGGCCAGGCCCACGCTCAACATTAGCCCCAGAAAAGAGCCGGCGGGAATCCAGACGACCAATTGGGGGCTGCTCATGCGTTCCGGCGCGGTTGCGCTGGAGGCGACATCGATTTGAACGCTCTTGTCTTTTCGAATGATCATTTCGAGCATGTTTTTCTGCTCGAGCATTTTTTCGTAATCGATCCTGGCCAGCTCGCGCTGATCGAGCAGGGCCTTGTATTCCGCCAGTTTCGAGTCTTTGTCGCGCTGTTCGGCTTCGGCGCTTTTGAGTTGTTCGCTGAGCGATAAATACTGGTCGTTGTATTCAAGATAATTGCGTTTGGACTGCTCGATCATGCGCGCCTGATATTGAATGATCTTGCCGGCCCGGTCGGACTCAAAATTCTGATAGGCCGCGTCGCGGTTCATCGTGGCCTCTTTCACGGTGCGATGATTGGGCCCGTAGCGGCGCATGGCTTGTTCGAGTTGTTGCTGGGCGGCCAAATAGTTTGCCTGAAGATTGAGCAGGATGGGGTCGGAATTCAAAAATGCCTGCAGTTCCGTGGTAATCGGCAGATCTTCCGGCCGAAATGCCTGAAGCGACTCCCACTGGGCTTTTCGACTTTGAATTTCCATAGCGAATTCGGTCGCCATGGCGCTGAGCGTGAGGACATTCTCCTGAACCTTGGCCACATCGGTATCTGAAACGGCCGCAGTCTGCTGGAAATTGGTGATACTCTTGTTGATTTCGTCGTAGGCGCGTTTCGCGCGCTCCAATTCTGCTGCTGTCTGCTCCTTGGTGCTTTTGACGGACTCGTGCTGGCGACGATTGACTAGTGAGACATATTGCGAAACGACAACATTGACTATGACCGGCACTTCGGTCTTGTCTCTCCAGCTCGCGGAAACGCGGAGGTAATTGGAGTCCGTCACCGGGCCGACACTCAGGATGTCCAGCAGGAGATCTTCCTGTCGCTCCCCTTTATCCTTTGCTTCTTTTTCGGAGTGGGCAAACCAACTGATGCGCCGAAGGGCGGGATCGGTCAGGGCATTGGCAAGGACATCGGGGCTGCGAACCAGGAAGGCCTGGTTTTGAAGTTCGCGATCGATGTCGGCCTGAGTGAGAGCCGATTCCTTGCGAAGAGGATCTTCCGGATTCGGCGGTGCGAGCGACTCGACGCGGATGAGCGAGGACGCTTCATACTCCGGGAAATTGGTGCGCCAATACAGTGAGCCAGCCACCGTGATGCCGCTGAGGAAAATCCAAAGAAACAGGATGAGGACAAGGCGCTGCCTGAGAGCGCGAATGATATCCTGCGCCGTGAATGCTCCGCCCGCCTGCCCGGCGGCGGGGCGTTGAAACGGCCCGGGAAGGTATGGCGTACCGAATGCCGGCGTCGTGGCCGTGAGCGTTGTCATGAATTTAACCTCTTCACCATTCCGGCCATGGCGGCCGGTTCTGGCTGGTCATCGCATTGCGAACCGGCATGGTCCCTCGGAGCAGTCGGTGGTCCGCCAATCGCCAGCCTGCCGTTATTGCGCGGATTTTCCAACCTCTTCGAGCGCCGTTGCAATCTTTTTCGGCAATTCGTCACGCCGATCTTGGGATTCACACAGTCTGGAGGCCGCTTCAAGCATGGCTTGCGCGTCTTCGAGCTTTCCTTGCTGCTTGTAAAGGACGCCCAAGTGGTAGCGGACATCGGCACTCTTCAATTTGTCCGGAACGCGATCGCCTTCGATGTCGATCGCCCGAAGCAGCGTGCCCGCCGCTTCTCCGTACTGCTTGTTCAGGAAGAGCGTCCAGCCATACGTATCGAGGACGTTGGTATCGGATGGCTGAAGTTCGGCGGCCTTTTTTGCATAAGGCAGGGCCTCGGCCGGGAGCTGCATCCGCTCGCCCAGCACATAGCCCAGGTTATTGAGCCGCCATCGGCTGGTCCGGATTCAGCTTCAGGACTTTCCGTACTTTTTTGGCTTCGTCGTGCCCGTTTTCAGAGGACAATAGCATGCCGCGGGCCAATCGCAAAAATGATGTCGCTGTCGCCGGAGGCGCGCTCGGCAATTTGATTGCAAACCTCCATGGCTTTTTCGGATTGATCATTGATCTTGAGCAAGTGGACGAGCGCCTGCAGTTTGCTGACGTTGTCGGGATCGGCCTCACTTTCCTCCTGGGCGCGCTTCAGTGCGGCGGCCGGCCCGAGCGTCTCGACGACATCGCGGATGACGCGGGCGTAGACCTGAAAATTTCCACCGGTGGCCGCGAGGGCGCGGTCGAAGCTCTCGAAGCACTTTTCCTGCATTTTTAGCTGGGCACAGGCCCACGCGAGTGTCGAGAGGGCTTCGGGCATTCGATCAAGCAGGGGCCGTCGACAGTTTTTCCGTGCTGAACTGAAGAATCTTCTGAGGTTTTGCCGGCGAGTCGATAGGCATTGAACAAGGCGCGGACCTGTTCGGGCTGATAATTGGCGATTTCAGCCGCCTTTTCATATCCGACAATGGCCTTGTCCCAGTCCTGAGCCAACTCTCCGAGTTTCCCCAAGAGCGTCGGCCATCGCGGGTCGCGCGGGAAGCGTCCTTGAAAGCGATAAATGAGGTTCTCGGCATCGGCGAACCGAGGCGGTCTGACGCGCGTGTAGGTATCGACGAGGCTTTCCGCGACCGCAACCTGATCCGGATTCGACGTGAGGATCAACTTCAATTCAGTGATGGCTTCTTCACTTCGGCCCGCCTCGATCAGGGCATCGGCCAGTGCAATACGATGCTGATATCCAAAGGCGTCGGGCCGATAGGTTTTGGCCCTTTTGAGGTCTTCGATGGCCAACTCCCACCTCCCTCGCAGAAGATAAAGCTGTCCCCGCTGCCACAGTGCCACCGCGTTGTCGGGGTCCTTGGCCAGATGGGCGTCGAGCGCCGTCTTGGCTTTTTCGATGTCGCCCCGGACGCGGTGATAGGCGCCGAGGAAAATCAGGCCCTGCGGGTCGTCGGGGTATCGTTCGATGAAAGAGTCGATGTTGGTCTTGGCCTGTTCGAAGTCGCTCATGTTCAACAGGATGGCGATTTCCCGCGTCTTGAATTCCTGTTCCTTCGCGGGATCGTCCTTGCGCGCCAGCTCGATTAGTTTGCGATATTGCTCGAGCGCTTCCTTGAACTTGTTCGATCGTGCATAGAAATCCGCGACATACGTGAGGATGCGGATCGACGGATCCAGGAATGCGGCCTGCCGATAGTGCCGGTCTGCTGTCGCCAGAACCTTTTGTTGCTCGTAGAAGCGGCCCATTGAGACGGCGATGAGCGCCTGCTTCGATTTGTCCGTCTCTGCGTCGAAAACCGACTTCAGCAGCCTTTCTCCTTCGGCCGGACGGTTCACCGCTTCCGATCCATAAAAGTCCGCGAATTCGACCGCCACGCCAAGATCATTCTTTGATGCCGCCAGCGCGCTTTTGGAATGCGTCGGTGGCACTGTCATACTTGGCCACCTTGGGGTCGGCATACAACCGGGCCAGGCGAAGGAGGTTGTCGGCATCATCAGGGTTCGTTTTCAGAAGGCCTTCGCGATAAGCGATTCCGGTAATGGGGTCATCCTTTTCCTTGTAGTATCGCTGCCGCGATTTGAGCCATTCATCATCGGCGAGGAGGCGCGATGCATCAGCAAGGTGCTTGCGCTCGGCGGTCTCATCGCCTTCGTTTTGGGCGATGCGGG
Organism: Planctomycetota bacterium; assembly: GCA_016712275.1. Taxonomy (GTDB): domain Bacteria; phylum Planctomycetota; class Phycisphaerae; order UBA1845; family UTPLA1; genus JADJRI01. The sequence continues at coordinate 38,837 of JADJRI010000031.1, forward strand.
CGAGAAACAGACTGGCGTGGCCATTGTTGGGGTTGATGGACAGCGCTCGAACGAGCGTGGTTTTTGCTTCTTCAGTTCGGCCCGCGTCGAGGTAGGCGCCGGCGAGATAAGTCCAACCCTGAGAGATGTTTGGGAAGGCGTCGAGGCCGGCCCGCATGAGATCGACGGCCTGATCGGTCAATTTTCGGGCTTCTTCGGCATTGCCACCGGCGCGGGCTTCGGCAGCTTTGGCGAGCACGAGTCGGCCTTCAGCGATCTTCCCTTGGGTGCCGTCAGTATTCAACTCGCCGATGCGCTTCGCATATTTTGAAGCGCGATCCCAATCTTTTTTGCGGATGGACAAAGTGAATTGCCCCTCCACGACGGCCGGGGCCTCGGGCTTGATTCGCTCGGCGCTATCGAGCGACTGAATGGCCTTGTCGATTTCGCCGCGGCGCTCATAGAAGCCGCAAAGCGCGGTATTGCGCGTGTACTCATCCGGCTCTTCGTTGATGAATTGCAGTAATTGTGCATCGCGTTCCTCGGGTGACGCGTCGCCGGTGAATGCGAGGCGAAACTGCTTGAATCGGCGGTTGTCCGGATGCTGGGCGATCAGTGCCTCGACGTATTCTCTTGCCTCTTCGCGTCGATTCGACTCTTCAAGCAACTGCAGCTTGGTTCTTATGGCTGCTTCGTTCGAGGGGGCGGATGCCAGGACGGCCTCCAGTTTCGTTTCTGCCTCGCCGAATTTGCCTTCCCAAATAAGGATTTGTGCGGATCGGACTTCGTCCTCCGGTGCGCCTTCCCCGAGCAACTGGCTTTCGCGATCTGCCAAGTCGAACTGTTTGAGCTGGCGATAGGCTTCAATCCGCAATGCGACGGCCGCCCGGTTGGTCTGCAGCTCCTCCCGGACGCTTGCGGGCTCATTGGGCTTGAGATAGACGAGGGCTTCGGTGGCTTGGTTGAGATTGAGCAGTACGCGGGCCATGCCGATGTATAGTGCCGGATCTCCGGCATTAAGCGGCAGTAGTTTTTGAAGAATGTCGCGGGCGATTCCCCACTGGCCCTGGCGCGTGTACAAATCCGCGCTGAGGCGGAGCACCGCCGAATTGTTCGCTCCTTCGGGCAGGCTTCTGGCGGCATCGGCCTCGCGTGTTGCGGAAATCAAATCTCCACGGGCCGAGTAGAGATGGCCCATGGCAAAGCGAACTTCGAGCGATTCGGGCGGCCGTTCTTCCTTCAGTCGCTCGGCCAGTTTTTCGGCACGGGCGAGCGCTTGTTCGCGTTGTGATTCATCGGCGGCATCACGCGCATCGGAGATGTCCATCAGAAATAGCTCTTCGATGAGCTGCACGCGAGCCCGATTGTTGGCGAGTTTTCGGTAGTGCTTGCTTCGCTCGATCTTTTCAAGGCCCTCTTGATACAGGGCGCGGAATTCGGCCAGCCTGGCGGCCTTTCCTTCTTCACTCGTTTCCTTGTCTGCCTGGATTTTGTACAAGGCGCCCAGCGCAAAATATGGCGGGACCGCGGTGGGGTCGGCATCATGCGCGCTCTTCAACAGGCGCTCGGCTTCGTCGAGATCGGCCTCGATTGGCACGCGAAACGCGCCGGTGAGCAAACGGCCGAGCATGAGGCGGGCATCCGTGCGATCAGTCTCGCTCTTGGCAAGTTCGCGCAGGAGCCTGGAACCCTCATCAACATCGCCATCAACGAGCAAGCACCTTGCTTTTAGTTCCTTCAGTTTGGCTATTTTCGCGTCATCTTCCGGAACATTACATTTGTCGATGGCCGCAGAGATCAGGCCGATCCGTTCCTTGCGAAGGGCTGCGGCTTCGTCGGTGAGTTGGTCGGCCTCTTTTTCCAATGCCTGTCGCGACATTTGTTCGGCGCGGAGCGTGACGACATCGATGTTGGTCGGATCCAATTCGAGCGACCGTTTGAGGGCGGCGACGCCCTTTTCCTCGTAGGAGGCGTCTTCCTTGCGAAGCTCGAGATAGGCCTTGCCTATCGCGTATTGTACCTTCGCCGATTCGGCGAATTCCGGCATTTCGACCATGGTTCGCGCGTTGGCCAGCACATCGTTCCACTGATTGACATTGTTGATAAATGGGGCAATTTCAAATTCGAGATCGAGCTCGGTTTCGAGCGCGCCCTTGTGCTGGGCGTCGCGCACCTTGGCAAACTGGATGAAATCGCGTGCCCGCTTGATGTCACCCAGTTCGATGGCGCACCGTGCGGCTTTGACCAGATAGTCCGGGTTTTTGTTGGAATCCTTCAGATAGGCGCGGTTGTAGGCCTGAAGCGCCTTGTCGTGGTCGCCCTCCGCCATGTACTTGTCGCCATCCGCGACATATTTTGACGGATCCTGGATGTTCAGATTTTGAAGCAGGACGAATCCGGTCACCGTCATGAGAACCATGATGGAGACCACGAGAATGCCGACGAGTTTTTTATTGAGTTTTTGTGCCATGACATTGCCTTCGAAGAAAACCGATTACCTTTAATTCCCTCAATGGTCTGGAGTCTGTGTCAGGGGGCCGCTGCCGCCTTCAAGCCGCCCCGCTCGGAGCCGCGCGGCGGCCAGTGGGACTTCATCAGTTCGGGCAGCACCTTGTCGAACAACTGTCGAGCTTTTTCATCCAGACGCGGCTCGTTTTTTTCAAGGGCATCCTGAAACGCGATCTCCACTTTTGAATAATAGAGATGCGTGTCCAGCCGGTTTGCCATGTGCAAGCGCACGATGTTGCGGTCCGAGCAGAACTTACCATTAACACATATAGTGTAATAGACGTAGTTACGTTTGACCATTTCTCCCGCCGGATAGAACGCCAGCCGCCGAACGGCGATATCCTCATTCAATTCATCTGATCGAAGCGTCATCTTTGTGTCCGAAGCGGGCGTAAAGTTGCCGCCCTGGTTCCAGCATTCTTCAGGCACATGGGGAACCTGGTCCTGAACATCCGTGTAATAGGTCACGGACACGGTGATCTCGCGGCCCTGTTGGCGCCCCTTGCCGGGTTCGCGCAAGACCCAATTGATGTATTCGGTTGTGCCCAATTCCTGCAGCATTTCATTCGAGAGCGGCGCCAATTCGACAACTTCGTATGGCGCGAGCGCTCCGCGATCGAGATCGTTCAGCGGCTTCAGGATCGGAATGGGCTTTTTGATGATATACAGCAATCCCATCGCCTTTGCGACTTGAATGCCGATTGAAGCACCGAGCAAGACCAACATCCCCAGCGCGAAATGCAAATTGGCCTTCGCGGTTTGCTTCATGCCGCATCTCCCGCTCGTTCGGTTGCATTGCCGCTGACTTCAGTGTCCTCCACGAAAACATGATCCAGAATCCAAATCATTCCCATGTATATTGAAAAACCAATGCCAAACATGACCAAGCCCAGGATCGTGTGGGGCGTGCCGGTGGCCAGGTTGCCGCGGTCATACATTTGAAGGCTGCCGGTGATGATGACCCGTGCGATGTTGCAAAAGAGTGCCACGGGTACGACGCATGCCGCGAGCATCAGCCTGTGCCAGATGGGCCGCTGGGTCATATAAGCGACGGCAAGGCCGATGGCGACGAACGCCATCAAGGATCGCATGCCGCTGCAGGCGCCGGCCACCGTAAACGTGCCGTCGCGGCCGTTTTCCATGTAGTAGGCGATATTGAAGCCCGCCCGCTCGATTTCGCGGACACCGGGAAACAGCGTCAGTATGTGCTTGGCAACAAGTGCGGCAAACTGCTGCAGGGGCTGCGTGATTTCCTTATACAGGCGGTCAGGCGGTGGAATCGCTAGAAACAAGAACGCCAAAGGAAACCAGGTGAGCTTCAGCGATTCCCAGCCGCGCATCAAGAGCACCAACCCCGCGATGACAAAAACAATCGTCAGTGGCTGGGGATATCCGACTTGCGTCATTACAGCCGACACATAGAGCGCGAGGGATGCAATGATCAGAGCGAGCCCCGCCAGCGAGCCTTCGTGCCGGTCATCCAGTAACTTTCTTCGGTTTTGATGTATAAGGTAAAGTGCGAAGACGGGAACCAGATAGCCGTGCGACCAGTCCGGCTGCTGCCAGACTTTTGACATTCGCTTCAGGTGGTCGAGGTAAAACCAGCCCAGCACGCCGACAAGCGCCGCGATCTTTGCGATGCCGATGGGTCCGAGGTATTCAATCCAGCCGACATCCTTCGACCGTGGGGCGGACTCGGGACCGGCGGGGACGGATTCCGCGCTCGATTCGGAAAGTTGCGGCTGAGTCATTGTCGCGTCGGATTCCACCGGTTTGCCGTTTTCCCTTGTTCCGCAGAATTTCGATCCGTCGTTGATGCAAGTGGGATGACTCCGTTCATCTCGCTTGTTATTCCATTTGCTCGCGTTTTGAGAAACAAGCCGTCAGCAGGCGCCGACGGCTGTTTCACGGTTTTCGATACTCTCAATGGCAGCGCGCTGTCATGGCTTCTCTAGAACGGCAGGCCGCGCTGTTGCCGTTCGATGTTGCGTCGCTGCTTGACCTGCTCTTTTGCTCCAAATGAATCGCTGTCGGCAAAGTTCCGGTCATACACAAAACCGAAACCATAGCTGAACCGGAAGGCGTTTCGCAGCACCGCCATGAACACGGAAATCGGCGAGGAGCCCACGTTCACGATGTCGTTCTGCCGCAAATAAAAGTCCGGTGCGGTTCCCGCGAAAATCGCATCCAGGTCGATCTGGATGAACTGCTCCTCGTCCTTGCCCACGCGGCGGATCAAATCCGCCCGCGATGGCCATGCCAGCGGCCCGAAGCCGCCGGCCGACGCAATCGCCTGCTTCACCGTGATACGGCGGCCGGTCAATTGATAAGCGCCGGGGCGAGCGAGATTGCCGTACATATAAAACTCGCCGATCTCACCGATGGGCACGTCGATCAAGTCCGACGGCCGAATCACGATATTGTACCGGGGATCGCCCTCCCTTAAAGCCTTGGCGGGAATCTCCAAAACCCGCACGCTGGAGGCGAATGCGTTGGGGTCGAACGGATCGGATTCCTGGGCAGTGTCGAATGTGGTCGGCATTGAAAGCGGTGTTGCATTCTCGGGAAAGACAACATCGCCGACCGGCTGCGCGGCATCACTGGCCTGCAATGTGGTTGGGCTCGCGCCGGGGTCGGCCAATTCCCATTCGCCGGTTTCCGGATTGTAGTAAGGCGCTTTGCCTTCCCCGGATTTACCTGGTCCGCCTTCCAGAATCTCGAGCTCGTTGACGCCCCGCGAAGTACCGGCAGGGGCCGTGGCCGTGGGTTGCTCGCCGGCGACGCCTGTCCGCGAAACATCGGACATCGTGAAGGAGATCGGTTGATGATTCATTTGATAAAGACTTGATTCCGGCGCGGGCATTTGCGAATCAGCCGGCGGGGCGTCGCTGATCGTATTCTGCGCGCCGTTTCGAATCACAATGACGGTTTCCGCCTGTGGCGGCAGCCCTCCCGCCGCGGCAAAGGCGTTCAATAGACGAAAATTGGGGCGCGTGAGCGGATAGTTGCCGGGCTGCACGACGCCGCCGACAATCGAATATTGCTGCGATTCCGATCGAAGCAGTGTGACCTGCACATCCGCATTTTCAAGAATTCCGCCATCGCGCAAACGGTCCTTGATTTCCAGCTCCAAATCTCGTGGTGAAAAACCCGCGACCTTGATGGGACCGACAACGGGAAAAGTCTCGAAGCCTCCAGCGCTGACCTGAAACTGTAGCTCGCTGGAAATGCCGGGGGCGACCAGTTCGAAAATGGTGGTGCGAATGAAATCGCCGGGGCCTATCTTGGGCTCAATGAAATAGGCCATCGTATCTTCTTCCGTCGGCTCTTCGGCATCCTGAATGCCCAGCGGTTCGTCGAGCACGCTGACACTGTCGCGAATTTCGATACGCACCTGCTTTTCGAAATTGCCGGTCTGTGAAGGATCCAAGAGGCCGTTCTTGAGCCAGTTGGCACTTGCCGGCTGCTGGCTGCATCCATGCATCGAGATGGATGCGGCAAAAAGCAATCCGACTGAAAACAGCGGAATCCGAACGGGCTGGGTTGAAAGCGATCTGGACACGGCAAGCACTCCCTGAATTGGCGTAGCCTGAAACATGAGACTTTCCAGATCGCTCTTATCGACACCTGTTCATTTTTTCAAAGTGAAAATGGCGATGCAACTGCTTGTTTTGTAAGACGTTGCAACGCAGCAGGTTCGGCACGAACAACGGCGGTATTCGCCGTTGGTACCGATAACGCGCGCGGGTCGCAGGTTCTTGCATTGGCAGTCGGGAAGCGTGAACGAATTCTGCGACACCAAGTTAAGAGAATACCTCTTTCATTCGCGCAAAACCTGCGCGTTCCATGATGTCCATACGATGACTCGACACACTGGTTCGCGGGCGGCGCGCCCTTTTTTGAATCAAGAGCGGATTGCAGAAGCAAAAGGCTCGTGTCGGCCTTTATGCGGCGGGCAGATGAGACCGATACGACCATTGGTTCGTTTGGTAACGACAGGCTGCGTGTGTCGAGGTCTCAATCATGGAAACAATCATCCTCGGTGCCGGCGGACATGGTCGCGTCGTCCTTGATATTCTCCTGGCCGGCGATCAATACAAGCCTGTCGCGTTTATTGATAACAATCCTTCGTTGCACGGTCGCCGGGTTGACGGCCTTCCGGTTCTGGGAGATGTCAGCCAATTGCTCGATCTGCGCAAAAGGAATATCCGCAAGGCCATTGTGGCCATCGGCGACAATGGCGCGCGGCGCGGCGCGGGGGTGGTGCTGGAGCGCGCCGGGTTCGATGTGATCAGTGCGATTCATCCCTCGGCCAGACTGGCGGGAAGCGCATCAATCGGCAAGGGCGCGGTGGTGGCGGCCGGCGCGCTGGTTTGCGCTCATGCACAGATCGGCGACTATGTCATTCTAAATACGGGCTGCATTGTCGATCATGAATCGATGATCGGCACCTCGGCCCATATTTGCCCCGGCGTGAAGCTGGCGGGGCATGTGACTGTGGAAAGCGGCGCGTTTGTGGGAATCAGCGACGGTGATTCAGGGAGTTCGCATCGGATTCGACGCGATTGTGGGCGCCGGGGCCGTGGTCATACGAGATGTCGATCCGATGACATCCGTGGTTGGCGTACCGGCGCGGGTGATCAAGAATTCGCCATCGGCCGATGAATTTGCTTCGTTAATGATGCCGAGCGGGGTTTCGGCGACGGACAGCGATTTCCGCGATCCGATGTCGGTGCCGCCGCAGCGGCCGCAACGACGGGCCCCTTCCAAGGCGGGTGCGGATTAGCGCAGCGGCGGCGGCATCCACCGCTCGGGATGTCCTTCGACGCCGCACATGAAGAATCGATAGCGATCGGATTCCAGTGAATCCTCAAAGCGAATTTCGGCTTCGATCACGCGGCCTCCTTCCAGCTTCGTAATTGTCGCGGTCATTTCTCGTGCCTTGAGTGTGTCGCCTTCGCGCCTCGGCCTGCTGCTTGTCATGCTCATTTTTCCGAGAAAGCCATCGAAGAATTGCTCGCCCTCTTTCGCGCGTAGGCGCAGGGTGCGATCGTCGATACGCGTGACGATCGGGTCTTCCAGATCGGAGAGAAACGCGGCGCAGACATCGTGCCGCCCCACCAGCGCATCAAACCGCGGCTGCACGAAGAGCACGTTTGAGTCGAATGTCGAATTGAGAAAGAAAATGCAGTCGCCGGATGCTAATTCCCGATCGAATTTGGCCCTGGCGACCTGCAGGGCCTCGACGCCCTTTCGCTCCACGGCATGCATGATCTGGCATGCGATGACCACGCAGACGGGATGAAACACGATGAACAGCGCCAACGCCCATTTCGCGAGGGGCGCGGGCTCATTGCCTTTTTCCCGCGTGATCCACGCGCCGGCCAGGAATGCAAACCCGATGCTCGGCAGCATCATCACCCGATCATCCGGCACCGTGCAGACCAGCAGCGGCGTGAACATTAGCGTCCACAGGGCCATCGCCGCGATACCCTCCCGCCTGCGGTGCCGCTTGTATGTCATCCATGCCAAGCCCAGCAGCAGGATCGCTCCGACTGCGCAAAAGGCCAGCAAGGCCGGGCGGCCGCGATCGCGCAGGTAGAACAGGAACGGATTGACGGGAATGACGAGGGATGTCAGCAGCGCGATCGCCCGCGTCGGCAGTTCTTTCAGATAGCCGATCGGATCCTGCCCCGGATTGAGCATGATGGCTGCATTGGACCCGTAGCCCGCGCGCAAATAGAAGGCCAGCCACGCCAATCCGATGGTTAACAACACACCGGTTGCGATTGCCGCCCGTCGAAGTCGTCTCGGGTGTTCAGTATCGACCTCGACATCGCGACGGCGAAAAAACTCAAAGAGCAGCGGCGCAACGGCCACGGGGAGGCAGGACTCCTTGGTTCCCAGCGCGAGCATATAACACACAATCGCGGCGCCGAGCGGCGCGAGTCGGCCGGTCGCCACATACTTCATTCCGCCCAGGCAAATCAATGCCACCAGGACCAGGGACAAGGGGTCGCCCTGTGCGGAAATAAAGATCACTGGAATCGTATGGGCCGTGAAGAGGGCGAAAGAGAGCGCCCCCCACCGCGCCAGCCGTTCATCGCTTGTCAGCCGCCGAAACACCTTCAGGACCAGTGCCACGCCTGCGGCATATAGCAACAGATTGGCGATGCGATAACCCGCCGGGTTTCTGCCGAAGAGCTTGAATTCCAAATAGAGCAGCCGCTCCGCCACCGGCCGCCAATGGCGGTAGCGAACATCGTCGGCCAGCCACCACGGATATTCGCCGGTCATACGCGCGGCGCGGTTACCTTCGGGATCGGTGAGGAATTGATAGAGCGGGGTCCATGGCCTTTCGCCGGATTCGTATTCTTCAATGATCTGGAAATGCCTGTAATCGTCGAGCACGAAGCCCCACGGAGCGTGCGGATATAGAGCAACGCGACGATGGTTGCGAGTAATAGGCCCGGCCGGCGGTTGGTTTCGAACCACTGGACGGGACGGTGCAGGATCAAATATCCAGATCCTTGACGTGAATCGCGTTTGTCTCGATAAACTCCCGCCGGACTTCGACGTTCTCGCCCATCAGAATCGAGAAAATCCGGTCGGCCGCCCGCCAGTCGATTTCCAACTGTTCCGGGTTTCGCTCTTCCTCGGAAATGACCACTTGCAGGAGTTTGCGCTTGCTCGAATCCAGCGTGGTTTCCCACAGTTCCTCCGGGTTCATTTCGCCCAGACCCTTGAAGCGCTTCACCGTTGTGCCGCGCTGGCCCAACCCGCCGCACGCCCGATGGCACTCCCGCCAGACTCGCCAGTTCCATCGGCTCGCCGGCTTCCGCGATGAGCAGATATTTCGGCGCCGTGAGTTCGCCCGTAACCAATTCCTCGCGCTTGAGGAAATAGTCGTCGATGGAAATGCCGAATTCGCGAAGCTGGCGAATGGCCGCCTCGAGCTCGCGGCACTCATTGAGTTCGTAGCGGATGACGACCCTGGCGGCGCCTTCATCCTCGTTAAGTGACGGAAGGCTGACACCGCCGTCGATCACCTCGAGATTGGCGTGCTTTTCCTGGGCGGTGCGGCGGAACTGGTTGAATGCGTCGTCGTCGGGGAAGTAATGCTCCACGCCGTCGAAAATGGCCCGGACGCGCGGGAGCGACCCGGTGCCGAGGTGCTGGCGGATGAATTTCTCCAGCTCGATGCCGCGGCGCTGCAAAACGCGCTGGACATGGGCGATGGCATCGACCGTACCGACCAGACGGCGCAAATCCTCGCCCGCGATCGACTGCTCGTCCGTCGGTGTCGTTGGGTCGTCACCGAACAGGCGAATCGACAGCCGGGTGCCGGCCAGGCCCCAATCCGTCAGCTTGCCGTCCATGACCGTGTCGTTCAGCACGAACTCGGCCGATCGCGAGCGCTTGAGCAGGTAGAGCGGCGGCTGGGCGATGAAGATGCGGCCGGAATCGATCAGGCCGCGCATGTGGCGGAAGAAAAAGGTGAGCAGGAGCGTGCGGATGTGACTGCCGTCGACATCGGCATCGGTCATGATGATTATTTTACCGTATCGTGCTTTTGTGATATCGAAATCTTCACTGCCGGGCACGCCGCAACCCAGCGCGCGAATAATGGTTTTGATTTCCTCATGGGAGAGAATCTTGTCCATTCGCGCTTTTTCGACGTTCAGGATTTTACCCTTGAGCGGCAGGATGGCCTGGGTGACGGCATCGCG
>JADJRI010000032.1 GCA_016712275.1 Planctomycetota bacterium
CAGCTTTCGACACAGTTGGGGCTTGGGCCACACAACGTCCAGCCCATCGCGGCGTCTTCGAGATGTTCACGTGGGCCGATCTCAGAATGGATTGAAATACGATTCATTACTTGGTCTTTCGAATTGAAGGCCAATGGAAATCTCAGTCGCTTAGTCCCAAGACATCGTCGAGCTGGCCCGTTTTGGGCGTGAGCGTGGATTGTGATGATTTGTTTTGGGAAACACTGATTGGAGAGGCAGCCGTTGGCATGCCGGATAATTCTTTATTCGGCGTTGTGGTTTGCGCAATGCCTACTGAATAGATCGCCTCAACTGGGTTTCGTTGACGAACGCACTTGTTGCACGTGCATGGCGAAGAGATTTGCCCCGCGGATCTGGCCCGAACGCAATCGGCGCACATACAGAAGCCGGTCTTCGGCCTCTTTAAGACCATGCTGAGAAATGCAACGACAAGAGCAGCGGCCACCGCCAGGTACGTAATTGTGACGCTAAGAAGGCGGAAGATCTCCGATCCAGAGTGAGTGGCGGCATCCGTGTAGGGTATTCCATTCGCGAGTAGTGCAAACATTATCATTTCTCCTGATCTCACTAAGAGGCAAGTGACCGATCTACGCTGACCGGTCCTTATCCACGTCGATTTGACGACTTCACGATCTTGGTGACCCACACAACCGTGGTGACGACGACTCCGAACGTTGCGAGTTGACGATACTGTTCCCGGTCCCGCACATTCATCAGCGACATCCAGTCGTCGAAAGAGTAGCCGGGGCCGTCGGCGCCAACGATGATCCACATGACGAGTAAAATCACCAATGGCAGGAGCACATATTCCGCGCGAAAGGCGCTTCTCATCTGTTTGCGCCGCGGCTTTGGGGATTCATCTGAAACCGGCACGGGAGAATAGGGCCGTTGCATTGGCACCTGTTGTGGTCGCATTTGATGGCGAGGATTCATGTTGATCTCCTTTCGCAAAAGATTATTCCCAACGCAAATCGCAAGTAGTGACGGCAAACTGTTCTGGCGATGACACAAATGCGTGAATCAGGCGATGGATTTTTTGGCCTGACCACGTGCCTTGGAAAGCAAGTTGTAACAAACAGCGCGAGTGCGAGAGTGACGACTGCCTGACATCTAAATGTTAAGTCTGTAAAACCTTGTTCAGCCTCTTTCCGGGCACCGGAGGCGAGCACCAGGGTCCAGTCGATGATTGAATCCCGACAAAAAGGCGATCAGTCGAGATCATCTTCATGGTCGCTGAATTGGTTCGCTTTGCCGTCAGGTCCGCCGGATCCCGTTGCGGCACGTCTGATGCGGGAGAGGCCCCAGGCGCCAAGGACCAGCAGGGCGCAACTGCCGGCCGTGAAGAGCGCCGACTTGTCGTTGATGAGCGGCAGCGTGCGGCGGATGTCGAAGCGTTCCGAGCCTCGGACCCAGCGGATGACGCCGAAGGCGAGCAAGAGCACAATTAGGATTCGAGTTGATTTCATGGCCAGAGCTCCTTGAGATAAGGGGTGATGGTTTCAAATTGAACGCGATTCATGAGCGGCCGCACATTGCTGTTGGCGCGCAGCATTCTTTCAATCTCCACAATTCGGTTTTTGATAGGTGCCACTATGGTGACGCTCGACACCGCGTCGCTTTCCCGCAGGCAGGCGAGAATGTGATCGGCGAGGTTGTCGCGGCTCGTCACAACCACCTCGAAGGCCCGCAATCCCAGGCTCTCAATCCACGCAACGTCAACGCGGTGTGCGGTTCCGGGACCGGATATTCGATCGATGACTTGAATCCACGGGCCAATCCAACACGCTGGATGAAATGAGCCATGTGGTTATGCATAATCCCGCCGCCGCCGCTATAGGGAAGGGGTAACTTCCGATTGAGCAGGCTCCAGCCCTGTTCAGTCAGCTTGCCAAGAAGCATCTGGGTCTTGCCAAACCTGCATTCATCGATTTCCAACAGTCCTTGACCGCTGAGCTCCTTAAGTGCCGCTTCCTGCTTCAACCAATTGGATTCTTTGATCATTTCCCAGAGGCGAATGATGGGGGTATAAGGATGATCAGCGGCTCGCTCGAGAAGCTCCATGGCTCGCGACATGAGACCTGCGACCTGGCGGCTTTTCTTCCTGGCTTTTTGAACCCGCAGCTGCGAAAGACGCTCTTTGAAGGCTTCTTCAAAGCCGGGAATCTTGTTAAGGGGGCGTGATGCAATAAATGGATGCGTGTCGTATGGGGTATTCTTGGGAATCCGGTTGGGAGCCACATGATCCATCGTAACGCGAACGGGATATTGACATCATCATGAGTCCCTCTCGCCGCCTATGAGTTTGTGGGCTTGCCCTTTCCACCACGACATTTCTCATTTGTTGTGTGACTACGGTTCGGAGCGCGCGATCGGCCGCAAAGTGGGAGGTTCGCGGGCTTCTCGAGTTACCCTTCGCGAATAATGAAAAAGTGCCCTTAGAACCTGTGTGAGAAGCCCTTGCAACCAGGGCTCAATCGATGAAGCATGACATTGATCATTGCAATAAGGATCATCGTCTCGCTGCTGTCGGTTTCGGTTTCGTAGTCTTTCGAAAGCCGCCGGTATCAGCCCAGCCATGAAAACGTACGCTCGACAATCCAGCGGCTTCGGCGCACGACGAACCGGCCCACTGCATGCCGCTCGACGATCTCGACCGTTCAGCCATACCAGCCGCGAACCCAATGTACAAACTGACCGGCATAGCCCTGATCGGCGAAGATCAATTTCATCCGTCGCAGTCGCGTGCCCAGTCGCTCGAACAACATCTTCGCGCCGTCGCGGTCCTGAATGTTCGCCGCATGCACGGTTAGTTCGAAGATCAGTCCGAGCGTGTCGACGATCAGATGGCGCTTGCGGCCGCGTATTTTCTTGCCCGCGTCGTAGCCGCGAAGCCCCCTCTTCCGTCGGTCTTGACCGTTTGGCTGTCGACAATACCGACGCTGGGCATGGGCTTTTTGCCGGCTTTGCTTCGCGTATTCGAGCGAAGGGCGTCATGGATCAATCGCCATGAGCCGTCCAGACGCCACACTCGATAGTAGAAGTGGTCCGTGCCCCACGGCGGAAAATCGTGCGGCAGATGCCGCCACGCACAGCCCGTGCGGTTGAGGTAGAGAATCGCATTGACCACCTCCCGCATGCAGACCGTTCTTGGACGGCCACCGAACTTCGGCTCCAGTATCAACGGCTCAACCAGTCTCCACTGGTCGTCCGTTACTTCTGTTGCGTATGGCATCCTGTCCAAACAACAAGTATCGACCAATCGACGAGACTTTTCACACAGGTTCGCAGACAATGCGTCACAAAACCCAGAGCAATCGACCCAACGCACAGGACAGAACGATGACCGATTCCTGAGTGTTCGCGCGATTCTCGAGAATCGCCGAAGAATTCCACTGGTTGTCATATTTGGAGCAGTAACTGCCTCCGGCCCCACCTACAACGATAACAGTACCGATCGCCCACGTGGAAATCAAGAATTCTACATGCCAAAAGAAAATTAATTCTCTAAGGGAGCCGCTTCAGAACAAATCCCTCGCGCGACGACAGACAACTGTCACGCCCCTGCACGCATCAGCTAATAAGAGGGCTAGATTCTACCTTCCGCTGTTAAGATGAAGGGCCGGCCGTCAAGAATTTTGCGAGAGCGACAGACGTCTGTCACACCTCAGGCTAAATCTTCGAACAAAGCGGAAATTTGATGACAAGTCGAAACATCGATTGATAGAATGTCGTATCACCTAACAACCACGCAAGCGAGTTTGATTGGACAAGTTTTGGCCAGTCTGCTTTGAAACGGTGGAGAATCAGAATGACAACATGTTCTCGCGCAATTGTGTAACATCGCGAGGATGTGTTTTGAGTGATAAGTCTAGGTATCCGGAGTACTTGGCGCTCGCCGAAGGTGAATCTGCGCCACGTTGATTGTTCAATCGCATTTTGATCTTAACTTCTAGCCGTCATTCAGCCCTTATTGGGGGAATGGCCGGCCATGGAGGCGCGTGCACATGGAGTTGCATGATTCACAATCACCGGTCCGCACGATTTCACCCGACGCAATTGCAAAGCCACGGATAAAGGGCATGGCTCTCTGCCTTTCAGGCGGAGGCTACCGCGCAATGGTTTTTCACCTAGGCTCGCTTTGGCGATTGAATGAAATCGGAGCGCTTTCAAGGATCAAACGCATTTCGAGCGTCTCGGGCGGCTCCATCACGGCCGGCGTACTCGGAATGAACTGGAAAAAACTCGCGGTTGACCCTGCAACGGGGGTCGCCAAGAAATTCAATGAGTTTGTCGTCGATCCGATTCTCGGATTGGCAAATCGAACCATCGACGAAGGATCGGTTATTGGTGGAATCCTGCTGCCGGGAACTATCAGCGACAAGGTTGATAGCTCGTACAACAAGCGCCTCTTCAACGACGCCAAGCTGAGCGACCTTCCGTCAGATGCCGAAGGCCCCAGGTTCAAAATTAATGCAACCAATGTGCAAACGGGTTCGCTGTGGCGATTCTCCAAGCCATACATGGGTGACTATCAAATCGGCCTAATCCAAAACCCAGATGTCACGCTGGCCAAAGCCGTCGCGGCCTCGTCAGCCTTTCCGCCGGTTCTGTCACCCTGCCTGCTTGATGTAGATCCCGAGGACTTCGACAGAACAACCACTGCGGCATGGTACAAGCCGCCGTTCAACGACGAGATTATGCTCACCGACGGTGGCGTGTACGACAACCTCGGCCTGGAAACTGCCTTCAAGCGCATCTCGACGATTTTTGTCAGCGACGCCGGGCAGGCGATGGCCAAGGAAGCGCAGCCGGAAGGGGATTGGGCCCGGCACTCGATGCGGGTTGTCAACCTGATCGACAATCAGGTGCGCTCGCTCCGCAAGCGGCAACTGATCGACGCCTACATTCGCAAAGAGCGTAACGGCGCCTACTGGGGAATAGGGTCCCACTTCGCGGACTACAAGATATCCGACCCGCTGAACATAGGCGGCATCGACACTTCGAAATTGGCGGCGATCAAGACCCGGCTTAAGCGAATGCCGCCAGAAGAGCAGGAGCGGCTGATCAACTGGGGCTATGCGATTTGCGACGCGGCGAGGTGATCAACATGGGACGTCCATTCAAGTGCCCTTTTTGTAGCAGTGGAAGTAACAGTGCGAAGGGATATCGAAAGACCAAAGGGCTTGGCAGGCGGCAGATACGTTTGTGCCGAGACTGTAGCCGCAAGTTCACGCCGAAGTTTCAGTCGGGTGCGGCCGGGAAATCGGCAGTCTCTGCGAAAGAGACCGTGCCCGCCAAAGTGAGCATCCGATTCATGGACTCGATCATCAGCATGGCCTTTCAGATACAGGAGTCGGTGACGGCATTCAGAGATCGGGCCCGCGGCTTTTTCTTTTACGAAGTGATGCTCTCCGGGCTATGCGTGCCCCAAGTGTACGGGGCCGATGGCGATGACCGAAGAGGGGCGGTCCACGTGTTCGCATTGTGAGCACACATTGGATCCGACACTGGCATTTCAGAGATGTTCAAGTTGCAGCGGCGCACCCAGGCTTCATGTGCGGCGTTACGTCTGTGGGGGCTGCGGCGGAGAGATTCGTTCACAGTTCCTCTTCGACGGCCTCGTTTTTGATGCCGAATACTTTCGGCAGAAGATGGCCGAGCATCGGGAGCGGAAAGCGGAACTCCGCGAGCGGGTTCAGGCCATGCTGGCCGGCACGCGTTCCGGCGCAGTGGAAGTTGGCTCCCTCATCGGAGGCGATCACGCCGGACTCTTCGCCGCGCTGGACGTCATGACCCTGGAGAGTTTCGCCGTCTTTGCGCCCCAACTCCGCGACCGGTTCGATCTATCGCGCTACCAGACTCACATACAAGCCCATTTGCAAACGATCCCGATCAACCTGAATCAGATACCACCCCTCAGTGAAAACACGCGTCTGGACCGCATATGGCGCTTTATCGCGGTGATCTTCCTGGCCCATGCCGGCCATGCCCGCGTATGGCAGGAAGGTGACACCATTTTGCTCACGCTCAATGAAACTGACCGAGAAAGACAAGCTGTTCCTGGAGACCTTGAGGACCTTGATGGATTCGAAGGAGCTCTGGGTCGAATTGAAGCCTGACCGACCGAGTTACCTGGTGCTGAAAGGCACCTATGGACAGAAGTTCAGCGAGGCGTTCGGCATGAGCCGGCAGGGAGTGCGATGGCGCTTCCAGCGCGCCCTTAGTAATGTATACGTGTCGGCCTTCGAGACCATCCTCTATATCGAGCGGATTCTCGGACCGGATTTGCGGGAGCACGCCATCCGCATCAGCCGGGAGCGTTACGAACTTCGGCAGAAGTGGGCCGAAAACGGCCCCTTAAGTACAAAACTGCCCGAAGCTCGACGACAAACAATCCATGAGACTGGAGAATCACACGACTCCCAATTGTAAAGGGAATTGCCCTTCAATCGCTGCTCGACGGAGCACCTGAATAAGACCCATCGGCAAGCGTGCGCCTGACCTGTGGGGACCCCCATTCAACAGGTTAGCGCCGCATTGACCCGGTTTTCGGTGCAGCGGACTTTGGTCCGCGGCGAGGCCTGCCAATTTTAACATCGCGCTGACCACCAGGCCTCGCGGCGAAGCACCGATTCCCTCGCATCACCCGCCCCGTGCGAACCGCGCAATACGAACTCACGATGATGTCCACCAAGATCGAATGGTCGTTCAATCGAATCGCCAGATTGCAGGATATTTCTGACGTGAGCGAATTGCTCTTTCCGAACAACCGCAACCAGCAGCACGCCTTCATGGCGATCTGGCTTGCGATCAAATGGAGCCCGCACCGGCTATCGTCAATCTCCTGGATGCCTTGCAGGATGATGCCGCCACTGCGGGCCTTTGGGTCTTTCCGGGCGAGCGCCCGCACAAAGGAGGTGAATAATGGCCCGCAAAAACAAATGGAAGGACCTTGCCCCTCTGATCATCTACAACGGCTATCCGGATTCAGATCTGTTACCCATCGATCCTCCCAAGGCACATGAGCGCATTGAATCCTTCAAGGTGCGCGCCGAGGAGGCCGGCGACACACTGTTCCTTTTCCTCTGCCGTGAGGCGGATGATGAGATCGATGCCTACGAATACCTCGTCCGATTGGATCGGGCCATTCGCGACATCGAACAGGTTCGGTTCGCAGTCATCGAACTGATCGGCACGTCCGACCAATCAACCAACTCCATCATGTAGTTCACCTACTTCATTAGCAAATAAGAACCCATCGAATGCGGCCGGCTGTCGCACGGGGAGAGACTCCGCGCGCGTGGTGCGGACCTCGTGCATCGGCAGCCGCGTTCAATAACAGAAAGGACCCCATCATGTCTGACAAACTCACCTGCCCGCTCTGCGGCCAGAAGATCGACTTCACTCTTGTTCACCACCTTCGCGACGAGCACAAGGTCGAGCCGGAGACATTCCGGCAGCAGTTCCCCGACAAACCCATCCACAGCATCGGCTTCACCGGCTTTATTAAGTCGAGCGAAGTTCGCAAACTGGGCGACATCCTGCATTACAAGCTGGATGTGGCCGGAACCCGGATGACAGCCCGTCATGGTGTCGATCACCCACTCATTCCGATCTCCGATCCGACCTTTGTCTGGACTGACCCCTGCCAGGATGTGGCCGAAGCCATCGAGCACAATGAGCGCGCCTTCATCTACGGTCCCAGCGGCACCGGCAAAAGTTCACTCGTCCGGCAGATCGCTGCGATCACCAAACGGCCGGTTCGCCGGGTGTCACTCAATGGCGAGACCAGCGTATCCGACTTCATCGGCCACTGGACGGTTAACGACCAGCGCCAGACAGTCTTCGTCAACGGCATTCTGCCGGCGGCGATGATGGAAGGACACATCCTTCAGCTCGATGAAGTCGATGCCATGCAGCCGGAGATCGGATTTATCCTGCAACAGGTGCTGGAGCCGAACGGTCATCTGCTGCTCACCGACACCGGAGAGGACATTCATCCCCATCCGGACTTTCGGATCGTGGCCACGGCCAACACGCTGGGCTTCGGCTCGGACTCGGGTTTGTATTCCAGCGGAACGCATGTGTTGAACTTTTCATGGCTCGATCGCTGGGATGTGGTCGTGCACATCGATTATCTGCCGGCCGATCAGGAGGTTGATCTGCTTCGCGCCCGGCACGCGTCACTCAAGAAGGACCTGCTCACCTGCCTCGTGACGGCCGCCGGCGACCTGCGCAGGGCACACGCCGAAGAGCAGCTCTCCACGACAATCACGACGCGTCGGCTGCTTGCCTTGTGCTCACGCCTCGAACGCGGCAACGAATTTGCCCGGGCATTGGCCACTACCGTACTCAATAAAGTCCCGCCCGAGGATCGGAAGGTGATTGGCGAGACGTTTGATCATCATGTGGGGCCGCTTTCAAAGTCCTGATCGAAAAGCTTTATAGAACCAGGCGCCAGATTCCCTTGCAATTCAGTTTGATGATTTCGATCAGGCCATGCCCGTTTCACCGCGATGCGACGGACATGGCCTTTTTTCATGCGCATCGCAAAGGAGTAAACCAAATGAAACACAACCCCTTTGAAAGCCAGCTTGAAAAACTGGCCAGAACCCTGACCGATCGATTCGGCGTCACGGTGACGTGCCGTGGCGAATCGGCTTATACCGATGGCAAACAGATCGTGCTGCCATCGCTTCCCGATCCGATGGATGACGCGCTGGAACGCATGATCGTGGGCTACCTCGATCATGAAATGGCCCATGTGGCCTTCTCGGATTTCGGCGAGGTGGCGACATTCAACCAGAAGTATCCCGGCGCTGAGGGGATGCTCAACGTCGTCGAGGATGCCTTGATCGAGAAACTCGCCATGCAGCGCTGGCCGGGTGTGCGGGCGAATCTCGATGCACTGTTCAATCAAGTCAAGCGGCGCGTGAAGTCGTCGATGCGAAAGGCCCACCCGTTTCGACGATTTTGTACAGCCGTGTATATCAAGCTGTCGCACCATTCCGACATGCTTGGACTCTCGAAGGAACTCTTTGGGTTCGACGATCTGCTGAATGAGTTCCCGGATGTCCGCACGACCGCAGATTCGGCAAAACTGTCGGCCAAGTTGCTCAAGCGGTGGATCCAGCGCCAACGGTCGCCAACGCCGACACCGGAACCGCCGCCGCAGTCGCGTCCTTCATCGACCGATCAAAATGATGCCAATTCATCGCGTGAGCCACAACAGCCGAGCGGCAATGGGAGTAAGTCGGATTCGAAGCCCGATGGCACCTGCCAGGGCGACGCCGATCCCAATCAGTTGCCGGTAGATGACGAAATCGCTGACGACAATTCTCAACCCGAGAATTCGGAAGATGATGATTTATCCAATGAATCTGATAGCAGCGACTCGGATGTTGATGCCGAGGAATCTGCCGAGCCCGAATCGCCGGCGCCGAAGTCGCCCGAGAGTGCAAGAGTTGAATCCGAATCCGAGTTTCCAAGCAGTGCCGGGCCGGTCGTGTCGCCTTCAGATGAATCAATTGATGTTGGCGAATTGCGCATCACCGGTAGCATGTCAGGAGAGGCCGACGGCGATGCCGAAATCGATCCCGCAGAACTCGCCACCGTGACGGGCGGCGCGGGCACCCAGTCGCAGATCAGCACGATGGTGCTCGAGTCGATCGAAAAGGCCGCCAAGGAGATTGATGGCAAGGACTGCTATCGCGTCTTCACCCGGCAGCATGACCGTATTGAGCTAGTCCCCAAGGCCGACGATTCGGCAATCGCGGAACTTCTGGCGCGCGATGCCGACATCGTTCGCCGCCTTCGCCGGGGACTGACCAACGCCCTTCGTTCCGCCGAAAAACGCTGGTGGCGGGATGAACAGCCGCGCGGCGAACTGTCGCCCCGCACGCTCCATCGCCTCTGCCTCGACCGGCCGCAGCTCGATGTGTTTCGCACGCGGGCCGTGGTCCAGGGTCAATCCGCTGCGGTCTGTCTCGTGCTGGATGCCTCTGGCTCCATGACTCTGTCCAAGATGGACGTTGCACGGGCTGCGGTGCGGGCGCTTCTCGAATCGTTGCACGACCTGAGAATCCCCACCGCGGCGTTCACCTTTACCACGGGCATGGCCTTCGATGTGAATCGGGCTTCGATCGAGACGGGAAGTTCTCCAGGCAACCTGCTCAAGCGATTCGGCCGCGTGGCGAATCTGGAGAACGGGGTCATCAAACAGTTTGACGAGCCGATCAAGACCGCACTCGCGCGACTGCCCACCATCTGCGGAACGGGTCTCACACCCTTGGGCGAAGCGATGGAGATCGGCGCCCGCCGGCTCATTGTCCGCCGCGAGACCCGCAAGATTCTGCTGATCATCACCGATGGCAAGGCCGGCTGCGAAGGAAGCAGTCAGGTCTGCCACGAACACGCGCTTCACGTTGCCAAGCGTATTACACCCACCGGCATCGAGCTTGTCGGTGTTGGAATTCATGAAGAGAGTTTGAAGGAAGTTATTCCTGACACGATCGTCGTTCAGGAGCTTCAGGACGTGCCGGCCCAGCTGTGCAAACTGCTTGGCCGCACATTGAAGAGAGGAGTCTGTCATGTTGGATAGGAAGGTGGAACAGATGTTGAATATTGCCATGATGCTAACAGCCGATGAGATCGATGAGATTCACGCGAGTCAGTCCGCGGGAGCCGTGATCGCCGCCGTCGACGATGAATCGACTGCTGAAGAGCACGATTCATTGTCGCATCCTATAGGGGAACAAGCTTTCGAATCAGATGATGACGAAGCACCATCCACCCTAGTCATCGCACTAACCACCGGCGAGCGCGAGCGACTTCGTACCCGGGAATCCAAGGTGTCCACCGCCTGTGTTGGACAGGCCCGCGAGCCACACGCGTGGTGGCCGATCGGGACCGAGCTTGAAGGACGCATCAATGGCGAAGTTTTCCATGCTTCAGTCGTCGCCAATCCGCGGGTGAAGAGTGGCCGAAGCATCCTCATCGACTCCGGTCCCGCGCAAGGCCGTGTCTGCATCACACCCATTCGTGCCGCAATGGAGGCAACCGAGTCTTATCGCCAACTGACTAAGATCGGCCGTGGGGGTGGGGTCACCAACGGCTGGGGCTTCTGGAAGCCGAAGCAGTAGAATCTTGTCACAATGCATCGCGGCGTGTGAACATGCCCATTGGCGGCTCGCACACTTCAGATGCAACACGCTTTGCAAAAGCGACACATTCATGATGACCTTGTGCTGTACGCGCCGACTGCTGGACTACTTCGATGAGAAGCCCGCGATGGAAGTGCAGCCCGAGGCCCAGAATTCTCTGCTGGGGTGCTGGTATGCAAACATGCTGTGGTATGGTTCAACCCCCCTTGGCGATCTGTGTGAACGAGCTGACGCGCTACGCCATCGTCATCCTGCTCGATGACTGTAAAAGCGTGAGCGACCTTCACATCCGCATCACCCAACGCATCCATGATACTGTTCTGCACCTGGCAGCCGCCCCAGCCATCGCCCGGCGAGTTTTCGATGAATACCGAGGCGGTGTAAGGATTGCTCCTACCGGGAACCGCAGCATCGTGGGCACCATGAACGACCTGGCATTTCACTTGGAATGGTCGTTGGACCATCACCTTCAGGCCGGACCGGTCCGCGATCTCGCCGTTGTGGAGAAAGACCTGAATGTGATTCCGCAGCGAACACTGGATGGGTCAAATGCCAGGGACCGTTTGATTGCGGTGTGTCGCGCCGGCATCGAATAGTCAATCCCCAGGTCCTACGCCGGTTCCGGCGCAGGAATCCCAACCACGCCTCGTTCTGAGGCAGCTGTACTTCACTGACAACCCAAACACCTTTTAGAAGGAGATGTTCTCATGGACAGACCCGATGTCATCGTCGCCGTCGAAGGCGGCGTGGCCGATGTCACTGTCTTCAAACCCAATGTCGTTGTCGAAGTCCGCGACTTCGATGTCGAAGGCGCGGATGAAGGCGATGAGTTCATGTGGCGCGACGAAAACGGCGACCTGTGCTGGCGCTACTTTGTCGAGAGGGGAAGCAGAGGTGAAGCCATGACGGCCGAAGACCTCAAGCGACTGGCCGATGACCTGCGTCTCATCGCCGGCATCAAGTCCGAACTCAAAATTGACTCCGATCCGAATGGCCTGCATGTTCTTCGTATCAATGGCGTCGACTTTTTTTTCCGCGCCGATGGTTCGGGCTATGACGGCTGGGGCAGAGCGATCGTTCCCGGCTTTCCACTTTGACAAACCACTGTGTTTCAAATGTCCGTGCTCGACCTCCAGATTGGGGTCGAGCACTTCAACAACCAAACCCCACATTCATATAGCAAAGGTGAAACCATGAAAGAAATCAATAAAGACAAGAGTCAACATCTGAGACAGGATGACCCATTCGCGGAAGTCCCGGTGATTTTCGCGTACACAAGAGCCCAGGCCATTGAAGATGGTGTGCTGATTGATCTAACAGAATGGGCCAGGGAGACGAGCTTCAAGGTCCCGGTGGCCTGTACGTCCGAAGTCTGGCACCGCTACATCACGCCGCCGGCCGGTACGCGCGAATTTGGCCAATCCGAACGCGGTCGCGCGCACGACACCTTATGGATGTTATTCGTTGCAATCAAGCGGCGGTCATCTGACAATCAGCTCAATTCGCGGACCGATGGAGGCAAAGGCGAAGCAAGGCGGGGCAATGATCAGTTGCTCTATGAGGTGATCTTCCTTCAGGCGCCGCAACATCATGAAACGATTCAACTCAAGTCCATCTGCGGACCGGGAGACAATGGAGAACCTGTCATCACGATCATGCTTCCAAATGAGGATTGATCGTTTCTTTTTCTCTACCCACTTCCTTGTCGCGGCCGCTTTTCTGGCCGCGATTCTCTCCATGACCTAGCGAGAGCTCTGTACTTTTCGCGTCGATATTGGGCAGCGAGCGCCGTCTCTGCTACACTCAACGCATTATCGAAGGGCAACCTGAGGCATTTCACGCAACTATGGAATCCTTGGCGAAAAATCTGCACCCCAGCCGTTTCACGGAGATGTCACCGCTCATGGCGGCGATCGTCGCTTACGTGCTCGGCGAATCCTGGACCGATCCGCGAATCGAAGAGATCACGGTCAGCGAAACCGAGAACTTCGTGTACATCCGCAAGGCAGGTGCGGCGGGCTTACAAGTACGAATTATGAAAGTTGATCCAAACGAATGATTTACATGGCGATTTACTGCCCATCTGCAATCTGATCGGGCGTTGGTTTTCATTACGTCCGTCGCCGGCGATCCAACAGCAGAACTCCAAGCAGGCAACCGGTCGCGCTTGCCGGCTCGGGAACGATTTGAATCGTGAGCGATTGCCCGAAATCTACGTTCACCGAACCCGGCTCTTGAACTAAAAAGCCGTCTGGGACCCCGATGAAGTTAGCGTTATCGGCCACTTCGGCTACCACCTTCGTCATGCCAGCTGTCAGTGCGGTCAGCTCTATCTGAAGAAATTCGTATGGGGCACCAATGCCTCGGTTTGGGTCCGTGAAGAATCCGCCGTCACCGCCAAAAACGTCGTGCAAGCCGGAGCCATCAATCGATCCCGAATTGCTGAACAACGGATCCGGCATGCCGAGCTGCGTAATCGAATTGATTTGAAGCAGGCCCGCGTCTGTGCTGTCGAGGAGCAGGTTTAGGGCATACGCATAAAGGCCGTTGTTGGGCGCGGCATCATACACCTGGGCGGCAACATGTAAGGTGGTTTGCTGCCCGGGAGTAAGGATCAAATCATCCGCGCTCAGAAACACCTGCACGTTCGCGGCGCTTGCAGCCGAACCCGTCAACAGTATCGCCGCGACAATGATAGTGAATTTGCTCATACCCCCAACCTTTCGAAGCCTTCGCGTTGCGCTAACTTACGATCGATGATTCGTTCGCGACTACCCAACATGAAAAGCGCCCCTCAGACAAAAAAAGCGCCAGCAGACGGCTAGAACTCCAGCATATTCAACCAGCTATTGCGAACCAACTGGATGTCCTGAAAATTCACGATGCCGCTCGAATTGAGGTCGGCATTGGCGTTATATCCGGACTGTCCAACCATCTGTAGCCAAGAATTTCGAATGCCCTGTTCGTCCATGTCGTCCACCAAGCGATCACCGGTCCCATCCCCGCGCAGCCTGAACAGATTCTGCCCGGGCTCCACTCCAAAACGAAAGATGCCGTCCTGCGACCCATCAGTAAGAGCCAGCGGCCCGCCGCCGAATGTCGCGCGAATCGAATTCGCGAGAAGTTGCAATTCATAGTTCCCATCGCCCAGCATTGTCGTCTTTCCCGGCCCCTGACTGTCAGTTGTCAGATCGACCCGCAATCGCATGAGCGATGAGTCATACGTATATCGATCCGCCGATAAAGGCACGGCCATCAACGATCCGCCGCCCACCGGCCGCTGCCAGAGTGTGACCGCATTGGTCACACTCCCGCTCCCGATCAGCGCGGCCATGTTGTTGCTGGCGGTGAAATCGACAGCGACCTCCGTCACATTGGATCGTTGGGTGAGCCCGGCGTTTACAAGCACGCTATCCACCTGAAGCGCCGGCATGTAGGTCAATTCATACGTGTATCCGCCGCCGGCTGGCAGGTCATCGAGAATGTACAGGCGATGCTCCTCCACCATGGGCGGGCCGTCAATTGGAAGCCAGCGATGTGTCGTCCATGCGTTCACGATGTCGCCAGGGCCTCCTGTCGATAATTCGACGCCCGCGCCGCCCGCGCCGGCAAGTCTCACTGCTCTGGCCAGGGAATACGAGCCTGCACCGGGATCCATCACACGAATGAAGTTCAGATCACCTTGGCTTGCGGTGGCCATAAGATGAACGATCAGATTCTGATTGGTCGGGGGCGAATCAATCGTACCGTCAAGAACGGCATGAACGGGCAGCACCGTGCCATCGCTCGAATGGACGCAGTCGGGAATGTCGTCGGCGCCGGGATCCGCGCTCGGACAGCCGCCCTCGACGCCGCGGTTGTTCACCAAGAAATCAGGCAGCGCGTCTTCGCCGGGCAACAAGACGACATGATTCAATTCGTAGATGTCGACGCGTTCGATTAAGGAGAGCGCGGGATTGTTCAGCGCATTCACATGCTCAAACGTCGCGTTGTAGGCGATGAACTCGCCTTGAAGCGTTGAACTCATCAACCAGCGCGCGACGGCCGAGCCATTCGGCGGGATATCGCCGAAGGTGACCGCAAGCGTTGGTGAGATGGACTGGGTTCCAACCTGGGCGCCAAGAATGTTGAAGTTGACCACGAGCCCGTTGTCGTTGCGGGTGATCCGTGGCTGGCTGGATGTGATACGCATGCCCCGTGCTGCGCCGTGGCCGGCGTTGGTGACCAGGAGTCCAAGTGAAAAGGGTTCGGCCGGCTCAATCGGATTGGTGCCGTCAAGCAATTGAAACGGATTGTCGCTGTAAACCGGGCTCTGAAGAAAATACTTGAGGAACAGCTTGGCATCGGGCAAGACCTGAATCGGCGCAGGGTAAAGGGGAACGTTGACAAGGTTACCGCCCTGAAGATACGAAAAGTGACCGCCGACGGTGTAGGACTCGGCACTCGAACTCGGGGCAGCTTGGTCGGTCGGGAATATGGTCCAGACGGCTGTGGCCGTAACGCCGGGGGGAATAACACCTGTGCCGTAAACATCGCCAATATTGGGATTCACTTCAGGCGCATAAAGTCCACCGAAGCGGCTATTGGCTGGCTGATTCGCCGAATCGCGGAGGTCGAGATCGACTAGCACCTGCTGGAGCAGTTCGGGAGAGTCGTTTGTGATCGTCAGCGTCGCACGAAAGACCGTGCGGGTGATGACGGCGTCTTGACTGATTTGTATGGTGACGCGGGCGCATGCCGTTTCTTGGGCGCTTGCACTGACGCCTGACAGGAAGAGGAAGGACAACAACAATATAGCGAGAGCTGCTTTACTCATATTGACCTCTATCAACTCATTAAGAAAGCACACTTCTTCAGAGGGCGCGAGACTCGACACCTCCGCGAGGATGCCTTTGCGGCGGCCGCCGGGCGCTTCAGCGCTTCGAGGATCGCCGTAGTGTCGTAGTCTGATGTCATCGGCAAGAGCAGTTTTGCACGTGCTCGGGCATGGTGACTTACGCCACCAGAGCCACATTCTGCTCTTGACGAGTCGGTACTAATGCACCGACGCCGCACTAACGGCTCCGATCCTCGCACAGCAGCGGCAGACGTCGATAACTCGAGTGCGTCATCATGTGCGCTTACCCCGGATCGTTCCAGCCTTTGCGCAACTTACGAATCGGCGTCGGCTTTATAACTTCCGTTCATTGCTGTCTCAGCGGTGGCTTCGACTCTCTCGTCTCCTGAAATCGCAAAGGTTACAGATCATTGCCACGAGACACATCAACAGTGCCGCCTGTTTCCGTTATGCCTTTATTAGGGACAACCCGAAGATGACTCTATGTACTCTCTACCCTCTGGAAAATCGAAATACCGAAACGGTGGACAATGGAATCGCCCCGGGGTGGCGTTCCGCCTTCCGACCCACCGCTATGGCCGCCGTCTCCGGGCGCCGGCAGCTGCACTGGCGGAGGTGTGGGTCGGAGCGATGGAGGCGGAAATGCAGACCCTGCGGATCCAGCACCAACCGGTGGCCCAGAAGGTGGCAGTACAAGCGGAGGTCCCGGCGAACTGGGGCTGGGCCGCAGTGCTTCCACTTGAGAGCACGGCTCCGGCTCACGACATCCAAGTTCACAAACCCAAATTCCGGTAACCCGACAAAGCAACTGGTAAATTGGAGGGGGGGAGAACGTGCACATCACCTGAAACACTGTATGGCAGATGGGGCGACAAAGACTACTACCGGAAGGGTCAAGGTATGTCCATGGGTTGTTCGCGACATACGTGCGTGCATTTCCATGGCTCCCGGAGTCGAACAATATTCCAAGGACGTCGCGATGCACGAACTGCCCCGATCTCGGGTCAAGCAATCTTGATCTATAGTCAAGCAGTTGAAGTCCTGGGACCAACACGCGACCTGCAAAGAGGCTGTTCGCGCCGTATTGCGAAGAGTCAAGCAGTTGTCCATTCGCCCCGTAGAAGTCTGCATTTCCAAAGTCGGAAAAGTCATATCGTTCAATGTGACTCGCCGCCCCGTACGCTATGCACTGCAAGTTGAAAGATCGTCCCGATACGAATAGATGCGAACCGTATTGACAACTATCTGAACCATATCATCGAGATATCTACCGTGAACTCGTGTTTCAACTTCCACTTGTCCTTGCGATCGGGTGATTTCTAATTCCTGCCAAGTTGCGGTGTAGACAATACGTTCGCAAGGGGCTTCATACGACTTTGTCAGGGCGCGCCGCCCAATCGCATCGTATCGCAGTTGTGCCTGCCCCCTAGACGTCTCGACGACGCGGTCGCGAAAATCGGGCACAAAGCGATCGTTGTGCCACTCAAGCAAGAATCCGGTTCCAGCGTACCGCAGTGCCCGCCCCGAGGTTGTAGTGTACTGGTTCAGCTGCCGATCGGCCGGCTCGCAGAGCGAGGCATCCATCGTGTATACCCCCGCATCCGGTCCGCCAATCACTTCGCTGCGGTTGCCGACACCGTCGAGGATGTACTGGATCGTCTCGATCGGGCCGGTCGGGTCGCTCTTGTCGCTTTGCACGAGGCGATAAACGTTGTCGTACTGGTAATCGTGTTGAAGCCGCGGTGTCCATGCGCCGTCGGTGCGAATGTCCCTGCGCTGCGTCTTGTTGCTCATGCGGTCCCACGTATACGTGCGATCGTCGATCGTTTCGCCATCGCTGATGCGATAGTGGTTCGTCCGCATAATGCGCTTCACGCCGAAATCGTTGGGCGGGTTCGCCACCCCGGTGATGCCGTCATAGGTCCACTCGCTGCGCGTGCCGTTGCCGTACTCGCGCTGTGCCACACGACCGGGGCCGACAAACCAATACGTGGCGATCGGCTCGGGCTGACCCGGGTTGGTCGTGTCGACGATCGTCTTCTTGCGCTCCAGCTCGTCGTAGGTCGTCGTGATCACGCGTCCCGAAGGGTAGCCCAGCGTGAGCATGTTGCCCACGCCGTCGTAATCGCTGGTGACGACTGCCGTCGGCCAGGTCCGGTCGCATCCATCGAACAGATTCTGCGTCTCGCGCGTCACACGGGACAGCGAGTCGTATTGCCGCGTGACCAGCGTGTCGTCGTCCTCTGCCCAGGTCAGCCGGCTCAATCCGTCATACTTGTACACCTCGAACGTCGTATCGTCCGACACGCCCGGTCCCGGAATCACGTCGCGACGCACAAGGCGGTCATTGTTGTCGTACGTCTGCGTGACCTGGTTCTCGTTGCCGTCGGTCCAGAAGATGTTGTTGTCATGTGGATCGAATGTGAACTGATTGGCTGTGCAGTCGGCGTAGGCCTCTATCACTTTACGATTCAAGCCATCATAGATGTAGGTCGTGGTGTTGCCGTTGTCGTCGGTCTGCGTGACCACTCGCCGGTTCGCCGTGTCATAGATGGTCAACGTCGCATGGTTGTTGTCGTTAATAGTCTGCACCACCTGCGAATCCGGCGCGTATAACGGTTTCGGTAACGGCCAGACCATCCATGATCGGCGTCTGGGTTTGTGTATCAAAGAAAGCCTGCTCAGTGCGGAGCAAACGATCCATCTCATCATAAACGTAGTTGACCTCGCTCAGGCGCACATTCCCTGCGCTGGCGGAAATGTCGTTCAGCTCGCCACTGACTTTGACGTGAGTGAGACGGCTGTTTGCGTTGTAGTTGTTGGCTGTGACATTGCCCATGGGGTCCGTGGTTCGAACGAGACGACCGAAGGCATCGTAGGTGAAGTTAGTAACGTGGGCTCCGGATTCAGCCCATGGCGCATCCGCAGGCGGTTTCCTTCGCCATCGTAGTCGTATTGGGTGGTGGACGGGGTTTGCCCGCCGGAGCCGCGAGTCTCGCGGTATGGCATGTCGCGTTCATCGTATTGCACCGCAACGACGTTGTCTGGTTGGTGGCCATTGGTCGCTTCGCCGTAGCGGGTGAGTGTGCGATTGCGGTTGGCGTCGTACGCGTACTCGGTGACGATGAACCGATCATCGGGGAGATCTGAACAATCAAGCACATCGAACGGAAGCTGGGCAACACCCTTTTCCTGACAGGTGCGGGTGACGTTGTTCAGGATGTCGTATTCGATGAGCGTGGTAAAATGAGTGTTGGCGGCGACCAGCGCACCCATGTCGTCGCGATTCCCGACATCGACGCGCACCGGGTTGTTGGCGGCGTCGAACCAGGTCAGCCGCTCGTAGCGGGCCGCCGGTTTCGCGCGACAGTTCACGCACGACCTGATTGAGTGAATTGTAAGTGTAGAGGGTGTCGCTACCTCGTGCGTCGATCACGCGCGTAACGTTTCCAACTGTGTCATATTCGTACGTTGTGGTCAACGCAAAACCGTCGGCGTCGATAATCTCCTGCTGGAGGTAGCCCATCATTGGGCCGGATTCGTAGTAACGATATTCATCGCGCCGGCGATGGCCGCTGCCATTGGCCGGAAGAATGTGGGCGGTCATCTGACCAAACGTGTTGTATTCCCAGTTTTCGACAATAGAGGGAATTCGGTGGATGGTTTGATTTCGGTTGCCGTTTGAGTCGTAGTCATGATGGGTTTCATGTCCTAGAGCGTCGACTTCACGCGTGACGAAGTTTGTACCGCAGCAGCCTCCCATGCCGGATTGATAGTCAAAGGTCCGGACGATTGTGTTTTGGTCGCCGATAACGGGATAGGTGTTTCGCTCGTGCTGGACCCGGCGTAGATTACCGCGGACGTGGCGATCGGCGGCCGGGTTTTGATTGACTTCATAGACGTAGCGTGAAATGTTTCCGTCCGGCTGTGTGATGCACCAGACGGGAGTCGGCGTTGTAGCCAAATGTGGTTTCGTAGAACGAGGGATCCTCCGGCCGGAGCTTTCCGGCCGGTCGGTTGCCGCCTGTCGTCGTCGGCTGATCGGGGTCCGCGCGCCCCGTGAACTCTCGCTTTCGCACGAGCCGGTTCAGAATGTCGTAGTCGTACTCGGAGACGTTGCCGACGCGGTCATTAACAATCGTACGTAAGATGGCCTGGCTGTTCTCTGCCGTCGGCACCATTGGAACATACACGAGATCCACGTTATCGCCGACATCGCCCCAGACCTGGCGACTGACGCGGTCAAAGTTACGATCACTCGGATCTGTTGTCGCGTAGTAGATATTCCGAAGGTATGTTTGTCCTTTCGCATCGGTGATCGTCAAAAGGTTGTGGTTAAGCCGATCATCGCCCAAGCCAGTCGAGTAAGTAAAAACCGTGGTTTTGCCATCGGGAAAATCGTTGTCGTTCGGCGTTCCGAACACCACCGGCGTAGTGATGGACTTAAGGTCGCCGTCGGAGCCGTTGGCGTCGCCATCCTGATAGTAATCAAATCGGAGTTGGCGTCCTGCAAAATCGGTGACTGACTCGATCAGGCCATCGGCGTTGTACGCAATTGCGATCGACCGTCCCAGCGTGTCGATTACTTCGATCATGCGACCATTCTGGGCATCGTAACTAAATGCGATGGTGTTTCCATTTCGATCGACGATCGTAGAGATCTTGCCTGACTTGGGATCCCCTTCGACAAGGGCAAAGAAGTTCATTTCCGTGCGATCGGGCTGTGTGAACGTATAGGAGCCGTCAGCATTGCGCGCAAAGTCCTGAAAGAACTCGTCGCGCGCCCAAGTGCCGTCGGGCTGAATGGCAAAGACGTCTTTCCGACCTCCGCCATTGTGGAAGATGACATTCTGGCCGCTTCGCTCTATCCAGAGATTGTAAGTAAAGTCCCAGTTATTGCCCTGCGCGGTGACTGGCCCGATTTTCGACCGATAGTGCCGTCCCCACACAAAGTCCATCCCACGACCGGGTATTTGAAGGTCAACAAAGCTCTCCTGAGCCTCGCCAGTCGCATAGCGAATCGGATTGGTCTGACCACCGGATTCAAAATCTGAAGCATCTTTCCCCTCGTCGCCTGAGCCAGGTTGATTCCCATTGGGCCCCCCCGCCAGATTGCAC
This sequence comes from Planctomycetota bacterium, assembly GCA_016712275.1. Lineage (GTDB taxonomy): Bacteria > Planctomycetota > Phycisphaerae > UBA1845 > UTPLA1 > JADJRI01. The sequence continues at coordinate 21,139 of JADJRI010000032.1, forward strand.
TTGCATGTCGTTCGGCATGGCGGGCATTCGTCCACCTGATTCGGAGGTGGCTGACACATCGTCGGCTGAACATAGAGAGGGGGAGGATTGTAAGAAGCGCCTCCGCCAGTATTGGAAGCGCCCGGACCACCACCACAGCCTTGGGGTGGGCAACCGCCGCTCGGCGGAGAACCCGGGCAGTCTTCGAGCGGATAGCGATAGAAAGTGGAGACCCAATGATAGATCGGTTCATTACAAATCAGAAACCACCGCAGCCCCGAAACCGTTTGCGCGTTGCAGTCGATTTCGCCGCCAGCGAATCCCTCGCCGCCAGACAGACGTCGAATCGTGACGGGAACAATGATCGGGACTGGCGACTGCCCAGCCTCCACACCGGGAATATCGCCAAGGTCGGAGACGAGCGCCGTCACGTCGTAACCGGACGGGCTGTTCAAGATGAGCTCAGCGCCTTGTGCGGCTATCGGGCCATGATTCTTGATTTGATACTCGACATGAATTTCTTGACCTGGCGCCAAGTCGAGATCGACTACTGTTGGCTCTATTGTCACGATGGGAATTGGAACGTACGTTTGAAAAACGGCAACGATATTGATGTTGTATTGATCGGGGATATTGGTCGGCTCCACCACCCAACTGTATGTTACAACATTGCTTGAAATGAAGGTTGTCGTGACGGTCTGTTCATTGGGTCGAATCTGAACCACGCCAGTAAATGAGTCGTGATCTGGCGCCGTGGTCCGAAGCGTGTATGTGCCTTCCGGAATTCCGCCAAATGAAATCTCTCCGGATGAGTCGGTCACACCGGATGCGACTGTTTGGCCATTTACTTGATTTATCAAGCTGACATTTGCATTCGCGACCAGCGGTCCACTGGGAGAGCCGATTCCGGGGCCGCCACCGGATGGAGGATAGCAGGTCGCTTCATCCTGCACTTGCACACGCAAGCTTCCCATTTGATCAGATTGCACAGTAAAGCCAAATTGCACTTGGGTACTGTTCGAATTCTCAGACGAAACTCCGATGTTGCCCGAATTAAGTCCGAGCGGTACACCCGGAATCGGATTCAGCGCAATCTGCACCTGACGGGATTCACCCGGCGCCAAGTCTCCTATGTTGACAGGAGTGGCAAGCGAGAGCCAAAGGCCATTTGGGCACTGATCAAAACCGGGCGAGCAATTGTCAACTGTGGGCGGGGGCGAACAGTCCGGATTGGCCAGACATGGCACTTTGACGACCACGTTTTGCGCCACAGCCCCTCCCGTATTCGTGACATTAAATGTAACGACCTCTTGCCGATTCAGTGCTACAGTTGCCGAGACGGTTGCAGGGCTGACTACGAGGTACGGCTCCTGAGCCTGAACAAAGACCTTGAGAAGCAGACTGTCCAACATGGTTGACACTCCGTTCACCATCCCGTAGAGGCGAACGGTTATTTCGGCCGGGGTCGATGGGGAAGCTGGAAGCGCCGACGCAGACAGTGTGATACCGAGAGCACCCGTCGCATTGGGCCCCAATTGAGGCGGCGCGTTCGCGGCCAAGTCTAAGAAGTCAGGAGCATTCTCAATGCTCGCGGAAATCCCGTCGACTTGAACATCGCCTAGATTGCGGATGGGTGCTGACACGACGATCGGGGCGTCTCCTACTCGGACGTTACGGACGATCGAGTTGGGCTGGAATCGCAGGGCTTTCAAGACGAACGTATCCTGCGGCGCGTTCAAGTCTTCTTGTATAGCCGGATGATTCGCAAACACCTTGTAGAGTCCTGCTTCGTTGGGGAGCGGCGAGAAAGTAAACGAAAACTGTCCCTGAGCATTGGTATTCTGGGGTATCGGTATGACACGCCTTGAGCCCTGCACTCGAATTCTAAGGGAAACCGGTTTATCAGTTGCTGGTTCGCCGTTCGCCAAATAGGTCGCTTGTCCGGTGAGATTCACTGAAACCGGATGCCCATTGGACGCGGCGATGCCCTCGGTGAACGAGGTCTCAACTGTTGCAGTGTAGTCCGGCGAGCGCACATGCAAAGGGTGACTTGCAAAGTTATTAGAATCACCCGTTCCTTCTTCGATTCCGTCTAGCGCATCAGCAACGACAAAGAGCCAGTAGTCGTTGGCAACGGCTGGCGCCTTAAGACGGGCGCTCCTCAGGTAGCTACCGTTTGGTCACAAGGTCGTAGTTAGAGTCGGGCTAGCCAGTTCTACACCCGGTACATTGGGAAGCGGAAGGAAAACACTGCTTGACGACAAATAGATACGGTCTACCCATGTCCCGTTTGCGGTACCCGCTCCTAAGTTCTTTGTCGTCCAATAAAGAAAGAACTCTTCCGACGTGAACAAATCGCTCGAAGCAGCAATTTGCGTTATCTGCAGATCTGGAAGTTGCAATTGCACGATTAGTGTCGGAGCGGCCGCCACTTTAGAGTTGTTCAGTTCGCCGCCCTGTCCCGGCTCTGCCACATGTTGATCTGTATCCGTTACGACGACGAAATAGTAATTGCCGTTGTATCCTGCAGGAATTGTAACCTGTCATAGGCCACGGGAGGAGGGAGTATCGAAGTGACCTTCAGATCCGGAAATGGTGTAGCCGACAACTGAATAAGTTGACTAGCCATGACATTGTCGGCGATATTCGATTCGGCGAGCGTGCCGCTACTGTTGGTACGCACCAGCAAATAGTATTGGCCCGATGCTGTGTAACTGACTGGCAATGTTACCAACGTCGCTCGGTCATAAACCTCACCAACAGCAAGCGGAATGTTTCCAAAGAGTGCGGGGGGCAGTGGCGTATCAACGCCGCTTTGGTACTCCTGGTCAGTTGAAAGAAAGACTTGATCCTGCCACGGGCTGAGGGCCGCAGAGTTTCCCTGGTTCTGGACTGACCAAGTAATGGACAGGGCGCTGCCAAAACTTCCCGTATTTGGTGTGCCGCCGATCTGAGTCACAACAAGATTCGGTCTCGGTGAAGGAACGAGCTGAGTCGAAGACTGACTAACACCTTCGTTGTTAGATTCGTTGCCCGGCTCGCTTACTGTGTTGAGGATGTCTGTTCGAACAATGATGAAGTAATCGCCGCCCGGAAGGTATGGAACGAGAATGTTTTCGTTGCGCGTGTAACTTGCCCCGTTTCCCGCGATCGGCCCAATCTGATTGAATTGCGCAATCTGAACGTCGGTGCCGCCGGCGGCTGGCCTCAATAGGATCCGATCCGCCCAGCTGCCCAGTGCCTGCCCCGAACCTTGATTGATAACGGTCCACTCGACAGCCATCAACTGCTCAGATTCAACCAGCGGAGGGACTGTGATGCCCCCGACAATTAGGTCGGGATTCAGACACGATGCGCAAACGGAAGCGCCTCTGGTGTTGTTATTCTCATTAAGCTCCTGAATTTGCCCGCCTGCGTCGACCTTCACAATAATCCAGAAATTACTGCCAGAAGGCGGCACGGGGAGCGTAAATGATTCCAATCGGCTCACAGACCCGCCAGCCTCAAGCGGACCAGAATAGCTAAAGGCTCCGACCTCAGTATCCCCATCAGGCGGCAGATCAAGAATCGGATCAGTAGAAAAGTAGAGTCGAGTTTGCCAGCTCCCCGATGCCTGTGTGTCGCCAAGATTGCTCTCGGTCCAGCTCACTTCAACTGTCGTACCGGGCTGGGCAGCGGGAGGAGGAGTTAGCGCCGTCACCTGAAGGTCTGGAAGCGGTGCGACATATACTTCGAGGCTGGCGATGTTATTGCTCGTATTGTCACCGGCGTTAGGCACAATATTCGTAATCACCACGTAAACCGTATGATGGCCAAGAAAGCCGGTCGTCGACCAACCCATGGTTGCCGTTTGTTGTCCTTGGGAGGGAATCTGAAAATTCTCGATTGTTCCGACATGAACACCACCGCCCCCCGGCAATCCATCAACATAAAATGAAACCTGGCAAGCTACCGGCACGACTCCGCTATTACGCACGGCGGCATGGATTGTTGCAAGCGTACCTGTAAACAATGCCCCTGGAAGAATAGAGATGTCTGACGAGTTGACAGAAACATCAAGTGAAGTGCTCACATTAAACTGCACCGAGTCGGTTGCGCAGGACTGCTCAGTATTTGATGCGACTACATCGACATAATAGCTCTGGCCCAACTGGGCTCTGACGGAGTGAATGTCAATGTTCCGTTAGCGGGGTTGCCTACTGTTGAGACGAGGCTCATGTTTTCGGGAAGATTCGCAGGCGATGTGCGAAGCTCAATGGTGGTAGAGGATTTGGATCGCTCGCGTAAAGGCTCAGGACAGACTGCTCGCCGACAGGACATTCACCACCTCAGGCAATTCGGTCAGGACGGGAGGCGGTGCGGTTCCAGGACAGTCGAATGAAAAGCTCAAGCTTCCGATGAACACTCCGCTATCCACATACCGATCAAGACCATCCGCGATGACAATCCTGAGTTGGTGTGAGCCAGGCGTGAGTGGCGCGGTGACCACCACTGGCAACGTCAGGCCGTCATATTCAATCGGAAACTGGACTGGCGTTCCGCCCGGCACGCTCAGTCCCGAATTGTTCAGTGTGAGCGAGCCACCCGAAACCGTGATCGGACGCCCCTGCCCATCAAAGGCAATGTTGGAGCCGTCAAGGAAAACGCCGATTCCATCATTGTACTGAAGCCCCAGAAATTCCGGATATTCATCGGAGCCGAAAACAAGTCTCAGTTCCATCGTGTCCACAAACGCATCAGTCGTGAATGAAACGATGATCCCGGATGCATCAAAAGTCGGATATCCAAGAAGTCCTTGAAGCTGAATGTCGCCAGGCTGGCCGGTGCTCCAACTCCAGGCGCCAAGCGTATTTTCCAACGGAGGGACAACACCGGAGCAAAGGAACACCCCATCCGGCAATTGAATCTGGGAACTGCCACTCGACCAGTTGAGTCCAGAGTAGATTGCGGTTGAGGATGGATGCCCAACATAGCTTATTGAATCAACAGTGACCCCTGCCGGAATATTAGCAAATAATTGACTCTGGATTTGTTGTGTGTCAGAGATTGGGGAAAAGAATGATTCCGATCCACGAGTAAGTCCTACATGATCATACTCTTCAACCAAACGGCCACTCCGGGCTGGAATTCTCCTGGCCTCCTCTTTGGGCGCGACTCTTCCTGGACTCGGTCGTCCCGAAACCGTCTGTCGATCCGGGGGGCTGGATCGGGCCAGACCGAAGGCTCCTAAGACCAAGACTGCTATAGTGATGAATAGCTTCCTTCCCATCGACAAACCTCGCACTATCTCATGATCAACATTGGAGATGCATGAGTCACAAAATGTAGCTGGTTCAATTCCGTCCGATTCGCCAAGATTTCGTTGTCGACTAACGGCCCATCTCATCTCAATGGGGCTCGACTCAATTCATGTTGTTCAGCAGGCGTAAACGCCTGAATTGGATATTCTTCGGCCTCTCCCATTCCCAAGGATAGCCAGGCTCCCAGCTCATACCAAATGCAAGATAGAGTTGAGTATGATTCTGAGGTCATGCGAACGTGCTCTTTCTTCACGGTAAGTTCGCGCATGTCCCGTCACCAACGCGGGATTGCGAGCGCATGCCTAGGGCTGTGTCAATAACTCGTCAACAAAAAATGAAATATCCATACCGTCAATCGCGCCGTCTTGATTCATATCTGCAACCAGGATATGGCAACCGGGTGCGCCGACGCAAACGAGTCGCTATCAACCAGCGCCTCCGCAAAATAGGTAACGTCAGCCATATCAAGAATGCGATCGCAGTTACAATCGCCGGGACGCTCACGCATGACGACCCCTCCATTGAGATTCATCATGTTGCGGCCGCCGCCGATCAGATCATCGAGATCGATCCACTGTCCGATCTCGTCACGGAAATAAACCTTCAGGCCGTGCGTAATTAACGTTGAACCATTCGCGACTACGTAGCCTTCGAGTCCAGCAATGCCGAACAAATAAAGCGCCTCAGGCTGCGCGTTCTCTCCACGATTTCCGTTATCAACACCGTCGAGAAGCTCGACCGTCGTAGGATGATCCAATTCACCGATAAGCAGTTGCGCCAAACCAAAGTTGCCCTCGTTGCCGGGATCCGTCGGCCCGAAATCAACCCCGGCCACTTCAAGCTGCTGATTCCCCTGGCCGTTAAGTTGCAGAATAGCCTCATGAGCAACATGTTGCGTTTCATTGGACAAATGATTGACGAAGTCGCCTCCAATGGAAAGCGAAGCGCCGCTGGCCAGAAGTAGCGATCCGGCGTTCAACTCAAAATCACCCTCGATACTGATTGTTGAAATAGAATCCAATACTTCGATCAAGGTCACTTCACTCGTTGACATGGAGTCTGCCGTAATGCTTCCTCCATCACGCGCTATGAATCTGGCAAGGGCCGCACCCGTAATCGATTGGAAAGCGCCGAGTCGAAGCGCTCCAGAGGTCTCTGCGATAAAGTCGATTCGATCTTCGATCTGTGCCGGCGTTATCAGCGACTGCAAGCCTGATAGGTCCAGCAAAGCGCCGTCACCGGCGACGACCGTGTGAAACTGAGCGGCACCATCCTCGTCATCCCATCCATCGTCGAACGACTCGAGGGAGGACAGGTCAAGAATGGTCCCGCCGCCAGAAGCAGAGAACAATTCACTGTTGTACGGTGCGCCACGGCCCACGTAGTTGGTCGCCGAAAAGCGAAGGGCGCCACTGTCCGTCACCCGCAGCTGCGCCGCGTCCCCGATGAAACTGGCGACCGGCGTTTGACACATGAACGTCGCGTTTCCGACCTCTAGGAGGCCGCCAATATTTGCCGCGTTTCGAACCAACAGGACACGCCCCGGATCGAGAATCAGATTGGCGCCAGGGGCTAGGGTCAGATCAGTCACGGTACCAAACCCGGACCAATCATCGTGAACGGTAAAGCCGGTCGGAATGGTCACATTGAATTCGTTAAACGCATTGTTGATCGGAACCTGCGAAGACGGATTCCAGTTACCTGGATTGCTGTAAGACTCCGTGCCGGACAGACCCGTCCAGATCACGTAAACAAGGCCTGACGTTTCAAGGTAGTTGAGTAGAGACACCTCGCGGGAGATTGCATCCGTTGCGCTCGTTGAAGTGAGGTTATTGAAAACTGAGACTTCACGCGAATTCGCGTCAGTGGCGGAATTCAACGAAAGATGATTAAAGAGAGACACCTCGCGAGAGATCGCATCTGTCGGAATAGTGGAAGCGAAGTTGTTGTAAATCGACACCTCGCGAGAGATCGCATCTGTCGGAGGATCGGAGGAAATGCCCTCTATTAAGGATGCATTATCCCACCAGATCGGCCCCTTCGACGGTGCGCTTGTCAGGCACGAAACCGTAAGCGGCTTTCCGATTACGCTGCCCGTATTGGGGGCAAAGTAGTAAATGGTCACGGTGGTCCATTGGTTAATCGGCACGAGGGTGTCAGGGACAAAGCCGTTCCATCCGGCCGAGCCGACGGTAATTTCACCCAGAAGTATAGCACCGGGTTCAAAATCGTCAGGATTCGCGACTGAAGGACGGCCCGCCCACAGTTGAAACTTCCCCCCCTTGGAAGCACCGCCCATACCAACGTCGATCGTTGCTTTGTATGAATAATTCGGCGATACACTAATTGATGAGACTTGGCTCAGTCGGGTCTCCCAATTATTGATAAAGGCGTACTGCGACGTGCCCGATCCCGAGAAGTCAATTCGCCGAAGCCCTGCATCCCGAACGCCCCCGCTGTAACTGTTAATCCAACTCGGAATTGAATGGATGAACGACTCAAATCCTGGAACTGCTTCGCCTTCAACGAGCAGCTTGCTCTGCCCTGGTCCTACTTGCGATTGCCCAGGAAGAAGGATTGCCGGCGCTTCGAAATCTCCGTTCACCAGTACGTTTGCGAGTACCCGTGGCGTAGCAAGAAGCATGACTACGCCGGTAAGCGAGACATTCCATACGAAAGAAGGGGGGGTTGCCTGAGTACGGTCGCCTACGCATCTGCATCCTCAAGATAATGAGCAGTAGTGAAAGCGTCGAGAAAGCGAAAATCCCGATGAGATGGACGCAGTTGTTCCGCTGCTCCGCCACACTGCGCTGCCGACTGGCTCGGCGAATAAACCACTCCTATTTGAGACACCTCCACGACGCATTGCGTAATCCTCTCGGTCCAAATGGGCCGTCTCATGGACAGTTCCGACACGGTTGCGCCATGCAATTGAGTCATAATTTATGGGCATAGCGACTCAAGATGGTCATTCCATCATCATGGGGGCGGCGCGACAGCACGAGCTTGCACAACTGAAAACCCATTTCCGAACTGAACCTGAGCTTCCCAAGTCGAATAAGACTCATCGCCCGAGACCAAGATTGCATCTGTATAGAAGGCCACACCCGAAAGAGGCACGGTTCGAACTTGAACGGCCCATTCCAGCGGCATGTTAGTTGCTTCTACCACGATAGACGTCATCTCGGGATTCGATAATTGCATGTCGGCGGGAAAGTTCGAACTTGCACGCGGATCGCCCGGAGCGGCCAAGCTGCTAATACTCATGATTTGCAAGGACGGTGACAGCGGTTCGGCCCATAGTTGTGCAGTCGCCCCTACAAAATCTTGACTTGCCACTGGATCACCCAAGTCTGTCATCGAATTCAGATTGGTCTCTATTCGTATCCGCCCAGTGCCGCCACCCGATGCACCCCCTATGGCCCTAAGAGTTCCGGACCCACTCATTGAATCAGAGATAATTCGCAGCGCGCCGCCCGAGCCGCCCGGGCCTTGTACACCGCAGCCAGATGTGCCACTGCCTCCATTCGCCTGAAGTGTGCCGGCAACAACGATTGAGCCTTGACATGCAATCAGTATGGCGCCGCCACCGGCGCCGGGCTGAAAGTACGCACTACCCGGTGTGTTGCATGGGACGGCTCCCCAGCTTACATATCTTCGAGATCCGCCACTCCCGCCTATAAGCGGGATTATTCTGGGATTACCGTACGCGGGCCCGGACAGATTGCTTCCTAAGCTGCCGTAGCTTCCAGCGCCGGCACTAGTGTCATTCGTAGCGGTAGTAATAGTTCCACCGCCGGGACCAAATCCTCCACTTCCAATGTCCGTAGAATTTACGCGAGGCCGACCGCTTCGAAACCCGCCTGGGCCGGGTTCGGAAAGACCGAGTGCATTGCCGGCGGCACCATTCAAACTAAGAGTACCGTTGATCGTAACGCTGCCAGAGACCAGCCACACCACCGGCGCCCGAGACGGGTGATTCTTAAAAGTCACCGTCACATTGCTGGGAATGTTTACGCTGGAATATCTGAATACGACGGCCCATTTTTCGGGATCATACACCCCCAGTACCGGTGAACCGTTCGCCCCATTCCAGGTCCCCGTGGATGCCAGTGAAAGATCAACCTGCGAATTGGCAACAGGATTGAATACTCCATCGGACCCATTCGCACCCGGTACGATGATGTCCCCCATCGCAAGACGGGTCGCTGCTAGCGTGATCACCACGATCATTGATTGCCCGAAAATCATGTGCTCACCTCATTCAATCAACAGAATCTGCGCGATTCCTTCGTGCCACTTGAAACAAAGTACGGCCCCAGATAGCATCACTCTACCTTCGAAAGGCATCAAGTTTCTATCATCCCTAGGGATGAGACCGACGAGATTTCTTGATTCGTCCAACTCCGCTTTTCCGCGTTAAGAGCTGATGATCGTGTACGATTCTGAGGATCAGCTCCGTTCGGTTGCGACAGCCGAATTTGCGATAGACCGATCGCAAATGGCTTCTGAGCGTCGGCCGCGCGACGCGGAGTTGCGCCTGGATCGCGGCATACCCCGCAGCACGGCACAACATGGCTGCCACCTGTGATTCCCGCTGCGTCAATTCGAATGCACCGGCGATCCGTTCCCAATCCGCCCGCCGCAGAAGCGGAGGAAAGGGCAGGTTGTCGTCGGCCGCGCGCTGATTGGTCATGCCCGCTTTCCACTGCCAATTCACTTCGAGCCGCATGTTCCTGGGCCAATTTGGCTGTTGCCTATGTGAGGCGACTCTCTGAACGAAGCCACAACGCGTACCACGTCATCTACCAATGGCGAAGGTGGCGATGGAGCAGCGCAACGAATTCTTCAAATTCTGGAAGATTGGTGGCGACGCCACGGATTCCCCCGATCGGCCCATCACGCAAACGTGGTGGAAATGACTTGTGAGGCCGGTGATGCAAAAGTCGAAATTCCACAGCCGGGGGCGGCTGTGCCACTCCTAACTTTACCAATACACAGAATTCGAACTTGTTTGATTTCTTGGAGGAAAAAAGCGCGAAGCGGTTTGGTCAATTGCGAATTCTCGCGCTTTGTGAGGCCGCCATCATCAAGGCTCGACGCCTTCGTTCGCGGTCGCCGCAGGAAAACTGTCCAGCGACCTACGAATCAAATTCGCCAGCTCCGATCGTTCCGAAGTCATGGTCAGCGCCGATTCAAACCAATGCCGGGAATCGGTATAATCGCCAAGTGACGCCAGCGCGGTCGCGGCGGAATAGATCACCCACGGATCTCGATCGCCAATCTCCTCGAACGCCTCACGCGCCCAACGGCGAGCCTCATCGCGAATCTCGTCAGATGAATCGCGCCGCGCAAGCAGACATGCGTATCGAGCTTTGTCGCGCGGCGAAGCCCCGGGATTCCTGGCCCGGCTCTCATAGAGTTGAAATCGCTCATCATCAAACGCCAGAATGGCTGACCGATCATTCTCTGTTTCGGCAAGCTCTGTGCCATAGGTCAGCGCCGCTTCATAAGCCGTCGCGCCATCCTGCGTCGGCGACATACGATATGAAGCACGAACCAATCGCAATTGCGCCTCCACGGCCTGATGACACATTTTTGGATCATTGAGTCGCTTGGCGACCAGGTATCTTTTGAATTCAACCTCTCGACGAAGCCGGCCAGGTATTTCGCTGGACGGCTCAATGCGCTCAACGTGTTCGGCGATGTTCTCCGCGATTCGCAAGTAGTCCGGAAGCGGCCGACTCGGCTCCAATCCCGCCGGCGGGCACGCCAACTTCAGCGTAGCGCCCGCGTAGTACTCCGAAGCAGAGCGACTATTTGGATCAAGCTTATACAGCGCCTCTGCATAATCGAACGATTTTTGATAGTTGCCGTAGGCCGAGATGGCATCTCCTCTTGCAACGGCCAAGTCGCCTTGCATCCAATATCCCGATCGCCAGGCGGACATCGTCCTTGGCGCATCGGGCTCGGCCGACTCGAGCGTGGCGCAAACGCCAAGTCGCAATTGAATTAATCTCTCTGCTTCGTCGAGCCGCAGTGTTTGAATGGCTAGGAATGCCAGCCGTTCATAGCTCCACCCGAGATCGTCGAGCCAATCGATGCGATCAGGTCGTGCATCCACGACCTCCTTTTGAATCTCAAGCGCGCTTTCATACCACCGTAGGCTGGTCGCGAGCCCCGGCTCATGTCGATGAAGATCGCCGATGAGGATTTGATCGATCGACAGTTTTGCACGAGCTCCAATGTCGCTGGGATTCCGTTCGAGAATCCGCTTACGCCATTGGAGGGCCTCGTGTCTTCGGCGAAGTGCATCCTCATTCCGGCCCTCGTCCCGATCGATATTGCCCAAGTATTGCAATACGTTTGCGTAAGTCTCCCACAGCCGAATGTCATCCGGACTCTGTTGGAGCAGCATGTCCAATTGCTGCTGCACACGAGCCAGTAGATTCTTGCGAACTTCAAATGTGCCGGAGATCGAGTCGAGATTCCTCGCCAAATCGGCCGCGAAGAATCCTGACATGTCCGCCAGTTGATTCAGCGAGTCTTTTGCGCGTCGAAAACCGTACCAACCCATCAGTCCACCGACGATAACAGCCAGCACCGCAATACATCCGGCGATGAAGACGCCACGCCGCCGACGCGCAAACTTTCCAGCGACGTACAACAGACTGGGTTCGCGGGCATGAATCGGACGATGTTCCAGAAAACACTTCAGATCTTCTGCCAATTGGCCGGCGGACGAATATCGCCGAACAGTATCTTTTTCCAACGCCTTCAGAATAATGGTGTCGATGTCACCTGCGAGATTTGGATTGTGGTGACTGGGTCGGGGCGGAGATGTATGCTCAATGTCGGCCAGTATCTGGGGCAGCGTCCGGCCGGATGTCTTGAAGGGGAGGGATCGAGTCAGGAGCTGGTACAACAGCACGCCCAGCGCATAGACATCGATGCTGACGCCGCTCTCGCCATGCAACTGCTCAGGGCTCATGTAAGCCAGTGTTCCAAGAAGTTGTCCCGGCTCGGTCGCCAACGTCAAGGGCCTAGGGTTCCCTTCAAAGAGGCGCGCGATGCCGAAGTCCAGTACTTTCGGCTGCATGCCATCATCGCCATTCTCCACAATGACGTTTTCGGGTTTCAAGTCACGATGGATGACACCCTGGCCGTGGGCATACTCCATCGCGCTGCAGAGTTTCAAGAAAACAGAAATGCGATCCTTGATGGACATCGCATCGTCTGCCATTAGAACGCCGAGTGGTGTTCCGCGGATGAGTTCCATGACCAGGTATGGCCGAGCAACCGGCGCTGCGTGATCGGTCCCTGCATCATATATTTGCGCGATGCCGGGATGGTGCAACCGAGCCAGGGCACGACCTTCCCGCTCGAATCGCTTGACCGCCTCCTCAGAAATTTGCCCCGTGACCATTACCTTAATTGCCACTTCGCGCTGGGGGTTGGCTTGTTCGGCGCGATAAACGACACCCATGGCACCCTGTCCGATTGTTTCAATCAAGCGATAGCGACCGATGGATTCAGGCATCCGCAGATCCGGCGGCGTCGAGTGCTGCCCAAAATCGCGAAGCAACGATGGGGCCAAAAAGGGCCTGTCGAGCAGTTCCCAATCGGGGTGATCGTGGGAAAGAAGTGATTCAACATGGGTTCTCAGTTCGAGATCACTGCCGCAGTGACGCTCAATTGCAGCGCGACGATCGTCCGACGACAGCTCGACGACACCCTGGAAGATTGCAATGGCCTTTTTGTATTGAGCGATATTCATGGTTGGCCGTGTTCGATGTTGGATTCGGCCGGCAAATGCCGAAAACCCTCCGAATCAAACGAGTGGGCATGTCTTGCTTGCTCGCCGCCTGTGTTTAAGTCCGGCGAGGCCTTTCATTCAGATTCATTCAACGCCTGACGAAGCCAGGCTCGGGCTGTTCGCCAGTCCAATTGGATCTTTCGTCTCGAAATTCCCAGCACTTCGGCCGCTTCCTCTTCCGTAAGGCCGCCGAAGAACCGGACTTCGACCAATTGCGCCAGCCGTGGCTCAATTTCTGCCAGCCGCAAAAGCGCGCCATCCAAATCCACCAGGTCAATCTGATCGACAGACTGAGGCAGAAGTGATGCATCCAGGCTCACCCGTCGAGATTCGGGCGGGCGCTTCGCGGCCTTCTTTGTTCTGGCGTAATCCACCAGTACTCGGCGCAACGCAGTGGCTGCGGCCGCAGAAAAAGCGGCCCGATCCGACCAGCCATTCCGATGTTTCGAAAGCCGCAGAAAGGCTTCATGGAGAAGTGCTGTGGGCTGCAGGGTGTGGCCCGGCCGCTCGTTCTGCAGCAACGTAGCGGCGAGATCGCGCAACGCTCCCTGAACCTCAGCCCACCACGGCTGGGATGTCACCCACAGAAGGCGTTCCGAGCCACCCTGGATGGCGGAGTCCTCGTCATTACTTAATGACTGTGCTGGTATCGAGTCCATCGAAGCAATCTCCGACACCCAAAGCAACAAATGGCAAGTTCCGAACTCGCCTCATCTTACCAAAATGTCACTATGAAAAGTACTTCGCCGAGTGGATCGAGCATCAAAAGGCAGCATCACGATTGCGACTTCCCCCAAAGCTTTGGAACAAAGCTGCAATCATTTCATGGCCGACTTTTCCGAGAAAGCCCCAAAATGCCGGTCGCTTTCTTGTCGATTGCATTCGCACAACAGTTTCTGAGTCAACACCGCAGTTTCGTCTAACGCCTATTGAATACGGTAATTAACTGAGAAAAAGAAATGGAAAGTGAAGGCGGGCTGTCGCGTCAGCCCGCCCTCCTGTCCATCACGTGAACGGCTCAGATGAGCCCTTCACCCATGACCTGGTTGGAACATGTCGCGCGGATTGCCATGTCTGCCGTGTGTCTGCTCGCAGCGGCGCCGGTCGATCGAGCGGCCGGTTCGGTCGGCTTGCGCCAGCCGGTATGCCTTCTGCGAATGGTTTCGCACGGCGTGTGAGAAGGGGTCTCACGCATCGCATTCTTCGCGACATCCCTGCCGGGTCCGATTCGAAGTGGCGCGACATGTCAATGAATGACATGGGCTCGACATTCAAATGCGTTCCCGACGTGGGACGGCGACAAGACCTGGCCGATTTCAGCGCCGCCAGTTTGTGCACAGGGCACATTCCCGCAGGACAACGAATTCGGCCGGTCACTGCCAGTAAATCCCGGCAGGTTCGTCGATGACGGCAATATGCTGTCATCTGAACAACTTCGGCGGCAAGCCACGAAGACGGCCATTGCGAACCGTTTTTCCTGATCTGCCTTGTCGCTCCGAAGTCTGGACGTCCGCGGCCTTGATTCGCCAGGCGCCGCGTAGCGTCTTCTGAGCCTCCATTTCGTCCAAGCCGCGGACTTTGCAGAAATGCCTCACTCTGTGGAGGCCTCTCTGCGTCCGCTGAGCCAATCTGAAGTTCTGCAGCCCAGAATGCGGCCACAGCGCGCGGCTCAGGCGCGACAAGAGTTCTGCGCCCATTCAACGGGCACATCCCAAGAAACAAAGAACCGTTTTGTTTTGGCTAGCGGGTTTTGTCGACGTGTGAGTACGTCAGGCCATACACCCGCCCAGCCAGCGAGTTGCATGCCGCCCAAGGGCGACCGCAAATGCTTGTGCCGTTTTGATCTCGGCAAATCTGGGGTGTCATAACGTACTCCAAAGGACAAAAGGTCAGCCCGCGCTGACAACACAAAGAAGAAACATACACCAGGATTTGCGAAAGTCAAGAAATGGGATCAATTTTCCTGTTACTAATGGCGATTTCCTGCAATTGGGGGGATGCACCCGCAAGTCAGACTTACCGCCAGTCTGACGTATTCTTCAGTAGCAGTCGAACAAAACTTCTGACCGCGAATGACATCTCAAGCCCGCTGACGTCGACATATTGAGGAAACGCCATATTGGTCATACGTTCCAAGGCAATCTGCATGCAGCGAATTCCGTGTTCGCGATGCAACCGCTCCACGAGTCGCTTGAGGGATTCGAATGTGCACTGCGTTGGAGAGCCATCGCTGATCATGATGAGAAGCCGCCGGGTTTTCCCGCTAGCCAACGCCAGATGGGCCGCACATTCCAATGCGCCCGCGTCATTGTTGCCTCCTCCGGCTTCAAGTGCTGAAATGGCGTTTCGTTGAAAGTTCCCGAGCTGAAAAAACGTTCGATGATCGAAAGCGTTAACGTGGCCTTCGAGGCCGGAAAGGTCGCGCGCCGCTTCGCAGAGCAGCGCGCCGAACCGCTTCGCCATGTTCATTTTTTCGCCCTGGGCCATCGATCCCGACCGGTCTATCAGCATGCCGATGTAGGCATTCCGAAAGCTCGTCTCTTCCTCCAATACGAAGAGATTCAGCGAAGGCCGAAAAGCCGACCTCTTCGCCATCCCCAAGTCGAGGCGACGCCCCCTCCGCATGGAAAAGTGTTCCCGCGCGCCGCGACCCAGCTGCTCAAAATGCCGACGTAGACTTTGGACATACGGACGGACGGCTGCGACAAGTGCCGCTTGTCGAACCGGATCCGGGACCACTCGCTCCTGGTTCAACAGTTTTGAGAACTCCCGGTCTGCGCCGAGGTTCAGAACCTGGCGCCCGGCACATGAAGGGGAACCTCACGCTTAATCTGCGCCCGACTTGGAGGCGTCATCCGAATCTTGGAGGCGTCCTTTCGCTCCCAGCCCGGCAGTTGATTGCACTCGACCAGCCGATCGATTCCCTCGCCCAGTTGCCCCAGCACATCGGGGTTATCCTGCACTTTCTGTTGTAGAAGGGTCAGCTCCTGCGTCAGATTCTCTCGAGCGCCAATCAAATTCGCGAGTTCGCGCGCAAGCGGAAGCAGTTTTGCGTGCGAAAGCTCTTTCAGGTTGCGCGGCACCAAGTTGATGGCTTCCGCGACGCGGGGATCGGCACAGCTCTGCGGATCGAAACCGCAGCGAAAGCACATCATGAATGCAACGTGCGTCGGAAGAAGTCCTGGGATTCTCAACATGTCGCTGTCGCGGAGGGCCACGCGCATTTCACTCTCACCGGCATCGGGCTGAAGCAGCCTGCCGGGAATGTCCCCGCGACGAATGGCTCCTTCCACTTCCGAAACCTCTCGCTCAATCAGCCTTGCGTAAGCACCGATTGGCACATTGTGCTCGTTTCGCGCAAACGCATATGCGCCCAGTCGATCAAAGTAGGCTCCCCACTCGGGCCGACGGGAGCGCAACTGGCGCTCGAGCCGTTCATCCATCAGGATGTTCATCATCGCGGCGAGCCCCTCACGACGAGACCGCTTGTCGACCGTTCGGAAGCCGGGTTCCCCAAAATCGCAGACATGATGGCCCAATTCGTGCAAAACAAGAGCCTGCAGGATTTGATTGCCGTGTGGGTGCAGCGACGTCAACGGTGTGTCCGACACTTCGATTTCGACCGGCGCGTTGTCCCGCCGAACCCTGGTGCGACCCAAACCTTGTCGATAGTTGTGAATCACGACGTGGCGCCCAAGCAGTTCAGCTCCGATCTCTTCAGCCCATGCGTTCACCTCATCCGCTTCATTTCGCAGGCGGCTCCCAGATCAGAGGTTCCCCGGGTCGGCTGGGGTATCGATTGACGATTGGAATCGGGCCGAGCCGGCCGTTCAACAGATCAGATGCATTATTTCTGACGTCTTGATCGACGTCATTCATGGCCGACACCAGCTCACTGAGTACACGAACGTCATCGAACTTGGCAACCGCGGCCAGCGCGTCCTTGCGAATTGTGTGCGTCTCATCACGTATAGCTTGAGTAAGTCGGGCACCAGCAGCGGATCGGGATCGTCCCGCAAAGTCTTCAGAGCTTCGTGTCGCGTGGCAAGGTCAGAACTCCGTAGCGCACGGATGGTCAAGGGCCGGCGTTGCTCCGGCATCAATTCCATCAGCACGCCCATCACGCCCCTCTGAATCACGGGGTTTGGATCTTTTGCAAGATGCTCCAGCTCAGGCAGGTGTTGAACCGTACACCACTCACGAATGCACCTGATAGCGCGCAATCTCGGTTCGGAACCGGGATGGCATTTGACCGTAGCGACGGCGGCGTCCGCAAGGCGATGGGGCGACTGTTTGTGCACCCACTCAAACAATTCCGCCGCGCCGAGGGCATTCACTTGGGGTATGGACTCGATCGCGAACTGCGTTGAATCGAAATCGAGCGCCTGTCGCCCCAGTTTTTTCATTGTCGCATCGCGCCGCCGCAGTGCCTCTGCTGGTAGTCCGCCGATCAGCTTTTGCCGGCTCAGCGTTTCTAGCGCTGCCGCCCTGGAATCGGAATGAGGATCATTCAGTTGGGTCAGCAGGACCTCGCGTATGCGCTGTGGAGCGATCGCAATCGCAGCTTTGTAGGCTGCCACGCGAACACGCGGGTTGGAATCCTGAAAATTCGGTTCAACAATTTCGTAGTCGACTGGATTACAGCGTCGCCCGAGGAAATCCATTGTCTTTGCTCGTGCCCAACTTTGACCGTGCGAGAGTAACCACTTTAGTGTTATGTTATTGACACCATCGGGGGCGAATACAATACCAGCCAATGAGGGATCCAGGTCTAACATGCCCTTGCGTAGCGCCGCGGCTGAATGGCCGGTCACCGTTGGCAACACGGCTGCGATGACATGTGCCGCCGGAGCGAAGCCAGCCTTAACCAAATGATCCACCAACTTAATCAGGTCCCCTCCGCGCAATCCCATGCACTCAATGGGCGGGCGATGTTTGGGCGGCGCCAATTCACTGACGACTTCAGCGACAAGTTCGGAAAACGCGCTCATAACTCACAGCCTGATTGCCGCAACGATTGTCTGCCATACCAAACCCGCATCCGACGCAGGATCGTTCCAGCGTCCAGCGAATCGTCCGCAGAAACTGGCCCGCAGCAGGTGCGGCAGGGGATCTCCATCAAACTCTTCGAAGTTAGGGTGACCCAGCAGAATGCAGACTTCTTCCGTTGCACGCATGCTCAAATCGACACCGATTTCCTTGGCTCGACGAACGGCGTTGGCCGCGGTGACCACGCGCTCAATTTGTGTGCGATTCACATCAGGATGCCTTGCCGACAGTAATCGAATCTCTTCCTTGTCCGGCGGGTATTCCATCTTGAGCGGTGCAAATCGGTCGAGCTGGGCGGGGTCCACGTTGGTCGTGCCGGTAAACTGCGCGCCGTTATTGATGGCAGCCACCCAAAGTACGTTGTCCGCAATGTCAATTGAAGTGCCATCGAGAGGATTGTAGAGCTTGCGCGTCGTATCGAGCGCCGGCATGATGCCATTGCGCGCCATTTCCCGACATCGATTGAATTCGTCGAGAAAGATCAGGAACCGCCGGTCGGGCTCCCTCTTTGCGGAATCCAGCGCCCGAAGGATATCCGTCGGTACCCAGACAGTTTCAACTGCGCCGGTAGAGGTGCCGCGCATTTGAAGGCTGGCGAGGAAATCGGTCGCTTCAAAAACAGGGCTGCAATTGAAGAAGACATACTCCATGCCGAGCGCTTCTGCGATCTTCCGCGATAGAAACGTCTTGCCGCACCCCTGCGGGCCATCAAGCAACACGTTCAAGCCGCTTTCCAACATCGCCTGCAATTGGCGGGAAACCACGGGATCGACGTAAATGCTGTCGTCAAACCGAAACTTCGGAATGCTGACAAATTCAACAACAATGGATCCCCGCTCTGCGGCCGCCGGCTTCTGGATGGAATGGACTCGCACCCGACACAGCTGTCCCGGCTGGATTCTCGAATCATTACTGAGGATGACCTTGGGAGCGCGCTTGCCGTCGATATGCGTCGCCCGGAATCGATAGGACGATTCCTTCTTGGGATTTGAGTAGAAGACAGTTTCGAATTCGAAACCGGCCTCCAGGCTGACAGATTTCTTGGCGTCGCGGGGCATTTTCGATGACCTCCGGCAATGCGTGCTTGGAGCGATTAACGGAAACGAAACCGGTATATTAACCCCCACCAGTGATGGCACCATGGCGACGGGCTCCGATGGGAAGAAAGAGGTTCAAGTCGTACAGGGCAGGCAAGTCGCAGAATGCATGAACCGGCAACTGAACAAATCTGCGTCCACTGTCAGTGGCGACTGGAGAAGCGCGACCTCAAACGGGGGCGCTGGGCGCCTGCAGTTTGAAATGAGCTTCTTGATCACCTTCACCGTCGGAACGGCTTTTGCGGTCCTGTTCTGGCTTCCGATTTCCCGCGTTATGTTACGATGGGCTAATGCGCGAATTGGGCGGTTGAAGTAATCTATCAGTGCCTCATGGCAGCCGGCGATATAAATCTGGCCAACACCGAGTGGTTAATCGCAGCTTCATTCTCGCTGGGATTCTCTGCCTAAATTGGCGAGAGCTCCGTTCAGTGGATATTGTGGTGAGAGTTTTTCTCGCAGCGGCAGATTGAACAGGATTCATCGCATGGGCTCAATTCGAAACCACTACGAAGGCTGCATGCTCGGCCTCGCCATTGGCGATGCCCTGGGCTGGCCGGTCGAATTCATGAAGCTCAGCGAAATCCGCCCGCTTTGGCTCGGAAGGAATAACGGACTTGCATGCAATGGGAGTGCACCCGCGCGGCACATTCACCGACGACACGCAGATGTCACTCGCTCTGGCTCGTGCGATCTTGTCGCATGGCAACAGGCCGGACTCGGAATTCGTCACGGAGTCGGCTCAGCAGTTCATTTTGTGGTCAAACTCGGATGAAAATGATCGCGCACCCGGAAACACATGCATGGCAGGATGTCGCGCGTTGGCAAATAACCTGAACTGGCGTGCTCCGGGGAATAACAATTCCAAGGGTTGCGGCACGGCGATGAGGACCGCGCCGATCGGGCTGGCCTGGCATGGCGATGAAGATCGAATCACGCGCATGGCGGCGAAAACCAGCGAGTTGACACACGGACACCCCGCTGCCACGGCCGGTGGCGTCGCAACCGCGCTACTGGTCAGTTGGGCCTTGGACGGGCTGCCACCGGATGCGATGTTCGACCGACTGGTCGAGCGCGCGCGGCCGATCAGTAAAGAATTCGTAGAGAAGTTGATGCAAGTGCCGACCGTGCTGCAGGCCGAGCCCGAAGCTGCCTATCGCGTGTTGGGCGGGGCATGGACAGCCGACGAGGCGGTCGCGTGTGCGCTGTATGCCTTCTGGCGATCACCGCGAGACTATCGCCAGACGGTCATCACAGCCGTGAATATGGATGGTGACTCGGACTCTGTCGGCTGCATCGCTGGCGCAATCAGTGGCGTCTTCAACGGCGTTGAGGAAATTCCTTCAGCGTGGCGGCAAGATGTCGAGAAGCGTGACGAACTGATTAAAGTAGCTCATGCCCTTCACGGATTCGCGGATGCCCGTGAGTGACTTCGCCTTTTAATGACGGGGCAACGGTTTTTTCTCTGACCGTAAACGCGCCACCGCGCGCCACTTAGCGCGATTCCGTCGCAAGCGGAGCAAGGCGATGGCGCGCTCGTCGATCATGTGCTATGCTTATTGGGGAGGTGCCTGGTGACGCCTGGGTTGAAGAAGATCGTTCTGCTGGCCATTCTTGCGGTTGTTGTCTTCCTTGCGAACGCCCGCTCCGTCGTCGAGTGGCTAGATCAAGCTGGCGTCATCGTCTGGGCACAGCATGTCCGATCGGAGTACGTCACGGGGACGGCGATCACGGTGATACTCGCGATGCTCTTCCTTTTGGGCGGCCCGCCAATCATCGCTCGGTGCGCCCGGATCTTCCGGCGATGTCCGGTGTGCGGTCAAAAGAGTTTGAGCGAGGGGCGGTACTGTGGGGCTTGCGGGCGCCGATCCCCACACGGGTAACTCCAGCGTTGTCAATCCGCATTCATGATTCCCCTTCCGAGGGCGAACTGCCCTCGAGCCGGATCAGCAAACCTGAATAATATCAGCTGCATTCTCCATGATGACGACAGAGCGTTCATCGAATGATGTAAACCTACGAGTCAGTCGCGATGACGCTGCTCATCGATGAACGGTATTCCGGCTGCGGGCCATTCGGCGGCATCGATCGCGCTAAGTCGGGCTGCCGATCAGGATGAATGCCGCCCAATAGTACGGATGCTCATATGGACCTTTGCCTTCGCCACGTGGGGCGGTGGCCGATGTTTTGCCAATTGATCTGTCTTGTTCCTTCTGCTGATCTGAGTTGGACGACTCGAATGCAGACAGTGTCACGTCCCGTTCGTCGTAGGTGAGGTTCCGAAGCCATGTCTTGGCTTCGATCAGCGCCAGATTCTTTGGCATCGCGGTTCCGGCATTAAATTCCTGGCCGACAGCGCGCCGGGCATCCGGGAAGGATCCTAGGAGATTCTCATAGAACCGCGTCATCAAGAGTTGCGTCGCCGTATCGTCCACTTTCCAGAGACTGGCAATGACCGTCGGCGCGCCGGCGTAGAAGAAACCCCACGGCAAGGCCATCATGCTGTCACCCTTCTTAATGCCCCGCTGCGTGTCGCAAGCACTGAGCACGACGAGGTCGCAGTCCTTCAGCCTGCCGCGCCAGGAGCGAATTAGTTCATCGAGGGTGAGGAAGCCGATGTCATCGGGGCTGGGTGTTTCCCGGCTGGGTCAACGCCAAGCTCGCGTCATACGGGCGTTCCTGCGAGCCGGTCAGTCCATGCGTGGCGATGTGCAGGATGCGCTTGCCTCCCGCGTTCGATTCGAGCCGGCCGATCGTCGCCGACTCGCCTTTGAGTAATGTAGCTGTGCCACTCGCCGTTTTGATCACGCGGGCGATGGCCTCCGCCTCCCGCGCTGTCCCGGGCAGCGGCGGCAGCGACCCGCCATGAAGCCGAATCTGATCCAGCATGCTCACATTGGCGATGGCGGCCTCCTCGCCGCGGGTCTGCATCACGATCAGTTCCAGTCCATCCTTGGGCGGCCGTCGATCGAGTTGCACGCCCAGCTTCCCGGGCGCGACCTTGGTCTCAAGTTCTTTCCCGTCTCGCCAGTAGCGCAGTGCAATCATGTCGTCGCTTCCCCGATCGCCTCCCTCGATTGCTTTGCCAACCGCCTGCAGTTGTTCGACCAGCGCCTCATATTTTTCCGTAGGCTGCTCGTCGTAGGCGAGGATAACATCGCCGCGAGACAGTCCCGCCACCGGCATTGCTTTCCGGCACAACCATCGAGATCAGGACGCCCTGATCAGGATACTTGGGCTGCGAGTGGCTTCGGTCGAAGATGGGGTCACCCACGATTAGCGCAGTGATCCCATCGCCAGCTCGGCCGCTGTCCTTGGCTTGTCGGCGACGGTTCACATAGATGGTGCCCGAGTCGGCGTGGACGATCTCCGGAAGCGGTGCTGGTTCTGCGGTTTTGCGACAGCACTCGTTGCGTCGCGACCTGACGCTAGCACCAGATCGAACGGGATGCCGACCAAGGGGCCATCAGGCAGGAAGATCACCCGCCGTGCCGAATCGATGGTCGCGCGAATGTCAGCCGGCAGCGATGTCACCAGTGCGGTGTGGAGTTCGGCGAGAGGATCCGCAACACTCTCGGGCGACTGGGCGGGGCGATGACTGATGTAACTTTTGGCGCTGAGAGCAGACGCCCTGATCGACTGAATCTTGTCTTTGCCTTCGGCGATAACGGCCGCCTGCACTGGGCCGGCGGCGGCAGGCGGAACGACAATCGCCGAAAGGGAATCTCTGGTCCAGTTGTAGGTGAAAATCACCTCGCCCGGCGACAGCGCCGAGCGAATCGCTTCGGGCGTCAGCGGCTTAGCATCGGGCCAGACGGCGCGCAGGCTCTCAAAGACGAGTGCGGTGGCGTCGCTCAGGGCGCGACGGGACTGGCGGATTGCCGCCAGTTGTTCCTCGATGAGCGTGCTCTTGTCGGCCGGTGAGAGATCGTGGCGCGACTGAGTCTCGGCAATCTTCGCCTCTGCTGTGGCCAGTTTAATACGGCGGGCTGCCTCCTTTTGCTCCCGTAGATGCAACTGCTGGGCCGCCTGAGGGTTGCTGGCCGCGGTCTCGGCGCCGAGATCGCTATCACGGCGGGCCATCAGATCGAGGAGCGCGCGGTTGTGGCCGCGTTCGAGGGCCTCGCATGCCGCGTCCGGCTGTCTCATACGAATAACGGCATAGGCCAGAGCCGAAGTGATTTGGCTGAGTTGGAGTCGCTCGGCAAAGGCTGCTCGCTCCGCCTCCCCGCCGACAATGCTCGTACGTTGCCTTTCGGCGATAGCAAGCGCTTCGCGCAAGAGTGGCTCCGCGCCGGCGTAGTCACCCTTGGATGCATGCAATGCCGCCAAGTTGTTCAGACTTAGGGCCACGTCCGGGTGCACGTCGCCCAGCATCTTGCGACGCATCGCCAGTGCCTCGCAGAAGAGCGGCTCGGCTGCGGCGAAGTCGCCCTTTGCATACAGGAACGCCGCGAGATTATTGAGGCTGGACGCCACGTAAGGGTGCTCGTCACCCAGGAGCTTTCGAAACAATTCCAGCGCTTCGCAATAGAGGGGCTCCGCGTCACCGTAGTCGCCTTTGGATTGGAGCAACGCCGCTAGGGTGCTTAGGCTCTGGGCGACGTCGGTGTGCTTGTCGCCCAACAGTTTGCGCCGTGTCGCCAGTGCCTGACGGTAGAGCGGTTCCGCACCGGCGAAATTGCCCTGATTCTGAATCAACCCCGCCAAGTTGTTCAGACTCAGAGCCACGTCGGGGTGCTCGTCGCCCAACAGTTTGCGCCGCATCTCCAGCGCTTCGCGGAAGGGCGGCTCGGCCGCAGCGTAGTCGCCTTTATTCATAAGCAACATCGCGAGATTGTTCAGGCTCGTCGCCACGTTTGGGTGCTCATCGCCCAGCAGCCTTCGCTGCATCGCAAGCGCTTCGCGAAGCAGCGACTCCGCGCCGGCATAGTCGCCCTTGACGCCAAGCAAGGTCGCGAGATTGCTCAGGCACAGAGCCAGTTCCGCGTGTTCATCGCCCAGCAGCTTGCGCTGCATTGTCAGCGATTCGCCCGTGAGTTGGGCATCCATCGTGAAACGGTCGCGCGGTATGTGGATTTGGCGCGGGGTGATTTTCCAAAACCGGCCATTTCGATGACCGGGTCGGAGGCTCGTGAACCGTGTCCGTTCGACGTCGAGCTACCGGTCCGCGAGGGCTTCGGCGGTCAAGATTCCCTGACAACGGATTCTCGCTCCGGGCCAAAACCGGCCATTTCGATTGCCGGGTCGGCGGGTCGGCGCAGCCACTGCGAACCCTATCGCGCGGTGATCATGGAGGCGTTGGAGCGGGGCCTGACGGCGCAGCGGATATTGCAATCGCCCAGGCGGCGGACCTGGAAAGCTGCGTAGCTGTCATCCCGGCCGATCGAATCAAGTATCCGTTGCTGGCGTGTCGTGTGTTCGACCGGGTAACCACCGGCGAGGCGAGCCGCCCAGCCCTGATTTGTGGTGTAGAACTCCGCGACGAAGGCTTGCACGTTCTGGCGGACTGGATTCTCCTGAAACAGGTCAACGATTTGTCGCCCTACAGCCTTGACCGAATGTCAGTGGCATCCGCTGCAATAGCCAGTCAATACTTGAGTGCATCCCAAAGGCCATCTCAGATTGCATTGCTTTCGCAAGGGACCGCGGGAGTCCGTTCCGGCATCCCGATGCCGAAGTGATTGCGATCTTGATTCCGTCGGTGACGCCCAAAAAGTCGACGTGAGAATGACTGGCCGAAAAACAGTTTGGTCTGCGCCAGCATTTGGGCCGACATGGAGTCCGCTCAGCGGCTTTCAACGGTACCGATGGAAAACCGCAGCGACGCTTCTCCTCCGCCGTGCCATCAACTGGCGCGAGGTCTTTGCACAATCCGGGATTGACTGCAAGCCCGCGCGGCTGGGTGTCGTTTTATGTTAAAGTGAGTTGGGCCCATTCAACGAAACCTCCGGGTTCGGTACTTGACCATCTTTCGCGTTGGGGGCTCGCGATTATCGTCAGCGGCGAGCCCCGAGATGCTGCGATCCATCCTGAGACGTTTTGTGAGACGTCTAGCTAGTCGTTTGTGGCCAGTCGAAAACACGGATACTTCCGGTCTTATGGTGGGCCATCTGTAGTCCGTCAAAGGCGTGCCTGCAATCTGAAGATTCGATATTCAATCTGCATGCTCGAGGGGGTTGTTGCGACACTCCGTCTATGTCCATTCCGCCGTAGGATCGCCCGTAACAGTTTTTATCATGATCTTCTAGCCCATTCCTTGTGGAGTTGAACTGCCGTCCGACTGGCCACCCTTTTTAGGGGGCACCGAGCCATTTCGCTCTTCCTGAACCGATTCAGCAGCTCCAGCCTTACCATGCTGGCCTCGCCGCTTAGTATGCGTGTGAGCGCCGAGTCCTTCTCATGGATAGGAAGCCCGCGAATCCATTTCTGCAGAGCCCTCTCAGATGTCCGTTGGTTGATGGCCGGCCCGCTTCGAGCGGCAGCGACCCTGATGAGCGATTCTTCGATATGAAGGAAATCAGCGAGCGCCTTCAAGGGGGCCGTCAGCTTCTTCAGTCCCGGCGGCACGGAGGGCTCGACCTCGTCGTCAAACTCCTCGTGCTGGACATTCAAGAGCCATGCCAAGTAGAGGGGCGCGGTAGTCACCACCAAGCAGGTCATTTCGCAACGGTGCAAGGGAACTCATTCGACCGGAGCCGTCGTCATCGAATTCCCAATCATCCGGCTCTCCTTCCAAGGCGAACTCAACGAGCACGCATGTCTTCACCTTCTTTTAGCCGGGCGCCCAACCCGCAACAGTTAGGTCTTCGCACGTCCGATGTCGATGGCGTCCAGCGGCAACCTGAGCATGAATCTGCAGTAGCCGAAGTTGCTCACGTAAACAAGGAATCGAAGCGTTGCCCATCATTTCTGCGGATCGCCTTTGAAGTCGCCCCAATGGTAGGTATTGATAAAGCTGGTCGGCGACCTGGGCCCGCGTCGATAAACCCTGACCATCGCATATCCTTTTCAGAGAGTGGCTTATCGATCGCGAGAAACTCGTAGTACTGATACTCGCTCATCTCGCACCTCAGTAATCACCGCGCAACCAGGCTCGATACGCCGCGATCCACTCGACGCCCGAGGGCGGCGGCGAGGGTAGCGGCAGTTCGAGGATCGGGATTCGCTGCGTGGCGCGACCCTTCTTGCATGTTGCCACGACGTGGCCGCTTTCATCCTGATCGACGCCGATCACCTCGACGTCGATTCCCAGAACCGTCGTGGTAAATGGCATCTTGAGACCGGACTCGATGGCACAGGCGAAGGCGCCAGTTGCCTCGTCGTCGTTGTAGCAATCCACCGTGGCTTCTTCGACCATGCTCCGAAGACGTTTGATGCTCGGTCGATTCTGCAAGCGTGTCGTAGCTTTCCTCTTGCGCTTAGCCATCCGCTCACCCGTCGCCGCCTCTGAAGGTGAAGCTGGCCAGTATTCATCGAGACTCGTCCAGCATCAAGTACCTTTCAGACCATGAGAATGACTTGCAGGGGCGGCTCGGATATCCGGCCGCAGCTCATGGAGATGGACAGCAGTGAGCGGCTGTGGCCGAGCCCGATGAGGATGAAATCGCAACGTTTCGAAAGAGCAGCGGCTGCAAAAACCTCATGTCTTGGGGGCAGTTGTCGCGACAACCGGAAGGGCGGTTTGCTGCGGATTCGTGCGAATTCGATCGGCCTTGGCGGGGCAAAAAACGCGGTTTTTTCCGAAGAAATCGGTCTTTTTCTCGATTAGGAAACCGTTGCTCTATCCTGCTGAGCTACGGGCGCAAATGGCTTGTGAGGATAAATTTACATTACTTCGCCGGTCCATCGCATTGCCCCAAGTTCGGTGGTCGCACGGGGCATTTGCTCAATCATTTCAAGTAGCAAATCCTAGGCTGTTCCTGAAGTTATGACAAGGGAAGTACGCTTGTGGGAAGGGCGGATCCGTTAACGCATAAATCACAATCGAGATTTGCGTTGAGGTATGTTGATATATGCCGAGGGTGTTTGAGTCATTCCACAGCCAACTCTCGCAGATTAAGCACACGATGCGAGACCTGTAGTCTCGATTCGACGTGCCAGCTCAATGAGCGAAATGGCGCGTTGTCTTCGCTTGATGACAAATGGGACGCAGGGCTACCGATTCGGATTTGCGCTGGTTTCACTAGTCGCGGGATGTGCGAATGGGTTGTCTGATTTGATTTTTTCTCGCCATTCTTCGGCCGTTCGATCGTGGCCTTTGTCGGGTTCAGCCGCGTGCCAGGCGTCATAGAGTCGAATGATTTCGTTGAGCAAGTCGTCGGCATTCTGCTGCGAATCCTTGTCGGTGCTCATGAAATTGTAGGCATCGAGCAAGGTTGATTCGGCTTCTTCGAAGCGGGCGGCGTCGATGCGAGCACGACCGAGAATCGCCAGATATCGGCAGAGCGGCGGTTTGCTGTGTTCCGTCCATGCGCGACGCGCGGCCGGTTCGGCGGTGGTCATCAGTGCAAGCGCCTCGTTTGGCTTACCCTGTGCAAGTAGCAATCTGCCAAGTTTTGCGGTGACACCAAGCGTATCCGGATGCTCGTCGCCACGCAGACGGCGGTATCCCTCCAGCGCCTCTCGGAGGTAGGGCTCGGCTTCGGCCGGTCTGCCATCGGCATCGAGGAACAGGCTCATGTTCTGGAGGGAGGCGAGCGTGGCAGGGTGATCCTCTCTCAGCACCTGGCGGCGTTTCTCAAGAACTTCACGGAAAAGCGCCTCAGCCTCTGCAAACTTTCCTTGATCCTTGAACAGAAAGGCCAAGTTGTTAATGGAAGTGAGCGTGTCCGGATCGTTGTCACCGAAAATGCGTCGGCGCTTGTCCAGCGCTTCGCGAAGGTAGGGCTCGGCCTCGGCCAGCCTTTGCTCATCATTTAGTAATGTACCCAGGTTGTTTATCGCGAAGAGCGTTGTAGGGTGTTCGTCGCCCAGGACGCGCCGGCTTACATCAATCGCTTCGACGAGGAAGGGCTCGGCCTCCTTTTGCTTTTCCTGCATCTGGAGCGCGGAGCCAAGGTTGATGATGCCGGTCAGGGTACTTGGATGTTCGTTGCCCCGCACCCGACGGTTTTTTTCCAGGGCCTCCCTGAGATACGCCTCTCCTTCGACGGGCTTCCTCGTGCTGAGCATGAAGTAACCCATGTTGTTCAGGGAGCCGATTGTGTCAGGATGATCCTCGCCGAGGACTGCACGACTTCGCTCGAGAGACTCGCGATAAAAGGCCTCGGCCTCCTCCACTTTTCCCTGCTCCAACAGGAGAAAGCCCATATTCTGAATCGCATTCAGCGTGTTCTTGTCTTCATTTCCGAGAATGCGCCGATATTTCTCCAGTGCATCGCGACAATAGGGCTCCGCTTCATCCAGCTTTCCTTGCAGTTGAAGATAGAGGCCCATGTTGTTGATCGATGCGATGGTGTCGCGGTGTTCGTCGCCCAATACGCGTCGACGACCCTTCAATGATTCGCGGTACAGCGGTTCGGCCTCGCCGAGCTTGCCCTGATCCTGTAACAGCATTCCCATCTTGTTGATCGAGGTGAGTGTGTCCGGATGATCGTTGCCCAATTTGCTGCGGCGAATGGCAAGGGCTTCCTTTTGTGGTGTGCCCGCCGCATCGAGCATGCCGAGCTCGAGAAGCGTCGTCGCCAGCGTCTGAAGAAGCCGGGCCTTCACCACCGGTTGACTTGCGAACTGTTCCTCGATGGCCGACAGCGTGGGCTGGAAGAAGTTCTCGTCCAGCGATTTCCTGGCCATACCCGTGAAGTCGCTTCCGGCGATGAGTTTTTCCAATTCATCGACCCGCGCCTCCACTTCCTCCTCGGTCATTTTTGCACTTCTGGCGGCCTGGCGGGCTTTATCCATGATGTCGCTTCGCAGCCGTACGCCCATGAGTTGAGCGTCGATGTTGCCGAGCTGCGTCTCCTGAAACCTTGCGACTTTTTCAAGTTCATCGGCGCGCGACTGGGCTTCGATCTCGGCGATCCGAGCGCGGTTTGCTTGATGATCGGCGCGGCTCCATTGTGCGATGCAATAGAAGAGGCCGCCGATTAGAAATACCACAAAGGCGATGGCGACGGCTGTCGGACCTTTGTGCCTGCGGAGTTGTTTACTCAGAACATAGACGAACGAATCGCGCTTGGCTTCGATGGGTTCGCGGGCGAGATAGTGTCGGATGTCGCGGGCGAGTTCGCCGGCGGATTGGTATCGGCGATCGGGCTCCTTGGCAAGACATTTGAGGACGATCGTGTCGAGGTCGCCGTTAATGCGTGGCGGCTGTGGAGCGTCTTTCAGGATTCGGTCCTGCACGTCGCGAATCGCACCGACCACGGTGTATGGGAATGATCCTGTGAGCATTTGATAAAGAATGACACCGAGGGAATACACATCGGCTCGCAAGTCGAGATCATGCATTCGGCCTGCGGCTTGCTCGGGACTGCTCCAAGGCATGGAGCCGACGAACTGGCCGGTGATGGTGATGGTGTGGTCGGTGGGGTGCTCGTCGATGCCAGAGACTTTTGCGAGGCCGAAGTCGAGTACGCGCGGTTCTCCCGACTCGTCAATGCGGATGTTTCCGGGTTTGAGATCGCGGTGGATGATGCCGCGAAGGTGCGCGACGTGCACGGCATCGCAGATTTTGATGAAGAGGCTCAGGCGTTTTTCGATGCTTCTTTGGTTTCGAGGAGGTACTGGTCGAAGGTGCGGCCGGCAACATAGTCCATGACGAGGAAGGCATGTCCGGCGGACGAACCACGGTCATGGATGGTAACGATGTTGGGATGATTGAGGCGGCTGAGGACATGGACCTCGCGTTCGAAGCGGGCGAGTTCGGCACTGTCGGCGAATGGGCCGCGCTTGAGGACCTTGATGGCAACGGTTCGGTCGGTCGATTCCTGAAGGGCTTCAAAGACGACGCCCTGGCCGCCGCGGTGGATTTCGCGAAGGATGCGGTATCCTGTGAAGGAGTCGGGCGGGAGGATGGGACCGTCGATGAGGCCGCCCGGCGCGCCGGAGCTGGGTTTGAAACCGCCGACGGGAATGGCGGCGACCTGCCGCCAGGCGAAGTCGACTAGGCGGCTTTCAGAGTCGAGCGGATCGGACGGGCTGTTGTGCATGGGGTCGGGTCCGTACTTTTGGAGTTAGGTCATATTGTCTCGTCTGCGTCTTGAAGTTTTGATTTCATGGTCATCGTCGTATGGACTCATCGGGGTTCGAACACCGGGCATTGTACCGCGGGGTTGGGGGTGGTGGGCTGCGTCCACGGTGCATTTCGTGTTCGAATGTCTTGTTCCATTGCGAGCGCCGGTTTCGGCACAACGGGCCTAGGTCCGACACGGACCGGCTCGCGATGGGGGTGACGGGCTGCGCCCGCACTTCTCAATCTTCTGTTGCCGTTTCACCGAACTTTTTGGACGGCCGGCAGAAGCATGCCGATCAGGATGGCGATGATGGCGATGACGACGAGGCCGGGGGGGCGGTCTTCGGGGTCGGCGAATTTGCCAGTGCTGCTCACGATCCTTCCGTCGCTGAACTCAACGGAGTCGCGCCATGAGAATCGAATGTCGCTGGCTCGCTCGCCATCTTTCTCAGCTGCGGCGGTCCATGTGACGACAGCCACGAGTTGATCGCCGTCGGGGTTTTCGAAGGCGGCCACGCCCTCGCCGATGAGCGTTCCCGCCTCTTTGCCGGGCTTGAAGAGGACTTCCCCTTTTGCGGTGTAGTCTCCGATGGTCGGTTCAGTGCCATCGAGAATGAAAGAAGTCAATTCTTCAGTGAAGAAATCGACCGTCCCCTCAAAATTCTCGGTTTGCTCGGTCAGTTGCATTTGCGTGGGTAGATCAATGCAGCCGACCGGAATGATCTGGAACAACATCGAGATAGCGAACAGCGCGTAATGGTGGGGTCTGAATGTTGTCTTGTGAGTCATGGAAGGTTGGTCCTTTCTGAATGCGAGCGCCGGGCTTGCCACCATGGGCCTCGGTCCGACGCGGACCGGCTCGCGATGGGGAGGTGTGCTGAGCCCACCCAACGCATCGACCGGGCACTACACGTCGTCCGGTCGCTCGCGCTTCCGGCTCGTGGTGTAGCAAGGACGACGAATTCGCGGATGAGTCACGGGGAATCGCTGAAGAAATTTGAGGAAGCGCCGAGGCGAGTTTGAAGGGCGGCGTGGGCGCGGGCGCGGAGCATATGGACCGCGCCGATGGAGCGGCCCATAAGGGCGGAGACTTCGGCGGCCGACTTGCCTTCGAGGTCGCATTGGCGCACGACAGTGCCGTAGTCCTCGGGCAGCGTTTTCTGGGCCGCTTCAATTGAGCGGCCGGCTTCGTTTCCGGCGGCATAGCGGCTGGGGGTCGTGGTCGTAGCACCGAGCAGTTCGATGAGTGCGGCGCAGGAGCTTTCGTGGTCCGGCGTCTGGACACGGCGTGCGGGGTGGGGGCGTTTCTGGCTTTCAATTCCCTTGACGGCGTCGAGAAGGGCGTTGTTGGCGATGCGTATGAGCCAGCCGGTGAAGGAATCGGCCGTGCGAGCATTGAGCTGATCGATATGGAGAAAGGCTTCGAGATAGGTGACCTGCATCAGGTCGTCCTCGTCGAGGATGGATCGCCATCGGGTGTCGATTTTTCCGCGAATGGCATTGCGAACTTGGGGGCCGTGGCGCTTGAGGAGTATTCGCAGAGCGTCGGCATCGCGCGCGGCGGCACGTTGGAGGAGATCGGCATCGGATTCGGCGGCAGAGTCCATTGCGGGCATCCAACGGGTGGTCGAACCCGGTATTGAACACGGATACAGCTTATCCCCTGGACCGGTCAAACAAAAGTCTGGGGCTCCGCGTGAAGAATCGGAGCGGATGTCGTCCTCGATGGGCGGCATCGTGCTGCTTTAAGGAGACCCTGTCATGAAACCGGAGTCATTGTTACTGGGTTTGCTGATTCTCTCGTTGATCAATTTACCCATTTTTGGTCAATCGCCGCACGGAGCCGAGTTTACCCAGCAGAGGCTGATCAAACAGTCCGGAGCGCTGATGAATGCGACGGCGGACTTGAAGTTCAAGGTTTTCGGCCTTGCATCTGACGGGGCGCATATCGTGTCGACGCAGACGCCTCTGGTGATGGCCGGCGGGCTGTTCGAATTGGCCGGGGGCTTCTGGCTCACGGCTGAGCCGGTTTGCCATTGCCAGGAGACCTGAACGGCGACATGCTTCGCGACGCAAGGGACATCCAGCAATTCGTTCAATGTGTCGTTGCGAGCGGCGCCTGCAACTGCGCGGAATTGGACGGCGTGCCTGGCGTGGACCTGAGCGACGTCGGCATTTTTGTTGAAAACATGCTTGCCGGCGCGGATTGTCCTTAATGCCAAGACATAGACACCCATTGGGAGATCGGACATGCGAGTAAAGTCATGTGACGTCGTTGCTGCGATTCTCGTGGCACTTGTAACCGTTTCAGTCAAGAATTTCGCTCGCGCGGACACGTGGGACGGCGGCAACAATACCGGCGGCGGCTGGTCGACTAACGCGAACTGGCTGGACAACACCGAGCCGACGATCAACGACCCGGCTATTTTTCCCACGCCGATTCCGTTCGGCGATTCCACGATTTCCTGCTCCGCGACCGAGTTCGCGGCCTCTTTGACATTCAATGACAGCTACAGCATTGGCGCCAACTTCCTGCAATTGGGGACAGCGCCATCACAGTGGCCTCAGGCAAAACTGCGACCATCAACTCTGTTTTGACGGGCACTGCCGGACTATCAAAGGGGCGGGTCAGGCACGCTGGTGCTGACCGGGGCCAACACGTTTACGGGCACGATTACTTTCCAAATTCCAGCGGAGGAATTGTCTCGATTCGGACCAACAACAATCTCGGCAACGCCGCGAATGCCATCAGTCTTGCCTCGGGCACGCTTCGATTCGCGCCCAACGGTTCGAATCAGACGATTTCGATTTCGCGGGCGATCACCATTGGGGCTCTTGGCGCAACCATCGAAGTGACCGGGGTCAATCCGACCATTCAACTCCCCCAGGCAATCGGCGGCAGTGTCGGCACGCTCGACATTCGCGGCAATGGAAGCCTTCATTTGTCCACCTCCAGCGCCCGAAGCGCCTCAAATCGGATTTTTGATTGCGTCGTTCGGATGAATCATGCCGGGGGGCACCGGCCCCATCACCCTTGGATCCGACCCGTTGGTCGGCGAGATGGGCACGATAGAGATACCGAATGGCGTGACGCTCACCAATTTCGTCACCATGAACAACAGTGGCGCGATGCGCAGCGTTGGTGCGCTCGGTGTGTTTGGCGGAACCTGTACGATAACGGGCACCGGCCGATTCTACGGAGGTCTCACCGCGACCGACACGCTGCGGCTCGGGAACGTCAGCTCGGCACTCAGTGGCAGCCCGGGCACACTGGCGATCATCGAAGGCCCCGGCACTGTCCAGACGAATGTCGCCAACGATTATCAGGGCGATTGGCGGATCGACAGCGGCACCCTTCGCATCGGACACTCCGGTGGATTCGGCCCGGGGACGACGCCCGTCGTCGTCAATTCCGGTGGCACCCTCATTGTCGAATCCGGCACGATTGCGCGGCCGATACTTGTGAATGACCTCGGGCTTCTGACTTTGGGTTCCAACCTTACGACATCGGCGGACATTATGCTGTCACACAGCGGCGATCCACTCAGCACTTCGGTGCTTGGCGGTGGGGTATTTCAACTGATGCTCGACGGCGGAAACTTCACTGTCGATCATGGCAGCGCATCAACCGGCAGCGGCTTTGTTGGATTCAGCCCGACATCAACGGCTGGGGCATCGCTCAGCGACGACGCAACTTGGAATTTGTCCGGCAGTCTTTCCGTCGGCCACGAGGGTCAGGGCGCGCTGTCGGTCGCATCCGGCAGCGACGTGTCCAATTCGATCGCCCATATCGGCAGCCTGGCCGGCTCGATGGGCAGCGCCACCGTGAGCGGCTCCGGAAGCACTTGGGTCAGCAGCGGATTTCTAGGCGTCGGATATTCGGGGACCGGCACGCTGAATATTGAAAATGGAGGCAGCGTTTCCGCCGCGAGTAGCTTCGTCGCCGCTGATCCCGGTTCCAGCGGCGAAGTGAATATCACCGGCACTGGTTCAACCTGGAGCGTCACAGGCTCGCCGGTTATCGGTGAACATGGTGACGGACTGATGACACTTACGGCCGGTGGCACAGTCGCCGATTCGGGCGCTTTCATCGGTCGATTTGCGGATGGTGTCGGCCATGTGACGGTCAGTGGAGCAGATTCTATTTGGACAAATAGTGGCGCACTCATAGTTGGATCTTCCGGCACGGGCACGCTTGGCGTCGAAGCGGGAGGCCGAGTGACGAGTACGGGCGATTGCCAGATCGGATCGAGCGCCGGCAGTGATGGCAGTGTTACGGTCGGTGGAGCGGGCTCGACGTTTGAAAGCGGCGATTTGTATGTCGGTTTTCAAGGCGGGGGCGCGCTCAGTGTATTGGCCGGCGCAACGGCTACTGCCGCGGACAGTTCCATCGGCGGCGCGCAGTCGCCGGAAGGCAGCGTCGCAACAATCAGCGGAGTGGGATCGAACTGGACGAGCAGCGGCGAACTCGCGGTTGGCGATGGTGGCGATGGTTCTTTGAATATTGCGGCGGGTGGGAATGTCGCGAGCGGGTCCAGCACCATTGGCAGGCTTAATGTCGGCAACGGATCCGCGACGGTGACGGGAACGGGTTCAACCTGGACCAATTCCAATCTTGCGGTCGGTTATCTCGGCGGCCATGGCGAACTCTCGGTGCTGGATGGGGCAGTTGTCACCGGCCAACAAGGTAGTGTCGGGAACTCCAATGGCACTGGCAACGCCGTGATCAGCGGCGCAGGTTCGACATGGAACATTCCGGGCGCGCTGTCGCTCGGGTTCAACGGTGCGGGTACGCTGCTCGTCGATTCGGGCGGCAACCTTTCGACGTCGCTGGTATCGCTGGGATTCGGCAGCGGCTCGACGGCCACGGCTACGCTTAGCGGTGCGGGCTCGATTTGGACCTGCGGCGTGTTTGGCATGGAGTTGGGCTCGGAAGGCGCCAACGGCACATTGAACGTGCTCGGCGGTACTTTGACCTGCAACGGAGACATCACCGACGGCGGGGCCGGTATCAGCACGCTCACGCTCGACGGCGGTGCAATCGACATGCAGAACCACGCCATCGGCGGCGTGATGCCGATTGATATGCTCAGTTTCCGCAGCGGCGCATTGAAAAAATGTAATGCAGATCAACAACGGCGCAGGACTACTAAAAACGTCCGGCGGCACTCTGATCCTGAACGGGCCGAATTCCTACACCGGAGCCACAGCGATCGAAGAAGGCACGCTCCATGTTTCAAATACAACCGGGTCGGCCACGGGTGTCGGCGTTGTGACAGTGGCCGAATCGGCCGCGCTGATGGGAACCGGCAGGATTGCCGGACTTGTTGTGAACAATGGCTTTGTTGCGCCCGGGGCTTCCGCTGGAATTCTCACACTGCAAAACTCATACGCGCAGAGCGAAAGCGGATCGCTCATGGTTGAGATCGGCGGCGCGACGGTCGGCAGCGGCTATGACCGTCTGACCGTCGCCGGCATTGCGACTTTGAATGGAACGTTGGATGTGTCGCTCATCGGTGGGTTTGAACCGCAGGTTGGTCAGACGTTCGTTATCTTGACATGCAGTTTGCGCTCCGGCGAATTCAATCAGGTCATGGGCATGGATGCCGGCGCGGGCAAAGCGTTTCAGGTTCAATACAACTCCGGCAATGTGACACTGGCCGTGGTTGCCAGTGCGAGCGGCGATATGAATTGCGACGGCGCTTTCAACCTTCTCGACGCTGCGCCCTTTGCACTTGCCTTGACCGATCTCGACGCCTTTGCGGCGCAGTTTCCGGGTGCGATCCACTTGCGGGCGACATGAATCACGATGGCGAGCTCGACGGCCTTGATATTTCAGCCATGGTTGAATGCCTCGTGAACGGCGGGTGCCCGTAAGAATTCCGCCGCCATCCAGAATGTTCACATCTGACCGTCCAATGACCGGTCGCGCGGACGGAATTTGCGATGGGCATGGGGACGCCGGCGAAGCCATTCTGCGCAGTTTGATGATCATCTCGGGCGATCCCGGCACATACATGTGACGATCCATGAATGGTCGAGTATCCTTAACTCTTTACAAGAGTCGTGTTGGCCCGCGCATGGCCAAGTGGGGCGCGAGGCTGCTTTCTTGTGGCAATCATCGTTAACGATGGCGCATTTAGGTGTCCAGTTGGCGAAGCGGCCGCCTTGCGGGGCAGAGTTGCGGGAAATCTTGGTCCATGATTCTGTTGCCAAACACTTGTCAGTCAAATAGTCATTCGGGAATGTCGCAGGTTTGTTATTCGAGAATTGTGATCATCCTGTCGTTTTACTTTTTCTCGAGCGCGCCGGCCGATCCACTGAATGCGTTTTCAAATTCCCGTTTTCAGAATCAAGGCGAGGCTCCGAGAGAATCCGCTCCTGCGTCAACTACAAGGCCGAGTTCGACGGCCAAAGCAGCGAAAGCTCGAATGCTCGGCGCCTATCGGTCGACGATCGGCGCGCTGCTCAATCCACTTGCGTGCGCGATCGACAAAAACGATCAGATTTACATTGCTGAATCGGCCCGGCATCGAATCGCGGTATTTTCAACCAGTGGCAAGTTGATTCGGACATTCGGCCGCAAGGGATCGGGCGATGGCGAATTGCATTTTCCGGCGGGTCTCGCCTTGGGTGCAAATGGAGAGGTGTATGTCAGCGACAGCGGCAATCATCGCATTTGCGTCTTCGATCGTAACGGCAAGTTTCATCGCAGTTGGGGCGGCTACGGCTCAGTCGCAGGAAAGATGATCCGTCCGGCAGGACTGGCCGTCGTAGGCGAGCGTGTTTTTGTTGCGGACACCGGAAACGATCGCGTGCAGGTTTTTGATCTTCACGGTGGAGAGAAGCGTGTCATCGGCGGTTGGGGTTTCAAACCGGGGCTTTTCAGGCGGCCGGTGGGTGTTGCCATAGACAACGAGAATCGTATGTATGTCTTGGACAGGGACAACAACCGGGTTTCAGTGCCTTTGATGCAGACGGCGGAAATCCGCGTGTATGGGGTGAATGGGGGCCGTTTCCCGGAATGCTCGGCGGCCCGCTGGGGTTGTGCCTGCACCGAAATTTATTGTATATCGCCGACACCATGAACCATCGCATTCAAGTGATGGAACCCAATGGGCGCATGGCGTATCAGTGGGGCATTCATGCGTTCATGCCGCGCGAGGGAGAAGGCAAACTTCATTATCCAGCGCCATCGCAGTGGCACCCTCCGGAAATTTCGCGGTGGTCTGCGAAGGGTTCGAAAACAGATGCCAGATTTTCGACCTGATGCCGCCCGGCCAGACGCCGCCCACGAGCCCATTTGTCCAGAACGATCCGTCGGGGCAGTCCCATTTCGGCATCACGGCCGGCTTAAGCCAGCATCTGATCGCCCTGAGCGAGGAGGAAATCGATCAAGTTTCGATTCACAATCTTGTGGACGGCGCGGCCGTCAGGATCGCAATGATTGGGCAGCACGGTGTTCGGGCGGGACAATTTGTGCGTCCTTCCGGGCTCGATATGAATGCCAAGAATTCGACACTGGTGGTCGGCGACGCCGGCAACCGGCGTCTGCAGGAATTCAATCTGAAACAGGACCCGCCCGATCAATTGCGATTTATTCCACAAATGGCGACTCTGTCGCGAACGCTCGATTTTTCCGCGCTGCAAGGGTCGGCAAAGGAACTGCGCGACCGCGCCGTGATCGAGCCGACGATGGTCCGTCGCGATGCTGATGGAGCGATATTCGTGCTTGATGCCGTCCAAAATGTCGTGGTGGTGTTGAACAGGGATTTCGAGGTTCAGCGCGTATGGCAACCCGATGAAGGGGGCCGGTCATGGATCAGACCGACGGATTTATCGCTCGATTCTGCCGGCAAGACCTTGTTCATCTGCGATGGGGGTCGCGGTACGATAAACTCCTATACGCTCGATGGGCGACGGCGAGCGGAATGGAAGGCTGATTCGCTTACTGCGCCGGGCGGCGTGGCGGTGTGCCCGGATGGAGGGGTTTTTGTCAGCGATGAATTCGCCCATCGAATCCTAAAGTTCGACGCCAAGGGAAAGCTGTTGAATTCTTGGGGATCCGAGGGTCTCGGCGCGGGTCAGCTTTACCGCCCACGCGGACTCATGTTGACCGAAGCAGGAAATGTTATTGTCATTGATCATGGCAATCACCGGTGCCAGGTCTTTACTGCGGACGGCAAGTACCTCAATGTGTTTGGGGCGACATATTTTATTCGACCGGCGCAGCGAGGTATGAATGATGCTAACAATGAGAATTAGTGTCTGTGTGGCGATCCTCATTTCGATCGCCGGCTGCGGACAACCGAAGGCCTCGGGCACGTCTCAAACAGCACGTAGCCAGGAAGGGGCATCTCCGTCTAAATCTCCGGGAGAGCCTGTCAAA
Source organism: Planctomycetota bacterium (assembly GCA_016712275.1). GTDB lineage: Bacteria > Planctomycetota > Phycisphaerae > UBA1845 > UTPLA1 > JADJRI01. The sequence continues at coordinate 59,942 of JADJRI010000032.1, forward strand.
CTCTTCGATGCTGAAAAAACCTATCGAATTGAGTTCAGCCCCGATCCGAGTCCCATTGGTACGTCGGCGCCCTTTTCGCTGCATGTGAATGTCACCCGCGCGTCGACCGGTGAGCCGGTCGGCGAGGAAGCCTCGTTGGTTGTTGATGCGGCGATGCCGGAACATCGGCACGGTATGAACACCCAGCCCCGCGTCAGTCGTGTCGGCCGGGGGCAGTTCGATGTTGAAGGCATGCTTCTGCACATGCCGGGTCGGTGGGAAATCTATTTTGATGTCACCGAGGGCGCCGTGACGCGGCGTGCGACGCTGCAACTGGAATTGGAATGATCCACGACATGCGCCTTGTTCAGCGAAACCTTCCCTGCTTTGTGTCATCTGTGTTCCTGCTGATTTTCATGTCGTGCGCTCCGCGCAATGTGAAATTTTATTCCGCCGACTCGCCTCATGCGAACAACAGCATTTTCACCCCTCGGGAATTCCGCCGAATACTGAAACATGCTTCGCTGCCGCAGGTTTCTGATCCGACGAATCGCCATCTAGACAGCGAACCCGCGGCCCAGCTTGGCCATCGGCTGTTCTTCGACTCGCGCCTATCTGTCAACAACAAGATCAATTGCGCCACCTGCCACGACCCTGCAAAGGGCTTGGCAGACGGAAAGCCGATCGCCGAGGGGCTTGGGACCGGTCGCAGGCACACGCCCTCGCTCTGGAATGTCGCCTACAATCGATGGTTTTTCTGGGACGGCCGGGCCGATTCACTCTGGGCCCAGGCGCTTCATCCGATTGAGAGTCCGGCTGAAATGGGATCCAGTCGTCTCGCCGCAGCCCATCTGATCTATGGCGATGCAGAGCTTCGCAGACTATACGAGTCGACGTTTGGCGAATTGCCGACATTGTCGGACGACATGCGTTTTCCCGCTCAGGGCAAGCCTGCCTCGTCTGTCGATTTGAATGCCGATGACGCCGCGTGGAAGTCGATGAACGCCGACGATCAGGATGCAATAAATCGGGTTTTCGCCAATATTGGAAAATCGCTGGCCGCCTATGAGTCCAAGCTGGTCAGCCGTCGGTCGCCGTTTGATGTGTTCGCCGAAGGGCTGGCAACCGACGACAAGAACAAGATGGCGGTGCTTTCGCCGGCCGCTCAACGGGGCTTGATGCTCTTTGTTGGAAGCGCGAATTGTCGTGTCTGTCACGCCGGCCCGAATTTTACCGACGGCGAGTTTCACGACACGCGCGTTCCGACGCTGGACGGTGAACAACCAACGGATCCGGGACGATTCAATGGAGTGAACGAGGTCATTCATGATCCATTCAATGCGACCGGTGTTTACAGCGATGAGGGAACGGGTTCGCTGGTCGAGTTTCTTATCAATAATCCCGAGAATTGGGGGCGGTTCAAAACGCCGTCGCTTCGGAATGTGGCGCGAACCGCGCCGTACATGCATCAGGGGCAGTTCGCCACGTTGAATGAGGTCATCGATTATTACTCAACGCTGGATAAGGCGCTTCCGGCGGGCCACCACGGCGAGACCATTCTGCAGCCTCTGTTTCTGTCCGATGAGGAAAAACACGATCTCGTCGCATTTCTTGAGAGTCTCACCGACGAGAATATTCCGCCCGAATGGCTTGTTCGAGCGACGGCTGCGACTGTACCGTAACAGGTGTGAATCGGGGGTTGATGATGGTAGCTTCCTCATTCTAACGGTTCAGAATGGGGTGAAATGGGGCGGCCAAACACCTAAAAAGACCGGGAATAACCCTGAGAGAAATCTGGAATCGGCGGTACATCCATGAAGTTAATTGGTATTTTGGCGCTAGTCTTGATACGATGGTAAGAGTACATCATTCCTGCGGGAGCGTCGCAAACTCACCTATTTCCGGTGCTCCCTCGCACGAGGCGAGGAATTAATTTTATGAAACTGCTTATCGCGGTAGCCGTCTGCCTATGTACATTTTCCACGGTCTTGGCCCATCCGGATGATCCCAAAGTCCGCGACCACCAGCCGCCGTTCGTCGGGCCCAGCTATCGGCAGGATGTTGACGGCCCAATGGATGGCGGGGAGATGCGCGGGCCGGGATTGTTCGCGTCGAAAGGCGTCGAACTCAAGAGCTGGATCACGCTGTCGGATCTCGCAACACTGACTGGCCAGGCGCAGGACAACGGTAACGATTGCTGGGGTTACACGTCTCCTTCAGGTCGCGAATATGCGATCATGGGGCTCTTCTCAGGAACGGCGTTTGTTGAGGTTACGACGCCCGGAAATGCCCAGTATGTCGGCTACATCGACGGTCCAAACAGTCTGTGGCGCGACATCAAGACCTATCAGAACTATGCGTATGCGGTCACTGAAGGCGGCGGAGGCATTCAAGTCATCAGCCTGGCGAACATCGACGGAGCGACCAATCGCGTTGTTCTTGCGAACACGGTGACCACGGACGGGACCCTTCCCACGACGGCGTCACACAACGTCATCATCAACGAGCAGAGCGGATTTCTATACCGTTGCGGCGGCGGCAACAACGGGCTGCGAATTTACAGCCTTGCGAATCCCGCGACGCCGGTTTTCGTTGGTCAATGGAGCGATCGTTATGTTCACGATTGTCAGGTTGTCAACTATACAACCGGACCCTTCGCCGGCCGCGAGATTGCGATTTGCTGCTCGGGTTTCAACGGCGGCCAGTCTCAAACCGGTCTCGATTTTCTGGATGTGACCGACAAGCAGAATATTATCAATCTTTATCCCGCCCGGGTGTTCTGGCCCAATGCGGGCTATTCCCATCAGCTTTGGCTGTCTCCAGATCGAAACTACGCGTATGTCAATGATGAATTGGACGAAGGCAACTTCGGAATCAACACCCGAACAATTGTTGTCGATACGCGGTTTCTGTTGGACAACAGCTTCACGGCGCCTTCGGTTGCATCGACCTTTGACGCGCCATCGTCGGCCATTGGACACAATCTATATACCCTGAACAACCTTGTTTTCGAGGCGAATTATCGAAGCGGGCTGCGAATTTTCTGTGCCGAGAATCAGACGTCACCCGATGAAGTCGCATTCTTTGACACGTACCCGGATGATGATGCCGCCAGCTTTAATGGAGCATGGAGCAACTATCCTTACTTCCCAAGCGGCACGGTCATTGTTTCCGATCTGGAGCGCGGCCTGTTCGTGCTCGATGTGAGCAAGGCGACGCATACTCTGCAAATCGCTTACCCGCTGGGACATCCCCAGTTTATCGATCCCGATGGCACGACAGCGATTCGAGCGTCCGTTCAAACGTCGCAATGTGGCACGACATCGATTCTGCCCGGCAGTGTGACACTCTACTATGACGTTGGCGGCGGGTACGTCGGCGTTCCGATGGTCAATGTCGGGGGCTCTGATTACGAAGCGTATATCGGCGCATCGGTTTGCGGCACTCCGGTTGCATTTTTTGTTAGTGCACAAAACAACGAAGGCGACACGTTTACCAATCCGGCAGAGGGCGCTGCGAACGCATTTGATCCATTAGCGCCTACGGCGACGTGATCAGTTCTTACGACAACTTTGAAACCGACACGGGACAACCTCTGTGGCCGGCGCAACGGCCGGCGCCTGGCAGCGCGGTGTTCCCGTGAATGATCCCGATTGGGCCTATGATCCCGCCACCGATGGTGACGGCAGCGGTCAATGCTGGCTCACAGAGAATACGTTGGGGAACACGGATGTGGACGGCGGTTCGGTAAGCCTCGTTTCCGCGCCGTTCAGCCTTTTGCCCGCGCCCTCTCGCCTGAGCTATCTGTACTTCTTGAAGTTGACCACGGTCTCACCTGGCGATGGTCTCTTTGTCGAAATCAGCAGCAACGGTGGTGCCGGACCGTGGACACTCGTTCGCAGCTATGTTGCCGACGGTGGCCTCTCATGGCATGCGGACCAGATCGAATCAAGCGAGTTGACGACGCTGGGTGTTACGCTCACGGCAAACATGGCGGCGCGATTTACGGCGGCGGACATCAATCCCGGCGCCATTGTCGAAGCGGGCCTTGATGGTTTTGCGATCAGACGCCTTGATTGCGATGCCCCCTGTTCCGGCGCGGATGGCGACCTGAATAATGATGGAACCGTCAATGCACGCGACATTACGGCCTTCACGGCCGCGGCCATAGGCACGCCGACCGCCGGCGAAATCTGCCATGGCGATTTCAATGTCGATTTGACGCTTGATTCGGCGGACGTCCCCGGCCTTGTAGCCGTACTTTTGGTGCCGTAGTTATGGCGCCGTATCTTGTCGAGATATGACTTCCTTGCGACCTTTCAGGGATCGCGTATTTCACGCAATGTTGTCGTGGGCGACCATTCGCTGCTCGAGTTTGCTTTTGAGTTGACGTGTCGCGTCTTCCGGTCGATCAGAGCCGATCACGGCCTGCGAAACGGCAATGGCGACCGGGCAATGTTCACTCAAGGTCGGCAATCGTAGTTCGTCGACGTTGGATGACGCGATCCCGCCGATCGCCACCAGCGGGATGCCAACACCGCATTTGAGCATTTCTTCATGAATTCGGTGAAGCAGGGCGGGGCCGTTGACCGGAACGGCGGGCTTTGTCGAAGACGCGAACATTGGGCCGACGCCAAGATAATCCGGTCTTTCATCGATTGTTTTTTTTGCCTCCTCGATGGAATGCACTGTTGCGCCGATCAATCTGTGGGGTCCGACGATGCGGCGGACTTCGGCCACGGGAAGGTCTTCGAGACCCACATGCACGCCATCCGCGTCACTCAAGAGTGCGATATCCGCCCGGTCATTGATGATGAGCAACGCGTCATGCTTGCGAGTGAGCTGACGCAGTTTCAGCGTTCTATCGAGCAACTCGGTATCCGTCAGTTGCTTCTCCCGCAATTGGATGACATCCGCTCCGCCGCGCAGCGCCGCTTCGGCGACGACCAGCCAATTCCTTGCATGCGGATTGCGTCAAAAGGACGTGGAGCTGTGCTTTGCGAATCGACTTGGGGCGGGGGCCGGGGAGGATAATCTCCTGCTCGATTGAATAAACCTCATATCGCAACAATTCGATCCCGGCGGCGACTGAAGCATCAACCGTCTTGCCATATTCCTCGATGACACGCAGCGATTCACCGGCGCGCTTTGCGGCCGCGATGGCGACTGCTTCCGTGTTTATTCGAGTCTGCTCCTGGGGTGTTCTGATTTGCGTGCCGACGTCGCCCGTCACATCGCGCGCCATCAGCAAGTCTCTGGCGTCAAAACATGAAACCGCTTCGACCAGTTCATGGCGGCAGCGTTTGATTCGCCGCGAAAGTCCTCATCATCGAGGATCATCCGCGCATGCTCCTGGCGACGCGCAGTGCTTCGCGGCGCGGTTGAAATTGGCATCGATAATGCGAAATATGGTTCGATTCACGCGAACCATTGTAATGTAACGTGCCGGCGCACGCACCTTTGCGCCGCGACGGGCCGGGCAAGCCCGGGGAACAATTCATTTGATGTGCCGTGGGTTTGATTGGTATTTTGATTGACGCGCTTACTGCCTTGGATGGCATTTTGAATGCAGACCCTTAAGGCGGGTCATATCGACATGCGTATAAATCTGAGTCGTCGCGACGGTCGCATGGCCGAGCAATTCCTGAACAATGCGAAGGTCCGCACCGCCTTCAAGTAGGTGCGTCGCAAAGCAATGACGCAGTGTATGGGGACCGACCGGTCCGTGAATGCCGGCCATGGCTGCGTACCGGCTCACGAGTCGCGAGATGTTCGTGCGGTCCATCGCCTTTCCCGTTCGCGAAACGAAAAAGGGTGCGACGTCGGTGGCCGTTTCGGTCAAAACGCGGCGCAGGCCGGTCAGGTAGGCGCACAGCCTCGATCGCATGCGACCCGATGGGGATAATTCTCTCCTTGTTGCCTTTGCCGAGGCAGCGTAGGTATCCGACATCCAGATTTAGATCGCGAACGCGAAGCCCGGCCAGCTCGGATACGCGCATTCCCGTCGCATAGAGCAATTCGAGCATGGCGCGGTCCCGTGCGTAAAACGGTTCGCCGGGCTGCGGAGCCATCAAGATGGATTCGGTTTGATTGCGATTGAGTGTGTGCGGCAGTCGTTGCCATTTTTTGGGTGTTTCGAGCTGCGTCGAAAGATCGTTCGTCATGATGCCCGTGATGAACAGATATCTGACGAACATACGCACGGAAACAAGGTGCCGGGCAATCGACGACAGCGACAGCTTCCGCTCCGAAAGCCGGACCAGGTACGATTGAACGACATGAATCGTCACACCGGAGGCGGAGCAGACGTCCCGATCATCGAGCAGCGAGACAAACTCAAGCAGGTCTCGCCGATAGGCGTCGATCGTGTTGCGGGCCAGCCCGCATTCGCTTGTCAGATACTCCATGAATTGCGTAAGTTGACGTCGCCAGTCTACATGGGCCGGGTCGATCGACTTGGCCGCTGGCGATGCGAAGGGTGGCGTTCGGATAACTTGCATCATGTCAGGCGGCGTGCGAAACGGGGTCATCGACGGGACGGCTGGAATGATCGATCCGGAGTTCGATGTAGGTGCTGCAACGGCCGAACTCGCCGAGGCATTGGTCGTAGATTTCGGCCATTCGGTGGAGATTGAATCGTTTGGCACAGCGCTCGTCGCTCCCCTGAAAGTACGGGCACACCGAATTGTCCATCTCGGTTTGCATAACTTCGCCTGCAGTTCGATCGGGCCTCCGACCCGCTGTCTGACAACAACTCTAATATCGGCCGATATTTAGTATTCGGTTAACCGGCGGATTTTGCCCGAATGACGTGAATACGGCCGGGCCATCTCACTTTTTGAGGCGCGATGGCCATTCGTGGGCATTGCAGAGAGATGGGTCCAGCGAGGTACGTGCGACAAATCCATTGACGCCAAACGTGAACTTGCGCTTGGACTATTTCAATCCCGGCAGGCACAGGGAAAACCGCGTGTAGTGCGCGCCGTTGTGTTCGCCGCGTTTCAGATCGAGACGTCCGCCGAGGCAGGTTGCCCAATACCGCGATAGCGCCAAACCCAGTCCCATGCCCGTTTTGCCGCCATCCTGCGCGGTCGCGCCGCGCCGAAATGGTTTGAAAATTGCCCTGCGATCCGAGGCCGCAATGCCGACGCCCAAGTCTTCGACTTCAAAAGCAACACCGTTTTCGCCCCACGGTGCGGCTGTCAGCCAGATGCGCGGGTCAGAGGCTGTTGAACTGTATTTGCAGGCATTTTCGAGCAGATTTGCCAGGATTTGAATCACGAACTCGGTGTCGGTGTCGATCGTGTGTCGATCATCGCAACGATCCTCCACGACAATTTGCTTTCCGGCCGCCAGACACGGTTCCTTCATCTGCAACGCAACGGCATCCAGAACAAAGCGAGGCGTGACCGACGCCTTGTTGAGGTGGGGCCTTGCATCGCCGATCTTGGAATACACGAGCACATTCTCGACGAGACGCGAAAGTCGCTTGGACTCCCGCCGCAGTGTTTCCACATATTGCGTGCGCCGTCCGGGATCGTCGCCCAAATCCGCCAGCAGGTCCGTGTAGATTTGAAATGCCGTGAGCGGCGTTCGCAGCTCGTGGGTCACCGCCGCGACGAATTGCATGCGCCGCTCCAGCATGCCGACATACTTCATCGTGCCGTAGCAAATGGCGAATAGTGCCAATATAGTGGCACACCATGTCAGTGCCAGAACCCATATCAGTCCCGCGAGGTCGCTGAAAACTCTGCCGACGTCGGCAGCGATGCAACCAATCGCGCGGGGATCGTGCATGGTGTTTAGATCGAACGGCGTGCCGATTTCAACCGGTTCCAGTCGTAAGCCGGGTATGTCCAGGGCTTCTTCTTCGAGTCGCTTTCGCAACCCCTCCCAATCGAGCAGCACGCCCTGCAATGTGCAAAACTGGGAATGCTCGACGGAGACCGACCGAACCAGCGCAAGCTGTTTCTTCCCGTCCAACGTGAGATCAAGCCAGACCGGAAACATGGATGTGCCGAGACAACGAAGCAGCCGCCGGTGGTGTTCAACTGTTCGGATACCTCTTGTCCGGTCTGAAAATTCTCGATCGCCACCAGTATGGGCTGACATTGTTCGGCCGGAAGATGCTGCCGCTGCAATTGAACCAGCCGCTGTCCGCGGCGGGCGAATTCTGCTGCCGTACGATCGTTTTCGTCGATTCGGGGAAGCGGCGATGTCTTCGATCCCTCACTTTTCTGTCCAAGCGTTGAACCAGTGCCGAGCCTTGCAATGGTCGCCACGCGTTCACTGTCGGCCGCCTGTGAGGCCTCGAGTAATTCCTGGAGCTTGAATGGATCGCATCGATTGTTCAGCGCCGCCAGCCAGTTCGCGGCCGATGCCTGTTTTTCGCGATCCGCAGCTGGAATTGCACTGGCGGGCGTTACCGTCTCATCGATGGACTCCAATTGCGGCGAGCTCCAACCATGCGTCACCGAGACTTGAAAATGAACCAGCTCCCAATCCGGACCGCTGAAGCTCTGCAATGGCGATGGCACGACAATTTCGCCGTCGGTCGACAATCCATCGTGAAGATCGATCGCACCGGCCGGTTTGTAGTAAGCGCGGTAATGTTCGAAGGGACGGGTCTTTTCGACGCCAAGAATGGAATCGACGATTCCGTCCAGATGTGCGAGTGTCAGGGCGATGGTGTTGCTGTTGAGTTTTTCCTGTACCTGCTGCGCTTCAATCGATTCCAAGCGTAGGCCGATCACGGTCGCCCACCCCAGCCCTCCGCAAACCAGCAGGCAAACGAGGACGAGAACGATCAACGCGTTGCGCCGTGTTTTTGTTTGAAACAGCATGGCTTGGGATTCTAGTCTGTGCCATCAGGGCCGACGGCCTTGACCGAAGACCCCAGCATATAGCCCTTCCCGCGAACAGTGACGATGTATTCTTCGTCCACATCGCCATTCGCCGTCGCGAGCTTCGCCCGAAGCCGTGCGACGTGCATGTCCACCGTGCGCGTTTCGATCCCCGACCCGCTCAGCCCCCAGAGGCGGGTCAGGAGTTCGTCCCGTGAAATGACACGGCCGTGATTTGCGGCGAGGTGCGTCAGGATGGAACACTCGGTTTCCGACAGCGCCTGTGCTTCGCAGACGGGACTGAAAATCTCACGCCGCCCCAGGTCAACTTGGGCGACGCCAACTGTAATCCTGACGACCTCGGCCGGTCGCTCCGGGCTGCGGCGAAGGACCGCCTCCACCCGCGCAACCAGCTCTCGCGCGGAAAATGGTTTCACGACATAATCGTCGGCCCCGGCGCGAAGCCCGGCCACGCGCTCATCTTCAGCGCCGCGCGCCGTTAGTACGATGACAGGTAGTGTGGCATGTGTTCGGCGCAATTCCTTCAAGACCTGCATTCCATCCATTTTTGGAAGCATCAAGTCGAGCAACACCAGGCCGACACCGGATCGACGGGCCGCATCCAGGCCGACGGCGCCGTCCGCCGCCTCGATCGCTTCGAACCCTGCGTGCCGCAGTGCCGTCGCCACGCCCTCGCGAATGGCGACTTCATCCTCGATTACGACCACCGGAATTGCTGCCATTGTTCTTACACTTTCACAAGCCCATCGCGTGCATCGGCCGCACCCTGCCCCTGCATCAAGTTCACTTTTGGGACCGACCAGTGTCAAGATTGCGTCACATATCGCGGATTTTCCTTAAGGATAAACCGCCACACAAATCAGATATTAACTCCATCGGAACGCCTGAGTCGTCTCGGGCGTCACCGGGAAGAGCCGTTCGGGATTCGACAACCATGCAAATCGAACGCACCATGCAGGAACTTTCCGTGGTCATGACCCGTTATGTGCTCAGCGAAGCCGCCAATTCCGGGGTCAGGAGATTCTCGGACCGTGAAATCACGTTGTGCGAGTTGATGGTGCTCGCCCAAACCCTTTCAGACGCCGCCCTGGAACGCCTTGCGGACATTGCCTCACATTTTGTCGAGTACGGCGTCCAACGGTGAAAAGGCTCTGTTTCGAGCACTGCATCTCCTGAATTTCGCCATATTTCATATCCCAGTCATAGCTTACCTGCTTCCGGGGCGGGGGCCTAGCCTGTGCGAACCGCGTTACACACTAGTTGCGCTGCGGAAGTCGCTTTTTCGGATATAGTTGGCGGTCATAAATGACCGATTTGGTTTTGGTCCGCAGGTCACTCGCGAAAGGAGCCATCGTCTTATGAATCGTTATAGGAATCTCTGGCCGCGATACGGCAGGTTGTGGGTGCTGTCTATTGCTGCCGTCGCGTCGCTTACAGGCGTCGTGTTCGCACAGGATAAGAAAGTCGATCAAAAGGCTCAGCCGGCCAAGCCGGCGGCAGTCAAGCGGGCCGAGGCGGTCCCCCCATCGGTACGTGGCGCCAACGACGTGCAGCCAGCCAGCCAGCAGCCGAAAGACTTCGTCGGCCCTCCCGTCCAAGGCGGCCCCGTCAAAGCTGCGAATACGGTTAAGCCGGGGACCGAAATCCCCAGCCGACCGTCATTCTCAAGCCGGGTGAGGTGCCCGGCATTCGCTTTGATACGCCGATTTATGATTTTGGCAAGGTTCGCGCGGGTCCGGATGTCGAGCATGATTATTGGTTCACCAACACCGGAACCGGGCCGCTCGAAATCTTGCGCGTCAAGCCCTCCTGAGGCTGTACTGTTGCCGGTCAGTTTGACCGGATTGTTCAGCCGGGCGAAAGCGGTAAGATTCCCATCAAGATTGCAACGGGTCACGGTGCGGGTCCTGTTTCCAAGTCAATTGTGATCAACACAAATATCTCCGGACAGGACGCACAAATCAGCCTTCAACTCAAGGGCGAAATCTGGCAGGTCGTTCAGGCCACGCCCACCAGTGCTGCCTTCGGCCGCATCACCACGGCCGACGCCGACAAGGGCGTTGAGCGAAAAATCACCATTGTTAACAATGCCGATGAGCCGCTAAAGCTCTCCGAGCCGAAATCGACGAATCCAAAATTCAAAGCGACGATCGCCCCCATTGAGGATGGCAAGAAGTTTGAATTGACCGTCACGGTGGTACCGCCGCTCGTCAATGGAAACAACACAGGGAATATCGAAGTTGAAACCGGCGTGAAGGAGCTGCCGAAGCTAACGGTGCCGGTGTATGCCTTCATTACGGCATCGGTGGATGTCACACCGACGTCGCTCAACCTGCCGCCGTCCCGTACGGCTCCCCTGACGCGCCAGTTCTATGTGCGTAGCAACGTCGACAAGCCCATTAAAATCACCAACTTGGCATGCACGAATCCCGAAATCAAGTTGGATCTTTCTGATGTGAAGGATGCCAAGACTTTTCGGCTTACGGTCAACGTTCCGGCGGACTACAAGCCGGCGCCGGCGGGCGACAAGATCACTTTCAATACCGATGATCCCGGCGTTCCACTTGTAACGCTTCCGATTTCGGAAATTGCGCCTGTTCGCCCGGTTCCCACTGCCGCCAGTCCGGTTCCCGGCGCGCAAAACCGGCCCACGCCCGGCGCTCGGCCGGTGCCCGTACCCAAGCAAGGGGTCAATGACATCCGACGCATCAATCGCGGCCCGCAGGCTCCCGGCGCCACGCCGGCTGCCCAAAAACCGGCCGAAGTCAAGAAGACCGAGGAAGGCAACACTGCCGGCGCTCAAACCCACGAGAGTGATTCAACGAAAAAGTCGGCTGGTTGATGACGGCATTTTTGGACAAGATTAACCAAGTCGGCCCGGAAACCATTGTTTCCGGGCCGATTCCTTTGATACAGTCCAGTGCGGCTATCTGATGGATTCGCGAGACCCAAGATTCGGCTTGCCGATTTGCACATGACAATCCAAAATCGCATAGCGTCTCGATCAAAGTCGTCGAGATGCCATTGGAGGTTCGTCGGGAAATGGAGTTCTCAGGCAAGCGCATCATCGTCATGGGACTCGGTCGCTTCGGCGGCGGCATAGGCGTCACCCGTTGGTTGGCCGGGCAGGGGGCGAAGTTCTTGTTACAGAGCAGGCGGTCGAGGCCGATTTGATCGAAAGCAAGAAGAAGCTGGCGGATAGCAAAGTCACATACCATCTCGGCGGCCATAAGATTTCCGATCTAAAGGCTTGCGACCTATTGGTCATCAGCCCGGCGGTCGACAAGCATAAGTCGCCATTCGTTCAGGAAGCCATTCGGCTTGGCGTTCCGATCTCTAGTGAAATGAACCTGTTCCTGGAACGCTGCAGAGGGCGGATCGTCGGCATCACCGGTTCGGTCGGGAAAAGCACCACCACTGCGATGGTCGGCGCGATTCTCGAATCCGCATCCAGCCGGCCGGAATGGAATCACGGCAAGGTCTGGATTGGCGGCAACATCGGCAAGTCCCTGCTTGACGATCTGGGGAGCATTTCATCGCAGGATATCGTCGTTCTTGAACTTTCCAGTTTTCAGCTCGAAGACGCCGCGCAGCTGCGAAAAAGCCCGTCGATTGCGCTTGTCACCAATGTCAGGGAGAATCACCTCGATCGACATGGCACATTGGCCGCGTATGCCGCCGCGAAGGCCAACATCCATCGTTTTCAGTCGCCGGACGACTGGCTCATTCTGCCGTTTGTCGGCGCGGAAGCGCTGCCCGATGTGCCGACGGAAAACCGCAATATGATGCGATTTTCTGCGGATGAAGCCTCGCATGGCGCGGCCATCGAATCGCGCGATGCCAACGGGGTTGCACGGCGCGAGGTCGTGCCGCTGAAACTTTCCATTCCCGGACTTCATAATGTACAGAACGCGGCCGGCGCTCTGGCGATCGCGAGAGTTCTGGGAGTTGATGACGGGATTGCGACCGACGCACTGTCAAGATTTACCGGTCTGGTACATCGCCTCGAATTTGTGCGGGAACATCGCGGCGTCCGTTATTACAACGACTCAAAAGCCACCTCGCCCGAAGCCGCCATGACTTCCATTCGCGCCTTCGATCAGCCGGTCACGGTGCTCGTCGGCGGGTCCGACAAGGGCGGCTCCTTCGAGCAATTCGGCGTTTCTCTGCAAACAGGCCAAGGCCGTTATCTGCATGGGGCAACGCGCGATCGCATCACCGCCGCCATTCGCATTGCTTCGACAGGATGCGGCATCGGTCCCACCCTGCTGCCGGCCGACAATTTCGCGACGGCGGTGAGCAACGCCCGCGAGCTTGCCAAAAACGGCGAAGTTGTCCTTTTGAGTCCCGGCTGCGCGAGTTATGACTGGTTCAAGAATTACGAAGAACGCGGGGATCAATTCAGGGGCATTGTGAACGGTTGGTCCGCTTAAATGGTCTCGTGCCTTTTTATAGAGCATGGCTTGCGCAGCGGTCTCGTCATGAATCTCCGATTGGCGAACTTTGATGCAAATGACCGATACGAGCAGCAACCAATCAGAATCCTGCGGGTATAACCACTCGAAACCACTTGATTTAGACGCGGGGATGGACATGCAGTTATTCCGTATATCGATCGCTTTTTTGTGCCTGCTTGCGGGGATTCAAACGTCCGCGGCGCAATCGAAGCCGACCAGCGGAGAGGCCATTCGCGAGCGTGCGATCGTTCGGTACAAGGGCATACCGCAGGAAAACGCCGAGGCCATGGCGAACGTGGCCGACACCGTTTCGCGGTTCTATCGCGACGAATTCGGTCTCAGGCTGCCCGAGCGCACCATCATCCGGGCGGAACTGGCCCGAAACAACCGGCCGGGCATTCTCGCGCAGGGCCGCGAAGAGATCAGCCTCCAATACAACCGGTCCGATCAATTGAAGTCGCCGAACAAGAGCAGCGCCTATACGGTCTATGCCATCGCCTACGAACTGGCCGAGATGGCCCGCAAACAGACGATCGGCGATGCCAAATGGATGACATCGGATGCCGCCGATGGGCTGTCGTATTACCTTGCCAGCGAGGCGATCGACCGACTGAACTTCGTTTACAATCGAAGCCTCTGGCCGGATGCGTTCGACTATGGCGGCGAGGGAATTCAACGACTGGAGCAGGCGCTACGCAATCGCAATGGTCCGGACATGGTTCAGGCCGCCGGATTCTGGTTTGACCTTGCCAAATTGCAGGGAAAATCCTCGATTCGCGGAGTGCTCAGCGCCCTGACGCGGGTCCACGATGAGAAGTTGGACGCAAGCAAGGTACTTCGTGAATTGCCGGGCGCTCAGGATGCCATGGGCAAATCCAGACTTGATCGCTGGCTCAGAAAATTCGAGCGAACCCTGTTCGCCGACCGGCAACGAAAAAGCCCGGCCAATTCGAAAGTCACACTGGCCAAAGACCCAATCATTCTGAAGTACGACGACGACAGGGGTAGTCTGGTTGATGTGGCATCCGATGCCGCGCCGGCCGTCTTTTTTTCGCTGCCGGCGGGGAAGTGGTACATCACGGAGGTGCAGTTTCACGGCTTGTTCGATGCAAAGGTTGGGGGCAGTGTCATGCCGACACTGCGGCTATGCGACCGTGACATGAAGTTCATCGACAACTGGCCGGTCCCATCCGGATCGCTCAGGGGCACGTCGGCGCGATGGCGAACTGTCAGTGTCAAACCCACGCTCGCCCCGCAAGAATTCGTGATCTTGTTGCAGCCGGCGCTGACGTCTGTTGACAATTCGGCCGGCAGCGCTAGCAAGGGCAGCCAATCAGGGACATCAAAGGAATCGTCGACCAGCCAGCCCTCTGATGAGGCGGGTCGATTCACGGGGCTGAGGATCAGCGTCGACGATTCAAGCAAAGGTCATTCCGCGCTCGTCAACGCCGGAACATCGGCGCGGCCCTTCGAACGTGGAGACTGGATGATGCGCGTAAAGCTTGATACCGCGAGAAACGCCAATCCGCTTTTATGGCGGCCATGAATGGCGGTGCATTCTCTCGGCTGCATGATTCGCTGGAATGTTAGGCTGCGCGTTGCTTCGATTCTTCGCCCGTTTGCAGCTTCCTACGCCTGCATCTCTTCGATAAATGCCTGCGGATTATTCGCCCACCGCTCTGCTTCCAGCGCCGTCACGGATCCATTTTTCACCAAACGGGCGAGCGACCGTTCCAATGTGATCATCCGCTCCTCGGGAATGTTCTTGGTTCGCGTTTGCAACTGGGAGTAAATCTGCTCGATCTTTCCCAGCCGAATCAAGTTTGACACAGAATAAATGTTGTTCAGCACTTCCATGGCTACGATGCGGCCCTGGCCGTCCGCGCGCGGCAGGAGCTTTTGCGAAATGATATGGCTCAGTCCGAGCGACAACTGGCTCGCCACTTCATCCTGCTGATTCGGCGGGAACATGTCCAGAATTCGGGTGACACTGCCACGGCAGTCGCGCGTGTGCAGCGTCGAAAACACAAGATGGCCCGTTTCCGCGGCTGTCAGCGTCCACATGGCCGACTCGCGATCGCGCATTTCGCCGACGAAGATCACATCCGGGTCCTCGCGCAGACAGTCGCGCAGGCCGCGCTCGAAGCTGGGCACATCGCGCCCGACTTCGCGCTGCGAGATCAGCGCCTGGCTGCTCTTGAGACGGTATTCGACCGGGTCTTCCAGCGTAATGATCCGGCAGGCCCGGGTTTGGGCGATCCGGCTGAGCATGGAAGCGATGGTCGTCGATTTTCCGGCCCCGGTAACGCCGGTCACGAGGATCAGTCCCTGCTGCTTGTTGATGATGTCGCGCCAGACATCGTTGGGAAACCCGACGGACTCGACCGGCGGGGGGGTTGTTTCGAGGGCGCGAATCGCCAGTGCAATTCCATCATTGTCCAGAAAACAGTTGAGCCGAAACTGCATCTTTTCCGTGAAGCAGGAGCTGTCGACCGACCGATTCTTCGCCAACAGCTCCAACTCCGGATTTGACAGCAGGGAGGCCGCGAGCGATCGCACCGAATCGGCATCGAGCGGCGGCCCCTTCATTCTCTGTAGCGAACCATCCACGCGATAGATGGGCGGACTGCCGACCTTGATGTGCAAATCAGAAACCCGCATCGTGCCGGCCTGGGCGAAGTAATCAAGCAGATCCATCATGCAGATCGTTTTGAATTCGCTGACCTTGTAGACCGGCGTGTCGAGCGTAATTTCGGTTGACATCGTTCACCCACCCCCGCCGGCCATGCCGATTGAAAGGCACATGGCCTGGGCGATCAGTTTAGCAGAGCATTCTTGCCGGTGCGTTTTTCCATGCATTCATCGCAAATGCGATCGTTTCCGGTCATGTAATTCAACTGGTCAAAAACACGGCCGCAATGATTGCACACGCCTGATGCCCTTGGCGGGCGCGCCTGGCCATTGGCGTCAAATCGGCGGGACCGTTCCTCGCGATCTCCTTTGCGCTGCTGGCGTCGAAAGGCAAGGATTTTCAGGCTTGTCCAAACAATGAAAATGCCGCCGCCGCAAAGCACCACAAGCACCAGAATGCCGATGAGCAGCCGAATCCCCTGTGCGAAATTGAATAAGTTGGCCATGGTGGTCTATCAAGGCATGCGGTTTTTGCCATTCGGCCGGGCAGCGATCGGACGGCAAAGCGTCATCAAACGGCGTGATTCAGTACTACTGATTCTACACCGTCGCCGTGTGGAAAATAAAGCAAATTCCGAGTTCAGTACCCGCCGCCACTGTAGGGGTCCGGTTCATACATGCGTACCGCTGGTACGACAGCCCCGGCGGCAACCAGGGCGACAACCGCCATTCCCAAAATGCCGCCGATCCACGTTCGCGATTTTGGACGAAACAGGGAGTGAAACCCCAGCGCCATCACCGGGGCGGCGGCCGGCATCGCAATTCTCCACCAATCCATGTCGCCGTAGAAATGACCATTCAGCCAGAGCGCCATCAAGACAAATGGTGCGGCTGCGAGCAATCCGCGTGCGACGTCGCGGCCGCCACACATCTGAATGGCCATGCAAACGCCGATGCCACTTCCCAACATCATCGTCATTTCCAAGAGTCGCTGGCTTCCCGATAAAACAAACAAGGCCCCACAGGCGGCGGCAATCAATAGCCACTCGGCCGCAAACCAATTCCCAGCCTGCTTACCACGGCCTGCCAAGCCGACCAGTTCCCACCAAATTGTTCCAACCACGGCAATGCCGCCGATCCACTTGGCCGACTCATTTGCATCCCATGCGTTTCTCATGAACGATTGCAAAGAAACCGCGGCAAACCCGGCGAGCAGAATGGCGCGCAAGATCCATCGAACCCAGACGCGTCGGACGAATGCATCCGCAATGCCTATCGAGCCCGCCGCGAGGACACCTGGCAGCACCCACTGCCATGCATCGATGTTCCGCCAGTTGCTCCAATCGGGCTTGGCGAAGTGAATCCAATGGCCGACGGCGTACGCAAGCGACGCAATCAGGACACCAACGCGATTGGCCCAGTGCTTTTGTCCGCCTCGCGCCGCGAGAAAATAAAGCGTCACGCCGATCACCGCCGCCACGCCGATCGGCCAGGCCAGAATTTCCGTCAGCGCCTTTGCGTCAAACATTCATTATCTCCGCCAGGACAATTCGATCGTCCCGGTGCAACTTTCCTTGGCCGCTACTTTTTCTTCAGGGTCAGATCGCAAACACATTTCGATCCATCGCCATCGCGCTCCAGATTTGCGATCACAAATCCCGCTTTCTCGAATTCGGTTATCGCACCTGGCGTGAGCCTTTCATCGCCTTCAAACATCAGCTCCGTCACGAGTTCCTCAAATCCCTCGGCCGTCACAGCATAATGCACATGTGCCGGAGGGCCGCTTTGGGGGTAATGCCCCGGCTTGATTGTGCGGTAATCATAGTGCCCATCCGCGCCGGTTTTCAGGTATGCAAACAACCGGGGATTGAGCGAATCGCCCATGCTTCCGAAGTTTCCGTCCGCCTTGGAGTAGCGGCCGTCATTTCCAGTATGAAAGACATAAACCGTCGCATTGGCCACCGGCTTGCCTTCCTCGTCTTTCACGGTGCCGGTGACCATCAGCCTTTCGCCCGGCTCCTCCGGCGGCAAAAGCGTGGCACTTGCCGCACTCAGGTGTTTTTTCATCATTTCGCGGAATTTGGGCTGCTCGTGAATGAACATCCATCGGGGGTCGCACAAGACATCGGATGCCAGAAATCGCCCGGAGTAAATGCGTATTTCAATTCCCTCGATGATCGAATCGACAAAGGGCTGCGTCCGCGCGTTGATGCCCGTGTCCCGCACATAATCGACGAAGCCGAAATCGAATTCCGGAATCCACTCATATTCCATGTACTTGGCCGTTTTGCGGGCAATGTCTTCGCCCAGCATTCCCTTCACCACGTGCAGCGCCCCGTCAATTCCCGCCGAGACGCCGGCCGTCGTGATGATGTCGCCGCTATCGACGATTCGGCGCGCCGAAAATACCGTGGTATTGGGTGCGGCCGCCTTCAGATTGTCGATCGCACCGTGCCATGTCGTCGCCGAAATGTCGTCGAGAATTCCGCACTTCGCCAGCACCATCGCCCCGGTACAAACCGACATTGTCATTTCAGCATCAAGTGACACGCTCTTGACCCATTGCAGGACTTTGCCATCCCCGAGCAGCGCACCCGTTCCGCCGCCGGGAATCACCATCACATCCGGCGTCGGGCAATCGTCGATTGTGTAATTGGCGGTGAGCTTGATGAATCCCTGACTTGTCACCGGTCCGGCTGTCGGCGACACCAGATACACGTTAAAGGGCGATTCTCCAAAGGCCCGCGTCGCGGCAAATACTTCGGCCGGCCCGGCAAAATCGAGAACTTCGACGCCCTCCCACACCAGAATCGCCACATTTCGAACCGGGTCCATCACTTTCAATCGCATATTGCACACCGGACAACGCCCCGGCTCGTCGAAAGTCTTGTCGTGGCAATTGTCGTCGCAAGGAGGGCAAACATACTTTTTCGCAGGGGCTATCCTGGGCTCGTCGGCTGCGGCGCCTGTGTCGATAGCACAAGACGACAGCATTGCGATACAGAGAATCCAACGCCCGGCTCGGTTTGCACGCTTCATGATCGTCCTCTCGTGTCTGGAATAGAAATGTTGAAACGGAACAGCGACCTGGGGTCGCGCCTTCTCAATAGAACGATCCGGCCGCGGGCGACTTTCGCCCAAACCGTGCATGGCCTCATTTGTATCAAGGCATCAGAAGGGTATTTCGATTCCCCTGGTCACCGCCAGCCGCTCCACGCGCGCGGGGTCCACGTTGATTCCCAATCCGGGACCGGCCAGCGCTTTCCATCGTCCGCCAAATCCAAACCGCAGCGATCGTTTCACGATATCGTCTGACAGCAGAAATCGGCCGAAGCTCCCCTCGGCAAAACGCACATGCGGCACGAGCTGCAGGAACCATCGTCCGGCCGCCGACAGAATCGAGGTTTCGCCCACCATGCAACCGAGCTGATAAAAGAGATTGTGTCGGCGTGCCAGAATGGCCAGCTTGATGGCCGGAATCAGCCCGCCGTTCTTGCTGATGCGAATGTTGAACCAGCGCACCGATCGCCGTTCGACGAGATCCTCCGCATCCTCCAACGTCACGAGCGATTCATCCGCCATCAGCGGAATCGGCGAGGCCTCCGCCAGTCGCGGCCAATCCATATGGGCCTCGCGCGCCAACGGCTGCTCGCAGCAGGTGATGGGTAAATCGCGCCAGCCGGATAGTCGCTGCGTGGCTGTTTCCAGGTCCCATGCGCTGTTGGCGTCGATGCGCAGCGTGGTCTTTCCGGTGCGCAGGCCCGCGCCCATGGCCGCCACGGTTTGGCGCAGCCGGGCATCATCGGCGTCGTCGCCGACTTTCAATTTGAAATCCCGAATCAGCCCGTAGCGCACCTTGCGAACAAATGATGCCGCCCGATCCGGGTCCATGCTCGACACGACAACGCTGTGACGTGTCGAAGGCCGGCTGCCCGGCAAGCCAAGCCAGGGTTCTTCCAGATAGCGGGCCACGGCGTCCAACGATCGCCCGAATGATTTCCCATAGGCATCGAGCAGCGCAATCTCCACCGCCGCCCGCGCGGCCGTGATCGGCCGATCACCCTCGGTCATCGGCAAATCAGCCGTTGCCTCGATGGCCTCACCGAAACTTGTCGGCCGGAAATTCACCAAAAGTGGAACAAAGATGCGGCGGATGGCGTCGATGGCATCCTCGTGAGATTCGCCCGTGACATAGGTTCGCGGATGCGTTTCGCCCCAGCCCAGGGTACCGTCGGAGAGTTCGATGCATACAACGAGCGGCTCGGAACAGACCCGCTCGGCCGCCGAATGCGAGAATTTTCGGCGCATCGGAATCGCCAGCGAGAAGATCGTCAGCTTCGTAATGGGAACCACGAGCGCCATGGCCGCATTGTAGGGCCGATGAAGAAAGCCGACAGGCTGTCGACCGGTGGGCATGCGTCGCCGACGGGCATGAAAAACGCGTGGAGATCGCGCGGCGCAGCGCACCATGCGAAGCAAAGAATTTTCAGTTTTCGACTTTTGAGTACGGCGGAAATGTGCAAAGCGCCGTCAGACGGCCTTGGCCTTTTCGGTCAGGACGATGACATCGTTATTGAGGACCTGGGCGAAGCCGCCTTCGATTTCGACCTCTCGCTGCTTGCCGTCGGCCGCATCAATCCGCAGCGTGCCTTTGCCGAGCTGGCAAAGCAGCGGGGCACGGTTGTGCAGGATGCCGATGAGGCCATCGTGGGCGGGAATGATGACCTGGGTCGCGTTGGTGTCGACGACCTGCGATTCGGGGGTGATGACGGAAACGTGTATGTCGGAGGTCGCTGCCATGGGCAACTTTGTACTGTTTTTTCACGAAGTGGTCAAGGATCGGCCGGCCCTGTTTCGCGCACAAATAAGGGCGTTTTCCGAATTCGTGCCCATGTCGGCGGCCGGATCGCCGGGATCAGCATTCGGGCCTCTTTTGGGCCAATTCTTCGCCGTGGCGAAAGCAATAGTCGCGTGGTGCGGCCCCGCCCTTCGTCTTGACACGCCCTTTGCCAACCGAGTACCAATGGGAATCTTGCGAACGCATGGGCAACCGGCCCCTGCGCCCTGACTTTGGATGATCGGAAAGTTGCCCATGCTCAAGCTTATCTGCGTCTGCGGCGCCCGGCCGAACTTCATGAAAATTGCCCCGCTCATGGAGGCCTTCAGGAAGACCGGCAAAATCCACGCGCTCCTTGTTCACACCGGCCAGCACTACGACGAGCGCATGAGCAAGCTCTTCTTTCAGGACCTGGGCATTCCCACGCCGGATGTGAACCTCGAAGTCGGCTCCGCCAGCCACGCGGTGCAGACGGCCGACATCATGAAGGCCTTCGAGCCGGTGGTGATCGAGCACAAGCCGGACTGGGTCGTGGTCGTGGGCGATGTGAACAGCACGATCGCCTGCGCCCTGGTGGCGGTGAAGCTGGGTGTGAAGGTGGCGCACGTCGAGGCGGGGCTGCGCAGCAACGACCGGGCCATGCCCGAGGAGATCAACCGGCTTCTCACCGATGCCATTTCCGATCTGCTCCTCGTCAGCGACCCGAGCGGGCTGGACGCCCTGAAGCGCGAGGGCGCGGCCGATGAGAAGGTGCATTATGTCGGCAACGTGATGATCGACACGCTGCTCACGCATCGGGCGCGGGCGGCGGAGTCGCCGATTCTGGATGACCTGGGCCTCGCGCCGAAGAAGTATGCCGTCATCACGCTGCACCGGCCGAGCAATGTGGACCAGCGGGAGACGCTCTCCGCGATTCTCGATGCGTTCGAGGCGATCGGCCGGGACATGCCGCTCGTTTTCCCGATGCACCCGCGCACGCGCAAAAACATCGCGGCTCTGGGGCTGGGTGACCGGGTGGCGGCACTGACGGCGTTGAAAACGCCGGAGCCGCTGGGCTATCTCGACTTCCTTCGCCTCACCTCGGAGGCGGCGCTGGTCCTGACCGACAGCGGCGGCGTGCAGGAAGAGACGACGATTCTCAAGGTGCCATGCCTGACGCTTCGCGAAAACACCGAGCGCCCCGCGACCATCAGCGACGGCACCAACCGGCTAGTGAAGCCGACGAAGGAGTCGATCCTCACCGCCTACCGCGACATCCTCGAGAACCCGGTCGACACAACCCGCGCCCCGAAATTCTGGGATGGCAAAGCGGCCGAGCGGATTGCGGAGGTGTTTTTAAAGTTGAAGTGAAATAAGATGACGAGGAGTGCGAGATGCTCCATATTCACTGGAAAGAAAAGCTGGGCAGGAAAAAGGGCCGCTTCTTCTGCCCCGTGTGTGTTGAGCATCGGGAGTATCGGGAAATCCGGGACAATGAATATGTGGGGGCGGGATTCCTCAGTTTCAAGACTTCGTCCATCCTCAAGGGCATTCTCTGCCTGACATGCAAGTCGCGACTGGACCACGGCTATCTGAGCTATTCTCCCGATGACATTCGGCGATCGGCCTCGCCCTGGGAGTGCCAGAACTGCGGCACCAGAAATGAGTTCACCAGCGCCGGATGCCGATCGTGCGCCTCCTTGCGGCCGGACCTTGCCGAGGCGAGTCAGCGTAGCAAACCGGAGCCTCGAATCAACGATTGAGGCGGACGCTGCTCCTCAAATCCTGGCGTTCGCGTTATGATCCCGCCTGCATGGTCTGGCTCTCAGTGGAGTGCGAATGGCGAAGCGCCGCAAACAGGATGCCGATGGTCCGCGACTCTTTGAAGCGCGGGAGCGAGAAGCCGAAAAACGCATCCGCAAGCTGCGGGCAGAGTTCATGCGTCTTTCTTCCAACAAGAGCATTCCATCATGAACCAA
The DNA here is from genome assembly GCA_016712275.1 of Planctomycetota bacterium. Taxonomy (GTDB): domain Bacteria; phylum Planctomycetota; class Phycisphaerae; order UBA1845; family UTPLA1; genus JADJRI01. The sequence continues at coordinate 82,668 of JADJRI010000032.1, forward strand.
TGGCTGACAGAGTTGGAACGAATCACACACAATACACCCGCCTGGGCGCAATTGAGCGTCTCACTCGCCCTTGGGGTTGATCGCCGGACTCATCGTTTCGTGGATTCAGCGAAGAATGAAATGGGCGCTTTCGAGCCCGCTTCGATGGCTCCTCGTTTTTATACCGATTCTGTTTGTGCTGATGGCCGCGGACCTGTGGATAGCCTGGTCAGACCACCAAGAGAATGATCGAGATCTACAGAAGCATCTCAGCAAATTCCAGCGCAATCGGTTGGTGTTTGAAGATGATGGCGACAGGACAGTTGTGTTAAGCCGCAGTTCCAACGGGATCGAATGGACCGTTGCGCATATATACCGATGGAGGCCGGATTTCGGTCTGGTCATGTTGTTCAATTCGCCGTTTGCACTGGGGCTGACGGTCATCATTCTCTTTAAGGATGTTGTCGCATTCGTCGTCCAGCGCCGGCGGCGATTGCCCGGACCGGCCTGCGAAAAATGCGGCTATTGTCTGACGGGCCTGACGAGCAGCGTCTGTCCTGAGTGTGGAACCGCCGCGACGGACCTAAAGTCCTAGCATCAATTTATGGAGCGCCTCGCGTTCCCTGATTCTTCTGGTGCGCTGCGCCAAGCGATCCTCTTCCCCTCCGGGGCTGGAATGGGCGCAGGGTGTCCTGTCCACGGGTTATGATACGGCCTCCGGTGCGGCCTGCGCTTCTCACGTGGCAGCGGCAATGTGCCCGGTTGGGGCGGCGAATTCCGGCGGTCTTGGGCGACACTTGACGTGGGATGCGGTGATTTCTCCGGTGGGTGCAACGCGCTTAACGGGTAGTGCGAGCGGCCATGCCGCCCGTGCGAAAGGGCGTGCAGTCGCGGTGAAGCGGGGCGGATGGATGTGCTGCACCGCATGCCGCACCGACATGTTCGCCATGATCTTCGCCCCAACGGGGCGTCGGGTTGTAGCCACGGGTGGAGCGGCGCGGGGGCGCAGCCGCCCGACGCGGAACCCGTGGAATCGTGGACTCATTATGATGTTCCCGCCCCGGAGGGGCGGAGGAATTCCCTTTCGAAAAGAAGGACAATCCATGCCGGGTACCTACTCGCAATTGCTGCTCCATGTTGTATTCTCGACCAAGCGGCGCGAACCGTGGATCAGTGTCGAGATGGCCGAGCGACTGTACCCTTACATCGGGGGCATCGTCCGGGCAGAGAAGGGTGTACTTTACGATATCGGCGGCGTTGAGGATCACGTTCACCTGTACCTGCGGTGGCGGCCCGATGGCACCATCTCGGACTTGATGCGTACAGTCAAGGCGCGGTCGTCAAAGTGGGTGCATGACTCATTCCCGGCGCTGGGCGCGTTTGCGTGGCAGGAGGGATACTCGGTGTTCTCCGTGAGTAAGTCGCAGGAAGAAGCCGTGAAGAAGTACATTGCGCGTCAGGCCGAGCATCACAAGCGAGAGGATTTCAAATCTGAGTTGTTGCGGATGCTTCGCTTGCACGAGATCGAGTTCGACGAGAAGTACGTGTTCGATTGAATTGCCGCGCGGCCGGGCGATTCCTCTGCCCCGCCGGGGCAGGAGAGAGAAAACGCGACCGTTTCCACGGGTTTCGCGTCGGCGGGCTTCGCCGCGCCGCCGCTTCACCCGTGGCTACATTCCGTCGCCCCGATGGGGCGAAGCGCTGCGCTGCTCGGCGTCACCCCAACCCTTGGCGAAGAAATGCAAAATGAAAAATGAAACATGAAAAATGGACAGCTGCGCGGCGTGCCCTCTCCTTTTTTCATTTTACATTTTGCATTTTTCATTCCCCCACCTCACCCCATCACCGTCGCGCTCATCGTCGCGCTCCATGGGCCGGGCTGGCCGCGGGTGCTGAGCCAGCGGGCGACATAGTGGGCGGTCTGGCCACCATTGGCGGGGGCGAATTCGACGAAGGCGGGGGTGCGGGTGGCGAGCGAGTGGAAGTCGAACTCGGCCGGGTCGGCGGGGGCGGGGGTGCTCGCGGGCAAGAGAACGAGGCGCAGCTCCGCGCCGGCCATGCCGCGCTATTTGTCCTTGAGCCGCTCATAATCTTCCGGCGTGTTGACGTCGATCGGCATGGCCGAGGTGGTGATGGGCAGTTCGCGGACTTCATTCGCAAACAGCTTGGCCAGGGCGTTGAGGCCCCGGTCATCGTCCCAGGTTTCAATTTCGCGCAGCAGCTCGGTGCGGAAAATCGCCGGATGGCCGCGCTGGCCTTTGTAGGTCGCGATGAGAATGCCGGGGGCGATGCGCGGCAGGCGATAGGATTCGGCGCAGGTGGCGATGATGCCGCCGCGAATTTCCGGCTGGTCGCCGGGCAGCACCAGGATGCCGTCAGCCGGGGCCAGATCGAATTCTTCATCCAGCTTGTCGAGGCCGATGCGCACCGAGTCGATCATTTCGCTGGCTTCGTCGTCGTTGATCTCGATGAAGAGGCCATCCTCCGGATTGTCCTCGAACCGCTCGGCCACGACCGAGTTGGTGACGAGAGCGAGGCCGTCGATGGGTGCCTCCAATATGGCATCCATGACCGCATCGAGCATCGTGCCTTCGCCATAGGGCATGAGCTGCTTGAGCTGACCCATGCGGCGGCCCTGGCCGGCGGCGGGAATGATGGCAAAAACACGGCGGGACACGAGCACCTTTCTCGAAGGATGAATATTCGGGCTAAGAATAGCGAAAGGACGGCATTCGTCGAGAGCGCGGTTGATGGGGCGGCCGGATTGGTGTGGGGATTCGGCGGTCGCGGCCTAGGTGCCGGGGGCGGGCGGCAGCGGCCCTTCGATGCGGGTGGGTTTTTCGGCCCGGCGAATCTGGATGAGCTGGGCGAGAATGCTGATGGCGATTTCGGGGACGGTGACCGCGCCGATGGCGAGGCCGATGGGAGCATGGACTTTTTCGAGCCGGGCGGCGTCGACGCCGAGGGCGATGAGGTCGTCGAAGATGAGCTTGACCTTGCGGCGGCTGCCGATCATGCCGATGTAGCGGGCCGGGCTGTGGATGATGGCGTGCAGTGCTTTTTCGTCGTTCGCGTGGCCGCGGGTGACGATGACGACATGGGTGTTGGCGTCGATGGATTGTTCGCGGAGTGTCAGAGCGATGTCGCCGACAATGGGTGTGATCGGCGGCGGCAGGCGGGCGGGGCCCATCATGTCGGCCCGGTCGTCGATGACGGCGATGTCGAAATCGAGGTTGGCGGCGAGACGGGCCAGTTCGGCCCCGACATGGCCGGCCCCGGCGATGATGAGCCGGGCGGGGGCCTCGATGTGCAGGCGATATTCCTCGGCTGCGCCCTGATTCGAGATGCGAATCGGCAGGCAGGCGTTGCGGGCCGATTCCAGATCGGTGGCCGAATGGAGGAAGGGCGTGAGCTGGTCTTTGGTGGAAATCGTCGATACGGCGATCTTCATGGTGCCGCCGCAGATGAGGCCGTCGTCCCAGCCGTAGTCGTGATCGAGTTGAAAGGTGAGCAGGCCCGATTGGTTTTTCTGGAGCAATTCGAAAGCCTGCTTGCGAACCTCGGCCTCGACGCAGCCGCCGCCGAGCGTGCCTTCGCTGGTCATGTTTTCATGAAGCAGCAGCGATGCGCCGGCCGCCTGCGGCGTCGAGCCGTAGGAGCCAACGACGGTGCAGAACGCGACACGGCGGCCCTGTTCGACCTGTCTGGCAAGCGAGCGGAATAGGGCGGCGAAAGCGTGCATGAGGGCTCCGTGTGGCGCGATGGTGGATCATTATACCATGAATTGAAGCCTTGAATGGTGGGCGCTTCACTGTGCGGCGGGAGTTTACTCGGGCATCTTGGCGAGGGCCGTGGGGAGCGACGTGGTCGGCCGACGTGCGGCGACCAGGCGAATGCGAAACCGCCGGGTCGGGTCGGCGGTGCTCTGTCCTTCCATTTGCAGAACGCCGGCGCAGACATCGAGCGGCGAGTCGGGCCGGATGGCGGTGAGCGTCGCACGAATAATCTCGCTATCGTTGGCGCGAAGAATGAAGCACGTCGTCGCGGCATTTTGGGTGTAGTTCGCGGAAATGCCGTCGATCGGATCGCCGCATGGCAGGGCCGATTCGATGTTCATGCTGAGCGTCAGGCCGCCGAAAATGGCGGAG
>JADJRI010000033.1 GCA_016712275.1 Planctomycetota bacterium
TGCTTGCCATCGGTGCTGAAGACCCTGCTGCTCAGCCAGGTGTTCAAGCAGCGACTTCACTGCTCGCGCAACTTGATCGAGGCCGTCCATCTGTTCCTGATCCGTGAAGCGCGCCAATTCATCCATATTGATGAGATAAATCTTCGCATTTTTCGCGGCCGCTTTGGGCTGCTCGATTAAGCGGTCAATCGTCTCCAGTTCCTCCTTGATTTCAATTCCCCTGGGCACGTCCATGTCCTGACGGCCCGTGAATGTGTATTTCGCGGCCAATTGCTCTATTTCGAACCGGTTGCCGAGGTGCTGCATCAATGACATCACATCGGCGGCGAAATCGCTCCGGCCATCCAGCCGATACCACAGTCTCTCGAGTTCGTGAACCTGTTGGGATTTGACCGCGGAATCAAACTGTTTCTGAATTGGCTTCGGAGGCTTGGCATTGGCGACCGATTGCTCAAAGGCCTGAATTGCCCGCTGCCGCACTGCCACTGTCTCATAGGTTTCAAGAATCTTTCGTTTGCGTTCTTCGAGTATGGCCAGCAGTGATGAGATGCTTGGCCCAAGTCCCGCGATCTGCGACGGATCCAACTCGACCGCCTCGGCCAACTGTTCCGGCGTGAATCCGCGCATGGATCCATAGGCCATCATGTGATCAAAGGCAGGCGTGACGAGGTCCGCGGCGGCCGCATCGGGCATGGGAAATCGCTTGGGATCGTAACCCAGGTAGGTATGAACGATGCCGCCCGGCGCAAATCGATTTGAATCGGCTGTCATCGCGTACATCTTAGTCCGCCGGAAGGTCGAACCGCACGAAAATCAATGGCACTCTCGCCTGCAGGAATCGCCGAATTATCGGCGTCGAATTGTCGATACTAATTGTCTTGCTTTTCAGACCCGATGCATTCGCCGAGGGCCGCGAACCGCGCACCGGCTGCGCCAAATAACCGTTCGCGGCATTAACGACATCAGGATTTGACAGTAGCAGGGAGCATGCTGCCGATGGCTGCGAATGTCATCAACGGAATGGTGAGAATTGCAATTGCGATCGCGATTGGATTTCCAATGACGACGGCGATTTCATGGCAGCTTTTTCTCATTTTATTTTCGCCGCCCTCGCCAGAGAATGGCGACAACGTAGCCAGTTTGCATGATGAGATCGATTCCTTGGATTGTCTTTTGCTCGACAGTGCGAGCGGCACGGATGATGCCGGTTGCGACTGTGATCCCGATGAAATGGACTTCCTCGAATTTCGCGTGCAAACCGATAATGTCAATTTCATCGGACACGCCTATATCAAGACACCTGATATTGCCGTGGGATTTTTTACCGAAGCAACGGATCAAGGCCTCGTTGACTATCTCTGGCCGTTTTCGAAGACCTTTCAGGGCTATCTTCGAAATGACTTTGATTATGCCTACGACTATGTAAAGCTGTTTCGCGCCTGCCCCAAGACCATTCGACATCTCGAACGCGCAATCGCGGTGCATACCAAGGACCGTTACCAGGTCGGAAGCTGGGGCAACGGGCGCAATTGTGCGACTTGGGCCGCCGACCGGTTGCGTGAGGCTGGGCTGACGCCGCCGCCGGGAGATTGTCCCAACAAGATGGCATGGTCGATGAAAAGGGTTGCATCAAGCGACGCGGTTGAACGACAGATGATTCGGGCTGGCCGGCAGGGGGATCGATGAAAGTGCGAAGACATCAGACTGGCAATCGAAAGCGCGCGTTCACGCTCATCGAGCTTGTGACGGTAATCGTCATTCTGGCCATTTTGTCGGTTGTGGCGATTCCGATTTATCTTGATTTTCGGATCGATGCTTCAAAGTCGGCCTGCAAGGGGGCGCTGGGCGGCATGCGATCGGCCATTTCGAATTTCAATGCATGGAGTCTGACGCCGGCGGGTGGCGGCGTCGCACGATTTCCCACGCCCGTTGAGCTGACGACCATCGGTACCGTGATTCAGGATATTATTCCAAATAATCCCTTTGACGGCGATTCGATTAAGAACAATGTCGATGCAACCGGCAAATCCAAAGGAACCATTACGGGAACTTCGGGGGTTGGAGCTACAATCCAACAACGGGCGAGATTTGGGCGAATACCGGCACCAAATCGTCGGACGAGAATACTTACTAATCATCAAGAAGTCGAATTAACAGCCCCAATATTACATCGCCGCGGGCACTTCCGGCATTTCCATCGGAAAAAGCAGGCGAAACAGGCTTGTAACGGAATTCAGGCTGAAACTAATCAACGACGGAACGAATAGCGCTCCCAGCACGGAGCCAAACAGGGCGTCGATCAAGAATCCTATCGGAAAGAACAAGAACATGACTGACGGTTCCTTTCTTGGGTTCGGACAGGCCCTTCGCGAGTTTGCGGGCGTGTCTTCAGGATTCGCGACCGATTGAATTTCACGGGTCGCTAACCTGCACTTGGTTGTTTTTACGGGTTGTAATCATCCGAATACTGCATCAATTTGATGATGTCTTCGCCACGGTAGATCAGTTCTCGATGTTGCTTGGGCAGGTCTTCCAATTCAACGCGTGATTTTTCAAAGAGCTTGCCGACATATCCGCCGTCCTTGAGGAACAGGAAACTGTGGTGCGCGTTCTTATACAATTCCGGATCGGAATGTACGCTGCCGCTCTGGTCGAATAGGACCAGATTGCGATATCCCCCGAGCGCACCGGCCGTAAGTTCATCATTGTCCGTTGAACGATACGTTCCAAGCTTGAGTATCGTCGAGATGGCTTCGAGGAATGAATCGCCGTAAGCCTCTCGGAATCTCAGGAAATGAATGGCGGCGTCGCGTCGAACGTGCCAAATCATGTCCTCGCCCAGGGGGTAGATTCTGCGGCGCGAGAAGATACCGACCTTGGGGCTGTGGGCCATGTAGTCCCGAATGTACTCATCCGGGACCAGTTCGGTTCCTAATGCGTCGATGATTTCAATCAGTTGATTGAGTGCAAAGCGCCCCGGGCTGTTGTTGAGGGCGACGATGATTCGGTCCGGGTCGTTCCACTGTCCAAGGTTGCGCAATGCGACGCTCGGGGCCGCGAAGAAATCATCATCGTATTCGAGGAGCGATCGAACCTCGGTGATAAATCGATCGACGAAGTCCATTCGCAAACCCTGAGTTGATCCGCCGGCGTCGGCGATGATTTTTCGATTCATCAACATGCGCGTCGTTGCGGTCGCCCATGCGTCTTCGGACACATCGCCGGGAAAACGATTCGGGTTAACCCGGTTAAAGGGCTGCTTGACGCGCGTGGGGTCCAGTACCGGAAAAATCAATCCGATCCGCAGTTTGGCCAGCCTTTCACAAGGATGTTCCGAGCTGGAAAGGAACGGCACATCGACATCGGACGACGGCTTCTTTTGCAGAGGCAACTCGTAGTAGCCGAGATTGCGGCCTTCGAGCCGGTCGGCTTTTTCGCGGGCGCGTGTTGGGAAGCGGGCCCGGATGAGCAAGTGGGTCGTGCTCTTTTCGCTGTTGAGCCGTTCACCTTTTCCACGTCCGTCAGAATCGAGCGGCCCTCGAGCCCGTTTCCACTTTTGGTGAAGAAGGATGAAATCGGCGTGATATTGTTTGGCGAAAGCACTGTGGTGAATGATGTCAGATCGTTGGCATCGCCAAGCTGGGTGGCGCCGGGCGACTGAATAATGTTACCCTGGCTGGAAAAGAAGGTCAGTGTGATGGTGGAGTTGCGCTCCTTCTTTTCGAATTCCTCGTCGAACAGCGTGTCCTTCAGCCTTTCAGCGAAGACCAGCGAATAGGTTCGTCGCGGATCGCTTGAGCGAAGGAATTTGTCGCCCCGTTCATCGAGCATTCGCTCAAGGCGGTTCCTCAGCTCGTCTCTCGAATTGACTCCGAGCAAGCCCCGTTTCATCTCGGCCGGGACAAACGGATCGCGAAGTGTCATGGTGAGAAGCACTTTATGCGCATCTCATCCTTTTCCTCACGGGTCATGGTGGTTGACGACCGGGAATCGGCGCGATGAGAAAAATCCTCGACCACGAGCCAGGTTCCCGCCGTGGCCTGGATTTCACTGATGGCGCCGGTGCCGGTGGCGACGATCAACTGCTGGTTTTCCTGCGAAATAAGTGCGGCGATGCCCTTGTAGGTGCGCGTGTTTGGTACGACCGGGACGGAGAATTCAGTCAGCGCGCCCGTTTTCTTGATCTTGTGGACAATGAGGTTGCGTTCGATGCGTTCCCACAATTCACGCATGCTGTCTACAACTTCCGTCGTCAGGGTGTGGGCGATACCGTCGGGGCCGATGTAGCTGAAACCGGTCACCTGTTCGCGGCCGTCGAAGAAGACGTCATCCGCGCCGACGGAAAATGTCGTGCCGACGGTGGTTGACTCGCTGCCGACACGAATCGGCGGCAGGGTTGGCGGGGCGATCGTGATGGCAGGCGTGCCGGCAGGCAACGTGCCTCCCGCCACGCCGGATAATGTCTGGGCAGTCAACTGTTGATTGGCGACGGCCAGCAGTGAATTCAAACCCAGCTCGCGAAACACCGAACTTCGCTTGAATCGCTTGACATCGTGTACGCCCTGCATTTGGGCCGACACGCGCGACGCGATCGCACCTTCCACGATTTCGCGGTCCGTCAGTCGAACGGCTTCGATGCTGATGATGGCGTCTTCGGCCATTCGCCGCTCGAATTCGTCCGCCTGGGCCAGAAATTCGATGAGCATGTCGCGCGGCAGCACGATGTCGACGTCGCCGATCTCCGGATCGAAGTATATTCCGGGACGATCGAGGGGCGTGGGCGCGGCGTATCCGGCAAGCTCCATTTCGTGATTGATGCGCTTTACCAGCGGCTGCAGCCTATCAATGAACTGGCCCTCTCGGATGATGTAACTGAATCGACGCGATTCCTTCAGCCAGTTTGGCGCCGTGGAAGGGTCTTGGCCGTCCTTCAAGCCGAGCATTTCGCCGACTCGATCGCGAATTTCCTGTTTCTCGACCGTGGCGAGTTCACCGCTTTTGCGTGCCTCGCGAATATCCGACAACTCGCGTTCGGCGAGCCACTTCCAGTATTCGGCATCGGTGCGATCCATGCCGGGTTCACCGCTGTCAATGAGCTGACGGGCACGCTGAATGGCGCGCAACGCCGTGGAGGCATACTCCGCCTCGGTGATGTCGTGAACCAGAAAACCGATAATCTCGTGCTGAGGCCCTGCGTAGGGTTTTGCAAATAGATCGGCTGCGTTGATCGGCAATTGCCGCGATTCCGCGACTCTGCGAATAAGCAAGTCGATATCCGGGTTGAAGCGATCGCCGAAAGTCGCCTTCAAATAGGCGCCATTTCCTCAAACAGGGCGCTCATGTTAATTCGCTCAATCGCCGCCTGCATGGCAGCGCGCTCACCATCCAATTGGACCGGCATCGGGAGGCTTCTGCCCTCCAATAGCGCGGAGAGCGTCTCCGGAGAAAATCGGGCCGTGAATTTGGGGCCCGGATTGGTGGCGCCGGAGGCGGGCTGGCGAAGTTGAATCGTCACACTCTCTGCTGTTGTTACGGATGGTTGTGAGGTGGGAGGGGAATCCTGTCCTAAGAGCGAAACAACCAAAACTGCGGCGATGCAGTTCATGATGTTCTCCGTTGCGAGTTTTAGGTCCGAGGATCCGGCCTCGGCTCCAAGATTTCACAAGTCTAGAGAACGTCGATGGTGGAAGCAACTAGCGCCCTATCAAAATGATGCAATATTATGGACAAACTCTATCGCAATTAGTCTTTTGTTCATTAGATTTGGCCTTCGGGATATCGCAATTGGAATGCGTGACGAGCTGGCTGCCCGAAACTGGCGCATGAAAAGTACATTTGACTCATGAATAATCCTGTTCGGATCCTGGGTCCTTCTGCAAGAGTTTGGAGCGGCCGCATTTCCTTGCTGTTAACGCTTCGGGCGTGAAAAGACCAGGAAGCGATCGATTGCGATTTACCAAACCGGCGCGCGATGTAACGTCAGCCCTGGAGTTTTGAAAGATAGGGCGTGAATTCCAAGTCGCCAGACAGGCGAGATCAGGTGACAACCATCAGGTTTCAAATGTCATACGCCCATGTCGCGTTGAACGCGAAATCTTCTCGTGGGCGTACAACCCGGCCAGCACGAACTCAGTGCAACTCGCACGCATGGCCGCATCGCTCGAATTGTTCACTTCGAAGGCTTTTTCCCACGCCGGTGGCACACGCTTCAGGCGATCGGCATAGTCGGATGAAGGCAGCATGTCACCCACCTCGATCGACACACCCTTGCCGAAGAGCGATGAAATCTCCTCGATGCCGTGCTCGTCGCAGTATTCGTCGAACACTTTGCGTATGGCTGCGGCCTGCACTGCCTCAATGACCTGCGATTCCGACATTTGGTGGCTGCTCATCAAATCGAGCTCCAGCTTGCCCATCGATGATGAGCCTACATGCGCGAGATCGCTGATTCGCGGCACCGCAATTTTCTCGCCCAAAACAGCGGCGCGACGCCGGGCGCTGGCGATCATCGTACGATAATTTGCGATGCTGAACCGCGCACTGACGCCGGACTGTGTGTCCACAAAGTCGCTTTTTCTGGCCTCGATCGTTATCTGCTCGCAGATTTCCTTCATAAACAGGGGAACGCGAACCGGAAATGTTCCTTGGCCGTCTTTACCCGAGTCTCCTTCGACATCGAAGCCTGCTTCCTGCTCCATGATGGCAATGCCCGTTTCGCGCTCGAGCGGGTAGTGCGTTCGAATCATCGACCCGATGCGGTCTTTCAATTGGGGAATCACTTTGCCGCTGCGGTTGTATGTCGCGGGATTCGCCGAAAATAGTATCACCACATCGATATCGAATTTCACCGGATAGCCGCGAATCTGAACATCGCGCTCCTCGAGAATGTTGAACAGGCCGACCTGCACCAGCTCGTCCAATTCCGGAACTTCATTCATGGCAAAGATGCCCCGATGCAAGCGGGGAATCAATCCGAAGTGCAGCGCGTCCTCCGTGCTCATGCTCGTCCCCGCCGCGAGCTTGGACGGATCAATCTCACCGATGATGTCCGCGAATTTCGTACCGGGTGCCAGTCGTTCGACATATCGCTCTTCGCGCGGCCACCATGCGATCGGCGTCGCATCGCCTTCGGCTGCGATGAGACGCTTGGCCTGTTTTGTCATGGGTTTCAGTGGATCGTCGTGCAGCTCGGTTCCGGCTACAAACGGAATGAAAGGATCGAGCAGCCGCACCAGCCCGCGCATGAGTCGACTTTTTGCCTGACCCTTTTCACCGAGAAACAGCATGTCGTGTCTCGCGAGCAGGGCGATGCAAATTTCGGGAATGACTGTGTGCTCGTAGCCAATGATTCCCGGAAAAATCTCGTTTCGCCCGGCGAGTAGGCGCAGCAGATTGTCGTGCAGTTCCTGCTTGACGGATTTTGATTTCCAGCCCGCCGCCTTGAGTTGGCCGAGTGTTGTGATCTTCGCATGGTCGATCATGATTGCTTCATTGCCTCCAAGTGTGAGGCATTCTATAAGCGGCTCGGACGATTTTCCGTGCATCGGCCGGTTGACGATTGTTTTGGCTTGGCCCGAATCAAATGTGGCAAGCCCGAAGTGGATAGATCAAATTCTCCTGACCGCTTTTCTTGCCGACTTTTTCGGCTTATCAGCAGAGGTTTTCGATGACTTGGCCTTCCCCTGAGCGGCTTTTGCGGGTGCTTTTCTGTTCGATGAAAGAAGGGCCTTTTCATAGTGCGCGATGTATTTGTCGGCGGGCACGCGGCGTACTGCTTCGCCGATGACATTCAGCGGCAAATCCGAGAGGCGCTTGAAACGAATGCAGCATTTGCCCATGTCCAGCTTCTTGCCGGCTTTTGCGAACTGGCGCGCAGCCATGCCTCTTCGGCACCTTTGCCATACACCGACATCATGTAGACGGACATGTGGTTTTTCTGCGATGCCAGCGCGGCAAAGGGTAACGGCTGCTTCGGATCGCAGTGATAACCGGCGGGAAAAATGCGATGCGGAACGTAATATCCGATCATGCCGTATTGCATGCCTTCTTCGTAGCCCTTGTCGAGGTTCTTGAGAATCGTGTCGCGAACAGCGCTTATGGCCTTGCGACGGTCTTCCGGCAATGATTCAAGATACTCCCCAACGGTCGTCGCTTTGCTTTGCATATGACATGATTCTCCCCACTATTCGGATAACAAATTGCGTTGTCGTCGGTCGATGGTTCTATGGTTGATCGTGACCGCGCTTGGATTGTTGCTGGTCGGCTCGAAATCCCTCAACCACGCGTCCGAATTCTTTTTCATTCCGTTCGTCGGCGTCGATCAACTGCTCATGCGATTCGATCACAGTTTCGCGCAGGGCATCGCATGACTCCCGTTCGACGGCGACCTCCTGCCAGCCTGCGGTCGACGGCGGCAATGTGTCGCAAACGTTGAAGAATCCGCCGATGTGCATGGTGCGAATCGCTTCCATGATCCGCTCCGAAGGGCTCACCAGAAACAGGTCCGGCGCTTTCGGATCGGATTTTCTTAGTGGCCAATGAAAGCATGAAGCCGGCAAACGTGCTGTCGATCGATTCAGCATCGGACAGATCGATGTACAATTCCGATGTTTCCGGCTTTTTGAATTGCCCGACAAATTGTTTCAGCGAAACGCAGCACGACATGGAGCACGGACCGGCCGCTTTGATCAGCACGGCGGAATTTCCGTCGTTGGTGGATGCTTGAAAATGTGTGCGCTCGGCCATGGCGATGCCTCCGCGAACTTACACCCAGTGTGCAACGAAAGCGGACAGCCTGTCAAGCAATTTGGCGGAATTACTCGGAAAACAGCGCTTCGACAAATGTTTGCGGATCAAATGGCTCGATATCGTCGATGGTTTCGCCGAGGCCGACGAACTTCACCGGCACATTGAGCTGATCGCGAATGCCGACCACGATGCCGCCTTTCGCGCTGCCGTCGAGTTTGGCGAGAATGATGCCGGAGACCTTCACATGCTCGCCGAACATTTTCGCCTGCAAGACCGCGTTTTGGCCGATTGTTGCATCGAGCACCAGCAGCACCTCATGCGGCGCGCCGGGCAACTTTTTCTCGACCACGCGCTGAATTTTATTCAGCTCGCGCATGAGATGGTCCTGGGTGTGCAGACGGCCGGCGGTATCAACAAGGAGAATATCAATCTTTCGCGCGATGGCCGCCTCGCAGGCATCGTATGCCACCGCGCCGGGGTCCGCGCCTTGCTCATGCTTGACGATATCGACGCCGCAGCGACCGGCCCATTCAGTCAGTTGAAGCACGGCGGCCGCTCGATAGGTATCGCAGGCGGCCACCATCACTTTGTTGCCCTGTTTCTTGAGATGGTTTGCAAGTTTGGCGACGCTGGTGGTTTTGCCGCTGCCGTTGATGCCGGCGATGAGCACGACCGTCGGCCCGGCGGGGGCCTTGGCGAGCGAGCGAATATCCGCCGGCCATTTGCCGACGATGTGTTTCTTGAGAAATTCGATGATGTCCTGCGACTGGGCGATTTCCTTCTTTTTCCATGCTTCGCGAACCGCGCCGATTAGTTTTTCGGCGGTGGCGGGACCGAAGTCGTCGCGGATCATCGTCTCGTACACTTCGTCCAGTAGTGCCTCATCGATGGCACGACCGAACGGCAGAATCGACTTGAACCCGCCGACGATTTTCTCGCGGGTCTTTGAAAGCGCCTTTTTGAATCTATCAAATAGCCCCATGATCCTACGCTTCCGCGGCCGTCGCTCCGGCAGCACGTCGCTTCACAATTGCATCGAGAATGCCGTTGATGAAGCTGGCCGATTCCTTCGTGCCGAATTCCTTGCCGATTTCAATCGCCTCATTGATGACGACCTTTGACGGCGATTCTGGCCGGTGCATCAGTTCGCAAACGGCGATTCGCAAAATGTTGCGGTCGATGGCATTGAGACGTTTGAGTTCCCAATTATCGACCGAGGCCTGAATGCAATCGTCGATGGCCGCGCGGTCGGTGCGAATATCGCGCACGAGTTCGCGGGCATGCCTGCGAACGTCCGCTGGCGGCTTCTCGTCCGCCAGGAAATCGTCCAGTTGGCCCTCGAAATCGTCGCCCATGTTGTCGAAGAGACAAAGGGCCTGCATGGCGAGGGTTCGGGCTTGTCGTCGGTCAATCATGTGCTTGTTATTAGGGGAGAAAGAGCAATTTCGCAAGACAACCGCGTTGGAAATGGGGCTGGCTACGAATTTTCAGCGATGCGCCGCACTTGGTGGAATCGTTCTTGTAAATCTGGCGGAAGACTTGCAACAAGGTCGTCCTGAATTAGATTCACGCCAAGCATGTCGATGATATGGGTCTGGTCGACGGGGCGAAACGACTGAAGTTTCATCGCGACCAAATTGGGCAAATCGATGACGACATAACCGGACTTCGATTTCACGGCCGACGTTACATCGGGTGCCGGGTGCATGTAATGAGAGCGAACCTTTTCGTTTGCGACCACGATGTGTACGCCTGATTTTGGGCTGGGTCGGCGACGATTTACAAACCTCGTGACGCCGAGTACTTCCACCATGTCATAGCCAATTTTTCGAAGAGCTTCTGACATCGCGGGCAAATTCTCTCTTCGAGTTAATATGTCAACATCCTTCGTTGCGCGAATGGCCTCCGGATCAATCGATGCGACCCATGCGGCAACGGCGTTGCCGCCAATAACAGCATAAGGGACTTTTGCGCGATCCAGCGCTGTCGTTACTTTTTTAAGTAGTTGAGCGACACGATCCACGGCTCGAAACGCGGCTCCGAAATCAGGAAGCAGAATGGTTCCCATTCACCCATTTTATCAGATCGAATCTCTTCGACCAAGGAAAACACGTATTCGCCCGATATTGCTAAAGCTCTACGGCTATTTGGCCGTCTTTACGCATTCCTTAACTTTCGCCGCCGCCGCCGCCGGCGAAATCTTCTCCACGTCCTTCGGCGCTTTCCGCTGCGAAAACTCAACTACGCCCTCCGCCAGCGCCCGCTTGCCGATCACGATGCGTAGCGGAATGCCGATCAAGTCCGCGTCCTTGAATTTGAATCCCGCACGTTCGTCGCGGTCGTCGAACAGCACATCCACGCCGGCCGCTGTCAGGTCGTCGTGCATCGTGTTCGCCACCTTCATCACATCTTCGTCGCGCGGGTCCAGCGCGATGATGATCGCCTCGAACGGCGCGATCGAGAGCGGCCAGATCGCGCCGCCCTCGTCATGATGCGACTCCAAAGCCGCCGCAAGCGTGCGGGTCAGGCCGATGCCATAACAACCCATGATGTGCGGTTGCGCTTTGCCGTTTTTATCGAGATAGGTCGCCTTCATCGCGGTGCTGTACTTTGTTCCAAGTTTGAAGACGTGGCCCACTTCGATCGCCTTGCGGAGCCGGATTGGCGAGCCGCTTCCCTTCGACGACAGATCGCCATCGGCCACATTTCGCACATCCGCCACGACAACCGTCTCGCCGGTTAGTGCAAAGTCACGACCAGGATTGATTCCGGTGGCGTGATGGTCCGTCTTGTTCGCGCCGCTTGCTGCGTTTCGCATGACACTGACCGCCTGATCGACAATCAGGCGGTAGGGTACGCCGGATTTATCCAGCGTGTGCGGGCCGGCAAAGCCGACATCCGCGCCAGTCAGCTTCTGGATGATTACAGGTGTGGCAAGTTCCAGCTTCGCTTTCGCCACACGATTCAGTTTGTTCTCGTTGACTTCATGATCGCCGCGAACGAGCACGACAAAAATGACAGGATCGGCCGGCGGTTTTCCTTTCTTACTCTCACTTGCCGCTGCCGCACCTTCATAGATCAACGTCTTGATCATTCGATCCGGAGTCGTCTTTAGAAACGCCGTTACTTCATCGATCGTCCGCTGATTCGGCGTATGGACTTCCTCAATCGCAGCCATTTCCTCATTCTGTTGCGGCAGGGGGGCGCAAACGGCACGCTCTGTGTTCGCGGCGTAATCGCCATTGTCCGTCAGCGCAACGAAGTCTTCGCCCGCGTCGGTCAGCACCATAAACTCGTGCGAAGCATCGCCGCCGATCGGCCCGCTCTCCGCTTCGACGGCCACATACGGCAATCCGCAGCGCGAGAAAATTCGGCAGTACGCGTCGTACATTTTCTTATAGCCGTCATCGAGGCTTTCGACGGTGTCATGAAAACTGTATGCATCCTTCATCAGAAATTCGCGCGTCCTCAGTACGCCCGACTTCGGCCGCGCCTCGCCGCGAAACTTCACCTGAATCTGATACAAGTTAATGGGAAGCTGCTTGTAGCTGCCGAGGTAGGCCCGCGCCATTTCCGTAATGACCTCTTCATGCGTCGGCCCCAGAACCGTCTGCGAGCGCCAATCGCCCTCGGGACCGGCCAGCCTAAGCAGCACTTCGCCCATCGCGCCGACGCGGTTGGTTTGCTCCCACAACTCAATGGGATGCAGCACCGGCATGTGGAGTTCGATCGCCCCGGCGCGGTTCATCTCCTCGCGCACGATTTCCTCCACCTTTCGAAGGCTGCGATAGCCCAGTGGCAAGTAGCTGTAAATGCCGGCTGCCAACTGCCGAATCATGCCGGTGCGCAGCATGAGCTGATGCGACGCGGCCGTCGCGTCTTTGGGGGACTCTTTCGATGTGGTAATAAAAACTGCGACCAGCGCATTGGACGATCCTCACTGTTTGGGTGGCATTTACGTTCTTTCGCGCAGACTCATCTTGGGGAGCTTGTACTCGGTTTGGGGTGATGGGTGCAAGCAGCCCTTGCCATGTTTGGGCATCAGCCGGGAGTCTGAAACGCCTGCAGGTCCATGCGGCGAATTGTCTGCAATTAGGCCATTGAATGGGCCTCATTTCAAGAGCTCCAGTTTTGTTGAACATGCAGCCCGGCCCCGGCAGCACTGGCCCTGCGAATGTTATCGGCGGGCGAATTGCACCCCGTTTCAGACCGGCTTTGCATTGCTATTTTCGACGAATTGGTATTTTTCGGGTCATCGTGTGTCAGTCTGTTACCCACAATGAATTTAGCTTAACGCCTTTCGCCGCACGCCCGATGTACGGCATGGTGGCGAAAGGCCGTTTGGCTGCGGCACATCGCCTTTTCAGTACTTTTTGATTCGCGAGGTGTCATCATGATTCGCGACCCGCTCGAACGACGACGTGATCCACGAACACAGGCCCATTTGCCGATTATGTTCCGGATCGAAGGCGACGGCGAAATCACCCCTGCGCATCTCGTCGATCTATCTGCCGGCGGTGCAGCGCTCGTGACCACGGCTTACAATGCGCCCATTATGGGCCAATATCTCGAACTGCAATTTGAATCTGCGAATAACAACGAAGATGGCGATCCGGTCGAAGTCCGCAACGAGACCGCCCTGGTCGTCAATATGAGAACCCCCGAACGAGGCATTTCGCGCCTCGGTGTGCGCTTTGTTCAGAAGCATGGCCTCGGATCTGACATGTTCGATCCCCGTGACGTTCTTTCCGATCATCGGAAGATCTCGGATACTGAAGTCAAGGTTGATCGATGGGATCCCGCCAAGAATTTCGAAACCCTCCGCAAGACCCGCGATCGCGAGACAGCAGGGGCTTGCTGAACAAATACGCGGGCGTCGTCCCTTTTCTCGAGAAACACTCATCCACGCAGGCCGGCGGCAATTCCGCGGCCGCCTGGCCTCTCCAATCGCCAAGTCTTGATTCCCCCTCTCTTTGATCGGTACCGGGTGAATTCACATTCGACCTTGTGAATCCCTCGGTCCTGGATTCGTTGTGACGCAATGTCATTTCCGTTAGAATTCGCGCCATCAATTGAACACCCTTGAGACTGGAGAAAAGCATGGCGACGAAGAAGGACCTGCTCTCGAAACCGATCGAGCACATCGACATCACCAAGATCGACACCCGCGCGATGATGAAGGCGATGGGCCACATGGCCTTCAGCGCCCGCGATATGGCGCGCGCCGCCGAAATCTATGAAATGATGCTCCGCGACAAGGATTGCGCGGTCATACTTTGCCTTGCCGGCTCGCTCATCAGCGCCGGCCTTAAGAAAATCATTATCGACATGCTGAACAACAACATGGTCGATGCCATCGTCAGCACCGGCGCGAACATCGTCGATCAGGATTTCTTCGAGGGACTCGGCTTCCGCCATTACGTCGCCCCGGAAATCTATAAGGCCGGCCTGCACGACAACGAGTTGCGCGATCTGCACATCGACCGCATCTACGACACCTTCATCGACGAAGATGACCTTCGCGTCTGCGACGAAACCTGCCTTAAGATTGCCGAACGACTTGAGTCGCGCCCATATTCGTCGCGCGAATTCATACAAGAGATGGGTCGCTATTTGAAGGAAAACAGTGCCGGTGTCGAGTCGATCACGCAGACAGCTTTTGAAAGGCAGGTGCCGATTTTCTGCCCGGCCTTTAATGACTGTTCCGCCGGACTTGGTTTGGTTGAGTACATTCGCACGCGAATGGGCGCGGCGAGAATGACCATCGACTCCATGCAGGACTTTTATGAACTGACGCAGATCAAAGTTAAGAATCCCGTCACGGGATTGTTCATGATCGGCGGCGGCGTGCCCAAGAATTTCACGCAGGACATCGTGGTCGCGGCCGACATCCTCGGTGCAAACCCCGAGATGCATAAATACGCGATTCAGAGCACCATCGCCGATGTCCGCGATGGGGCGCTCTCCAGCAGCACGCTGAAGGAAGCTTCGAGCTGGGGCAAAGTCGATACGGCCTTCGAGCAGATGGTCTTCAGCGAAGCGACACTTGCGTTTCCCCTGATCGCATCGGCCGCCTACCACAGCAAGAGCTGGGAAGGGCGGAAGGATCGGAAGTTCTGCGCGATGCTGGATGAGGCGATGTCGCCGGCGACGGCGGGGGTGTGACTGTCGAATTGGTGACATCTCAATGCCAGTTGTTTTTCGATTTGAAGGATATCGCTTCTTTTTCTTCTCAAACAAAGGCAGCGAGCCGGTTCACATACACGTTCGCAAGGCGGAAAGGGCTGCGAAATTCTGGATCGATCCAGTGATTTCGCTCGCTGAATCGTATGGCATGACGTCGAGCGAACTTCGAAAATTGATGCGAGTCGTCACAGAACGCGAAGTCGAGATTCGGAGCGCATGGCATGAATATTTCGGCGAATAATCCGTCTGCTTCCCGCGTTTGGTTCGATGCGAACAGCCTCTGGCTGGAACTGCGCGATGGCAGACAGCTTTCGGTTCCTCTTGCCTATTTTCCTCGCCTTCAAAATGCGACCGTAAAACAACGCGCAAAGTTTGAAATGAGCGGTGGCGGCACCGGACTTCATTGGGATGACTTGGACGAAGACATCAGTGTTGCCGGATTGTTGGCGGGGCGGGGCGACCAAACGCGGTCCGCCGCCAGTCCTCCCGTGAAGTCGAAATCGAAGCGGAACTCTAACGGAATGACGAGACGCAAGCGGCGCGTCGGGTAAAATCGCAAGACCCCGCAATGCTGACAGGCCTATCACTTCAAAATCGAAATGCCCAACTCCTTCAACTGCTCCGGCGCCACCTCGCCCGGCGCATCCGATAGCGGACAGCTCGCCCGCGCGTTCTTTGGAAACGCAATCACCTCGCGAATCGAAGAGTATCCGCCAAACAGCATAATAATGCGATCCAGCCCGAGCGCCAGTCCGCCGTGCGGTGGCGCGCCGAATCGCAGTGCATCCAGCAGGAAGGCGAACTTCTTCTTCGCATCCTCCGGCGTCAGGCCGAGCAATTGGAAAATCTTCGACTGCACGTCGGCACGGTGAATTCTGATCGACCCGCCGCCGAGTTCGATGCCGTTGAGCACCACGTCATATGCCTTCGCCCTGACCTTTAGCAAATCCTCTTTCGGCGGAACCTCGTTCGTGCCGAGCTTCAGCAGGTGCAAGTCCTCGTCCTTTGGACTCGTAAATGGGTGGTGCATCGGAAAGACGGCCTTCGTTTCGGCGTCATAACCGAACGCAGGAAAGTCGACGACCCAGCAGAAGGCCCACCTGTCCTTCGGTATCAGCCCGCGTCGATCGGCAACCGTTGCGCGCAACCAGCCGAGATACTTACAAACACTGTCGGAATGATCGGCCGCGAACAGGATCAAATCGCCGGACTTCGCGCCGATTTGCGTGCAGATTTCTGCCACGAGTGCGGCATCGGTAAAAAATTTCGCGATGCCGGTTTGGAAGACGACTTTCCCGCCTTCCACAGCCACCTTCACCAGCGGCAGCCCGCCCGCGCCGATTCCCTTGAGCTCCTCCGCCAGGCCATCGGTTTCCTTGCGGGTCATTTCCGAACCGTTCGGCACGACGAGGCACCGCACCACGCCGCCCTTGGCGATGGCGTCCTTAAAGATGCCGAAATCGACGCGACCCGCGATTTCGGTGACATCCTTGATTGTCAGGTCATATCGCAAGTCCGGCGCGTCTTTGCCGTACTTGAGCATCGCTTCGGCATAGCTGATGCGCGGCAGCGGCAGTGCCACATCCAGTCCGCGCGAAACTTTCGCGACTTCGGCGATGCAAGTTTCGACATGGTGCATCACATCCTCGGCCTGAACGAAAGCCATCTCAATATCGATCTGCGTGAATTCCGGCTGCCGGTCGGCGCGAAGATCTTCATCACGGAAGCACCGCGCTACCTGCATATAGCGGTCGAGGCCGCCGATCATGAGAAGCTGCTTGAAAATCTGCGGGGATTGCGGCAAGGCAAAGAAACAGCCGTGGTGGATGCGCGAAGGCACGAGGTAATCGCGCGCGCCTTCGGGCGTGGACTTCGTCAGAATCGGTGTTTCGATATCGAGAAACCCGTTGCGGTCGAAGTATTCCCGAATCGTCCGCGTGATCTTGTGTCGCAGCATTAGCGCGTTTTTCATGCGCGGCCGGCGAATGTCGAGCACGCGATGCTTTAAGCGAAGGTCCTCGTTCGTTTCCGTGTCGTCGGAGATTTCAAAGGGGGGCGTTTCACTCTTGGAAAGCAGTTCAATCTCGTGAACCACCACTTCGATTTCGCCGGTCGGCAGCTTGGCGTTCACCTTCTCGCCGCGACTGATGACCTCGCCGCGCACGCAAACGACAAACTCGCTTCGAAGGGTTCGTGCGATGCCATGCGCCGCCGGGTCGCTGTTCGGGTCGAATTTGAGCTGTGTGATGCCGCCGCGGTCGCGCAGGTCGATAAACACCATGCCGCCCAGATCGCGAAAATTGTCGACCCAGCCGGAAAGCAGGACGGATTTGCCAATGTCGGCGGCTCGCAAAGCGCCACAGTCGTGAGTGCGTTTGTTATAGGGAAGGGCCACGTTTAGCGAATCTCCAATAATACGAGTTGTCACGCAGGATTAGACATCCTATCGGTCTAATGTGTGCCCGGCATGATCAGTCTTGGATGATACGCACCCTTGGCATGGGACGCTAGCGAAGTGCCTTTGCAGGGGATCGCTTCGCTGTAATCCAATTGGCAGCGATCGGCGGAAACCGAGCGCTTGAAGGCCCAGTGGCTACGAAGTCGCGAAAGGCCTGAGTGCGTCGCGCAGTACGGCCGGAACGGGGGTTGGAACGAGATGGCCGTCCTTGAGCAGCATGCAGCCAATCTGTTGTTCGCCACGAGCAATGAGCGTTTCCGGCGGAGCGGCCGATGTGTTGACTCCACTTTCCGACTTGCCGACGGACGCGCCATCCTTTCGCCAATATTCGAAAAGCATCGTAACGCGGTTTTGGACGATTTCACCGAGGCGCATGCGGACGATGACGACATCAAAAGGGGCAAGTTCGTGAAAATAATCGCAGTGGCAACTGATTGTCACCATGCGAAGATCGGCCTTCAATTCATCGAGAATGGAGGGTGCAAGATCGCGAAGAAACATCTCGCGACATCGGCCCTGCCAGGCAATGTGGTTTACATAGTACACGTTGCCGAGAAAATTGGTTTCCGCAAAGCCAACGACATGGGTGTATTCGTAGGACTTCAAGACGCGTCTCCGACGAGAATGGCAACGGCCAGCGGCTGGGGCTTGTCGCGAAGTTGTGCGACATAAGTGGCGATTCGGGCGCGACCGCTGCGAAGAAGGACCCAGCCGTCGGGTGTGGTCGAATCGAGGACAAGCGGGCCGCCGGCGGGCAGGCCGGCTTTCTTGATGCACTCCATCGCCGCCCAGATGCGCGTGGCGGCAGCATCGCGGCATTCGCATTTTTCGCCGGTGATGAGGCCAAGCAATGAGAGGCCATCGGAACCAATGAGGGCTTGCCATGCGGAATCTTCACGTTTGGCGATGGGTTCGATGTCGCAGCCGGAGCGTCTGTCGGAGGCAATGGCAAAGGTAAGCGGGCCGGCGTGTGCGGCGGCGATGTGACGGCTGCCTGGCGTTTCGGGCTTCCCATCGAAGCGGCGCGTAACGGTTTGGAGTGTGCCAGATGCCATGTTGATGGCATGCTCGCTGCGGCCGGCGCGGTCGGAAATGGGAGCTTCCTCAAGGACAGTCGAGAGCGCTGGGGCATCGAGTAGCTCCGCGGCGCGTCGCTGGACGAAATTGCCGAGCAGTGCTGGATTCCAGCCATTCTCATGTTTGATGGCTTCGAGAATCTTTAGTTTCAGTTTTGTCCACGCTTCGATTACGCGGCCGTGCTCATCCAGCATCTGCATGTCATATGTGAATATGTCTCCATCGCGGCCCAACTCGACGGCGCGGATAAACCGGGCGCGGGAATCGGCATCGGCGAAGCGAGAAATTCGCTCAACCGAAACCGGAAGCAACCGCATATGGGGGATGCACGATTGAATCGCATGAATGGCGGCGTCGCGTGCGGCCGGATCGCCAAGCAGCAGCGTCGCCGGAAGATATGCGGCAAACCAGTCATTGCGCTCGGCCGGCGAGATTTCGGCGAGACAGTGCCTGGCCATAAGGCTGCGATAGCCCTGCACGCGGCGGAATCGGCCTTCGTGGAAGAGCATCGGGCCGTAGATGTCGGCATCACGATCTAGAGGAATGAGGCTGTGGCCGTTTGAGTCAAGGAAGATGTCGAGCGGTTCGGGAGCAGCTGCCGCATCAAAGGCGGCGAAATTAAACGTCGCCCGGAAGTGATCGGTTTGGAAATCGGTGGCGCTGGTGCGAAGGACGACCTCGACGCGGTTTTCGGCGCGGACAAGGGCGGCGATACGAAGCGCGACGCTGCGGCCGGGTGGAACGACGATCGGCCTGAGCAGGGCGACATCTTCAATAATCGTAGGCGTAGCGACTTTCCCGATCAGGGCTGCGGCAACCTGCGACATCGCTTCGAGACCCACGACCGCCGGGAAGAGCGGCTCGCCATGCAGGGCGTGATCGCGGCCGTAGGGGTCGGTTGTATCTGAAATTTCTGCATCGACGACGAGTTCCACGTTTGGAATATCGACGAGCGGCCGCTCGACAAAGCGAAGGAGGGGCAGCGGCTCGACTCGAGCAGCCAGCGTGGGCGGCGAACCGAATCGGCCGGCGACGATGACGCGGTCGGCGGTTGTGTCGGATTTCAGCAGCTCGGCGAGAACGCGGAGACCTTCATCCGTCGGAATCGGCGTAACGCCCTGATGCATGAGCGATTCGACCTTGCCGAGGCGGTGGCCCATGCCGACGGACTGCCAGACCGACCAATCGATGGTGAGCGCGCGGCAGTGACGATGCGATGCATGCCACTGGGATGTCGCGGCTGCAAGCCAGTCGTTGGCGACTGCGTAATCGGCCTGTCCGGGCATGCCGGCGGCGCCGATGATGGAGCCGAACGAGATGAGGAGCCTCAGTTTTTCAGCGTCGACCGCGGCGAGGACATTTTGGAGGCCGTCGATTTTGGGCTTAAGTGTCCTGCGAAACGCGGTGCCATCGAGCGCATCGAGAAGGCAGGGCTCGTTGAGACCGGCGGCGTGAATGATGGCGGTGATGGACCCGAGCGAAGATTCGGCTTCCCTGACGGCACGTGCCACATCTGCGGCATTCGTCACATCGGCGCGAAGATAGGCATGTGGCACAACTGCAGCACTCAGGCGGCGGAGCGTCGTGACTACTTCGGTATCGGCGGCCGCGTCGGAGCGGCCGACGAGGGCGATTCGGGCGCCAGTCTCCCGCGCAAGAAAGACGGCGCACTCAGCGGCGATTCCTTTTCCGCCGCCGGTGATGAGGAGAACATCGGACTTGCCAATGGGCCAATTGTTCGACGTGCCGGCGCCGACGTGGAGCGGCTGAAGCGATGGAATGGTACGGCGGCCTTCGGCATCGTAATGGGCTTCCATAAAGCCGCTTGCGTGGGAGGCTTCCGCAACAATCCAACTCGCGGCTTCGGGGTGGTTGAATGGCACGTCGATGACGGCGACATCGATGTCAGGACGCTCGAGATGAAGCGTTCGAGCGAGTGCCGCGCCGCCGCCATTCTGCTGAACGACAATGAATCGACTCGCGTTGTCTACAAGCACTGCTTTCGCCGACTCTAGCATAGGCTCCACGCTGCCACTCTCCGGATTTGCCGGAAGACACAGGGCTATTCCGCCACCGGATGCGGAGCATGCGAGGGCTTCGCCGAGTTTCTTCGAAAGCGGATGGTTCGACGGTGCAATGACGCGCCAGCCGTTTCCGAAGTCGTGCGACGCACGGCGGACCACGAATGGGCGCTCAACATGACGAACGACCATCGGGCGAATCCAAGCCTCGACTCCCGCGACAGGGCGCGGAGCTCGTGGACTGGCTGATTGTCTTGGCGCATCGGCGGCCCAGGATTCGAGGGCGGCGGCGAGTTCGGCGACCGTGGAATTCGCATAGGCCGTCGGTGAAGCGGGATTGGGCAGGCTCATGGCACGGGCGGCATCGGCAACAATCTGCCCAACACTAATTGAGTTGAGATGGAGGTCATTGAGGAGCCGGTGGCTCTCGGCGACCGACTCGGGTGGCAATTCGGTGCGTTCGGCGACGAGACGGCGCACGAGATCGAGCGGCGTCGATGTCGCGGGCGCGCTCGCCTGCGTCGGGTGCGAATTCGCCGCACGATCGGCAATCACTTTGACAGATGCCTTGAGCCACGAGGCATCACCGCCGTCGGCAATGGGTGCGAGTTCGCAGGGATTGACGAAAAACTGCGGTTCGCGGTTCAGGTCGATCGGCCGCGTAAAGCGATCCTCAAAGAGAGCGCCTGTTTTCACCGGCGCGCCAATCGTGAATGCCGCTCCGAAGGCATCCAGCAATGGGGCGAGCGACGAACCGCCGGCGTCCGTCGAAACAACGGGAGCCTTCAGCAGGTCGCCAGCCAGGCCGGTGAGGATTTCACCGGGACCGACTTCGATGAGAAGATCGCAATCGGCCAGGCCATTCATCGCAGCTTCGATGAAGCGGACCGGGGAGGTGAGTTGCGTACAGAGCAGGGTGCGAATGTCGGTGTCGGCTTGAAGCGCTTTGCCGGTGATGGTTGAAACAACACGGTGCTTCAGCGGAACCAGCGGCATCTGATCAAGGTGTGTGCGCAGCGCGGGGCCGGCCGCGGCGACGAGACGCGAATGGAATGCATGCGAAACGGGAAGGCGCGTCGCGGTGGTGTCGTGTTTGCGGGCGATATCGAGGATGAGATCGACCGCTTCCGCAGGGCCGGATACCACGGTTTGCCGCGGCGAATTGAGTCCGGCGATGACGAGATTGGCCAGCGGCGAGCCGCCTTCGCGGGCGAGCAGGGTGATCGATTCATGCGCCGCAGCTTCCGCTATAAGCGATCGGACGACACGTTCGTCCGCGCGAATGCTCGCCATGGCGCCGGTGGGGCTGCCCAGTTCGGACATCGCGCGGCCGCGGGCACGGGAAAGTGCCAACAATGCGGCATCATCATAAGCGCCGGCCCACCGCAGCGCGGTGAGCTCGCCAAGCGAGTGGCCGACGGCGATGTCAGCCGTGATGCCGAGTGTGGCAAGGATGTTCATCGCGGCGGTGGAGGCCGTGGCGATGGCCGGCTGGGCGATGGCGGTGGATGTGCCGTCGGCATCGAACGGGAGCGCGGCATTGTCGTACAGTTTATTTGCGGCATTGAAGCGACGTCGGATGGCGCCGCCGGTGAGATGGGCCGGCGAGCCCTGACCTGGGAACAGGAAGCCGATGCGCGGGGCGGCGAGTTTACGGGCCAGAAAGACGCCGCCCTTCGCTACGAGCGTTGGAGCGATCGGGGCTTTCAGCAGGTCAAGCAGGTCGGCCAGTCGCTCGGCAAGTTGAGCAGGCGAGGATGCCGTGACAGCGGCACGATACTCACCGTTCACGTCCAAATCGGCTGCGAGCTGCGCGGCTACATCCGTCAGTTCGGAGCGGGAAAGCCCGGAGGCGAATGTTGCAACGCGCTGGACCCTGGTTCGCAGCGTGTCGACATCGGCGGCCGCGAATAAGAAGACCTCGGCGTCTTGCGAGGGAGTGCCGATCGAGTTGGCAATTCGGCGAACCGGTCGCGCGGCATTGACGGATTGAATGATGATATGGGTGTTGATTCCACCAAAACCCATAGCGCTGACGGCTGCACAGTTCGCATCGCTTGATGGCCACTCCTCGGCGCGCGGCAGGACGCGAAGCGCGGGCTTTGGGCCGCCCAATTCGGCGTGCGGCGTGAAACAACCCGTGGTGGGCGGCAGCGTGCGGTTGTGGACGGCCAGGGTTGCCTTGATAAAGCCCGCGATGCCCGCGGCGGCTTTGGTATGGCCGATGTTGGCTTTGATGGAGCCGAGTGCGGCGGGTGGCAGGGCAGAGCCCGCTTCGCGGCGTGCTTCAGAAAGTACGCGGAGCTCGGTGGCATCGCCGACAGCCGTGCCGGTGCCGTGCCCTTCAAAGTAGGAGATGCGATCCGCACCGAAGCCGGCCCTGCGATAGGCGCGGGCCAGTGCGATTTTTTGTCCTGCGACCTCGGGGCGGGTGATGCCGCCGCTGCCGTCCGACGAGACGCCCCATCCTCGAATGACTCCGTAGATTTGCCTGTCCTGCTTGATGGCGTCCCGCTCACGCATGAGCACGACAAAGCCGCAGCCTTCGCCGGGCCAGAAGCCGTTGGATCGGGCGTCGTACACGCGCATCATCTCGGGAGCCAGCGCGCCGGTTCGGGCGAAACCGACCAGCTCGAAAGGATCGAGACTCAGGTCGACGCCGCCGGCGAGTGCCACGGAGACGTCGCCATCCTTCAAGGCGGCACAAGCGTTGGTGACGGCAAGCAGCGAGGCGGCGCAGGCGCCATCGACGGTGTAGCCGCCGCCCTTGAGATCGAAATGGTTGCAGACACGGCCGGCAATTGTATTGGAAAGTCCGCCGGCGAGAGACTCCTCGCCCGGAATTGCGAAGGGTGACTTGTACGATTGCTCCAGCTTTTCAAGGAACGCGCTGCACTCGTCGTCGGACCAGCCCTTTTCTCGAAGTTCGCCATGGACGACGCGGCGGACGTACGGCCATCGCAGCCGAAGCGAATTGGCGCGGGAGAATTCACCGGTGAGGGTGTTGCCAAGAATGACGGCGGTCTCCTCGCGGTTCAGGCCCTCGGCTTCGGAAAATCCGGCATCGGCGAGTGCCGCACCGGCGACATCCAGCGCAAGCCAGTGGGCCAGATCGGCCGAGCGGTAGGTACTGCCGACAACTTTGTGGCGCAGTCGGTCGAATTCGTAGTCGCGAATCAGCGCCGCCTCGCTGGCATAGATCGAATCCGGAATGGATCGATCGACGCTGAAATAATCCTCAAGCCGAAGGCGCTGCGCGGGAATGCGTCGAAATGCGCGGCGCTGGGCCATCACATTTTCCCACAGTTCGCGCGGGGACCGGGCATCCGGGTAAATGCAGGCCATGCCGACAATGGCGATTCCCTGGTCCATCAGTCGGCGCCTCCGAGTGCGGTTTGCCCAATGGTGGATGGCGCAAGGTGTGGCGCGTGTGTTGCTGAATTCCATGCCGTCGCCGGCGTTGGCCGAACGGGAAGCGCATGATCAGAATGTGTCGCGGGATGCGCATGCGCAACAGAGGGCGCGGAAATGGCAGGTGCGAGCAAGGCTGACGCTTCGCGGTCTGAAATCCGCGAAAGATACCAGAGATATGCGCCACGTGTTGCGGTCACGATCGACAGCGCAAAGAAGAATCCGAATACGATGTGCGATGCCATCAGCAGGCCATAGATCGAGGCGACCGCGACGCCGAACGCGATCTGGCCGCGTTTGGTTGCGGGTGTCGTTGGCGGATCGGTGATCATGTAGAAGGTGAAGAGCAGAAATGCGACGCCGGTCATGGGGACCAATGCGGGGATCCATGCCGTGCCAAGGACAAAGTGCCGGGCCGTGGCCTGCAATGCGAACATGGTGAGCCATGTGGCGATCAGTGGAAGCCGATGGGTGAACCGCCAATTGAGAAAGGTGCCGGAGCAGATAATGATGGCCGGAAGAATCCAATCGCCGTATTTGCCGAGGTTTTCGGTGAACTGGTAGGGCTGGGCAATGCCGACCCAGGGAAAAAGCAGCAGAGTCACGGTAATGCCGAAGTTTGATGGATTCAGGAAGTGACGCATCCGATCGCCGCAGCGAATCTGCAACAAAGCCTTCGACCCGATGGCGACGGCGGCGGCGAATGCAACCGGCATCCAGCGATCGTTTGCATATAGCAACATGGAAACGGCCATGGCGGAGATATGCGCCGAAAGAATGAAGTCGATGAACTTCCGAATGCCGCCGCCCATGAACCTCGGCGTTCGCCGATTGGATCGGGCGTCAATGACTTCGAGCAGGATTTCGAGGGAGTAGGCCGCGGACATGGCAACGAAGGGATGTGCCCAAGCCGGCTCGAAACCGAGCAGGGTGTGCCCCAGAATATTGAGAATGGTGATCGCAGCAGCGAATCGTCGCAGTCCGCCGAGACGATCGGCCTGATACCATCGATCTTTTTGAGCTTGTGTCATGCCGCTTCGCCCCTCGTCGCTGCGCGCTGTTCTTCGAGAATGAGTGTGTGCCGGCCGGGCGTCAGGTCGAAACTCTGGGATTCGACGTGGTCGCCACTGCGCCAGCGAATTTCAACATTGAGTTTGGCTGTATGCGGAATATCTCCGAGGCCAATGTGAACGCTGTGGCTGCGCTTGCCTGAGTGGCCGTTGCCGCCGTCGACATAGGAGACGATTTTTTTGCCGGTTGGAAGCGTGACGATGGCCGTCGCGCCGATGGCGGCGCGGGTGGATAAGGGCTGCACGCGCCCGGCCGGTGTCGCATTCGTTGAATTCACATGCATCGATGCGGGGGCATCATGCGGCGTTCGGTCGTGGCGGTTCACTCCAGCGAACCGCAAGCGAGAGCGACGCATGCTGGTTTGTGGAATCGTTTCGAAAAAAGTAGGACGGCTCCCATTGGTTGGCGACGGCGAAATCGAGATCGCCGTCGCCATCGACATCGGCCGTGGTGATGCCGCGGCTGATTTGCGTGTCACCAAGCCCGAGGCTGGCGGCGAGATCGTAAAAGCGCCCGTCGGCGGCGCGCACATAGAAGGGGTTGTGACCGTGCCCGCTCATTTCGTCGCCGGGTTGGTAGTTGGCCCATGCCGCGGGAAGGTGAACCATGAAATCGTTGCCCATGGCGAGTTCGTGAAGTTCCGGCCAGCGGTTTTTTTCACCGCGAATGAATCCGGTGGCCTGCAGCGCTTCGAGTGTTCCGTCATTATCGAAATCGCCGAAGCGTGTTTCCCAGCCCCAGCCGCTGCGCGACAAGCCGAGCGATTCGCTTTCGTCGCGATAGGGAGCGACTCCGGTTTTCATTTTCTCCGTTTCGCCGGTGCTGACATAGGCGAAGTGACTTTCTTCAAGTGCGTATTCCTCGGCAATATTGCTGACAAAAATGTCGAGGAGGCCGTCCTCGTTGATGTCGCCGAAATCGACCGACATGCCTTTGTACGAGTCGCGGCCGAGCACCTTGGAATTCGGCGTGGTGAAAGTCTTGACGCCGTCGAGCCTGGCGAAGCTGAGCTTGCCGGGGGTCGAGCGGTTGTGCATGAGGCGATCCGGGCCGAAGTCGTTGGCGAAGTAGAGTTCCGGAAGGGCGTCGCCATCCAGGTCGGCCGCGCCAATCCCGAGGGCCCAACCGCGATTGATTTGCTCATCAAACAAACCTTGGACTTCCTGAAAGTGAGCCGGCGGCGCGTCGGCGTTGATTGCCGGCTGCCAGAGGAAGATGTGTTTCTCGCCGCCATTGTACGCTCTGGACATCGAATCCTGCATGTGCTGAGGCTCGGTGGAATTGGGATTCAGGATGTCCGCGCCATCGGCAAAATAATTTCCGAAGATCAGATCTGCATGTGTGTCGCCGTCGAGATCGGCAAAGGTCGCAGCATTGGTGAACCATCGCTCGAATTTGGGGGCGATTTCGACGGCGGAAAAGGCGTCTGCGGAAAGCGGTGCGGCTTTTCGGATGAAGGCGACCGGCGTGCGGCCCCAATAGTAAACAACGATATCAAGCAGACCGTCCTCATTGATATCGCCCGGCAAACAGCCCATAGGTGCCATCGTAACGGCATCATAAGGGGAGGCCGGTGGGTTTGAGTTCAAACGGCTTGAAACGGTCGCCGCTTCCCGGGACGGGTGAAATAATCGCCATGTCGGTGCGAGGGTCGACATGGCAGAGATCATTTTCCAGGCCATCATTGTCGAGATCATTGATCGCGACCGCCGCACCGATGGAGGAAATCCACGCGGCGAAATGGTCCATGTCGCGATGAACGGTTCGGATGGACTTCATTTCGACGCCGGGCATTTCAGGAAGGGGAATGCGAAAAAACGAGAATCGCGAAGCGAGGTCGGTTCGCTCGGCGTCGGCCAGCGTGGGCAGGCGTGCAAACCAGTAGAGAGCAACGATGACGCCGATTGC
Source organism: Planctomycetota bacterium (assembly GCA_016712275.1). Lineage (GTDB taxonomy): Bacteria > Planctomycetota > Phycisphaerae > UBA1845 > UTPLA1 > JADJRI01. The sequence continues at coordinate 26,881 of JADJRI010000033.1, forward strand.
CGTAACGCGTTTCAGAGTTTGATTGTTGGCGTGTTTCACTTTCCCGTTCCCACGTCCGGCGGATGTATGTTTCCTACGCACTCACCGGCGAAAAACAAGTTTGACGAGTTGTGCCGGATCCATAATGACTGACAACACTGTCCCGCACCAATTGCCGCCAATTTTCATACGTTGCGATGCGGGACGATTCGACACCGGTACTTGAAATTTTTTTCAGGCTTTCATCGGTTTTCATGGCAGCCGCCCTCGCCGAGCGACCGCAATACGTTTCGCAGGCCATTTCCGTGTGCGGCAGGATATTGCCCGCCCGCTCGCGCGCTTTGGCTGCGAAGGCCGCGCCCTGGGCCAGGTCGGCATCGGCGCCGGTGTCGGCGGCCGCATTGCGCAGCAACTCGAGTACGGTTTGATCGACACCGCCTGCGTACGTGCTGGCAAGGCCGATGCCGCTCCACAGATTGTGCTGCCGTTCGCGCGGGAATCGGCCGATCATGTCGACGATGTGCCCCGGTTGTGCTCCGGATACAAACCAAAGCGAACGACCCAGTCCCTGATCGAATACCGGCAAGTGTTCCGTCGTGAGCCGCACCGGCGTCCTAAGTTGTTCGAACGAATCGCGCCATTTGAAGAAACCTTCGTGGAACCCATAGCCGTCAATCACCAGCCAGCGATAGAAAGGATGCATCGATTGCATCGATCGCTCGACCCCGCGTCTCAGTTTGGCCAGTGCAAAGCCAACGCCGACGTGAATCATGTAAATGTGACGATCACCGGGGCCATGAAGGAACCGGGCGATGCGATCGCGACGCCAGGGCGTCAACAGATCGAGCAGCGCAAGCGCCATGGCCGCACCCTCGTAAGCGAAACCGCGCAGGTCTGCGCCGATGCGATCGAGCTCAAACACCAATTCCGGCGACACATCGTTAGACAGCGCGCACCGGTAGCCCTCGACGAATGAATGGCCGACTTTCTCAAGATGTTCGCGTTGAGCCTGTGGGCAGGGTGGGAATCCGCGGCGCGCGAAGGTCGTTTCATTCGGCGAAATGCGAAAAATCCACCCGCGCAGAATTCCCATGACACTGCTCATGAAGGTCACCCGAAATGTAGACGGCGAACAAGGCCTCAGAGGCTATTCCAATTTGGAAAAAATCCGCCTTCATCCCCTATTCTGGAAAAGCGAACGCACCTCTGAATGGATATCGCCGATTATACCTCGTTTGCCGGTGCGCTCCAAGTAATTCGATGGGTTCGGCGAATACGGAAATACCCTTCGTTTCGGGGCTTGCGTGCGGTTATCATGTCGGTAGTTCGCATGTTTTGCGGACTTTTCAACAGGAATGGGATGTGGAAGGGTTAATCCGGTCGTGCGAGCCATCACGGAATTCTCGATTCGCCGGCCGAAATGGACCATTTTTCTCGGCGTGATTTTCACTTTGTCGTTTGCACCGGGGCTTGCCAAGCTGCGTTTGCGAACCGATGGGCACGCCCTGATACCTCAACACGCGCCGGACTTCCGGGTCGATCGGGAAATCCGCAAGCAATTCGGCATTCTCGATCCGGTCGTCGTGCTGATTCGGTGTGATGATGCGGGCGGCATTTTCAATTTGAGATCGCTGGAATACGTCGAATCGCTCACCAAAGCGCTGTCTCGCGTCGAAGGAGTGCGACCGGCCACGGTGACGAGTCTCGCGACTGAAGTCGGTCTGCATCGCGAGCCGAATTCGATTCGGTTTGCGACGCTTCTAAGTCCGATGCCAAAGAGCGATGCGGACGTTCAGCGACTTCGCGACGACATTCGCCGGATCGGGTTGTACACCGGCTCGATCGTCGCATTCGACGACAAATCAATGGCCATATACGTGGGCACGCCGGAGGGTTGCGATCGCGTCGCCTTTTTTCGCGAAATCGAAAAGGCCATTGCGGACACAGCAAAGCCGGTGGGTAATGAGATTCAGGTCATCGGCGCGCCGGTGGCCGAGGCCTTGCTCGGATTGCATATTCTGGAAGACCTTGGCGTGCCGCCGCGGTTTCTCGGGGCGTCGACTTTCGGGCGAAACTCGGCGGATGCGTGGCACTGGCCGACCGGCCTGTATGAGCTTCGGCTCATGGTGGCCCGGCGGATCGGTCTTCTGCCGGTGACGATTCTGCTGATGATGGGGGTGTTCTTCGTTTGCTTTCGTCGATTTGCCGCGGCCGTGATACCGATGATCGAAGTCGGGGCGTGCCTGGTTTTTCTGTTCGGCCTGATGGGCTTTGTTGGCATCCCGATTTATCTGACCATCGCCGTGGTGCCGATCATCATCACGGCCACGGGGGTTTGCGACGAGATCCATGTGCTCAGCCGGTATCGCCGCTCGATCCAGGATCGGAGTGACACAGTTCTTGCGCTCTCGGCGCGGCAGGATGTCGTTCGCGAGACCATGGCGGGGATGATCGGGCCGGTGGTGCGAACATCCATCACCACCGCCGTGGGCTTCATTTCCTTTGCCAGCGCGCCGATAGAGCCGGTGCGAATGTTTGGAATTGTGACGTCGCTGGGGGTGGCGTTCTGCATGGTGTGGTCGCTGAGCGTGATGCCGGCGATTCTGGTGTTGATCGAGCCGAGGCGCGTCGTGCGATTGGCGACGCCTTCAAGAAACGGAATTTCGGCCGCGGAAACTGGTGGATTCTGGGATCGGTTTGCCCGGCGATTAATCGCCCGGCGGGCCTGGGTGATGCTCGGGTTCGTTTTGATGCTCGGCGCGAGTTTTTGGGGGATTCAGCGGCTTCGCATTCAGGACAGTTGGATCGACGGGTTCGATCCTCAAAGCGAATTCCGGCAGGGCACCACCGCTTTCAACGAACAGTACTTCGGCACGCACGTCATTCAGATGTGTATCGATGCATCGGATCGGACGCTCTCCTATCCGCTTCGCAGCGATCAGTTGGGACAGCAGGAATACCCGTTTGCCAACATGGGTGTCTCGAATATGACACTATCCGCCCCGGAGGATTGGATCGGCGATCGGGTGATCATGTCGGCTGCGACGCAAACAACCTCGTCGCCGTCTTCCAGGCCGGCTCGCATCAGGCAGTCCTGGCAGACGTCCATCGCATCGGTGTTTGATCGCGAGGGCGCGCCCTGGTTTCGAGCGACCAGAACCGACGGTCTTCCGATTTTCCTCATGGGATTGGGCGACGAAAAAATTCGCGTCGATGTCGGCGTTCATCCGGTCTGCTCGCCAAAGGTCATGAAGGCGATTGCCATGCTCGGCGATTTCGTCCGGGCCAAAACTGATTATGCGGTCGGCGGCGTCATGGGGGCGCCGGAGTTTATCTCGACGTCAAACTTCATGATTCATCCCGACGACTCGGATTCGCGGATTATTCCCGACGACGTGGGAGAGATCGAGTCGCTATGGAGCAAGTATGCCTTTATTCGCGGCGAAGAGCGACAGCGCCAGATCGTGAATGCTGATTTCTCGAAGACGCTGACTTCGGTGTACTTTCGATTCGCGAATTTCGTCGATACGGCCAAACTCATGGCCGAAATTCGCGAATTCGAGCGGGAGAAACTGCAACCGCACAGGGTGAAGGTGAGGTTTGCGGGCGATGTGGCGGTGAGTCAGGCGCTGATTGAGGGGATCGTGACGACGCAGGTGCAGTCGCTGGCTTTCTCGCTCGTGGGGATTTTCCTGGTGACGGCTCTGCTGGGGCGGTCTTGGCTGTATGGCGTGTATTGCACGCTGCCGTGCGCGCTGTCGCTGCCGCTGGTGTTTGCGGCGATGGGGTGGCTGGGGATTCCGCTGGGCGTGGCGACGGCGATGTTCGCGGCGATGATTCTGGGGGCGGGGGTGGATTTTGCGATTCACATGCTGGACCGGTTCCGGGCGGACCGGGCCGCGCGGCCGGAGGCGGAGGTGAGCGAGATTATTCGCGGGGCGATTCGGGAGACGGGGTTTCCGGTGACTGTCAACGCGGTGGCACTGTCGGCTGGGATGCTGGTGCTGACACTGTCGCAGGTGCCGGCGAACGCACGGCTGGGGATTTTATTGGCGATTGGGCTGCTGAGTTGTTTGTTTGTTTCGATGATTTTGTTGCCGGCGATGTTGAAATGGCGGCCGTTGAACGCAACTGCCGTTTTCATTTCTGCTCACGGAGATCTTGAGGAGGTGAAATTGATATGATCTGCAAATGAAATGTCTTTCCAAGCACAAGCGAATTGGGCGAAACAACCCCTTCAATTTCCTCCGTGAAATTCGGTGTCGAAACTTCAAATTTAGCTATTCGGTTTGCGACGAAGTTCTTTTCCAATGCTTTCCGATGTTGCTTTCGAGATTCCACCGAACAGAGTATTGCACCCGATTCCAATTCGAGCTCAATACGGCCCTGTTTGTCCGAAACATGTGCGTTGCTGTTCTTGCGATTTGTGAAGTTGTACCTTTCCAAATCGTTATCAACACTGTTGCACAAGAGTGTGGCTCCTTCGATTTCGCCTTGGTCCACTGAACTGAGAATCCTAACGGTGACTTGCTGCATGCGAGGAACCCAAGTGCAGTAATAACACCCTGTTTGCGTTGTGAGGGCAAATGCCATTGCAATGACCAATGTGCATAGTCGATTCATTCCATGATCCCCTGTTCACGCGGGTTTTCTAAGAATGACGCTAAAGTCAGGCGGCCATTATCATTCTACCGGACCATTCCTGTCTGGGCAAAACGTTTGGCTAGAGCGCCTTTTCCAATTCCGAAATCGCCTGCTCCTCCAGCGTTTTCGCCTTCATCAGCACCTCAATCTGCCGCTCGCGCATCTCTTGCGGCGGCATTGAGTCAGGGAAGGATACTTCCGCCGGCACGAAGCGGTAGCCTTCGGTGAGGATTCGCACTTCACGTTCGAAGAATTCCGCGGCGCTCACGAGCGATTTACCGGGTGGGCCGTATTCGGGGGCGACGCCGCGAAGGTAGCGGGCGGCGGCGGCGCGGGCGTCGATGAGGCAGATGTACGTCCAGACGTTTGGGTGGATGTAGCTGCGGTCGCCGGCCGAGCGGAGGTTTTGGCACCAGAGGTCGAAGGCCCGCGAGCCCATGGCGTATTTGCCGGATTGGCGGCGCTGGAAGAGGTCGACCGCGCGGCGGATCGATGCCGTGATCGTGTCACGATGCGGCGGGGGCGGACGGCGCTTGGTGAGAAAGACCGCCGCGGTCGGCCAGCCATTGGCGAGGCGGTCGCTGGATCAGCGCCGCCGTTGTACGAACGGCAGAGCCACTGCTGATCGCGCGATAGCCGACGATGATTCCCCAGTCCTCGGGGCGAATGATGTTGGCCGCCAGAACCGGCACGCCCTTGTCGATGCTCTGCGTGATCTGTCCGCGAAGGGCCGCGGCCTCTGACATCTGGTCGCGCCGCACGACCTTGATGTCATATTCCCAGCCGATGGCCATGAAAAGCGGATCGAGGGTCGATTCGCCGACCAGCGGGTCGGGGTTGCCGACATCCCAGCGGTCGATGCGAAATTGCAGCCGAAATGCCATGCCGCTGACACCCATCAGTTCGTCATAATCCACCGGCCGGCCCAGACCTTGTAGAACCAGTTCGAGGCAATGGATGAGGGTGCAGTCGCGGCCCTGGGCGAAGCCGCGAATCGGGCCAAGGCCCTCAAGACGGGTCGCGCCGGGTTGCTCGCTGATCCTGCTGATTCTGGCCCGCTCGGGTTCGGGAATGGAGGGCTGCGGCTTCGGGCCGCCGCAGCCGATCAGGATACAAAAGAAAGCGGCGGCGATCATAGAACCCGCGCGCGATCGAAACCTGCCAATGGGTTTGCTTCGTTGATGCCCTGCTGAATCAGCGTTTCTTCGTGTCATGCAGCCTGAAGGGTGTTGCGGATCGTCGATGTCCGAACGAGATCCGCGATCGAGAGCCAGAACACAATCGGTCCAAGCCGACCCGCGATAAACAGTCCGATCATCACCAATCGACCGACCGGCGTCAAATGGAGCGAAAGACCCGTCGAAAGCCCGACATTGTTCACCGCGGCAACGGCCTCGAAAGCGACTTCGTATGGCGTTGCATCTGTCACGAGATTCAGAATCGACACCGCGGCAACGTTGCCCGCGACGATGACTGCAATGAAAATCGCGAGGCGCTTCAATAAGCGGCTGCGCAATTCACTTTTTTCGTGCTTCCATCGAAACAGACAAAGCGGCAGCGTGAACATGGCGGTTCGCCCGCCCGCAGCCACGCCGGCCGCCGAGCCGCCGATGAGCATCCACATGAGCATGAGGCCAAAAGTGCACCACGAAAGCGAACCGGCCGAAATTGTCGTGCTTTGCAGGCCGGTGGATCGCAACGTCGCGGAAACGAACAAGCCGACCGGCCATCGCTGTTCCGGCGGAATGTCGTTGAGTGCGATGCGGTCTTCGACGGATTCAAGCGAACGCGTGGGCGCCCATGATGCCACCTTCGAGGCGGGATGGTCAAAATACCAGAGCATGACCGCGCCCGTGCCCAAAAGAATCGTCGCGGCCAGCGCCTCGAATTCCGGCAATTTTTTGAGACGGCGACGAACATGGTTCGCTGTATTGTCTGGTTGTTCTTCGGCTGATTTTGGTTGAGGCAAGATCAGTTCGATGAGAAACGGCAAGCCGAGCGAGCCGATGATGGCCAACGTCGTCATGGCGACGGAAATTCGAAAGTCGGTGAAGTAAGTGGCGAGTCCGTCGGTTCGAAGCAGAAGCCCTGTGTTCCAGATGGCACTGCCCGCATGGACGATGCTCCACCAGAGTCGGTCGGAGACGCGTGCGGCATCCGTGTTGTGCCAGGCCGGATACATCACCAGGAGTGCGACGGCCTGAATGACCAGCGCGGTAAGCAGAACCGCGCGGGGCGAAATGGTTCTCCATAGGAATGGCCGTACGATGGCCAGGCCGACCAGCGCGAAGGCCATGCCCGAAAGATGGGTCATGCCGACCATGATGCATTGGCCGAAGACGGTGTAATCCTCGCCAAAGCTGCGAATGGTGACGCCGGAAAGACATGCGGTGCTGGTGGATGCGAAGAGGCTGTCAAGAGCATGGTTTAGAAAGTTGTGCCGATAGTCCGGCACGCCGGATTGGGTGGCGATGGGCAGGGCAAGAAGGATTGCCGCGAGCGCGATCAATACGAACCACGGTTTCAGAACGAGGGCAACAACCTGTCGCGGCGCGTCGATGGATTGAGCAATGCGATTGTAGATGCGGACGATGTGTTCGAGCAGTTGCGTAGTGACAATGAATGCAGTCGCGGCGAGTCCGACGAGGAGGGGCGGGATTCGATGAACGAAAGGATGACGGCTGCGATGGCGGTGAGGATGAAGGTTGGGATTTCGATGGCTGATCGTTGCGCATTTGACGGTGCCGACACCGAGACGTTACGACATTCGCGGGCTTGTCGTTTTGCGTAGAGCCATCCCAACGCGGCGGTGCACTCGATCGCGAGTTCAATCGCGGCGGGAATTATGCTAATGCCGTTCGCCATGCGGCAGAGGGCGGCTGCGATAGCGATCCCGGCGCATATGTTTGCGGCGCATCCATGCGTCTTGGCGGACCATCCTGTTTGCACCGCATTGGGCATGATGAGAAGTTATCGCGGGGGGGAGAGTGTGACAATAAGCGATAGCAAGAGCGATCGCGAGCCGGACCGTGTCGGTCCGTGGCCTCCATCTCGAGCCGGATCGTGTCGATCCGGGGCCTGATGTACCGATATCGGCGCTCCAGTTGAGGAGCACTTCGCACAGAGATTCGGCGTATGAGAATCACTCGCGAGTTGAATCGTGGCATTGTCAAAACGGGCCCCGGTTCGGCACGAACCGGCTCGCGATGGGCGGCTTCGCCGCATAGAGACTCAACAAGTGAAATGGCAACAAGCGCCTCGTCAACTTTAGAGCCTAGTGGGTACAATAGGAGTCATGCCCCGATCCACCGATTCTTCGAAAAACTTCTCATATGGCGACGCCATCGGCGAGCGCGTGCGGCGCGTTCGGCGGGAGCGCGGGCTTACCCAGCAGCAGCTCGCGGCCGAGGCCAATGTGAATCAGGGCTACCTCTCTTCAATCGAGCGTGGCGGGCGTCAGCCGAGGCGCGGAACGATTCGCGCGCTGTCGGTGGCGCTTGGCGTGCCCGAAGGCGTGCTGCTGGGCGAGGGCGATGGACATGACGCGCCACAGGCACTGGTCACACGCGATCTGCCTTTGTTCGGGGCGATTCCAAACGGCCCGCCGGCCGAGTCGCAAGAGCAATTGGAAATGTTCCCGGTACTGCGCCACCTGTGGCATGCCAGCCGATACTGCCTTCGCTGCGAGTTCGATTCGATGGAGCCGACGCTGAAGCGCGGCGACATTATTCTCGTCGACTATCGGCCCGGCGTTGAGCCGGAATTCGTGCAGGGGAAGATATGTGCGTGCCTGGTCGAGGGTCGGCCGACGTTGAAGCGCGTGACCGTCGAGCAGAATGGGGAGCAGCGGTTCATCATTCTTCGCGGCGATAATCCGCAATCACCTCCGATGATCATCGATGCTACGCGAGAATTCTCAATCCAAGGCGTTGCCGTATGTCTCGTCAGCCGCGAGCTTTAGGGGCATAATGCTACTTCAAATCACATTATCACCGTTCAGCAATATTATTGCCGCGATTTGACTTTGCGCAATACCGGCGTTATCCTGTTGATGTTAGGTATGTGTAAGGTCCATGTTGAATCGAGGATCGGGCATGAACCAGGAAACAGATCAGAATTTCGAAAGGTCGCGCGATCGGGCCTCGGACGGCGTCGGGCGTCGCATCGACGTTCACGTCATTCGCGAGCCGGATGTCACGGTAATGACGCCACGCAAGCGTGAGATCTGCTGGAACTATGGGATTCCGCCGCGCGAACTGCCATTCGCAGTGTCGGCATCGCACCCGATCAATCTTCGGCCGGGGTCGATCATTTTACTGACCGGACCATCGGGCTGCGGCAAAAGCTCGATGCTGGCGGCGCTGGCCGAGAAAACGAAAAACGCCATCTGGGTCGGGCAAACCCAATCGCGTGCCGCGCGGCCCGTCATCGATCTGGTCGCGCCGCGAAAGTCGCTGGCGACGGCCATGGAGATACTCACGGTTTGCGGCCTTGGCGAGCCGAGATTGTGGGTGCGGCAATTCGGCGATCTGTCGGACGGCGAGAAGTTTCGCGCGAGCCTGGCCTGTGCCGTTGGAAGGGCACTGTGCAGTAATGCTTCGCCGGTCATTTTCTGCGACGAGTTCACGGCCAGGCTGCACCGGCGGCTGGCGAAGGCGGTGGCATACAATTTGCGAAAACTGGTATCGCGGCACCGGCTGATGCTGGTGGTGGCTTCGGCACAAAACGACATCGTTTCGGATTTGCGGCCCGACGAGATGGTGACGCTGGGCGAATCCGAGCATTCGGCCGGACTCAAGCGGCCGGCGATGCATGATTGCGGCGGCATCTCTTTGCAGCGACGAATGTTAATCGAACCCGGAAGTGTGCGGGATTATCAGCATTTCCGCGCGATGCACTATCGCAGCCGCGACGGACTTGGCTTTGTCGACAAGGTGTTCCTGCTGCGCGAGTCGGCCGCCGGCCAGCCGCTTGGGATTCTGGTCTTTGCCCACGCACCGCTGGAACTGGCCATGCGAAATCTCGCGACCGGCGGCCGGTTCATTCGCAACATCCGCCGTTTGAACCGCGAACTGCGAATTTTGCGCAGGCTCGTCATGCACCCGGATATTCGCGGCTGCGGTCTCGGCCATTGGTTCGTGCGAAACACGCTGCCGCAAGTGGGCGTTCGCTTTGTCGAATGTCTCGCGGCCATGGGCGAGGTGAACCCGGTGTTCGAGCGGGCGGGCATGACGCGGGTGGGGCCGTGCCCGATGCCGAAGGGGCGGCTCGCGCTGATGGAGCGTTTGCGTGCGTGGAAGCTCGATCCCTTTTCGGCGGATTTCGAGCGGAAGGCGGCGCGGTTGCCGCGCGTCCGCAAGCTGGTGATCGAAACAGTGCGTGCATGGACGGGGCGAATGCACGGGATGATGTGCGAGAAGGTGAGCGGTCGTGAGTTGGGGCAGTTGACGCAATCGTTCCGCCAGATCATCGGCCGGCCGCCGGTTTATTATTTGTGGGATCGGGAGGGGGAGTTTCCGAAGCGCGAGCGGGATGTCGAACGTATGGCACAATCGCGGCAGACTCCTCGACGGGATGCGGATGATGAGGAGACACGGACGACGCGGGAGAAGGGGAGGCATCGGCCGGATCGGTAATGGTTGCCCAGTGCCCAATTGTTTTAAGCCAGTATGTACGAAGAAGCTGGCCGAATTCCACGACATTGGACGAGCGAGGCAATACAGTGTCGCCGAGGATTACGCGGTCTCCGTCGATCAAGGAAATGTCGATTGCATAAAGGTCTTCGCTCGGACAAATGTCACGCACTTGGTTCCAATGGACAACATTGAGCCGTCCCCTATTGAAGTGAAGTGTGATTTTCTCTGGGTGCGAAGTCATGAAAGTCGGTTTACGAAAACGAGCACGAATGAGCGATTCGCAGACCTGCACGAATGCGGCTACGCATATAATCGGAATCGCTGCTCCAAAGGTGCCACTCCGGCAATAATCGATCACTAACCCCAATACGTACGTCCAGAAAAGTGCGATACATATCAGCGATATTATTGATGATCCCCTCTTACGGCCAAAACAGAATGTGCCAACTCCAAATTGGTTATTGCATCCCGGACATCGTCCGGAATCGATTGATTCGCCAAGGCAGTAGTAGCAATTGGGACAATTCGTTAATTCCCCCAGGCGAGCCAAGAGTTTCGCATCGGCCTTGGGGAAGGAACCGTCATTGGCAATGACGGATTTTATGCGTGGTTCGATCAATGCCAACATGTAGTAACGAAGAAAATGGCAGAAATCGAGAGGGCTGGCCGCATGCGGAATTGATCGCTTCACAATGTGCACTTTCTTCCCGTCGGTTGTCGTAATGTCAATTGTTCCGCGCAGCTCATTGCATTCAATTTCACAAACTGTGTTCCATGGAACAGTATCAACTTGACCGATGCCAAGACCGTGCGTGAGCTTGTCTTTGTCGAGGATGCAATGTCCTGGCTTTCGAATCCAGGCGAAGAAGTAAATGACCATCGCTTGAAGCACAATCAGGCCAAAAATCAATGCGATGGCGGCCCTCATTTCCGTCGGGTCGGCGCCGTAAAGTATTTTGATGCCGGCCGGGATTATGACGATCCATGCGAGGATGGACGATGCCCAAACAAACCAGGCATTTTTCTTGCGCCCGATGAAACACAAAGAGCCAACCGGGAATTCGAAGCCGCATTCGGGACAACGCCCCGAGTTCGAGCCGCGCAGGTTGTATTCACACTTTGGACAACTCGCCAATTCGCCGACGCGCATGAGGCGGTCTGCATCGGATTTTGAAATTGGGCAATTGGCGATTTGAAATTCGTTGGAGTTCATGGCGGCCCGATTCGATCGATTATTCAGATTCCGCTAACCTTCCGGGCTGTATTTATCCTCTTCGACCATTTGATCGTAGCATTCGAGGTAGGCCATTCTGACCAGCGGATTCAATTTTTCCGCGAATGATTCGGTAAGAGCGTTTGCGCGAATCAGCGAGATAACATCCGCCCAATCCTTGAGCCGCCAAGTCACGAGCTTCAATTCGATGAGTCGCGGTAGCGACACTGTAGGCATGCCTTCGATTATCACGGCCTCCGATGGATCAGGAAACTTAATTTCGGTATTGCGGCTTGTTCTGCCTGCCAGCATGCCAGAAACGAGCAGATCAAATGTGACTTGCGTTTGCGGATCGATGAATCGGCGCAATCGGCCCTCAACTCGTTGAAAGGCACTTCCGACGAATTGCGATTTGAATTTCTCTAAATCATCCGGTCGAACGCAAAGATCAACATCCGTGGTCGCGCGTCGGAAATGATGAACGGCCATCGAGAATGCGCCGATGACGACAAAATCCAGACCGGCCTCGCTTAGCCGCGAGGTCAAGCGATTGTAGGTTTCATGAACAGGTCCGGTTTCATCGAGAAACATGAGCATATCCTCAAGGTTGCCGAGTTCGCGGCCGTGCCATAGGTGCGGCATGAGTTGCGTTTTGTCTTCGTGGGTGCGTTGCATGATGTTTGACAGTTTTCTCGCGGTCTCCCTACCGCTATCGCGGTTGGGCTAAACGGTGGTGCGGTCGCGATAAACAGGTTTACTTCGATTCCTTCTGCCCACTATCCTTCACCGCGTTCAGCTCCGCGCGAAGCGCGTCCAGCTCATCCACATCCTTCGCATGCACCGATTGCGCCTCGGCCTCGATCATTGCGTCGATCTCTTCATCGGTCACAATCTCCGCCGGGGTGTCGGCCGTCTCGCTCATCGAGGCGGATTCGATGGTTTCGAGGAACATGCTCGTCCGCTCCTCCATCGTCTGCGATTGGGCCATCGCTTTTTCCCAGTCCATCTGCGTGCGCACGAGATCGGTCTCGCCGAACATGCGGCTGATCTCGCGGGCCATCGTGCCCATGGCCGACGCAAAGTCAGAGCTGGCCTCGGCCTGACGCTTGATGATGAGCGCGCTCTTCACCGCGAGGAGCTGTCGCTCCAGCATTTTCTTGAAGGCCGCCGTCTTCTTCAGGCTGCTGCGGATGAAGTTGTATTGGTTTGAATCGCCGATGTCCTTCGCGCGGCGGGCGTTCTTGATGAAGTCGTTGGTGAACTTGCCCTGCTCGGCGATGGCCTTTTCGATACGGCGAATGCCCTGGCGGATTTTGATGTCGCGTTCGATACGGCGTTCTTCGGAGGATTTAAAGAGACTCATGATTCAGAGGCCTTTCACGAATAGCGAATAGCGAATTCAGAATAGCGAAACAAAAAACGCGTATCATGGGCAGATTCAATTCATTATTCGCCATTCATCATTCGCTATTCCTCCGGTATCACCAACCAGCATATCACATACACCAATATACCCGGAAATGCGACCGAACAGATCGACAGAATCACATAAATCACCCGCGCCAGGGACGGGTCGATGCCCAGATACTCGGCAAAGCCGCCCACCACGCCGCCGATCATGCGATTGTGCCGGCTTCGCCGGAGTCGGGGTCGATCATGCATGAAGATCATCACTCCTCGGCGATGGCATTTCGCCGCTCGGGGATTGTAGGCGATTCATCGTCGGCGACAGGCGAATCAGGCGATTTTTCAGCCTCGTCGTCGCCTTCAGCTTCCGATTCTGGCTCCGTCAAACTCTCGCTTTTGCCTTTCGCGTCCGATTCGGAATTGGGCTGCGATTCGTCGATATTTTCAGATTCCTGCGGCGCGACTTCGGAAGAATCGGAGGACGAACCAGCCTCGGCAGCAGTCACGACCGGTGTCACTGGCTCGTCCGAATGAATCTCGGACGCCGAATGTTCTGCCTCAATGTCCTGCGTTTTCGAATCGATGGGGCGCTCGAAGGAACGTTCGATTTCGGGTTCGTCTCGTTCGATAAGGACCGGCGGGGCGGCAAACGGCTTCGCGGCATTTCCTGCAAAGGGAATCAGGTTCGGCAGAATCTCATTGCGCGCGGGCGGATCACCGGCGGCGACGACGAGCTTGTGGCCGCAGCGGCCGCAATAGCGTGCGGTGATGTTGGCGATGGGGCTGGAACAGCGCGGGCAGATCGGCGGGATCGTTCGCTCGTAGGAACGCTCGTCGAGCAGATAGGCATGAAGCTCATAGGCCAGGCGCGTGCTTTCGGGTGTGTTGGCAATGACGATTCGGACGCGGGCGCCGCTGCGACGGCGCTTGGGCTCGACGTCGATGCGGGGTGTCGAGGGGCTGTCAAACATGCCGGCCCAGAAGCCGCGATTGGCATAGCCGTCTTTGTCGAGCTGCGGTGCTTCGATGCGCAGGCCTTCGAGATACCAGGGCTTTGTGAGGCGATAGGAGCGCCGGGCGACGAATTGGACGATTGCCGACTCGACATCTTCCTTGGAATGTTGAATGAAGATTTCGAGCATTTGATGGCTTACTCTTAAATAAAGAAAGGTGGGCGGAGCCCACCCTACAAGATCAAACTCGCATTGGAGTGTGGAACAGGCTAATAGCCTGTTCCACACTCCAATGTGGGATTGGCATGTCGCCCATTTCCACTTTCGTCTTGCCGGGGGTGTGGCACATGCTATTAGCCTGTGCCACACCCCCGGCAAGACGTGCCAATTAGGTGTCACCCGCCTTCGGTCGCTTTGTGGCGCTCGCGCACGCGACGGTCGGCCTCCTCGAAGGCCTGATCTTTGTCTTTCACCAGGCCGGTGTCCATCTGGTCCCAGATGTCGAGCACCTGCTGGGTGCCGGGGGTCAGCATGCTTTCGCCTTCTTCTAGGCCGGTTTTGAGCATGTCATCCAGCCGCTCCTGATACATGTCGGCGGTGATGTTGTCATTCTCGATCATCTTTTCCAGTGAGACAAGGTCCTTCTCGCTGATGAGGCCGAGCTTGCTCCCGCGGGCTTTGGCCCGCTCCGCATTTTCGCGAAGCATGCGCATGCGCGTGACGGTGACGGCCTCTTTGCTGCGAATGTTGAGCTGGCGCGAGGCCATCAGTTGCTCAGTGGTTTTGAGATCGAATTCCTGGGCCAGCACGCGGCGAACCTCGGGCGATTTTTCAGAGCGGCCCTTGTCGAACGTGTCCTGCTTTTGTCGGGCCAGATCGCTGATGCGCTTGATGAGCTGGTCGCGTTCGCGCTGCAGCAGCAACTCCTGCCGTCGCAGTTCGCTGCGCGTCATCTGGGAGAGGGACTTGGAGGATTTCGTCAGCCAGTCAAAAAGGCCCATAGCGTTACTCAATGCAAAATGAAAAATGCAAAGCGAAACAATGGGGACACGCGTCCGATGAATGTTTTTGCATTTTTCATTTTCAATTTTTCAGTGATTCTTAACCTTCCGCCGCCGGTGCGTCGGGTGATTTCTCTTTTGCCGGGACGGATTTCTGTGATGTCTTGGTCACGGCATCGGTCTTTACCTTGGCCGCCTCCTCCTTGTCGCCGAGAAGTTCGTTGAGGATATCCGCTTCATCATCCGACATGGCGGTATCGGCCATGCTCACCTCAAGGCTGCTGACCAGATCGTCGCTGGCCCCGAGCTGTTCGAGAATTTCCTCGGCGTTCACCGCGGCTTCGGTCAATTCGTCCGTGGACGGCAGCGATGCAAGGCTGCCGGTCTGGGCAAGTTCGAGGTTGTGAATGTGCGTGCTGATGACATTGATTTGCTTGCTGAGAATCGACGCACTCGTGTTGAAGCGGGAGATGTCCTTGCGCATCCGGGCGATCTGTGCGGCCATTCGACGCTTGGTCACGGTGGACGTGGACGCTTTGCCATCGTCGAGCAGCTTGGCCTCTTTCTTTTCCAGGGCGCCGATGTCTTCGTACCTGCGATCGAGGCGCGTGGAGAGCGATGCGCTTCTCGGCGAGCACATTTATTTTTTTGAGCTCTTCCCCGTCTTTGGAGAAAAGGCTTCGTATCCAATCCGCAAGAGACATCGATCGGTCCTCCTCGGCCTTGACCTTGGCCGCACCGCGGTAGAGCGTCGCCTCGGCACCCACTTTTGAGACGCGCAACTCCGGATCGGAGCGGGCGTACTGCTCAAACGCATTGTTGACGAGCACGACCGGTAAATCCAGTTCGCGTGCGAGCGTGCCGGCCGACAGGGTGCCCGTCAGCAGATCGATGCGGCGTTCGTCAATCTCCCGCTTGACGCGGCTCAGCTTTTGAGTGACCTCTTCGGGGTCGAACAGTTTGATCAATCGCGGGTCGATGCGCGAGTCGCCGGGGGTGACGCGCCAACCGCCGTCTTCGCGCGGAGCGACAAGCACGAGTTTCACATTGGGCAAGATCGGCGGATGGTCAAGAATCTCCGTCTCGAATCCGCTGGGGCTGCACACGCCGATGAGATGCGTGGCTTTTGCGTCCGAGATCAGGTTGCTGATGTGATCCATCAATTGGGCACGGCTGATCGGCGGGGGCGTGGCGCCTTTCGATTCTTCATCAAGCAGCGGGCCGGGCGGGGCCATGACCGTCGCAATGGTGACGCTCTTCACGCGCTTGCCGAAAATCCAGCGCCGCTCGTAGCCGCGGATGGTAACGGTGCGACCCTGTGGCAATTCGTTGAATTTCTCCCGGTCGTAGATGCGCCGGTCCACCATCGCGGCGCGAACGCGCTCGCCGTGGTCGGCCTCTTCGCGCTGAAACCACTGCCCTGAGATGATGCGGCTGCCGGTGGTTTTCAGGTTCGCGGAGACGCCGCCAAGATAGGTGGATTCGGCTTCTTTCGCGATTTGTGCGGCGTTTTTCATGGTTCGCTTATCGGTCTTTCACAGCCGAGTGCGGCCGCGCTCCACCGTCAATCTCAACCCGTGGCGTCGTTTGTTATACCGCACGATATGTTACCGCGCAGCACGCCACCATCATACCCAACCATAGTGTTGTATCGGATGGCCGAAATATCGAGGAGAAAATGAAAAAAGTGGCGATGACGACGATGATGTGGCGGTTTGGCAATCCGGAATGGGGTAATCTGGCGAGCCAGTGAATCGCTCATGCGACGTTATTGAAGAGTTCGCGCGGGGGGCGGCGCTTGCCGCAGGTGCGACAGAATCGGGCATGCGACGGGTTGTGGGTTCGGCAGAATCGGTCGGGACAATTCCACTCGCGTGGCAGGGGCATCTTGAATCGGTCGTGGTGAATCGATTGGTCGTATTCAGCGAATCGGTCATCTTCGTCTGGGGCCTCAAGAACACAGAGAAACCAGCGCATCAGCGACGGAAGGGCAACGAGCAGGATCAACCCGGGCGCAAAGCCGAACCAGCCTTGTCCGCCGCCAATGAAGATCATGCTTCGGCCTCCTTGGTGGAATTATATGCAGCGCCGCAATTTCGGCAGAAACGGCCATGGCTGGGATTTCGGACGAGGCATAGTTGGTTGCGACAGGACCAATTGCTTTCTTTCAGTGTAATAGCAGTTTGTTCTTTTGCGTTAGTGCGGACGCTTGATTTTGAGACGGTGAGCCAATTCACAATTGCAAACAGACTGCCCATAATTAATATAAGCAATGAGGCGACTAAGAAGGCACCCAAAGCGATATTTGCGATATACACGCTATTCATGCCGCCGCCTCCTGGCTAGGCAGAAAAGCGATGCCACCCACGCGGCATCGGGTTCGCCGCGCTTTACATCGAAACCTCCGGCAGCGGCGTTCCGCAGAATACACAGTATTTGTCATCCGGCGACGGAAATGCCGCGCAGTGGGCACAACGACGTGGATTCTCAACGACCTGCGTGCCGCACATGATGCAGTAGTTGTCGCCCTCGTCGAGCAGTGTGTGGCAACTTGGGCATCGGCTCCCAGCCCGTGACTTTGGATTGAGCGACGGTTTTGCGACATTCAAATAAGCCCGATCGTGATTTTGATCGGGCATTGCACCACCTTGTGAGTCTGGCCGCGTCTTATTGCCGCTTGCGATGGGTGGCACGCTTGATGCCTGAATTTCATTCAGTACATCGGTCGCCGTCGCGAAACGGCGGTCTTTGCGGGTGTAGAGTTTCGAATAGACCTTGTCGACCCATGTCGGCAAGCCCGCGCGAACATCGCTGGGCATGTCGCTGCCGCTGGGGCGCTCGCCGGTGATCATTTCGAAGAGGACAATGCCCACAGCATACAAGTCGCTGCGGCCATCGATCGGCTGGCCGTCCCGCTGCTCGGGGGACATATAGGCGAGCGTTCCGCTGATGCTCTTGCCTTCCTCGGCCATGAGGCTGCCGGACTGCATGATACTGTTTGCGGTAATTTCGCCGACATAGCCGAGGCCGAAGTCGGTCACTTTGACGTCGCCGACCGACAGAGTTTCGGAATCTTTCCTGTTGCCATCGGCGATGAGAATATTGGCCGGCTTGAGATCGCGATGGACGATCTTGTTGGCATGGGCATGGTCGAGCGCCGCAAGAATTCCGCAGACAATATTCTGTGCGGAGCGAATCGGCAGCCCCTTGGGATGCGCCTGAATCAAATCGCGAAGTGAGCAGCCATCGACGAATTCCATGACCAGGTAGGGCGTTTCCGCGTAGGGATCGAGGCCGATGGCGCGTACGACGTTTGAATGGCGCAATCCGTGAATGACGGTGCCTTCTTTTTGAAGGTTGCGCACATATTGAGAGTCCGTCGGGACTTTGATAGCGACGATCTGGTCTTTCCAGATGTGGTGACGGGCGCGGAACACCTGTCCGAAGCTGCCGGCGCCGACAAGCTGGTCGAGGACATATTCACTGATTCGATCACCGACTTTTGGGCCGTGCATGGCGAATCCTTCGCGCGGGCGGAGCCTTTGTGGAGAACGGATCAGGAGTCGACATATCTCGCCAACGACTCGCAGATCACGTAATTATATGCACCGGCCGCGACGAAACCAAGCAAGACGACAAACCAGGTAAAGCCGCCACTGATTGAAAAATCGCCCAGCCAGAGTGCAATGAAAATATCTACGACCCAGAATGCCGCAATGATCGCGACACTCGCAAAATTTGCAAACTTTGCATTTGTGAGCGACGACTGGTAATCCAACAGCGAGCGCATGAAGAAAAAACTGGTCCACGGAAGGACGGCGACAACAAGCAGCCAGACCAGCACGAGCTTAACGATATGGCCGAACGCTTCCACCTGATCCCAATTTCGATAGCACCAGAACCCGCCGGCCAGCACGGCAACGGTGATGATGGCGCCGGCGACCTTGGCTCCAACGAATTTTCCGGCTTCAGCGAGCCACATACGGTTGCCTTTCGATCAGTGGTGTCGAATATACAAATTCAAGTACATTCGTGCTGCAAATTGTTCCGCGAGAAAAACACAAGCTCCCTCACTGCAGGCCCCGGATCGACACCCTTGGCATCGAAATACAACGTCAATGGCAGGCGATTCGGCTCACGATCGCTCTGCCAAGGCAGGCTCGCGATATTGCTGCCGGGGAGAATCGAACTCCATGCACGACCGGTTTATAAGACCGGCTCCGGCGCGACCAGCCGAAGTCCGACAGCCAACGACGATCGGGCTGTCGATATCTTCGGAATCATGTTGTCGCTTCGCGCGTCAGTATTCATACCCACTTAAGTATAATCGGCGCGGGGATGATGGGGTTCCAAAGCAGGGCGATGTTTGGAATCGAAAGGCAGAAGCACCGGCCGCACTGGATTTGGCATAAAGACAGTGTGTTGTTGGGATTACGCCGTCTTGACGATTTGGCGGCGATATGGGACACTTTAAGGTCTGTAATTTCAGCACGTTAGGTATCGCAAAGGGTGGCACGGCCCATTTTTTGGCCTGATGATCGACTATCAAGGATATGGCAGCATGAGCAAGGTGAAGGCAACGGATATTCGCAAAGGACTTACTCTCTTTCATGAAAACGAGCTGTGGATTGTTCATGAGTCGGACCGTGTCGCCAAGGGCAATTGGCGCAGCTACATGAACGTCAAGCTGAAGAATTTCAAGACGGGCAAGATCATCGACAACCGCTTCAACATGGACGACCAATTTGAAGTGCCGTTCGTTGAGGACAAGCCGTTCGAATTTCTCTATCGGGATGGCGACAATTACGTTCTGATGAACACGGTCAACTTCGATCAATTTCCGGTTTCGCGGGATCTCATGCCCGATGCCGACAATTTCCTCAAGGGCAACGAAATGGTTCAGTGCAAGCTGCTCAACGGCGACATCGTCGGCGTCGACTTGCCGAATACCGTGGAGCTGGAAGTGACCGATGCACCGCCCGTCGTAAAGGGCGCCACGGCCACCAATCAGACCAAGGAAATTGTTGTCGAAACCGGATACAAGTTGCGAGCACCGCCATTCATCACGATTGGCGAGAAAATTCGAATCGACACGCGCACGGGTGAGTATATGTCGCGCGTGTGATTCGCCCTCGTTAGCGACCTATTCAAAAGACTTGAAAAGCCAAACGGCTCCGGAGTGATCCGGGGCCGTTTTTTTGTAGTTTTGCGGCGAATCAATATCGTCTGATGAATAGTCACGTTTCGTGCGGTCCATTCACGAATATCAGGGAGCGCAAAAACGAAAAAGCGTGTGGCCTGGACGCTCGGTCCCTGCCGCACGCTTTTTCTCGCTTCTCACTTGGGGGTGGATCGTGGGTTTTGGTTTCAACACCGACTGCGCGAAGAACGCCTTCGCACAGGGAGGAAGAGCAGCGCCAACATCAGCGTGGAGGCCGCCGATGCTCCGCCGCCGCAGAATCCGCCGCCGGTGATGCTGCTCGTGGGCCCGCTGCCGCCCAGCACGCCGCCTCCGGTAATCGGAACGGTGGCGTTGCAACCATCCGCACCCGGTTCGAGTTTGGATGGATCGAACGGGCAGTTGTCGTTGCAATCGGGTGTGCCATCCCCGTCTGCATCGACATCGGGCGTACCGCAGCCGCAAATGCCAAAGCTTGATTTATCAGGGTCGTCAGGACATTCATCCAGGCAATCCGTTGTACCGTCGCCATCCGAGTCAACCGAATCATCGATTTCCGGGCATTCGTCGCATCCGTCTGGTGTGCCGTCGCCATCCGTATCGACATTATTCGCGCCAACCGGGCAGGAATCGCAGCCATCCGGAATGCCATCGCCGTCGAGGTCGGCCAAGTCATCGCTGCCTGGGCAAGCATCACATGCATCGGGCACGCTGTCTGCATCAGCATCGATGTTGTCGTCCGCACCGGCACAGGCATCGCAGCCGTCCGGAACGCCGTCGGCATCCGCGTCATTTGCATCGGGAAAGCCGGCGCACAGATCAGTTTTGTAAACATAGCTGCGATAGGACCAGACATTGTTGATTTTCGAATAGAGCCGCACATGGACATCGCCGCCCTCAACGGGCAGCCCGGTGACGGCCGCATTTGTTGCTCCGTTGGTCACATCGTAGAAATCGCCGAGGTTGTTGCCGCTTCCGACCTTGAGGCGATACTCCTGCACCATGGCGCCGGTGGTCCAGGTGAAAGTAATGCTGCCACCGGTGATCAGTGCGCCGTTCGCCGAGGGGTTCGTCATTTCTGCCATGCCGGACGAGGTGCCGGGGCTGCCATACAGGAAGGCCATGTTCGCCGCGTCACCGACGCTGAGATGCGTTTTCTGGCCGATCGTGTCCTGCCATTCAGTGTAGCCGGCGAGACAGCTGATGGTTCGACAGGCGCTGGAGCAGGTGCAATTTGCAAAGGCACATTGGCCATAGTGCATGATCGAGTCGAAATCGTAGTCGCCGTGGGTTTGCGCGCCGCTTTGTATGTCAAAGTTGCTCTCCATCCCCGATTGAATGTTGCCCGTATTGATTTGCACATAGCTGTCACGATCGGGGCGCGACTGCTCATGCCAGACGCCGAGGGCGTGGGCCAGCTCGTGCATCATGATGTACTTGTAGTCCCAGTTGTAGATCGAAAGGTCCTGACGACCGCCGGTCATGCCGACGTAAGACCAATTGCCCGTGCCGTTGAAAATGTAGATGTAATTGGCCTGATTGGTTCGCTGGATGAATTGAATGCCGGCGACCGCCTCCCAACTGTCCATGGCTTCGAGCATCGATGACTGCTGGTCGGACGTCACCGCCGGGTCGAAGGAATAGTAAACGAGTCCGTCCGTCCAGAAATTGCTGGTCATGCTGACCGCGCCTTGGACATTTCCATTTCCGCTGCCGCCTGGGTTTTCGGCGTCGGATGACTGCCGAACAAGGATGCAGCCTTCGATGAGCCGCGCGCCGGCCGGAATGCGGTCATTCAGTGGGACGCCGCGGGAAGCGACACGCTCGCGCGATTTTTCGCGGAGTCGCGCCATCGTCTTGGATGACGGCAGCGCGTGAGGCAACAGGCCCGCGGTGGCAGGGTGAATATCGCCGACCAGAAAATCAGTGGCGACGAGTTGCCCGTTCTGGCCGAGTGTGGCATATCGAAATTCACCGCGCACATCGACAACCGTGTAGCCGCTTGCATCTTCGTACCAATGGAAATCCTCATCGCCCTGATAGGTCAGAGTGATATGGGTGCCGTTTGGCTGAATGGTGCGAAACGGGTGATGGTGCTGGTTGGGATGATCCTCGCCGAATGAAATCGGCGCGATGGATACGAGAATTGCAATGGAATAGAGAAGCGAACGCCCCACGACAAGCCCCCCGGACGGCGTTGCACTCCGCCGCTTCACTGGGAACCGGCGAGGCGAATGCAGCATGCGCAAGCGCACGCGGCGAAAACGCACGTTGCTTTGGAATCAACGAACTGCTGCCGGCGTCCGGGGGTGCGCACGGCGATTGACCATGGTTCGTCGGTGAAAATGTACGATTGCAAGCTCCACCGGTGCAAATGGAAGTCGGACGTGGGATTGGGTGCTGAAATGGCAGTATGGCGATGGCCGAAATAACCAAGTGTCAGAATTTTGGAGTGCTTGAATTCGGATGTTCAACGAGTCGGAGAATTGAGGCTGAAATTATTGGAACGGCCATCCCGATTGGCTCGGTTCTCGGGCCGTCCCAGCCGCTGTCCAAGCCCATCGCCCGATTAGCCTGTCCTTCGTTTAGCCCAGTTCCGGAGGGACCGGGAGATCGCGAGAAATGCAGCGAACCCCGGCCGATTGCGACAAAGACGAAACGCCGACTCAGGGGTCAATATAATTGATAATTGCGGAAAATGTCCGAAAACTCGCCCGGCTTACAACAAAGTCGAAGAGTCAGTAATGAATCCATCGACAAAGAAAGTAAGCAGTGGATTGACGACGAATTCAAAAAACGATTGCACAGCCAGCGAAAGAATCTGCACGAAAAACCCAAGAATGCCCAGCGTGAAGTCCGTCATGGTTTTTCCCCCATGGCGCGGAAAATGCGCCAGCCTTTCAGTATCGTATGCACCCCGTGGTCAGTTTTGTTCGCCCACGACCGAATTCAGATCCGAACGCCGGTAACGACACGTGGTATCGGACGAATCCCGGTTTGCAACAATGAATCGGACGTAACTCGCATCAGGTGGAAAGGGGAAACCGCCGGTAATCACTGCTTCGGCAGCGTGCTCAGGACCTGGGCAACGGTCTCGTGTATCTCAAGCACCTTGTTAAGCTGCGTCACTTGTATGGCACCGCGGACGCGCGGATCGACGCCGATGATCGCAACCCGGCGGCCCACCATGCGGAAACTCTTGCTCAAATGAACGAGTGAGCCGAGCGCGACGCTGGGCGCGAACTTCACACGGCTGATGTCGAGAACGATCGGCACCATGTGCTTTTCAGCGGCAAGCGTGCTCACCGATTCGACCAACTCTGCAGTGGAAACGTCGTCCAGCGTCCGGCGCGTGACGGCGATCAACAGAACTTGATCGTGCGGCATGACCTGTGTAACGGCGGCTTCGGACATAACCCACTCGTTCGCGATCGACCCGGCGAAAGGGCGCGAAAGACTCGGCTTATCAACGTCCCCGACAGGAGTCGAACCTGTAACCTTCGGCTTCGGAGGCCGACGCTCTATCCAATTGAGCTACGAGGACTCGTGACCCTTGTTCGGTAATGCGATTGTAACGCGCAAGCGCGCGGGGGCAAGCTCCGACATGCCTGGGCTTTGCGGCCGATTTCCGGCTTTTGGGCCGCGAATTGCACGAAGAGCCCCGGTTTGCGATAGTCAGTCGATCTGCGGTAACATCGTTTCAACATGGACGGCGGGGGGCCGATGGATCGGAATCGAAACCGCATGAAATGAGGTCAACGAAAACGCATGGCGACCGCAACGCAGGACTCCAAGACAAACGAGCAACTGAAAATAGCCGACCAATATGGCGCTCACAACTATCACCCGCTGCCAGTGATCGTCGAGTCGGGCGAGGGCTGCTGGGTGACCGATGTCGAAGGAAACAAGTACCTCGATATGCTGGCCGCCTACTCGGCGCTTAACTTTGGTTACTCGAATGAACGGCTCATCGCAGCCGCGACCAAGCAACTGAACAAGGTAACCCTCACGTCACGGGCATTTCACAATGACCAGCTCGGTCCCTTCTGCAAGGATCTGTGCGAACTCACCGGCTATGAATGCGTGCTGCCGATGAATAGCGGCGCGGAGGCGGTGGAGACGGCGGTAAAGATGGCCCGCAAATGGGGCTACAAGGTGAAAGGTATTGAAGAAGGCAAGGCCGAGGTGATTTGCGCTCGCGGGAATTTTCATGGGCGAACGACGACGATCGTGAGCTTCAGCACCGATGCGCAATATCGCGATGGGTTCGGCCCCTTCACGCCCGGCTTTCCGCTCGTTCCCTTCGGCGATGTGGCCGCACTGGAAAAGGCGATCAACAAGAACACGGCCGCGTTTCTGGTCGAACCGATTCAGGCCGAAAGTGGCATACTTGTTCCGCCCGATGGCTATATCAGAAAAGTGCGAGAGCTTTGCACGAAGAATAATGTGCTGTTCATTGCCGATGAGATTCAGACGGGTTTATGCCGCACGGGCGATCGCTTTGCGTGGCAGCACGACGGGGCGGATGCCCGACCGGACGCAATGTGCCTGGGCAAGGCCCTGGGCGGCGGCGTCGTGCCGATTTCCGCGGTGGTCTCATCACGTGCGATTATGAGTGTGTTCAATCCCGGCGATCATGGTTCGACGTTTGGCGGCAATCCGCTGGCGTGCGCCGTGGGGCGCGTGGCAGTCGATATGATCAAAAACGACGGCCTCGACAAGCGTTCGAAGGAACTCGGCACGTACTTCAAGAGCAAGCTGCAGGCCGTCGGCGCGACGGCGGTAAAGGAAGTGCGCGGTCGCGGACTTTTGATCGGCGTGCAGATCAAGGAGAATTATCCGAAGGCCCGCTGGTTCTGCGAGAAATTCATGGATGATGGAATTCTCTGCAAGGATGCACACGACGATGTCATCCGGTTTGCTCCGCCGCTGATCATTGAGAAAAGCGATATTGACTGGGCGATGGAGCGAATTGGGCCGGTGTTAATGAGCGCGTCGGCGAATGGTTGATGAGCATTCGAATTTGACGAGTGATACATGGGAATTGATAAGACTCAAGTGCGTATTTTCGGGTCGTTTGAAGAGGCAGACGAGGCGGATTACGAGTTTTATCGTTCGCTGACGCCTGCTCAGCGCATGCAGATACTCCTCGAACTTGTGGCGACACACGATGGCGACGATTCCGCACCTAAAGCAAGACTTCAAAGAGTTTATCGAATTACTGAACTCGGCGGGAGTTAAGTATGTCTTGGTCGGCGCGTATGCAGTCGCGCACCATGGCGCACCTCGCTATACGAGCGACATTGATTTCCTCATCGAACCTTCACTCGCAAATGCGCAACTTGTGCTTCAGGTGCTCAACACATTCGGATTTGCTTCATTGAGAATAACTGAAACGGATTTATCAAAAGCCAATCAAATTGTGCAACTGGGTGTGAAGCCCAATCGAATTGATTTGCTGACCAGCATTTCCGGCGTTAGCTTCGATCAAGCATATGATGCACGAGTTAACGCAGAGATTGATGGCGTTCTCGTGCCCATTCTTGGGTGCGTAGAACTCATCAGGAACAAACGATCCTCTGGCCGACCAAAAGATGTTGCTGATGCGGTTTCTCTTGAGCGAATTCAAGAGGATTCAGGCGCATGAAAAAACCGAAGTGATTTGCTCAAGGCTAACGGGCGCTCCGGCAGGCCGGATTACTGAGCTAGGCTCAGCCTGACGCCCCCGGTCTTTTTCAGTTGCGGTGACCGGGTTTTTGGCACGAGCTAAATCGCTTCGGCTACATAAAACATATCACGGATTTTTAATCGAGCAAGTAAAATCCTTGCGAGTCTCGCACGGAGATTGCACGGATTTACCGGCATGTGAATTTGGCTCTCTCTTTTTTGCGAAGGAGTCATGCATGTCCGCACATAAACCGAT
Source organism: Planctomycetota bacterium (assembly GCA_016712275.1). Lineage (GTDB taxonomy): Bacteria > Planctomycetota > Phycisphaerae > UBA1845 > UTPLA1 > JADJRI01. The sequence continues at coordinate 52,816 of JADJRI010000033.1, forward strand.
CTCCGTACTGATCTTGGGCGCAGCGGGTCGAGATTTTCACAACTTCAACTGTTGCTATCGGCATGATGATCGTTACACGGTTGCGGCTTTTACCGCAACACAAATCCCGAATATCGCGGGGCGCAGCTATCCCTCGGTGCTTGCGGGTTCGATGTATCCGCGCGGGATTCCCATCATGCCGGAAGACGCCTTCGAGTCGTTTATTCGCGAACATGGAATCGATCTCGCGGTTTTCAGCTACTCTGATGTTCCCCATGCGTATGTCATGCACATGGCATCCCGGGCCAACGCGGCGGGCGCGAGTTTTGGACTGATCGGCACGCGAAAGACGATGCTGAAGTCGTCGAAGCCGGTGATTGCCGTTTGCGCGGTTCGCACCGGCAGCGGAAAGAGTCAGACGACACGCGTGGCGGCCAACACGCTGAAGAAAATGGGCAAGCGCATTGCCGTGGTGCGGCATCCGATGCCGTATGGCGACCTGGCGAAGCAGGCGTGTCAGCGATTTGCAGAGATCGCCGACATGGATCGGCACGATTGCACGATTGAGGAAAGGGAGGAATACGAGCTTCATATAGAAGCTGGAAATCTGCTCTTTGCCGGCGTCGATTATCACCAGATTCTTTCGGCGGCCGAGAAAGAGGCCGACGTGATTCTGTGGGACGGCGGCAACAACGACACGCCGTTCTTTAAGCCGGATCTGCTGATTACTGTGGCGGACCCGCATCGACCGGGACATGAGGCGGCCTATTACCCGGGCGAAACAAACTTCCGCATGGCGGATGTGATTCTGATCAACAAGTGCAACACCGCGCACGTGGAGGGGATTGACGTGGTGGAGGCGAATGCGAAACGAATGAACCCGATAGCGGAGGTGATACGAGCCAATTCCGCGGTGTTATGCCGTGATGGAGAGAAGATGCGAGGCAAACGCGTTCTGGTGGTGGAGGATGGTCCGACGCTGACGCATGGCGAAATGCGTTATGGCGCGGGGCATGTGGCGGCCCGGCAATTCGGTGCGGCGAAGATCGTTGATCCGCGGCCGTTCGCGCGCGGTTCGATCAAGGTGACCTATGAGAAGTACCGGCACATGGAGGAGATTTTGCCGGCGATGGGGTATGGGGCCGCGCAAATTGCCGATCTCGAGGCGACGATCAATGCGGCGGAATGCGACGTGGTGGCCATTGGGACGCCGATCGATTTGGGGCACTTGATCAAGATTAACAAGCCGCACGTGAGGGTGGAGTATGAGCTGGCGGAAGCGGAGCGGAACGTATTTCGACCATCATCCGAGTCATACAAAGTTCCGTTGAAGTCGTGCGAGAAGTTGAGATTTTTTGGTTTGAAGGGCGTCCTTGCAGAAAGTGGATGTAGGGCCATAGCATATCCTCGATAACGCAAATTGGCAGGCCTTTGAGCCTGAATCTCGGTAATTGGAGGAGCCCCCGTTCATGAGTAATCCGCTGAAGGGCAAGAGCCTTGTCTCGCTGGCCCATCTTTCGCCAGATGAGTTGCATTTGATATTGGACACCGCCGCGAAGGTGAAGAAGAACCCCCGCGAGTACTCGACCAAGTTTGCCGGCAAGACCCTCGCGATGATTTTCCAAAAGCCGTCTTTGCGCACGCGCGTCTCCTTTGAGGCCGGCATGACCCAGATGGGCGGCCACGCCATCTATCTCGGCCCTACCGACATCAGCATCGGAAAGCGCGAAACAACCGAGGACATCGCCTTGGTTCTTTCGCGCATGTGCTACATCATCATGGCCCGCACCTTCGGCCACGACATCGTCGAGGATCTCGCCAAATACGCCAAGGTGCCGGTCATCAACGGCCTGTCGGATTTTTCCCACCCCTGCCAGATCCTCGCCGACCTCCAAACGATCGCGGAGCGGCGAGGTAAGCTAAAAGGCCTGCGGTTCACCTATCTGGGCGACGGCAACAATGTGGCTCATTCCATTTTGTTTGGCGGCGCGATCGCGGGCATGCATGTTTCAATTGTGACGCCTGAGGGCTTCGAGCCGAATGCCGACGTCGTAAAGCGATCGATGGAAATCGCCGCGAAAACCGGCGGCGGCGTGAATGTCACGCGCAGCATCGAGGAGGGCGCGAAAAATGCGGATGTGCTCTACACCGATGTGTGGGCCAGCATGGGGCAGGAGGCCGACGCACAGCGGCGGCATGCCCACTTTGTTCCATACCAGTTAAACATGGGCGTTCTGAAACTGGCGAATCCCGATTGTGTGGTGTTGCATTGTCTGCCGGCCCATTACGGCGACGAGATCACCTACGACATTACACGCACCAAGAACTCGGCTGTCTTTGATGAGGCGGAAAATCGCATGCACGCGCAAAAGGCGCTCATGTTGCTGCTGGCTGGCGCGGTCTGAAATGCCGAAATGCCGGCAATTCGAAATGCGAGATTTTCTTGATGAGATTATCCGCCGACGAAGGCTCAACGCCGGATTTTCACGTGCAATCACCGCAACTGCGTGCCCCTTCGAACGGAGCTGAACACACGAACGGGCGAATTGCGCTCCTGAAACGCGTTGCCCTGATAGTCGCGCGTGTATTGGTAGAAGTAGGTTTCCTCAATACTCTCGAGCGGCCCCTGCGCGCTCGGCCAACCCGATCGCCCGATGTCGGTCGAGGCAATGGGTGTCGCCTCGACGTCATCAAAAAGCAGGGCGGGTGAGCCGAGCGTAATAACCTCAATTTGCTCTTCTTTTTGACACCCGACCAGCGCGGCTGTGATGAGTGCCGCGGCCGTCAGGGCAAAAGCGACGTAGAGCGACATGGATGTGGGTCCGTGACGATACATGGCTGCGTTTCCCCCTTCGCATCCATGCGTTCTTAATTCAAACGCGCTTTCCTTTTCGCGGCATTACAGCGGGCCTACAGTCGAGCGCTGCAACGAATCTCGCAAGGGGGCACGAGCGATGCCGTAGAAATTGCAGCGTTCACACCGCGAATCTCCCGGTAAGTTATGATAGGACGTCGATCGTAAGTGCTGCAGAGAAAAGCGCCCTGCGCTCGCGTCATATAACAATACCGGGGTACGGTGATGCTCTGTGCGGGTTGGCCGGACTTTATCGAATGCGACGGTTGTGCCGGGCCTTGGTTTTCCACCGACAAAACACATGGAAAAAGCCAGGCTCTTTACTCGCGCGGCCGGCGGCGCAGCGGCATGGTCATGCACCTGGGCCCGCCGAGCCCGCGAACCAGTTCAGACCCGGGAATGGCGATGCACTCCACACCGGCCTTTTGCATCGCTTTGATGGTTCGTTCATTGCGCCGATAGGTGCAGGCCACGCCAGGCGCGATGGCCAGAATGTTGGTGCCATCGGTTCGCTGCTCGCGGGTTGCAAAGTGTTCGTCGCCGCCGCCCGACGGAATGATCTTGAGTTCAGTGCCGAATTCGTCGCTGAGAATCCGGTTGAGCGATCGGGTTTCCTTGACGCGAATAACTTCACCCTGGCCGTCGGAAGTGAGTTGCTCGATGTGGTCGATTCGCTCCATCACGCCGGGATACCAAACGACCACGCCGCGATCCACGATCGTAAACACAGTATCGAGATGCATGAACGATCGCTCGGATGGAATCGGTATTTCAAACACGCGCTTGATCTGTCCGCCGGCAAACGCCTTGCGGGCGAATACGCGCACGGTTTCGCTGCGCGTCCGCTCGCTCACGCCGACGAGAAGCGATTCCTCGCTGAGCACAATCACATCGCCGCCCTCAATTGTGAACGGTCGATCCTCGATAGGATTGGTCGAACTGCCATAGAGAATCTGGTGGTGCGAAAACTCCGGGTGATGCTCCAGCACCGCCCGAACCAGCAGCGTCTCGCGCACGCGCTCCGAATAGTGCATTTTGCAAGAGATTGCGCTGCGCCCGACCACAACGCCGGGATCGCGGCTGAAATAGGAATTCGGAATCGGTGGCAAAATGAAGATGTTCGTCGCCGACCCGACCAAGGGCTGTCGGCCCGTCAGTTCATAATACTCATGGTTTGTGATGCCGCGAAAAAGAATCGCGAGGAGCATTTCATTCGATGTGATTTTCTCATCGATCAGGTCCGGCACGATCGCCGGCGCCTGATCGGTCGCGCACACCTGCTCAACAAGCCGCAACTTGGCTGGCGGGTCGCCAGGACTTCGAGCAGCAATTTTTCCAGATAGAGCACCCGAATGTCGCGGTCCAGCATGTCGCCGTCGAATTCGTCGTGCTCTTCCTGCATGCCGGTCAAATATGGAATGTCCTCGAACAAAAATCGCTTCATGTTTTCGTGGGTCAGCCGATCGATTTCGTCGCCCGGCCGATGCACGAGAACTGCTTCGAGTGTGTCATATTCGTTGACGACATGAAGTTGCACGCAGACACCCACTTTGCATAAAGGTTTATCAGTCGGATAGTTATGATAACAGGTTTGCAGGGTTTTGGTCTAGGGCCGGTCGGGAACGCACGCCAAGCGATGACTCATAAAAAGGGCGGTATGGGCTTTGGATGTGATTGCGCGGATCGAAGGCTCATGCGCCCAGATTCTGAACAAGTGGGAAGCTGCGTACTCTTCGATTCAAAATCGGATTACACCATCAGTTCCGTAAGGTGTGCCGCCACCGAGGCTTCGAGCGCGTCGAGGTTGTAGCCCCCTTCGAGACAGCTCACGATGCGGCCGTCGCAATGTTGGCCCGCCAGTTGTTTCAGCCATCGGGTCATTTGTGCAAAGCCACTCTCGGTCAGTTGCAAACTGGCGAGCGGATCGTTGGCATGGGCATCGAAACCGGCGGAAATAATCAGAAACTCCGGCCTAAAGTCGTCGAGCGCGGGCAGCACCTTGGATTCAAAGGCCGCCAGATAATCCGACTCCGTTGTAAAAGGGGGAATCGGCACATTGAGCGTGAATCCCTGCCCCGCGCCATCGCCGATTTCGCTCGCCCGGCCGCTGCCCGGCCAGAGGGGATGTTGATGGAGTGACACAAATAAGACACTAGGGTCTTCGTAAAAGAAATGCTGGGTGCCGTTGCCGTGATGCACGTCCCAATCGACGATGGCGATTCGGCCGACGCCGTGATGAATTTGCAGGTATTTGGCGAGTATGGATACGGTTCCGAAAAGGCAGAACCCCATCGCCTCATCTGGAAGCGCATGGTGGCCGGGCGGTCGCATGGCGCAAAAGGCGTTTGCGACAGTCTTGTTCATGACCGCATCGCCTGCCGTGAGCGCCGCATTGACAGCGGCGATGGCGGCATCGTAGCTTCGCCGGCTGATGACGGTGTCGCCGTGATCGAGCAGCGAGCGATCCACCTCGGCTTCGCAACGATTCTTCACCCAATCGTGGTAGTAGGGTACATGCAGTTTGCAGATCCACTCGACGGCATCGTGTGCGATGATCGGCTGATGATTCAGCATTGGCACGCGCGAGCGAAGGTGATCCGGCGCCAGCCGCTTGGCGCGATCGATGCGCTCGACATGACGGCCGGTGTCGTGTTCGAGGCTGATGGAATCCCAATAGTAGACAGTCGGTTGAGCCATCGACAGTTTTTCAGCGATGACGTGCGATTTCAACGATATTCACTTAAGAAGCAAGATTAACGCAACTATTTGAATGCAGGATGCAAAGTAAATCACCCCGCTTTGATCGCCGCCACCAGATCCAAGATCGCCTTCTTGCCATCTCCAAAATACATCAGCGTGTTGTCCGCCGCGAAGAGCGGATTGGGAATGCCCGCGAATCCAGGGCTGAGGCTGCGCTTTACCACGATGACCGTCCGGGCCTTGTCCACATCGAGAATCGGCATGCCCGCGATCGGCGACTTCGGGTCGGTTCGCGCCAGCGGGTTCACAACATCGTTCGCGCCGATGACAATGGCCACATCTGTCTGGGCGAATGATGGATTGATGTCATCCATCTCCCGAACTTTTTCATACGGAATGTTGGCCTCGGCCAATAGCACGTTCATGTGCCCGGGCATGCGCCCCGCTACGGGATGAATGCCGTATTCGACCTCGACGCCCTTGGCCTCGAGCGCATTCGCAAGTTCACGAACGGCGTGCTGTGCTTGTGACACTGCCAGTCCATATCCGGGAACTATCACCACGCGGCGGGCTGTGTCAAACAACATGCCAAGCTCATCGGGGCCGGCCGATTTGACCTTGCCCTTGTAGACATCATCACTGGATGCGCCGCCCGTCGTTGTGCCCAGCTTGCCGAAGAGCACATTCGTCAGCGAACGGTTCATGGCCTTGCACATGATCTGGCAAAGGATGATGCCGGAAGAACCCACCAATGAGCCGGCGATGATGAGGCCGTCATTCTTAGTAACGAAACCCGTCGCCGATGCCGCCATGCCTGAATAAGAATTGAGCAGGCAAATAACAACCGGCATATCCGCGCCACCGATCGGGCAGGTCACAAACACGCCCAACACCGACGCCAGAATCACGACCGGCCAGAAGAGCCATTGCATCGCCGGGTTGTAGGTCGCCCAGGCAGCGCCGCCGAGACACAGTGCAAACAGGAGGCCGTTCACCAGTTGCTGTGCGGGAATGATGTTTCCGTTCGGTACCCACTTCAATTCCTGAAGCTTTCCGGCCGCCACAAGGCTGCCGAAGAATGTCACAGCGCCGATCAGACCGGCCACAAATGTCGCGCCGATAAAGAAGCTGATGTCGGACTGCGCGGACCACCCTTCTTCATGCGTCTTGGTCACCAATTCCGCGGCCGCAACGAGGAGCGAGGCGCCGCCGCCAAATCCGTTCAACAGGCCGACCATTTGCGGCATGCCGGTCATTGGCACCTTGATTGCAGCGATCGCGCCGGCAATTGAGCCGATCGCCAAACCGATGCCGATCAGCCAATAGCCCGAGCCGGAGATGTCCGGCCGGTCGATCGCGATCTTCACGGTGACGACAATCGCCAGCAACATGCCCAGCGCGCCCATGAGGTTGCCGCGAACAGCCGTCCGCGGATGGCTCAGCCGCTTGAGGGCAAGAATGAACAACACCGAAGAAACGAGATATGCTGTACTCGAAATCGCAGGTGACAAGGATTAGCCCTTCCGCTTGAACATGCCGAGCATGCGATGGGTGACAAGAAATCCGCCGACGACGTTGATCATGGCGAAACCGATGGCAATCACGCCGAAGACGCTCGTGTACCATTTCAGCTTCATGCCGGCCACAAGAATCGCGCCGATGATGGTGATGCCGCTGATCGCATTCGAACCGGACATCAGCGGCGTGTGCAATGTCGGCGGCACCTTGGTAATGACCTCAAAGCCGATAAAGGTCGCCAGCGTGAACACAGTCACGGCCGCGACGAACATCAACGCCGGCGAGGAAGCCGAGAGTGACTCGGAAGCCCCGGCCGCGTTGGCAAGTATGATTCCAATTCCAGACATCGAAGAATAACTCCTTAATCGATCAGCATGGATGGGTGTCAGGCGCCCATCGTCTCCTTCACCCGCGCGTGAACGACTTGACCGTCCTTTGTCACCATGGTTCCTGTGACGCATTCGTCTTCCGGATTCAGCGTGATCACGCCTTCCTTGGTCAGGTCGAGCAGAAATGCACCGACATTTCGTGAGAACATTTGGCTCGCATTCACCGGAATTGACGAAGGTAAATTCGCCGGACCCATGACCTGCACGCCGTTGTCGATCACGGTCTCGCCGTGCTTCGTCAATTCGCAATTGCCCCCGGCTTCCGAAGCAAGATCAATGACGATCGAACCCGGATGCATGTTCCGAACGGTTTCAGCCGTGATTAGAATCGGGGCTTTCCGGCCGGGGATCAGTGCCGTCGAGATGACAACATCCGAGGCCGCCGCGTGCTTCGCAACGAGTTCCATTTGCTTTTTCTTGTAGTCTTCCGACATTTCCTTGGCATAGCCGCCGGCGTCCTGGGCGTCTTTCGCCTCGACCGGCACCTCGACAAATTTTGCGCCGAGGCTTTCGACCTGCTCCTTCACGACCGGCCGCACGTCGAACGCTTCAACGACCGCGCCAAGCCGCTTCGCTGTCGCGATCGCCTGCAAGCCCGCGACGCCGGCGCCAAGGATCAGCACCCTGGCCGGTGTGATCGTGCCGGCGGCGGTCATCAGCAGCGGAAACATCTTCGGCAACGCCGCCGCCGCCATCAGCACGGCCTTGTATCCTGAAACCGTGCTCATGGAAGAAAGTACGTCCATCTTCTGGGCGCGCGTAATGCGCGGCATCAGGTCCATCGCCATCGATGTGACACCCGCCGTCGCAAGCTGGCGAACCAGGTCATGATTCGACAGCGGGTTGATAACCGCCATGACAATGACGCCGCGGCGGAATTTCATGATCTGCTCATATGTCGGAGCATTCGGAAAGGCGATCACGTCGGCCTCAGCGTACAGACGGGCATCATCGACGATCGTTGCGCCGACGGCCTCATACGCCGCATCGGCATAGCCCGACTCCGCCCCCGCGCCGCGTTCGATCAAAAGCTCCAATCCGGCCTTTTTCAGTTTCGTACAGGTTTCGGGAATCAGGGCGACCCGCCGTTCGCCGGCTAGAATCGCTTTGGGTGCGGCTACTTTCATGTTCTCCCCTTGATGGATTCCGGTTGGCCGCTGACCATCGAAGGCGAATATCGACGCCGTACCATGATCATTCGGCCATCACCGGTTGTCGCCCGTCTCCGCTCGACTGACCGCGCGAGAACGGCGGGGGCGATAACGCATGTCACATGGCCAGTGTAGCGGTTATCGTCGCGACGCCAAGCCGTGACGATCAGACCATGAGGCCGATATGCATCGGTCATTTGGCCTTGGCAATTTGGCATGATTTGAGGCGGTCGGATAAGTTGTGATGCCCATTCGCCCGGCATGTCGCAATTGCGCGTAATGCTACTTTTCACTGCGTAAGATACCATGGCACAATTTCCTGAAATGGGCAGCAAGTCACAACCGAGTCCGCATGTCTGAATCTGTCGAACAAGCCGACTTAAGCGCTCTGAGTAGCGGCGACGAACGCGCTTTTGAGCGCGTTTATGCGTCGTTTCACGTGCGCGTTCGGCTGGTCGCATTTCGCGTGTCGCATCGAAACGACTGGATTGACGATCTGGCCAACGAAACGTGGTGCCGTGCCTTCAATCAACGCAAGAACTATGGCTCCGATACCCCATTTTTGGTCTGGATGGCCGGCATCCTGAGGAACGTTTACCGCGAATTCTGCCGCGACTCCCGCCGAACCATTGGCGATGCCACCCGCGCCGCCGCCGAAGCGGCCGGAAAAACGGACCAGATTAGTCCTGAATTAGTGGCCCACGAGGCCGAAGTTCTGGATGCCCTGAACGGCTGCGTGGCTCTATTGGGCGCGCAGGAAGCGAGAATCGTCCAGCTTCGCTATTTCCAAGGATTGACGTTAAGGCTTGTCGCAGAAGAAGTTAAGATTCCGGAGGCCACTCTCCGCGAGAAAACGCTTGTGAAAATCACCAATCAGCTCCGCCGATGCCTCGAACGAAAAAAAATCGACTTTTCTGAGATTTTCTCTGCGCAGGAGGCTCGCGAGATTCAATAGATAGGTGGAGACAGTCATGGAACTTCAGCGGAACAACATGGACAGCCTGCTCGCGATGCTCGGCGAGGCCCACCAGAGTGGTGCTTTTGCCAGTGGCGCGTCCCGGTTCCCGTGGCATGCTCAGACGGTTGTGGCTCAGAGCCGCAATCCTCGACGGCATCCGTGGGTCTGGGTGGGCGCTCCTTTGGCTGCGGCAGCCGCAGTCGCCGTTCTGTTTGTCGGTCCGAGCCTGTTCTCCGGGCGAACGACTCCGAATTTTGCCCAGAATGTCCCCGTCGAACTCCGATCTGACGAGCCGGAACTCGTCGCCGATGCGGCCGCAGCCACGACTTTAGCGGTGGTGGATTGTGACTTCAACGGTGATGGTCTGATCGATGGACAAGACATTCAGGCGTATGCGGATCTTCGCCAAAAGGTCGCTGGAGACCCGGCCGCCTCTGCGGAATTGCTTCGCAAAGGTGAACAGCTTCAGCGATGCATGCTGGAGGGCGGCAGCTAAGCAAGCCCATCACACAATCTCTTGCAACGTGAGGCCGGGTTGGTGTTTACCGGAACGCCACCTCGGCCTCACGCTATTTTTACTCACTTCGTTTTTTGCCTGATCGCGTTTCTGTTTTAAGTGAGTTTCAGAACCCTACACGGAAGTGCAGGGCGCGTATTCCCACCACTTCCGTGATGGGTTCTGAAACAGCTTCCAGCAATATGACGGACAGGCGTACTCGCGCTTACAATTACAGAACAATGTCGGACTTTGACTCCCACCTCGAACGCATCGCCAAGCTACGCGACCTGATCGGCCGATTTCCCAAGTGCCCCGGCGTCTACCTGATGAAGGACACCAAGGGGCGGGTGATGTATGTGGGCAAGGCGAACGATCTGCGATCGCGGGTTTCCTCTTACTTTCAAGATTCGGCCGATCTGATGCGGTCGCGCGGGCCGGAAATTGCGAAGATGGCCGGCATCGTGGTGGATATCGATTTTCTGGAATGCGACACCGAGGTCGATGCGCTGCTTCAGGAAAACCGGCTCATCAAGGATATTCAGCCGCAGTACAACGAACGGCTGAAGGATGACAAGTCTTACCCCTATCTCGAAGTGACGACGGGCGATGATTTTCCCGGCGTGTTTGTGACGCGATCTCCGCGGCAGAAGGGGACGAAGCTTTACGGCCCGTTTACGTCGGCCACCGACCTGCGAGATGCTGTGAATGCCTTGCAAAAGGTTTTCAAGTTTCGCACATGCGAATTGGACATTCGCGAGGATGACGACAAGAAGCGGTTCTTTAGGCCGTGCCTGCTGTACAACATTAATCAATGCACTGCGCCATGTGCCGATCGCATCAGCCGGGAGGACTATCGGCGGGACATCGAGCGGTTCAAGCGATTCCTTGGCTCGAAGCAGAGTGTGATGATTCGCGAGCTTGAGAAGGAGATGCAGACGGCCGCCGCGGAGTTGAATTTCGAAGAGGCGGCGAAGCTGCGCGACCGGATCAAGTCGATTAAGAAGCTGCGGATGTCGGGAGATGCGAACACCGAGTTGCAGCCCGAAGTGTTTTACGTCGATCCGACCGCGGGGATGGCGCGGCTGGGAAAAATTCTTGAGCTCGAACACGCGCCGCGCATCATCGAGGGCATCGACATCGCGAATTTGCAGGGCGAGGAAACGGTCGGCTCGCTGGTGTGCTTTATCGACGGGCGGCCGTTCAAGGGGGCATATAAGCGGTTTCAGATCAAGAGCGTCGAGGGCATCGACGACTACGCGAGCATTCGCGAGGTGGTGCGTCGGCGGTATCGGCGGGCGGCCGAGGGCGAGGAGCTGTATCCGGACATCATTCTCATCGACGGCGGGCTGGGGCAGTTGCACGCGGCGCTGGAGGCGGTGTCGGAGGCGTTCGTGAAGCCGCCCATGGTGATCTCGCTGGCGAAGCGCGAGGAGGAGATTTACATCCAGGCGCGAAACCGGCCCATCAAGCTGGCGCGAAATGACGCGGCGCTGCGGGTGTTGCAGCAGGTGCGGGATGAGCGCACCGGTTCGCGCAGCATTACCACCACATCCTGCGGACGAAGCGTCAGTTCGACGAGGACATCAAGGCCGGCAAGCGGCCGCCGCGAAGAGCGCGGGCCACGCCGGTGACACCGGGGGATTCGCCGGCCACGAGGCGGGCGAAGCGGAAGAAGAACCGAGAAGTGCGAGACGAGCGAGCGGTCAACTCGATTCCGCTGGAGGTGATTCAGCCGACGCCGGTGGTGGACCCGTTTCCGGAGGAGGATGTGCAGAGGCATCCGGAGACTTAATGCTACCCATCTCGGATTAACGACAAGGAAATATGACTGGGACGATCATCTTGCGTTAGAATCATTCGAAAAGTTGATGATGAGGTTGCTCTGCGCCCGCCCGACTAGCGTCGCCTCCGTCTAAACGCCAATGCCGCGAGGCCAAGAAATAACGCGCTAGCTGGTTCCGGGACAAGCTGCGTTACGAACATCGGGTTTGTATTTCCACCTGTGAAAGATCCAATTTGAGTTGGATCTTGAGTAAAAATTCCGGGTCGCAATGACCAAGAGCCTGCCACAATGCGACCGTCAGTAGCAAGGACCAAGTCATTTCCATGGCGAAACTCTGTTGCACTAACAAACTGTCCAGTCGTGTAATCTAGTTTTACAAAGTTACGGGGGTCAGCTGATGTTCCACTATGTGCAACAAAAATTGAATTTGATTCGGAATCATACTCAATACCTTTTAGATAATTCATTGCGTATGCAGGAGCAGGATTGATGTTTCTAACATAGACGCCGGTGCCGGTATACTCTCTTAATGAATTATAGTCCGCGATTAGTATGTTACCATTCAACAAGCACTTGGCATCGTAAGTTCCGTTTGTCGAGCTGTGAAACAAGATGCCTGAATCAGGCTCACCCAAATTGAAACGAACAAGGCCTTTGAGTCCGTTTACATAGAAGTGACCTGAAGCGTCGAAGTTGATTTTTTCCGTGCCACTGTGCACCGCCAAGGTAGTTATCAGGATAGTAATAGCTTTCATAGATAACACCATTTGAGTCGATCGCTCTGACCGTAAACCCTGATAACTCGGAAGCAACGGGATCGGTCGATACAACGTACAATAGGTTGTTCGGGCCGAAACCAATGCCCCTGATGTGGTTATATGATGTAGGAAGTGTAATTGATCCAATCATTACACCAGCAGAATCATATTCAAAAACCGTTCGAGGAAAGCTGCTGCCGTAGACGTCATAGGCGCCATAGAAGTGGCCTTCGGAGAAAACGATTGCCCCTTGGGCAACTGGTTGTTTCGAAAATAAAGCTACTCCCAAAAACACCATTACCGATGCACAAAATGCTCGACTCATTCTTGGCCTCCTTTTCATTCCAAGAAATTATCATACTAGATTAGCCGCCCTATTTGCAATTCGTCACGGCGATAGATGGCCCGGCCAACCTTCCAACAACGGATATCCTATGACTCCAGCTCCCCGCCGTCCATCAAGGCGTGCGGTTTCGGCTCGGGTATGCGCCGCTCCGGCGAGGGGACGCGGCGCTCCGGCGCATCTCGCGGGCGTTGAAAACCTGAAGGCTTTTGCCGGGATTCTGTTTGTGAATGTGACGGATCATCCTGCTTTTGTCGCAAAAGCTGGATGATCCCTGCCAACGCTCAACTGTTCCGCCGCGATTTCTGATTCATTTGCGCCGAATGACGGATATTCACCCACATTTTCTCCTGATTTTGCAAAAGTGCGTCCCATTGGCGGCCGACCAGAGGGATGCGGCGTGTTGCCAAACGGCTGTCACCCGCGATTCAGGAGCGCGAGCGAATGTCCACACTCCCCCGAGGCCGCACCGCTGATTTAGTGGAGTGGTGTCAGGCCCTTGACGCGCGGCTACCCGGCCCTTGACGCCAGACGCCAGCGTCAAGGGCAGGCAAAGGGTACGCCAACGGCGTTCCGCCCTTAGCCCAGGGTTGTCGCGCAGCGGCTACCCTGGGAAAATGTTGCATCGTGATCCCTAAACCCCAACGGGGTTTTGCCATCTGAGCTGGCCGATGCAAGAGTCGCATTCCATTGGCCAAGTTTTGACATCAAATCGATTTGAAGGGATGTCATGCTTGCGGCATCGCATGGCGCAACCCCGTTGGGGTTGAACGGCGCGGGATGCCCTGAGACCCAGGGTAGCCGCTGTGCGGCAACCCTGGGCTAAAGGCAGAACCCCGTTGGGGTTGAGGGCGGCAGGACGTTGGGTGTCCTTTGTGTAGTGGTGTCAGGCCCATGTCCCGAAGTTTAGCGAGAATGCGGACGAGATCGGGCTGACCCGGGCGCAGGCCGGTGATTTTGGGGCGTTGACCATCAAGGCCCAATCCTCCGTCATCTCTCAGCAGCAGGCCGAGCAGGCGGCGCGGGCGGCGACGCAGGAGCATCTCTGAGTACGCCAACGGCGTTCCGCCCTTAGCCCAGGGTTGTCGCGCAGCGGCTACCCTGGGAAAATGTTGCATCGTGATCCCTAAACCCCAACGGGGTTTTGCCATCTGAGCTGGCCGATGCAAGAGTCGCATTCCATTGGCCAAGTTTTGACATCAAATCGATTTGAAGGGATGTCATGCTTGCGGCATCATGGGCAACCCCGTTGGGGTTGAACGGCGGGATGCCCTGGAGACCAGGGTAGCCGCTGTGCGGCAACCCCTGGGCTAAAGGCAGAACCCCGTTGGGGTTGAGGGCGGCAGGACGTTGGGTGTCCTTTGTGTAGTGGTGTCAGGCCCATGTCCCGAAGTTTAGCGAGAATGCGGACGAGATCGGGCTGACCCGGGCGCAGGCCGGTGATTTTGGGGCGTTGACCATCAAGGCCCAATCCTCCGTCATCTCTCAGCAGCAGGCCGAGCAGGCGGCGCGGGCGGCGACGCAGGAGCATTTCTGAGTACGCCAACGGCGTTCCGCCCTTAGCCCAGGGTTGCTGCGCAGCGGCTACCCTGGGAAAATGTTGCATCGTGATCCCTAAACCCCAACGGGGTTTCGCCATCTGAGCTGGCCGATGCAAGAGTCGCATTCCATTGGCCAAGTTTTGACATCAAATCGATTTGAAGGGATGTCATGCTTGCGGCATCGCATGGCGCAACCCCGTTGGGGTTGAACGGCGCGGGATGCCCTGAGACCCAGGGTAGCCGCTCTGCGGCAACCCTGGGCTAAAGGCAGAACCCCGTTGGGGTTGAAGAGCTCAAGTCCTTGGTGCGCCGGGTTGCGGCGAGGCGGCTATCCTGGGAAAATGTTGCATCGTGACCCCTAAGCCCCAACGGGGTTTTGCCATCCGAGCCGGCCGATGCCGCAGTCGCATTCCATTTGGGCATGAAATGGGTTTTTGTTGACGCCACGCATGTGGCATCACATGGCACAACCCCGTTGGGGTTGAAGGGTGTTGGGTGTTTGGTAACCCAGGGTAGCCGCTGTGCGGCAACCCTGGGCTAGAGGCGTAACCCCGTTGGGGTTGAAGAAGCTTGCATTGCACGACCCCTTTCGGGGTTGAGTGGTTTGTCGTGCCAGTAACCCAGGGTAGCCGCTGTGCGGCAACCCTGGGTTATGGGCAGAACCCCGTTGGGGTTAGAGGGCTTAAGGCTTTGGTGAGCCAGTATTGCCTCGTAGCAGTTATTGCTTGAAAATTAAGCCGCTCAAATTTTTCCCGAATCTGGGTTACGCTTTTCGAGGCCGACCTATGCCGCAATCGCTTTCGTCCGTTTACATTCACCTTGTGTTCTCGACCAAAGGCCGCCGGGCTTTTTTGAAACCCGACTCTATGCGGGAAGCGCTGCACGCTTATCTCGGATCAGTTTCGAAACAACTCGATTGCCCGCCAATGCGCGTCGGCGGGGTGGAAGATCACGTTCATATTCTCGCGCGGCTTGGACGCGGAGTCACGCAGGCCGAATGGGTGAAAGAGTTGAAGCGCGTGTCGAATGACTGGGTCAAGGAGCAAAGCCACGAATATGACGATTTCCAATGGCAGGCGGGTTATGCGGCATTTTCAGTGAGCCATTCGGTTGTCGATAAGGTGGTGAATTACGTTTCGCGTCAGCCGGAGCATCATCGGACGATATCGTTCCAAGACGAATTGCGGTGGATGCTGAAGGAGCAGAACATGGAGTTCGATGAGCGGTATGTTTGGGATTAGGGCCGGTGTCAATGGGTGCCGTTTGCGTGGCATTGGATGGCGCAACCCCGTTGGGGTTGAATGGGTCTGGGGCTTCGGTGACCCAGGGTAGCCGCTGCGCGACAACCCTGGGCTAATGGCGTAACGCCGTTGGCGTTGAATGCGGAGCACCGATGGCGTTCGAAGATTTGAGGATTTGCCGACCGGTATTACATTCCTTACTCGTTTGAATGTTTCCACCAAACCGTCGGCGGCCAGGCTGTGCTCGGACCGGGCGCTGACACTTCCGGCTCGTTAGGGATCAACCCACCCCAAAATCCGTATTACTCCAAAGCACATTCATTCTCGGCCCCATCCAGCCACGCAAACTCTTCGCGGAACCACGCCTTGATCTCCTCATCCATCAACCTCGCTCACGCGGTTCTCGGTGAAGAGATTGACGATGCAATACTTGAACTTCGTCAGTGCCAGGTCGATGTCGCGGCAGATGGTGTCGCGGGTTTGGCCGCGGATGCCGATGAGGAGGCAGATGGAGTCCGTCGCGGCGGCCACGTCGTCGGGGGAATCCCAGTGCATCGACTTGTTGAGGAGGCCGTTGCGGAGGTTGTCGTCGAAGGTTTCGACGCCGAGGAAGAGGTGCGTGTCGACCTCGAAGAACTTTCGCGTTTCCTCGTAGTCCTTGCGATAGGCCCAGTAGGATTCGGTCCAAAATTCGCCGATGCCCTTGGCCTTTAATAGCAAGCGAATTCGCTCGCGCACGCCGAGCGGCAATTCCTGCACCGAGCCGCTGTTGATCACCATGAGGCGGCCGAACTCGCCGGTGACTTTCGCGAGGTTTTCGTCGGCCACTTTTTCGATGAGATGCTCGTCGGTGGTGTTGTCATCGATGTAATCGCAGAAGGTGCAGCGGCTCCAGATGCAGGGCAGGCCGCGAAGAAGCAGCACTTCGCGCGGCATCTTTCCGCGATACTTGGAATAGCGAACGAGGTCCATTTGCGCTATATTACACGAAGGCGCGAATCCGGTGCAGCGGGGCGATTTGCCACGGGAAAATGTAGAATTGAGAACGTAGAATTGAGAATGGAGAATGTAGAACGAAGAATGCGGTCGCAAGCGAGACGTGATTTTGGTGCCGCCGATGGCAATACTCGCTCATTCTACGAAAGGCCATCTTGTTCGAACGCCGATCGCTTCCTGACGGGCGTGGCTTTGTTTACGATTCGTCCGGCACAGGGGCACGGACGCTACGGTTCAATGAATTGAATGCTTCAAACCACCCAGCCCGAATTCGTTCTCACCGACTTCATCGACGCGGAAAGTCTGCACAATCTGCTCGACGGTTTCGCCCGCGTCACCGGTGTTTCCACCAGTCTGCGCGACGCGTCCGGCAACCCCATCACCGCGGCATCCCAGAAGCCGGCGTTTTGCCGGTTGATGCAATCGACGCCGTCGGGGGCGGCCGCCTGCCTGGCCAGCCATGCCGCCGCGTCCGAGGCGGCGCGGGTGATGGAAGCGCCCTCCCGCACCTGCTGCCACGCGGGCCTATCGCATTCGCCGCGCCGATCCTGCTGCAGGGACGTCACCTTGGCACCATCGTGCTGGGTGATCTGCCGCAGTCGCCGCTCGATGTGGATTCGCTCAAATCGCTCGCCCGCGCCCACGGCATCGCGCCCGCCGAACTCGATCGAGCCGCCACCGAATTGCAGCTCTGGACCGATGGACCCATGCAGTAGGCGATGCAGTTCGTTCAGCAGCTCGCCTCGATTTTGACCAAACTCGCCTACAACGCCTATCAACTTCGCTGCCGCATCGACGACCTGAAAGCCATGCACGAAATCGCGTCGAAGCTCGCCGGACGCACCAGCCTTCAGGAAATCCTCGATGCGGCCACGAAAACGCTTGTGGACACGATGATTCTCCGCGCCGCCGGCATTCGCTTGCTCGACGAGGAGACCGGCGTCTTGAAGCTCGCATCTTCCTGCAATTTGTCGGAGGAATATCTGGACAAGGAATCGATCATCGCCACCGACAGCGAAATCGATCGCGATGTCCTCGACGGAAAAACGATTTACATTCGCGACCTCCGCACCGATCCGCGAAACCTGTTTCCGGAGAAGGCCCGCAAGGAAGGCCTCGCCAGTGTGCTTGTCGCGCCGCTCAAGTCGGGCGGGCGACAGATCGGCGTCATCCGCGGCTACATGGATTACATCTACGAGTTTTCGCCGTTCGATGTCGCGCTGATGGAGGCCGTCGCATCGCAGGTGGCGTCGGCCATCGTGAACCAGCGTCTGCGCAAGGAGGCCGAAGAGGCCGAGCGACTCGACCGACAGGTGAAACTCGCGGCGGACATTCAGCGGCGTATGTTTCCGCGCCACAATCCAAAACATCCGCATTACGAATTCGGCTGCATTTATCAGCCGAACTTCGACCTCGGCGGCGATTTTTATGATTTTATCGAGTTCAAACACGGCCAGGTCGGCATCGTCATTGCCGATGTGGTGGGCAAGGGCGTACCGGCGTCGCTGATGATGGCCAGCGCCCGGGCCACGCTGCGCAGCGCCGCCAAGCGCGTCGCCACCCCGAGCGAGGCCGTGCAGGAAGTGAACATGCGGCTGTGGGAAGACTCGGTGCTGAGCGAGTTTGTCACCGCGTTTTTCGGTTTGCTCAGCGCCGACGGCACGAAGATTCGCTATTGCAACGCGGGGCACGAGCCGTTGCTGCTCCTGCGCGGCGGCGAGATCACTTTGCTCGAAAAGGGCGGTCTTGTGCTGGGGCTGGACCCGGATACGGAATACGAATTCGCCGAGGAGGAACTTCAGCCGGACGATTTGCTGGTGCTGGTGACCGACGGCGTGGTCGAGGCGATGAACTACGACGATGAGACCTACGGCCGCGAGCGATTGCAGTCGTCGATCCGTTTGCACGGCAGCATGGCGCCGGACATGCCGATCGAACTGATCGCGAAGCAACTCTTCTGGGATGTGCGGCGATTTGTGGGGCTGGTGAAGCAGATGGATGATATTACGCTGGTGGTGGTGCGGGTGAAGTGAGTATCGAGAAAGCAGTGCCGAGAGCAGCGGTCGCGCGGATCATAGGTGCCGGCGTGCAGCAACTTTGAAGATCGACGACTTTCGATGGTGCTTGCCGATTTGTGAGAATTGCATCGCGATGAAACTGATCGGCAAGTTGTTCCTCTGCGTCTTGCTCCTCGGGCTGCTCTATCCCGGTGCGTTTCTCGCTTACATCTCCACCGTCACGATTTACGAAGAACTCGTCTTGTGGAACGATCTGCGACCGGCGCGCCAATGGCCGATAGTGCCCATCGACGTGATTGATGCCAAGCTCGTGCCCATTTCAGAGAAACACTTGCCGGTCATTCCGGAATTGCATTGTGTTTTTGCGTATAGCATTGACGGGCGTCCGCATACGATCGATTACTCGAAGTTTTCGGGTCATTATTCCATCATGTCGCCCAATCGCGGCGGACTGCTTGCCCGGTTGACGCCAAGGACATTCCAGAAGGAGCGGCCGAGAGCACATGTAAATCCTGAAAATGCATCGCAGGCCGTGCCGGTTGATGCGATTGATGATGCGGCGCTGGGGGTGGAGCTGGCCGGCGCGTCGTTTGCATTTGTTCTCGGCATGGTGATTTTGTCGCTGGCCATCGTACCGACATTCATGCTGCTGCGGTCGAATTTCGTCAAGGACGATTTGACCGCCGCGCGTGCCGAAGAGGCGAAGATTCTGAAGGCCCACAGCGATTTGAAATGGATGTGGTTCGGATTGCTGATGCTGGTCGGGCCGGGATTCATGCTGATGGTCGTGTTCACGGTGCCCGCGCTGATAAGGGGCGGAGCCGAGCGGAGCTATTGGGTGCCGGTGGGGATTGGGTTCTTCTTCGCATTGCTTTTCTTCTGGCTCTGGCGGCGCAACGTGCGTTGGTGGAAGACGGCGGGACAGTCGCGCATCGAGTTGATGCCGTTTCCGATCACGCTTCAGTCGCCGCCGCGCGGCCGGCTGATTCTTGCCCCGACCTCGGACAGCCCCGAAACGCTGCAAGTGCGCTACACTCTTTTTCGGCGGGTTTCGTCAAAGCATGTGCATACCGTGTTTAAGGCCGATGTCATCCTTCAACGTTCCGGATACTCCGGTGACACGGGGGTTGCGTGGTATGCAATGGATTTTGCTCCGCAGAATGTGCCGGACATCCGGCACTTGGTCACACCATATCAGACGGTATCGTGGAATTTGCGCGTCAGGGGTCGGGCAAACGGCCGAAAGTTCTCGGTGTCGTTTCTGCGCGCGGTCGGCTGACACACTCGAATTGACATTGCACACTTGATTTGATCGTTTATCCAAACGCAAGCGCGGATTCATTTCGGAGTGGCCGGGAGTGGCATGGTCCGGCTGCGACGGTGAATCGTTGCGCCATGGCGTCACTGAATTCTTGTTTTGTCGCGATTCAAGAAATGTAGATCTTTTTTCTCATCCAAACGCGTGTTGAAGTGCCAGAATCACGATTGGAATAATCACTCCCAACGAAAGTCCGATCATGGCGGTGCGCCGCTGTTTCTTCAACTGCCATGCCATCACAATGCCCAGCGAAACGGATGAAAACAATCCCGCACACATGACGGCCAGTGACGATTCGCATCGGCCAATTCGGATCGCGCTGTTGCGGTGCGTTCGGCGAGAGCCGCTGATGCATGTGAACCGATGCCAACTCGGCGACCCACCGAGGCGGTTGATAGCTGCCGTCTTTTCGGCCTTCATGCAGCTCGAAAATTTGGAGCAGGCCGGACAATAGAAAGAAAACGAGCAGCGGCGCGAAGGCGCAGCCGAGATAGACGTGGATTGTGCGAAGGGTTTTCATCGTGCGCCTCCGGTGGCGGATTTTGGGATGCCAAACAGTTGTAACGGGAAGGACGTGAACGACGTTCGGATTGTGAAGATTTGTGTTTCTAGAATTTGATGTAAGTGCGGAGGATAGGTGTAATGAGATCGTGGTTGCATTTGCAGGCAGATTGGTTGCTGCAATACTCGGTCTGACAATTCTCGCGCAATCCATCGCCTGTTCTTCTCAAATAGGCTGCGGACCGGCACGGTCCGGCTCGCGATGCGATTTCGCTTTACGAACCAAGAAATGCGAAGGGCGATTTACGATGGGGCCTTGTCGGCCTGTTGATGGAGCAAATACCTTGATAGATCCGCACTAGAGCGCAAATGTTTAGCGCTTAAACTGCACCCGCCTTCGCGCCACCCGTCACATGTGCAAACGCCTGCTCCAAGTCATCAATCAAATCATCAGCATCCTCGATGCCCACGCTCAGCCGCAGCAGGCCGCCGGTGATGCCGCGGGCCTCGCGCTCCGCAACCGGAATACTCGCGTGCGTCATCGTTGCCGGATGGCCGATTAAACTCTCGACGCCACCGAGGCTTTCGGCCAGTGCGAACAATTTCGTTTTTCCCGCGATCTTCTTTGCCGCCGCCTCGCCGCCTTTGATGACGAACGAGACCATGCCACCGAAGCCGCGCATCTGCCGTCGGGCAAGAGCGTGCTGCGGGTGCGAGGCGAGGCCGGGATAGATGACTTTCTCGATTGACGGATTCTTCGTCAGCGCCTCGGCCACACGCTGGGCATTCGTGCAATGCGCCTCCATTCGAAGTGCCAACGTCTTAACACCGCGCATGACCAGCCACGAATCGAACGCACCCGGCACGCCGCCTACTGCGTTCTGGTGGTACTTCAGCGTCTGGTACATCTTCGCATCGGACAGCGCCAGCGCGCCGCCGACGACATCGGAATGCCCGCCGACATATTTCGTCGTGCTGTGCAGCACGATGTCCGCGCCCAGCTCCATCGGCTGCTGCAAGTAGGGGCTTGCAAAGGTGTTGTCCACCACAGTGACCGCGCCGCCTTTTTTCGCCACCTCCGCCACCGCCGCAATATCGACAAGATTCAGCAGCGGGTTCGTCGGCGTCTCGATCCAGACCATTTTCGTGTTCGGCCTGATCGCCTTGCGCACATTCTCCACGTTGGTCATGTCGACCCAGGAGTATTCGATGCCATATCGTTTCAGCACGAGTTGGAAGAGCCGGTAAGTGCCGCCGTAGACATCGTCGGCGCAAACAACATGGTCGCCGGGATTGAGCAATTTCATTGCACAATCAGCAGCAGCCGTGCCGGAAGCGAAGGCCAGGCCGTAGTCGGCGCCTTCGAGTGAGGCGAGGCAGGACTCGAGGGCGGCGCGCGTCGGGTTACCAGTGCGGGAATACTCGAAACCCTTGTGCTGGCCGATACCATCCTGAGTGTAGGTTGAGGTCTGGTAGATCGGAACGATGGATGCCGGTAGCGGCGTCCGCTTCCTGTCCGACGTGAATGGCACGGGTGGCGAATTTCATGCGAAGGTCTCCTGAATGAATGTCCTGTGACCATGATACCACTCCGGTTTCGCGAGGGCGAGAAAGGACGGAACCCATGGGCAAGAACAGGCGTTCAACGTTTTGCGCGATGTGTTCCGACAAACGGGGAGCATGGGCCTCCGGCCTGTGCGAACGGGCCAGAGGCCCATGCTCCCCGGACTTTGTGGCGTTTCACTACACTTTCTTCGCGACTACCATTTACTCATGGCCATTGCGCGAGGGACATGGGGAAACTATCGATTGAGCGGGCAAAAGGCGTTTGCGCGCGTTTTCGCGGGGCGGCATTCGGCCGCAAATTCCTGCATCGTGATTTACGCATTGCCGAACGGATTGCCTTTGACGCGAATGGGTCTGTCGGTCAGCCGAAAGTGCGGCAACGCCGTGGTGCGGAATCGGCTGAAGCGGTGGTTGCGCGAGGCGTTTCGAGCGAACTACGACGAAATCCCCAATGGTTTTGACCTCGTCTGCATCCCGCGGCCGGGCGGGCTGAGGGGGTTGGAGGATGGGTGTCGATCGTTGGCTTCGGTCGCTATGCGGGCGGTAAAGCGATTCGAGACCAGCCAACAGCGGCGAAACGACGCAAGGAACAATACGGGGCATCAATAGTGGCCAATTTCAAAGTGCCTGTCTGTCGGTTGGATGACGGGCTACTCGGGTGTAAATGACCAGTTCAAGGGTCGGTCACCGGGCAATTTGAAAATAAAGGTCCGGAAAACCCGGCATTTGGCGAAGACTTATGGGCGGGCGTCGAAAGAACTGAAGTTGATGAAGTTGTCTCAATAATGATCCGATGGGAGGGGGAACACGGACGTGCACTCGGGTTGGCACGCCACGCCGTTCGATTCACTTTGGTTCTTGCCCACAACCCGCTGCCGCGTTTGAAAAAACGCAGGCAAGCGGTCTTCCCACCAGGCCGCGGCCTCTTCAACGAGGTCGCGGCTTTTTAATTGCTATTCGGACTTTCGCCGTTTTGTTGATTGCCGTTGGCTCGTCGCGCTGCATTGAGCCGTTTCAATTGTTTACTCGGCAATTCGCGCTTGAGCTGGTCGGAAATCAGCATTGATGCCATGGCGACATCATTGAGGCGCACACCGGATTCGATTCCCATTCGATCGAGGAAATAGACAAGATCCTCTGTGGCGAGATTTCCCGCTGCACCCTTGGCATAGGGGCAACCGCCCAGGCCGCCGGCAGATGAATCGAAGTTCGAAATGCCCAACTGCAAGCCGGCCAGCACGTTGGCCAACGCGGTGCCGTAGGTGTCGTGCAAATGCAGGGCGATTTGAGCCGCCGGAACGAATTGAAGGACATGGCCGACGGTTCGGTCGATGTCGGAAGGCGCGGCTGCACCGATCGTGTCGCTGATCGCGACTTCATCGCAGCCCATGTCGATTAATCGCTTCGCGACATCCAGAACGCGCTCTTTGGATATTTCGCCGGCGTATGGGCAGACAAAACTGGTCGAAACGTATCCGCGCACAGTCATGCCGCCCGTGATTGCGGAAGCGATCACCGGCTGGAATACCGCGAGCGACTCTTCGACGGACATGTTGATGTTCTTTTTTGCAAACTCGTCGGAGGCCGCCGTAAAAACGGCGATGCGGCGAATGCCCGATTCGAGAGCGCGGTCGAGGCCCCGCTGATTCGGAACGAGCGCCGAATATTCGACGCAGGGATGGGGGGGCAGGTTCTTTGCGACATCGATTGCATCGGCCAGTTGCGGAATGGCTTTGGGATGGACAAAGGCCGTCGCTTCGATGTGCTGCAATCCGGAGTGGGCGAGCGCATCGATGAAACTCAGTTTGATGTTGGTTGGAATCGGCTCCGGCTCGTTTTGAAGGCCGTCGCGCGGACCGACTTCGACGATCTTGACGCGTTTCGGCAGGTCAGCCATTCGACGGGGGCTCCAGCTTGACCAGCACCTTGCTCATTTCAACAAGTTCGCCTTCGGCGCACATCACGTCCTTTACGCGGCCGTCGCGCGGGGCGGACAGGGTCATTTCCATTTTCATGGATTCCATGACCACGATGGGCTGATGTGCCGTGACCGTGTCACCTGCATTGACCAGAATCTTGAGGATTGTGCCGGGCATCGGCGCAGTGATGGCATTACCTCCCGGGCCGGCCGTTGCGGCGTCCCGTGCGGCGCGGCGGGCGCCGGCCTCAATGGGTTCGAAAGAGTATGTGCGGCCATCGAGCCAGACGTCGATTTTCCCGTCTCTACGGGCGGCGATGAATCGGTGGCATTTGCCCTGCATGCGGATGACGCCTTCGCCGGCGTCGACCTGGGCGATATCGATTTCAACGGTTGAATCGCCGACGCGAAGAATGTAGGAGCCCTTGCGGCCGTCGGACTCTCGCTCAAGACCGACCTCGATCGTTTCTTCTGTGCCGGTTACTTTGAAGGTTGACTTCGCCATGTGAGTTCAGGTTAGGGTTTCGAAACGACATTTGCAAACGCGGGCCGAGGCAGGGCAGCGAGGAGCATGAGAAACTCCCGGTTGCCGCCATGTCCCTGAATCGGGCTTTCAATCTCGGCTTTGATGGTGAAGCCCGATGCGACGACATCGTCCCGGACATGTGCGAGGACGGTGGGCAAGTGCGATTCCTGCAGGATGCCTTTTTCCAGCCACGCCGGTTCGGCTTCGTAGTGCGGCTTGATGAGCGAGATGATAAACCCGTCCGGTGCAAGCATTGAACGGGCGGGGGGCAGAATCAGTCGCTGGCGTGTCCAGCCGGCGTCGATTGTCACGGCACCTACGAGTTCAGGAAGGCGCACTTTGAGTGCGTCGGTACGCTCCATGACGATTACCCGCGGATCGCGCCTTAGGCGGAAATCGAGCACGCCGTATCCACGTTCAATGGCGAAGACTTTTTTTGCGCCTGCCTGAAGGAGGCAATCGACAAAGCCGCCCGCATTGCTGCCGAGATCGGCACAGACAAGCCCTGCGACGCTCACGTCGAAAGCGTCGAGCGCGTGGGCCAGTTTCAACCCGGCACGGGACACAAAGCGCTGTTCGCCGTCGGTGGACCTGGACAATGATGAGTCTCACGCATCACAAAAAAAGCCCCGACGCAAACGCGCCGGGGCTATAGACATTCGTTGAGTCAAGCAGAGGCGCAGATTGCGCCGCCATCACTTCGCCGCTTTGAGCAGATTCACCTGTTTGGCAAGGCGGCTTTTGTTTCGGGCGGCGGCGCCGTGGTGGATTGTGTTGCGATTGCCGCTGCGATCCAGAATGGCGGAAGCCTCCCGGAATGCCTTTTCGGCGGCATCGAGATTCTTTGAAGCGACGGCATCGCGCACTTTGCGAATGATGTTTTTGAGTTCGCTGGTGCGCGATTTGTTCAGCGCTGCGCGCCGTTTGTTCTGTCGAAGTCGCTTCTGGGATGAAATTGAACGTGCCACTCAATGCTCCTTACTACTGCGTTGCGCCCGCTGTTCTCGGCGGAAATTCCATTCGAGATTCTGTGTGTCCGACGCCTGACATCGGCGGCCGGTCGTTAGCCCGGCTATTAAACTACATTTTTGACTCGGCGACAAGTTTCTCAAGTCGCTGGCGGGCATCGCGGTAGTTGTAGTCCTGTTGGATGAGGTATCCGAAGACTTTTCGAGCGCCGTCCTTGTTGCCGGAGGACTCTAAAGCCATACCCAACCAATAGTTAAGATCGTTGGCAAGGGAGCCGGTTCGGGTTTCCATTTCATCCACGGCGCGCTGCAGAATTTCGACCGCCTGATCGTAAAAGCCCTTCGCAAAGAAACAGCGGCCGATGTAGAGGCGGCTGTGGGATCGCAGCTTGGCGTCGTTGCGGGCCTCCTGAAAAATCGGAATGGCATCGTCATACCGCTTTGCATGAAAGTAGCGGAGGGCCAATTCGAATTTTACCTTCAGGTCTGTTGGATAATGCTGTACGCGATCCTCGTATATTCGCGTTTCGATGTCCGACTGTTGGACCATTTGTTCGTGAAACTGCTGTCGGAGGGCTTCGTCGCCGGGGTTTTCCTTGATGCGATTTCGAATCGCCAGCAGTTTGCGATTGAGCTGGCGCATCTGGATTTCGTCGGCCTTGTGTTTGAAGATGTAGTTGCCGGAGGAGGCGTGTTCGTCCATCAGCAGTTTGACGGCCTCGTTTTCCGAATCGTCGTCTTCGATGCGAATCATCATGTTAACGAGGTTGAGCAGCTTGTTGGGCACGCTTCGATTGGCTTCCCAATCCCGCCGGGCTGATTCGACGAGTTGCTTGTTGCGATCGATCGTGTGAACTTTCTTTTCGCGATCCTGCAAGTCGTGCTGGGAATCGCCGTCTTTCAGTGAGTCGGCGAATCCTTCGCCCTTGGCGAATTTTCCCTTCACGATGGTTAGCTTGCTGGACGCATCGCTCATGGCTTTGGCGGTCGCGGCGGAATCGGGGTAATGCTGCGCCCACAACTGGGCAATGGCGATGCAACTCTTGAGAATGTCCATTGCGCCGGCGTCATTGTCGAATTCAATGGCCAGGTCGGCACAAAACTGCATGGATTCGCAGGCAGACTGATAGTGCGTCGCGTTGAGTTTCTTGCCCGTTTTGAAAGCTGCGGCAAGAATTGGTGAAATCCATTGGGCCACCACATCGCAATGGGCTTTGGCCGCAAGGTGCAGAATCTGTTCCATGTAGTTCAGATCGTTTGGGTTCAATCCAAAGAGATGAATAGCATTGTTCAGGGATTTTGCATGATCTTTGCCGCTGGTCGGGTATTTGCGGGCCAGTAGGAATCCGGGGGGCTTGCCGCCCATCCGCAATCGGTTTGTCGCGACCAGCCAGAGATTCTGGAGCCCTTCGTTGAGGGCATCGGGCCAGAAAGAAAGACCCTGCACGAACAACTCGACGGCATAATCATAGTTGCGGGCCGTTTCGGCCTTGCGAGCGTGCTCAAAGAGTTTGCGTGCTTTTTTCCTGCCCATCGCGAAAGCCGACAAGTCGCTCGATGTTTCGTCCAGCGCTCGCGGGCGCCGGTCCGCCTGTTTCGCCATTGTCGCTCATATGAGAAAGACCTTTGTCGGCTGCAAACCTCGCGAAATCTTTGATCTCGTCAATCACTCTCAGGTTGGTGTCGGCCCGCCAACGCCTGGGCATCGGAGGTGTTCAGAACCATCCGGAGCAGCTAATATCATTCTATCAGGAAATAAACGCCAAGGGGAGTCTGATATTGTCCGACAAGCGTGTCACGTCATTACGCATCATCCACTTTCCCGATCCCCGGCTTCGCAAACGGTGCGCTCCGGTCGAGCATTTTGATGCTGAATTGGCGGCATTGGCCGCACGTATGCTGGAACTTATGCGCGAGGACAAGGGTGTGGGTTTGGCTGCGCCGCAAGTGGGAATCAATCGACGGATTTTTGTCTGCAACGTGACGGGCGAACCGGCCGACGACATGGTGCTCGCCAACCCGGAGTTAACGGACCTCACCGGGGATGAGATTGGCGAAGAGGGATGTCTCTCGATACCGGACGTTCATGTTCAAATGCGGCGGGCCAAAGAATGTGTGTTGACCGCGCGGGACCTGAAGGGCAATCCGATTCGGTTGAAGGGAGTCGATCTGGCCGCACGGTGTTGGCAGCATGAGTGCGATCATCTCAATGGAAAGCTGATCATTGATCACATGTCGGAAGCGGACAAGATCGCCAATCGCAAACAGCTCAAAAAGCTCGAATCAGACTTCAAGAATAAGTGAATTGGTGCGTGCAGCCGGTGAGAAAGGACTCACAAGATATGCGCGTGATATTTTTCGGTTCCGGCGAATTTGCCATTCCGACCTTCGAGTCGATTGCCTTCGACGGCCATGAAATCGTGGCCGCCGTGACGCAACCCGACAAGGCGCGCGGTCGCGGGTCCGAGCCAAAGCCGACGCCGCTGAAGGCTGCCGCTCTTGCCGCAAATGTGCAGGTCATCAGCCCGGAAAATGTGAACGCATCCGAGATCGTTGAGAGAATTAGGTCGTTTAGAGCCGATCTCGCTTATGTTGCGGCCTTTGGCCAGAAAATCGGCACGGAACTTCTGTCCATGTTTCCCACGGGCATTATCAACCTTCATGGCTCGCTGCTTCCGGCCTGTCGCGGGGCCGCGCCGATTCAATGGTCGGTCATCAATGGCGATGAATTCGCCGGCGTGACCGTCTTTCGACTGGTTGAAAAAATGGATGCCGGTCCGATTCTCATGCAACGCCGCACCGCCATTGGCGCGGATGAAACAGCGGATGAATTGCATGACCGATTGGCACGCATCGGATGCGATGCCGTACGCGAGACGCTGAAATTGCTCGAAAAAGAACCGGCCTTTCCCGGGACCGCGCAGGATGCCGGAAAAGCGACTCTTGCGCCAAAGCTCAAGAAGTCCGACGGTCACATTCGATTCGACATGCCTGTGAAGGCGTTGGCCCATCGGATTTGCGGATTGTGGTCCTGGCCGGGGGCGCAAAGCAGGTTTGTATCAGCGGATGGAAAGCGAGATGAAATGGTGACGCTCGCGCGGGCCATTCCCTATGAAGGGCGAACCATGCCGTCCGCATCGCCGGATGACATCGGGCGCATCACACCAATGATGAGCGTTCAAACCACCGACAGTGAATTGATGGTGCTTGAGATTAAACCGGCCAATGGCAAACGCATGAGCTGGCCGGACTATGTCAACGGAAGACATGTGCAGCCCGGCGACCGTTTCCTGCCGATTCAACTATAATGTCGGTGAAGGTTTTTCCATCATGATGATTCGCGAACCCGTCTTCGCCGGTCGATTCTATGCGGACGACATGAAAGCGTGCCGCACAGCCATCGACCTGTGCCTTCAACGTGCCTCGGAAACACCGGCGGCGACGGATCTTTCGCAGGTCGATCGAATCATCGGCGGCGTCGTGCCTCACGCGGGCTGGGCCTACAGCGGGCCGGTGGCCGCCAGAGTGATTCAGGCGGTTGCGTCGCGCACGCATCCTCAGGCCATTATTATTTTTGGAGCGATTCACGTTTTGCACGGCAACATGCCGGCGATATTTCCGTCGGGAGCATGGGAAACGCCGCTTGGACTGGCGAAAGTGGACGATCGACTTTCGGACCGCCTGCTCGGCCAGACCGGCCTTCTTGAAAGCAGCCCGCATGCACATGAAAACGAACACAGCATCGAAGTCGAAATTCCGTTCCTTCAGCAGCTTCTTCCCGATTCGCTCATCGTGCCGATCATGGTTCCAGTGAATGACAAGGCTGTGGCACTCGGCAGGGCGGTGGGGCGGGCATGCAGGAATTACGGCGTACAGGCGACTTTTCTCTGTTCGACGGACCTCACGCATTACGGGCCGGGCTTCAACTTCACGCCGCACGGCATCGGCGAGGAGGGGATGCGATGGTCGAGGGATGTGAACGACCGACGGATGATCGATCTGATGCTGGACATGCGTGGGGACGACGCGATCAAAGGAGGCGGTGACCCAGAAAAATGCC
This sequence comes from Planctomycetota bacterium, assembly GCA_016712275.1. GTDB lineage: Bacteria > Planctomycetota > Phycisphaerae > UBA1845 > UTPLA1 > JADJRI01. The sequence goes on from JADJRI010000033.1 coordinate 82,401, forward strand.
TGCGGCGGCGGTGCGATTGCAGCGACGATTGCAGCCTGTCAGGCATACGGGGCGACGCGATCGCACTTGCTGGAGCACATCACCAGTCATGATGTCGGCCGGTCCGTTTTTGAAGTCGAATCGAACGATTCGGTTGGATATGCGGGCATCGTCTTCGATTAAATTCGTATGAAGTGGACGGCATAGCCGCCGTCGTGGTCGGTTGATGGAAGCGTGAATCGTTGTTCCCGCGCCTGCCAGCCGTCGTTGTTTTCCACGAACCACGCGGCTTGGTCCTCATTTTCTTCCTTCTCCAGCGAACAGGTTGAATAAATGATCGACGTCTTCGAGCCGGAAAGCGAAACCGCATGACTGAGGATTTCGCGTTGAAGTTCGGCGATGTCGGTGAGTGCCCGCTGGCCGGCACGATAGCGCGCTTCCGGCCGACGCGCCAGCACGCCCGTGTTCAAACACGGCGCGTCGACGAGTATCAGATCGGGTTCGCGACCGGCATTCTTGATTGCGTCGTCGATTTCTCCGAGCGGCACGGTCTTGATGATGTCGATGCCCAGTCGTCCCGCCGCAGTCATGACGCTTTCGAGCTTTTCGCTGTTGTCATCGGTGGCAATGACGGTTCCTCTGTTCGCCATCATCTCAGCCGCCTGCGTCGATTTCGTGCCGACTCCCGCACACAAGTCGATCAGGAATTCTCCGGGTTTCGGCGGCCGGAGCCCCAGCGCAACGCGGGCTGTGGTGTCTTGCGGCTGGGACAGCCCGTCGCGTACGACAGCCAGATCCATGGCGGAAGCGGTCTCCCGAATTAGCACACCCTCGCCGTCCGACGCCAATTCAGCATCTATTGATTCCGCCGCGAGTTTCTCCATGAGATCGCCGGGCGTGGCGCGCAAATGGTTCGCCCGCAAAGAGAGAACCGGCCGGCGTTGGCCTGTTTCCAAAACCTCCCGGCAGAGAGCAGTCTTGAACCGCCGATTCCACCGTTCCACCAGCCACGACGGATGGGCATACTGGGCGATGAGGTAATCGAGCAGTCGTCGCGATGGGTCGGGAAAGACGTCGTCCGTGAAGAGTCGGCCACGTTCACTGTCGAGGATAAGAAATCGTCGCGGGGGATAATCGCCCATGCGCGGCACAATGTGGCCGCGCTTTTCAGTGACCTGCCGTAGAATTGCATTCGTCACGGCCGTGGCGCCTTTGCCATACCTTCGCGCGATGCGAACGGTCTGATCGACCGCGGCATATTTGGGAATGCGATCGAGAAAACAAAGTTGATAAATGCCCACTGCGATATTCACCCGCTGCGTAACCGCCACGCCCTCCCAACGACCGCGATAGAATTTCGATGCAATATGTTCACAGGTGATGCGATGCCGCGAGACCCCGATGGCCAGTTCCGCCGCGAGCCCTTCATCGGCCGGCGACAGCGGCCGCTCGGCCTGGAGATCGCACAGCAAGTCGTGGCACATGGCGTCGCCGTCGTAGGATTCGACCAGTACGGACACTGCCCGGCCGCGTGCGGATTCTTCCAAGGGTCGATGGTTGCTCATGGACAGTGAGTTTTAGCAGATTGGCGGAGATTCGTCGCGGTTGGCTGCGAATCAAGCGTATGTGTCGAGGTCGGTCGTGATCGCATCGGAGACATCGGCGACAGCGCCGTCGAACGACTCCTGCGCCGCCTGAATGAGTTTCAGCGCCGCGTCACCCTGCGTCTGATCGACTTTGAGCATTTTGGCGGCGACGGCATATTGAATCGATGAGGCGGTTTCCGCGAGTTTGAGACCGACGATGGATGAAATGAGCGGGTCCATAAGCCCTTCTTCGGTTCGTGCGGGTCGGGGGTCAAGGAAAACATGCCCCGCACGCCGGCCGGAAACCGACGCGCGGAGCCATCCCCCCCGTTAGATTAAGAATACGATTCACTCAAGAAGTGAACTCGACCAATTTAATGACGAGTTATTGCCCCCACTGAAAAAAATGCAAGATCGCTTGCCATGGCACCATCCAGCTACAACGTTGATCGCGGCGCTTCGGAAAACCGAACCGTTCCTTCAGCCGGAGCTCCAGTCGCATTTTGCCGGGCGATCTGGAGATTGCTTTCGCAGGCGGCGCGCGATTCGGGCATCAGTGAATCCTGCTTCAGCAAGTGTTCGATCAATTCAATGGCTTCGCCGTTGCGACCGACGCGAATCAGATAAACGGCGCGCGATTGCTCGACAAACATGTATTGCTGGAGGGACCAGATTCTTGCATGGTCGAATGCCTGCATCGCTTCAACGTGCTGTCCCATTTTCTCATGGGTTGTCGCGACATTGAGGAACATCATCGCCCGACCGCTCGGGTTGAGATCGCTGCGGCCGCAGATATCGAGAAAAACAGTCAACGCGCCCTTGTGATCGCCGGCATCAAATAAGGCCGCTGCGCGGTGACATTCATCCGTCCAACTGGTGGTACTCATGTAATCCTCCGTTCTTTCGCCCGAATGTTACCGGAGTCTGTCGCGATGCTCCAATTCAAGTCACCAAACACCGGGCAGGACGCGATATCCCACCCTCACAGAGTATTCACGATACCCTCGAGATTGTCCTGAAGGAACTTATCCTCCAGCTTCGCACGCCTGACAACCAGCGCGGCCATCGGAATCAGGAAGACAATAGACAGCCATGACCCCAGCGCCATGGAGAGGCAGGGCCACGATAGAAGCATCCCGGCATAGCCCGGATGACGAACGATGGCGTAGGGTCCAGTTGTGATGATGTGATGGCCGCGCTCGGACTGAATGCGCACGACAGGTGAGAAAAAGCGATTCGTCACCAAAGCCCAGGCCGCGAAGGCCATCCCGCCCCAGTAGCCGGCCAGTCCCACGCAGCGCAACCAAGTTGGCACTGTGTCCGTCCAGTGATACCGTCCGACGTCCATGCCTGCGACAAAGAGCTGGGCCGACACAAACACAGTGCCCAAGGCGCGGAGCGGACGATCAAGTCCTCCGGCCGCCGGTTTCAGCCGCTCTTTGATCAGGTCCGGATCGAGACGGGGGCCGACGATGAAGGCCAGCGGCAGGGGCGTCAGCACCGCCGCCCAGAAAAATGGCAAGTCGAGCCGTCCTGCCGCTGGAAACAAAACGCCGGCGAGAAACAGGGGAATAATGAGGGCAAATGCGTACTGCATGGTTCACCATATTACCTGGACACAAGAAGTCTAGCACAGGCTAACTTTATATCAAGGAGGATTCATACGCCTCTTGACGGATTCTACGGCTTTATGACCGAAAGTAGGCCGCCAAACCAACGGACTTCCTTGCCGAGTGTTTGGGATTTCGGCATTCGAGTAGTACTGTTTTTTGTTGACATATGCTCGAATACATGCCGACTCTCACGCAGCTCATTAAAAACTGTCCTTACGAAAAGATGGTTCACCGATCTGAATTGGGTTCAACGCGGAGCTTGTTTTTGAGTCATGGAATCGCGATAATTCGACAAGGGCTATGGAGTGGGCTTTGTATCATTTTGTCGGATCTTCCGCGCAATGGAGGTTTCGCTCATGTTTCAAGAGTTCACGTACTTCACCAATCTCATGAAAACGGGAACTGCTGTCACGGCCATGACCATCGTCCTGGCGGGATGTGGATCATTCGTGCCGCCGGCAGGCCTATTGAATCCCGACATTCCCGCAAACATCCAGCACCTCATTGATAATAAGGTGGATTTCGACGTCTCATCGCTGGATGTGTCCCTGCTTCTGAAAATGGCCGAACCGGTCGATTCGGCCAACAGCATTGTCGGTTGTTGGGGTTGGTCCTATGGGACGACGATCGACGAGTTTGCCCAATTCGGCGAAATTAGCGGCAGCAGCTATGATTTCATACACTTCGGCCCCGACGGACGGTTTAACTCGGCCATGTACACCAACACGAGCTTTTTTTCGCTCGCCTATGTGGTCGCTTATGAAGGAACCTATCGATATGTATCGCCGGGAGTCGTCGAACTAACTGCAACGGTGTTCAAATCGACCGATGAAATGACCGGCGAGCTTGTCGAGGAATATCCATTGGACGAGCCTATTATCTATGAGAACGTTTTTCGCATCGCGGGCGATCGCCTTATTCAATTATCCGCCGACGCCGATGAGAACGGTATCGATCGGGTTTCAGGCGACGGCGCATGGACCTACTTAAAATACGATTGCATGGAATAATAAACGTTCAGCTTTGCTTCAATGAAATGAATCGGGCCGGCGAAAAAGTTCACCGGCCCTTT
>JADJRI010000034.1 GCA_016712275.1 Planctomycetota bacterium
GTTTCCGGATGAAATCCTGCACATCTGGTCACGAAACCGGAACAACCGAATTTACAACCGTCCCCATAGGACTCGAATTGACAGACGTGTTCCTGACCCTCAAACCTCTCGTGATAAATGGACCCGGGCCGGCACGCAGGGCAAGGAGCTCGTCGAGCAAATGGAGACAGTGCTTGCCGGAATGCCCGCGTTGCTTTTTAATCTTCACAACCCATCAATGCGGTCAATGAAATGGTGGCCGGCATTCATAGCGATCTCTCAGGATCAAGGTCTTCAGTGATGATTTTTGAAGCTCACAAGTCGATTGGCGATGAAATCGCTGGACTGTTCTGGAACGCGTGCCGGGCGCAGAGACTGTGACGGTCAGGCAGGTCACGGGGCGGCCCCTATTAAATCCGCGTGCGACAGGATCAACTGGCGCTGCAGGATTCTGCCGCCGGCGGCGTGCTCGATTTTATAACCTCGATCGGCAACCTCCAGATGGGTGAAATCCGACAGAGTCACAAATACGATTTCCGCTGACTGTTCGAGCTTCCAGACGAGTATCGAACGGATCCCAGAGCGGGTTGGTAAACTGCTGATTCCTACGCCGTCGGGCGAGCGCTGCCGCTATATCGGCTTGCAGAATTACGCATCACGGAAGGGCCGTCCACCATCAACCGCAGATGGAGCAAGAACGCTGCCTTATACGTGCGGTGGCACTCCCGTGGTAGAGATATTGGCGACCTCGTAAGAGGATGTCGGGCGGATTGCCTCCGGGTGGTACTCCCCCGACCGGTTACTACGTACGATTTCGGTCAATTCAAGCATCTGGAACGAAGTCGTCGGTTGATGATCAATCGTTCCGCTGGCCTTGCTGCTGATCTTCCCTACTCTTATATCGACCTACGGACGAGTGATGGACGTGATTCAGGGATATTACCATGACGCTGCCCCTTGCCGCGATCAGGGGCATAGTCGCCCTACACCTTCGAGACATGCCCTTTAGCGTGTCGGCCGGCTGGATTCGTGGCCATGTCGGGCGTTTCGGTTCTCGGCGACATGGTGTTCGTTTCCTTTCTGCGCGGGCTGATTGAACAGGGCAGGAGTCTCCGGGATGCCATTCGCGAGGCCGCCCTCACGAGGATTCGACCTGTTCTGACGGCAGGATTGGTCGCCAGTCTCGGGTTTGTTCCCATGGCGGCGCCAGACCTACCGGCGTCGCGCGGAAGTGCAGCGGCCGCTTTGGCGACAGTCCGTGATCGCTGCGTCGTCACGTCGACATTCCTGACTCTCTTGGTGCTCCCCGTGTTCTACTCGGCCCTTGGGCGCAATTGCGATGATCACACGTGATTAAATAATCGTGGTATCGTCCGCGCGCCTCAGCTACCGGATCCGGAACTCAATGGCCAGATGATTCGTGAGGCTTCGAGCGCGGGGCGACTGCCTTAAGAACGGGGGCCAGCTCAGTTTCGTCGAGTTGGCTAAGCACGCAGTGGCAGGTGACCGGATCGGTCACGTGGACAAGGCTCCAATCGCCAACCGCCACCGCGTGCCCGTGGTGATCGCCGACGACACAAGGATAATCCTGATGTGCCGAATTGCTCCGGGTGAACCGTCGGATGGAAGATTGCCACGAGCAACTCGCCGGATTGTTGTAGCGCGCCGCGACGCCGGAGTTTGAACCTTGGAATCGCAGCCCATACGTGTTCGTCCGCTGAAACCGCCGGGAAGCATGGCCGGTACTTCGAAATCCAAGTCGGGAGCGAAGGAACGGGCTTGACCAAGCGAAATCTCCACACCGCTGTAGAGCGTCAAGAAACGCGAAAACGCCTTCTGTGGGTCAAGCGGCAGCGCATCGAGAATCACGCCAAAGTCGATGGTTGACGCGTGGGCCGTGCTTTCACCTTGTCGAACGACGAAAGCGAGTCCGCCCAAGCCCACGACAAGGGCGATCACAGCGGCGATGCGCATGACGGGCACGACGCGTTTACGGTGGATCGGTGAGACAGTATCCGATGCCTGCTCGGAAAGACGCCGATCAATTGCCGTCCAGAGCGTGGGTGGAACCTGCGAAGCGGGTCCGTCGGCAATCGCGGCGGCGAGTTCGCGCAGTGAAGCGACCTCGCCGCTGCACGAGTCGCATTCAGCAAGATGGGCCCGTAAGCGCTGTGCATCGGTGGGCGAAAGTTCATCGTCCACGTAAGGACCAAGCTTGACTATGATCTCCAGAGCAAGTCATGGCCGTTCACCGCCCGCGGCGACGCTGGCACGGAGTTCTTGTGTTTCCCTGTCAACAGCGTCGACGCCGGTCAATCGAAGATGCCCACTTCCATCATTTTGATGCGCAGGAGCCCGGGTTTCTTCCGTTAAGGAATAGCCGTCCGTCAAGGCCTCCTTGAGGCGTTGACGTGCCCTGGAGAGGCGTGAAGCGACGGTCCCTTCCGCATTCTAGCAGTTCGCCGATTGCCCGGTAATCATGTCTCTGGTCATACCGCAAAAATAGGATCAACCGGTCCTCTTCCGAGAGCTGGTCAGTGCTGCCTGAACGTCGAGCTGCTCGTCCTGTCCCTTCAGGTCCACCGACCGGGCCTCGTCTTTGGCGGGGGACGAATTCAGGTGGCGATTTTGGGTTTGTCGGCGGCGCAGGAACGCCCTGGGGCTCGTTCACTGCGATTCGAGGTGGATCCATGTGGCGAGAGAGCTCTCGCCGCGGAATTCGTCAATACGGGTAAAGACTCGAACATAGACCTCCTGCGTGAGGTCAAAGGCATCGTCGGCATTCCTGACCATGCGGAGGATGAGGCGGCCGCTCCGCTCAACCGTCTGGTCAGACCCGCCGTTGAGCGCTGCGGTCCATCACTCGACATGCTGTGATGATGAGTTGCCGTTCGTCCACCGCGTTCGCCTTGCTACCTGGTCGGAGTCTGTCCCGCTGGACCGCGTATCGGGTAGCATAAGTCCTCTTGCTCCAAGATAATAGCCCAAAGACCCGCGACGGCGATGGCGATTCGGGTGGTGCCGCAGATGCTAGTGCGGTTGCGGTATGCAACATGAGTTCGTGAGCCTCGAATCAGTCTCGTTGAAGGATGACAAGCGTCACGTCATCGTCGAACGCAGATGACCCCTGAAATTCCAGTTCCTTCGCGATGATGTGGCTGACCTGTTCTTCCGGTGAGGTTGCCGGGTAGTTTGCGAGTTGAAGCAACCGTTCCCGGCCGAAAGGCACGCCGCCCGCGTCAAACAACTCGTGCAATCCATCCGTGTACGAGTATCAGTCGGTCTTGAGGCCGAAACGGCACGCTACCGGATTGATAGCCTTCACCGCGAAATCCCGAGCGGCAGGCCCTCAGTTTCAAGAAGATCCACGGAACCGTCCAGATGAAGCAGGATTGCGGCATCGTGACCGGCTTTGGCGAATTGAATGTTCTGGTGGTCTGGTTCGACTCGGACGACAAAGCATGTGGCAAGTCTCCTGCATCGGACACCGCTTGAAGCTGCCGATTTGTTCTTGAAAGTAGGTCATCAAGTCCGGCGATGCTGTTCATCTCGTAACGCAGGACGGTGCGGAGCAGGGCGGTGTAGAGAGCGGCAGGAACGCCGTGGCCTGCAACGTCGATGACCACCAAAAGGACCGCCCCATCGGGGAGTTCCACGAAATCGAACAAGTCACCTGCCACGCTCGTCGTGGGTAGAAATGCCGAGAAGAGACTCAGGCCGTGCAATCGGGTCTCTCGCGGTGGCAGGAGACGTTGTTGGATTTTGCGGGCGCGCTGCATTTCTGCCCTGCGGGTGTTTTCGACCCGGCCCAGAGACTGTGCCATCGCGTTGATGCCCCTCGCAAGGAACTGAATTTCGGCACTACCCATACCATCCGCCCGGGTTTGGAATCGTCCTCGGCCGACCTCGTCGACAACGGCTACAAGTTGCCGGAGAGGACGGCGAATCCAGAGCCAGAGGCCGACGCCGGTTGCCACGAAAATCAGGAGTGTGAGGGCACCAACGCCGAAAAGCCGGCCGATAGCCCGCGACCGCAACAATCGGAGCATCGGATCCAGGGACTGCGCGACAACGATTGATCGGCCGCCCCGTGTCGCAGCGGTTGCCACAAGGTAGACGGCGTTCCCGTGTTTGAATTCCGCCGACGGATTCGGCCCACGAACGGCCGCAATCATCTTCGCTTCGAGGTAAGGATCCGCCCGGGCATGGGCTCGGAGCGGGACCGTTCCGCTCGGGTCGAGCACCAGAATGTGGTGTCCCGGTGACGCAGCAGAGCTCATCTGCGTGCAGAAATCGTCGAGGAAAGGTTGAAAGTCGTCCGGGTTTCCGAGCGCGATCGGGCGACGCCGAGCACGTTCGCTTCCTCCTGAGCTTCTCGTATTCCTGTGAGAGTAGCGCCCCGCGCCATGTCTGAAGTCGATGAACTCGGCCGAACCGAGCACCAAGATAGCGGTTGTGTTGATTAACATCGCGATTCGGAACGCAAGCGTGTTCCAGAAACGCGGAGGCCGCGACGGCATGTCCGCTGGGTCGTTACCGAGGTCTGCACCAGTCATGAAGTCTCCACTGCTTCGGGCAAAACGCCTCGAACGAGCCCGCAGGGCACAGTAGTTCTCCGCCAAATTGGATGCGCCAGTCCCGTATTTCCTTCCGCAACACCGTCGATGCTCAGCCGGTTCGGCGTTCATGGACTCAGATTGCAGCGGCGAGGACCGGGACCGGAACCCGTTACCGGCGGACAGGGAAACCGTTGGGATCGAGAAAGTGACGTTGACGCTCGGCCTGAACGGCAACGTAGCCACTCCGCGCGGGAAGGACCGAACGTGATGGCGCATCAAAACTGGTTGAATGACGATGAATGAACACGCATCGACGAAACTGCTCCCCTATGCGGCGGCACGGCACCGGATGCTGACCGTCGCCTTGCTGATTCTGGTTGTTGCGGCCGGACATTGGTGGACGCCTCGCGGCGAAAGCCACTTCCTTGTTCTTCACGTCTTGATGCGAAAGCTCTTCATTCTGCCGGTGCTGCTCGCCGCGATCTGGTTCGACGTTCGTGGAGCCGCAATCGCGGCTGCGGCGGTCATGCTGGTCTATCTGCCGCATGTCATCTTGCAGTGGGCAGGGCATGCGGAGGAGAACGTCAACCAGATCGGTGAGGTCGCCACGGTATGGAGCGTGGCCGGGATCGCGGGAGTGCTCGTACGTCGCGAAAAGTCGCCGCTCAAGGCAAGGGCCCAAGCGTACTACGGAGCGGTGCGAGCGCTGGTAGCGGCCCTGGACACGCGCGAACACGATACGGGCTGCACTCCGAACGCGTTTGCTCCTTCGCCCTGCGGATTGCGACGGAGTTGAAACTGGCGGATTCCGAACTCCGTGCGCTGGAACTCGGAGCATTGTTGCACGACATCGGAAAAATCGGCGTCCCCGATGCGATCCTCCTCAAACCGGGCGGCTTGTCCGATGACGAGTGGCGGCAGATGCGCGAACATCCGGAGCTGGGGGCACGAATCCTGAGCGCGACTCCCTTCCTGGAAGAAGCCGTCGTCGTTGTAAGGTCTCATCACGAACGGTTTGACGGAAGCGGATATCCATGTGGACTGGCGGGCGATCAGATTCCCCTGCTCGCCAGAGTATTCGCGGTCGCCGACGTGTTTGATGCGATCACGTCGAAGCGACCGTATCACGAGGCTTTCAGACGCCGTCGCTGTTCAGGAGATCGAAGAAAGTGCTGGCAGCCATTTCGACCCGCGGGTCGTGGAGGCGTTCCGGAGTGTCCCGAGACCGAATGGCGCGAACTTCGGGAGCGTGTGTCGGCGGAATCCGGCGAGTGAGTACCGTCCGCCGGCGAATTGAAGGACGCTTGCCCAAGAGCAGGGTAAACGCCGGTGTCAGAAGTGGTTATGGAGTGGGTCGTGCTTGCTCAAGCAGCCATGGCGGGGCGCGCGGCGCCGGTCCATGGCCAGCGAGCCGGCAGGCCGTGGCTCATTGGTTGAATACCGGAACCCTGCAAATGCGCGAGGGAAGGAACCATGGCCCTCGCGCATCCAACGTTGAGAATGGTGGCCAATTTTCACCATCGATTCGCTGGAGACCTGCCCATGATCGCTCGAACAATCGCATGCGGGCTTTTGCTCTTGATCGCTGGGTGCAGGGCATCGCAGCCTTCGCGCGGCTGGGTAACCGGAGCTGAATTAGGAAAAGCCTTCCCGGACTTCGTGTACGTGGAAGATAACGGAACACAACGCTCACTGCGCAACCTCGCCGGCGAATTCACGGTTTTAGCCTTCACGCGATGCGACCAGGATACCCACGGCCCCGCGGCAACCGCGCTAGAGCAGATTATCTCGGAAAATGCGGGAACATCGTTCGTCCGGGTTGTCGGAGTGGATGTGCATTGGTTCGACGGTCAGTGCGATCACGGCCACTGCCACCTCGTGCAGGACCAGCGGAATCTATTCAGCATCTGCGATGCGACCGGAGCGGTGCGCGCCTCTACGGCATCAACGGAAACAATGCGGCCGTCGTCATCGGACCGGATGGCCGGGTCATTCAAATAGCACCCGAAATTGGAAATGAGGAGTTTCGAGCCGAACTCCGGAGCATGATCGTGGACGAGTCGAATCGGCGCGCAGAGGAGTTGACGCAGAAGTATGAGAACATCTCACTGGGAGGATGACCATCCCCGAGATTGCCAAGGTCGGCAAATCAGCAGAGTCAATGAAGCTGGGTCATCAGAAGGAGCTGCTCATGGGCACAAAAGCGCAACAATCGTCGGGTGTGAAGCCGGTTGAGTTCGAATGTGATGCTCCAGCCGCTGAGACCGTATTACTCGTCGGTTCATTCAACGATTGGAATCCGACGAAAACACCCATAAAGAAGAATGTTTCGGGGAAATGGACAGCGACGCTCACGCTTGCTCCGGGCCATTACGAATACAAGTTTGTCGTGGATGGTTGTTGGTGCTGCGAGCCGGGTGAACCGGACGCCTGTTGCGGCGGCCCCGATCGCGTACCCAACCCTCACGGCACGATGAACCGCGTGATTTGTGTGAAGTGAGTATGACAACCTATAAGCCTCTTCTACCCGTTGGTCAAGGCACGCGCCACGTACGCCGCACAGTTGTTTCACAGGCTCCTCGTGATCCAGTCTTCGGGTTCCGGCGCTGGAGTTGGTTCCACGTCGGCGATGCTATCTTTTTGGCAGCGGTGGGAGCAGAATCTGCTGTCGTGATGCAGTGGCTTCATCAATTGGAGTGGAATTTTCTGGTCCTTTCGGTTCTCGGCATGGCGGCGGCGATGGGTATTCAGATGCTTATGGCTTTTGGATTATCGCCGCTGCTGGGCTCGATCGAAACGATGGCGCCTTCGATGGTAGTGGCGATGATCGTGCCGATGCTCGTCGATGTTTCGGAACTCAGTGGCTGGATGTTCGGGGGCTTCGATGCTGCGACCGTTGGAGCGGCGTCCGGGTTCTTGTTTTTTGTCTATCTCGGATGGTACGGGGCCATTTTTCGACGTCGATTGGCGCGAGCATGGCCAGCGAAAGAGGTCAAGTGATGACGAGCGTTTGGGATTTGCGCCCGGCTCTACGACGTTTGTGAAGGATCGCAATTGCGGCGAGGTGCGGCAAAGGCTCGCCTTTTTCTCAGATGCATGGACAGGTGTTGTTCCTCGCCGTCGGGACCGGCGTGGACATCACCCGCTTCCCCGCGGGACAGACGATCATCGGCATCGACATCAGCGTCGAGATGCTCCGACGCGCGGAGGCACGGAGGCGAGCGTACCGCGGCCAGATAGCATTTGTTCTCGGCGACGCGGAGCGACTCGCATTTGGCGACGGCTCGTTCGATACCGTAGTTAGTTCATGCACAATGTGCTCTGTGCCGCATCCTGTTGTTGCGCTGAAGCAACTCTACCGCGTGCTGCGTCCCGGCGGCCGTTTGCTGATGTTTGAGCACGTGCGTAGCGGGAGTTGGCCGTTGGGGCTGGCTCTTGATGTCATGACGTTATGGACCCGACTGCTGGGAACCGAGATGAACCGCGATACCGTCGCGAACGTGCTGACGGCCGGCTTCCAGATTGTGCGGATCGAGAGTGTTTACCTTGACATCATTCTCTCGATCCATGCCGTAAAACCGATTAATCGGGAGGTCTAGACGTGCCGCGTTCTCGTTCAATCCGATCGCGATGGATGTGCCTGCTGATGTTCCCTCTGACCCTCGTTCCCAATGTCAGCGCATGTAGCTCCGCGTATCGCAAACCGATTCATTTCATGGGCGAGCCGCCGGAAGGCGTCACGATTTCTTGTCAATTATGCTATGACCACGCAGTTCGCGTTTTGACGGGGCCGCCGAAGCACCGGCGGTGCAAGACCGTGGAGCGGCATGCCTGTCCCGACTGCGCGAGTGAGGCGGTGATCTATGACGGGCCAGACGGTAAGCCAATGATTCGATGAGCAGTGTGCGCCGGAGGGTGTGTCCTGCGACCGCTGCCTGCCTCCGAAGAGGACCAGTGGATAAGATCGGCTTAATCTGGAGCGAGTTGCATGCGGGTTGTGATGTTGCGAATGAGTGAATCCAGAACCGTGTGAAGGAGGCGAATCCCGTGAGTTGGATAGATACTGTCCCGGAGTCGGAAGCGGCCGACGTGCTCTCTAACATCTACACCGAGAGCCGCGCCAAGTTCGGGCGTGTGATCAATCTCGTCAAGATTCAGAGTCTGCGGCCCGAGACCATGGCGCTTGGGCGCCAATTCTATCGGCATCTGATGGACTCGCCCGGCGGCCTATCGCGCCTCCAGCGCGTCTTGATCGCAACCGTCGTCTCCAAGGTCAATGGCTGTCTCTACTGAATGGAGAGCCATGAAGGAGATCTCCGGTCGGAGATCAAAGACGACGCGATGGTGCGGGCAATCCAGGACGACTACCGGCAAGTCGACCTCGGATCGGCCACGCGCGTCCTGCTCGACTTCGCGGTGAAGCTGACTACGCAGCCAGTTGAAATGCGCCGTGGTGACGTGGCGATGTTGCGTGAGGCCGGCTTTTGCGACGCCGACATTCTCGACGCCGCCCACATTGTCGGATACTTCAACTACGCGAACCGCGTGATGGATGCGCTTGGCATCCAACCGGAACCTGAGATGCGTCATCGGCCGCGAGAATAGTCGCCTAGGCAAAGTACTGCGAACTTCGAGCGCGTGTGAATGGCGGCAAACAGGCGAACCGAGTGAAGGAAACGAAATGGTCTTGGGATCGTGGGAATTGAAGGGTGACGGCGTGGCCCCCGTCGCATGTCGGGTTGCAGTCGTTGCATTGCTTGGCGTAGTTTACTCGCCGTGGAGTGCCACCGCCAGACAACAGAATCCGGTCAATGCACTTTGCCCCGTGATGACTCAAGAGGAGGTCAATCCGGAGTTCACCACGATATTCGAGGGCCGGGTCATCGGGTTTTGCTGCGACAAATGTCTCGCCAAGTTCAAGGCGAATCCAAGTCGGTATGCCGCGCGCGTAGTTGTACGTGAAGTGAAATCCCCGCCGATCGATGCGGAAGATGATCAAGAGGAGGAGGCGGAGAAACTGCTCGGCGACCGGCAAGCTATGGAAGCCCATGGCGACCATGCCCACGGTGACGTCGCGGCGCAAGACATCAACCAGGGGGAAGCCCATGACCATGATCCCAATGAGGATGAGCATTCTGAAAGCGGCGACCACGATCATGAGCATGGGCATCCGCAGGGTCGGGGATTCTTTGCCAAGGCGATCGGTTGGCTTGGCAAATTCCATCCGCCTATGGTCAACTTTCCGATCGCGATGATTCTGGCGGCTGCCCTGGCGGAACTGCTGCTGGTCGCGACGAAGCGGTCATTCTTCGTGAACGCCGGTCGGTTCTGCTTGTGGGTTGGTTGCGTTGGTGCCGTGGCGGCAACCGTGCTTGGCTGGTTGTTCGGCGGCTTCCACTTGGTGGACGATTCATGGATTCTGACAACGCACCGCTGGCTCGGCACGACGACCGCGGCGTGGTCCGTGCTGCTGCTGGTTGTCGGTGAACGGACATTCCGCCGCGCGGACGCTTCGCCCACCGGCTACCGCGCGATGTTATTCATTGGCGCGGCATTGGTCTGCGTTACTGGCTTCTTTGGCGGGTCGCTGATCTATGGATTGACCCATTATGCTTGGTCTTAGGAACGAGTGTGCCTCAACAACCTCATGAACCCGGATGCAGGATCCAATATGAATCGAGCTCGTATCTTCCAAGCCGCGTCGGTGACGGGGCTCTTGATGATCGCCGGTTGCTTATCATCTGAAAACCGGCGATCGGTCGCCATCGACCACCCCGCGAATCCACAAGCGCAGGAAGCGCCGTTCACGCCGCTGCCAAACTTCTTGGCCGAGCCGGTGAGTTCGACTCTCGCGAATCCGCCGGTGCAACAAGAAGGGGAGGTTTACACGTGCCCCATGCATCCCGACGTGCGGGAGCCCGCCCCGGGAGAATGCCCCAAGTGCGGCATGACGCTGGAGCCAGTTGCCACCACCGAAAAGCACGGCGGCAAGCAAGATCATGAAGCGGAGAACGGCCAATGAATCCCCGACTCGTTCTCGCCGTCGCATGTCTCGTTTCATTGGCCGGTTGCGCACCGATGACAAAAGATCGTGGTTTCGGCTGCGTACGGAATGTCGTTGCGGCGAGAGCAGGCTTGGACGTGCATTGGAATCAAGGAACGCCGGCGGAAGCGCAAGTCGCTGAACGGATCCGCAGGGTGCTTTCCCGATCGCTCGCCGCCGATGATGTGGTGCAAGTTGCGCTGCTGAATAACCGTCGCATGCAGGCGTCCTATGCGCGGCTGGGCATTGCGCAGGCCGATCTCGTCGAAGCCGGCCTGCTGGAGAATCCGGTTTTCCACGTGCGGCCCCGATGGCCGGACAGCCCCCCGACGGCAACGAATATCGAACTCGGCGTCGAGTGGGATTTTCTACAAGCGCTGATGATTCCCGCGCGCAAGCAGCTCGCGGGCACTCGTTATGAGGGTGTCCGGCTGGGCGTGACCCACGAGGTGCTCACGTTTGTCGGGCAGGTGCGCGAGGCGTATTACACGCTGGTCGCCGCGGAGCAACTCGCCAACGTGATGCGTGTCGTTGCCGAAGCCGCCGAAGCATCCTATGAACTTGCCGAACGAATGTCCGAAGCCGGAAACGTTCCGGAACTAGATCTCCAAAACCAGCGGGCGCTGTACGAGGAAGCCAAACTGGAATACGCCCGCGCGCGGTTGGAATCACTGGATGCCCGCGAGCGTCTCAATGCGCTCATGGGGCTTTGGGGGGATCAAACCGCTTGGTCGGTCCCGGCGCAATTGCCTGAGATGCCTGCGATCGAAGCATCGATCGTCCACCTCGAATCAGCCGCTATCGCGAACAGGCTCGACCTAATGGAAGCCGGTCGCGAAGTGGAGGCCTTGTCGGCGGCGCTGGGCATCACGCGAAATTGGAGGTTCTTGCTATTCGCCCGGATCGGGATCGATTCCGAGCGCGATACGAGCGGACAGTGGCTTACGGGGCCGGAGCTACAAGTCGAACTGCCGCTATTCAATCAGCGGCAGGCTGACATTGCCAGGCTTGAGGCAGAGCTGCAAGCCAGTGAAGACCGGCTCACCGCGCTGGCGATTGAGATTCGGTCTGAAGTTCGGGCATTGCGAACGCGGCTATTGCTCACGCGGCAAGTTGTGGAGCGCTACCAAGCAGTTATTGTCCCCACCTACCAACGAATCGTGCAGTTATCGCAAGAACAATACAACTTCATGCTGATCGGCATTTTTCACGTTCTTGAGGCCCGAAAAGAAGAAATGCGTACGTATCGAGATTATGTTAACCAGGTGCGCGACTACTGGATCACAAGGGCGCGGCTGGAACGGGCGATAGGCGCTCGCTTGACTGAGAACGCGGGATCCGCGGACATCAACATACCGGCGGCGACCGACTCGGATCAAGGTCCGGCATCGCAGCAGATTCCACTCAAACCAGAAGGGTCAGACCCATGATCACTCGCCGTGATTTTGTGACAACCGGGCTTGCAGTGGGCGGGGCAACACTAGTCGGCTTGCAACGGGCCAGCGCACAGGATGCACCGCCCATCGTTCGGCCGAAGTCTAATGAAAGCCCCCCCCAAGGCGACTCGTCATTCACGGGAGTGGTTACCCCGAACGGGGCCAGCCTCCCACACGTAATGCGCGACGGTGTCAAGGAATTTCACATCGTCGCCGAGGCTTGCGTCAGGGAATTTGCGCCGGGAATGGAGGTGAAATGCTGGGGCTACAACGGTCAGACACCCGGACCGACCATCGAATGCAACGAGGGAGATCACGTACGTTTGTTCGTGACCAATCACCTGCCCGAGCACACAACAATTCATTGGCATGGCATCTTTCTGCCAAGCGGGATGGACGGCGTCGGAGGACTGAACCAGCCGCACATCAGGCCCGGTGAGACGTACGTCTACGAGTTCACACTCCGCCAACACGGGACGTTCATGTATCACCCGCATGCTGACGAAATGGTGCAGATGGCGGTCGGTATGATGGGCCTTTTCATAGTGCATCCCAAGCATCCGCGCAAGAATCAGATTCAACGCGACTTCGCAATCATGTTGCATAACTGGCAGGTGAATCCTGGCACGTATCGTCCGGATCCGAGCATCATGGTCGAATTCAACATGTGGACGTTCAACAGCCGCGTGTTTCCGGGTACGGATCATCTCGTCGTCCGAACCGTCGATCGCGTCCGCATTCGATTCGGAAACCTCAGCATGTGGAACCATCCGATTCATGTTCACGGCCACGCCTGGAAGATTGTCGCCACGGATGGCGGCGAAATTCAGGAGGCTGGCCAGTGGCCGGAAACAACGGTGCTTGTTCCCGTGGGCAGCACGCGCGACGTTGAATTCATCGCCGACGCGCCGGGCGACTGGGCGCTGCACTGTCACATGTCTCACCACACGATGAATGCCATGGGGCATGCGATTCCGAACACGCTTGGCGTGGATCAGCGCGGCGTCGCTGAGAAAATTCGCTCACTGCTGCCTGGGTACATGGCCATGGGAGAAAGCGGAATGGCCGAGCACCAGGATCACGCCATGCAGATGGCCGGTCCGAAGAACACGCTTCCGATGATGACGGGCAAGGGACAGTTCGGAAACATCGAAATGGGAGGCATGTTCACGGTGCTCAAGGTACGAGACGGAATCACGAGCTACGAAGATCCGGGCTGGTATGCGTTTCCGGCGGGGAGCGTGGCGCGGCGCGTAGGCTAGGCGCGCCGACGTCTAACTCGTTGAACAGTCGAAGGGATTTCAGAGGAACGGGAACCCAATGGCACACGAATCACATCAGCACACGCGTGCAAGCGACCAGCGCGCACCGCATGACCGGCATGGGCAGCAAGGTGGCAGGGGCGGCGACCACCACGCCCACCACGTGCATATGGTGGCCGATTTCATGCGGCGGTTCTGGATCTCGCTGGCCCTTTCTGTTCCGGTGCTCCTGTTATCGCCGATGATCCAAGGCTTTGCGCTCGCGATCGGCGTGGCCTACGGCTACAGCAGCGTCGTCGTCTTCGGCTTGGCAGGTCGTGTCTTCTTCTGGGAGCTGGCGACCTTGATCGACATCATGCTTCTTGGTCATTGGATTGAGATGCGGTCCGTTATGGGTGCCTCAAATGCACTTCAAAAACTCGTCGAACTCATGCCCGCCGATGCCCACCGCGTCAGGGATGACGGAAGTACCGAAGATCTCCCGGTCGATGAGTTGACCGCCGGCGACCGCGTGCTGGTCAAGCCCGGCGAGAAGTTTCCCATTGACGGTGAGATTGTGAAAGGCAGAACCACTGTCAACCAGTCCATGATCACCGGCGAAAGCAAGCCGGTCGAAAAAGGCGAGGGCGAGGAGGTCGTAGGGGGCTCGATCAACGGCGACTCCGCTGTCACGGTTGAAGTGCGGAAGACCGGCAAGGACACCTATCTGGCCCAAGTCATCGAATTGGTGCGCAAGGCTCAGGAATCGCGATCGAGGACGCAGAACCTGGCTGATCGAGCGGCGCTGTGGCTCACGATGACGCGCCGCCGCCGGGGCAGTCACGCTCATTGTCTGGCTGCTCGTTGGGCGTTCCTTTGACTTTTCATTGGAGCGAACCGTTACTGTCATGGTCATCACGTGCCCGCATGCCCTCGGCTTGGCGATCCCCCTCGTCGTAGCCGTGTCGACGGCGCTGTGTGCGCGCAATGGTTTACTGGTCCGGGATCGTTCGGCGTTCGAGCGATCGCGCAGCCTCGATGCCATCGTCTTCGACAAGACCGGCACACTAACAGAGGGCCGATTCGGCGTAAGCGACGTGATAATCGCAAAGGGTCACGAGGAAAGCGAAGTACTTCGACTCACGGCGAGTATCGAGAGCCAATCGGAACATCCCATCGCCGCCAGCATCGTAAGGGACGCCGATGAACGCGGCATTGAATACCCGGCACCAGATGATTTTCAGGCCATCCCCGGCAAGGGAGCCAAGGGGAACATCGATGGGAAGTCTGTAAAGGTGGTCAGCCCCGGCTACCTCAGTGCGAAAGGGATATCGTTCGACGACAAGCGTATCGATGATGTAGCGGCTCAGGGCAAGACGGTAGTCTATGTCATCGTAAATGATGAGGTCGTCGGTGCGATCGCGCTGGCCGATGTCATTCGCGAGGAGTCGCGCGAGGCCATCCGTGTACTCCGCGAAGACTTGGGCATTCAGGTCATGATGCTCACTGGGGACGCCCGTGCAGTTGCGAATTGGGTGGCGCAAGAACTCCAACTCGACGACTTCTTCGCGGAGGTTCTGCCAGACCAGAAGGCGGACAAGATCAAAGAAGTCCAACGGCGTGGATTGCGTGTGGCGATGGTCGGCGATGGCATAAATGACGCGCCGGCCCTGGTGCAGGCAGACGTAGGTATTGCGATTGGTGCCGGCACCGATGTAGCGATTGAGTCGGCTGACATCGTGCTGGTCCGTTCCGATCCGCGAGACGTTGCATCTCTGATTCAACTAGCCCGCGGCACCTACGCCAAGATGGTTCAGAATCTGTGGTGGGCGGCTGGCTATAACGTTGTCGCGATTCCCCTCGCTGCCGGCGCTCTGTCCTCCTTGGGCATCCTCCTCTCACCAGCATTGGGTGCTGTCCTTATGTCACTATCAACGGTAATCGTGGCGATCAACGCACGTATGTTGCGATTGCAAACGGCGGCTACCGCTGTAGCGCCCAGGATGTCGGACAGACCATGAGAGAAAAGGAACATGGCTCGCAGAAAGAATGCTCGAATTGAGAATGTTTCGCGCGCCCGAACGCTCGTAATCGCCTCGATGTTTCAGGCCGCACTAATGGGCTGTGCGAGTACGCCGGCCGATTCGCAAGTAACGACGAGTAAGCGGGACCTGAAGCCAACCGAGATTGTCCGCCTTCTGGAGGCCTGCCGTCGTCAGCACGCGGCGGATTTCTCGCGTGAAAGCCTGGCGGGCTTGATGCGTGATGCTGGCGACGCGCGGAGGTTCGCCGAACAGCAGCGCCAACGCCGCGAGAGTATGCGTCGGGCGATGGATACGTACAACCGCGGCGTCTGCCTGATCCACGGCGCGTTCACGCTGAAAGAACAACGCGACGGGAACCTTCAGCCTGTTGAGGATGCCGATGGAGAGCCTCTTGAGTTCGAATACCTCGGTTCCGGGTTCCTGGTTGGTGATCGCGGGTGTGTATTGACGAATCGTCACGTTGCCGAGCCTTGGTGGAACAACGATGCCGTCGCCCCACTCATTGCTCGGGGCCTTGTTCCTGAGTTCACGCGGCTGACCGCAACTTTCCCTGGGCGCAAGCCGACAGACGTCGATCCAGACACTGTTCGAACCAGTCACGATGGAGTCGACCTGGCCGTGTTCGTCGTCACAATTGATGCGGTGCCCGTGCTACCGCTTTTTGAGGGCGATGCACGCGACCTGCGCGGGCAAGGGGTCATGCTCCTCGGCTATCCAACCTGACTCAGTGCCCTGCTCGCGCGGGTGGAACCTGAGGTTGCGGAGGAAGCGATGACTGCGGCCGTGGACACCGCGAGCCTGATTCGCGAGTTGAGCGCTCGTAACGGCATCGCCCCACTGGCTACGCATGGCACGCTCAACGACGTGACCGACGGCAAGCTGATCTACGATGCGGTAACGACCTCTGGCGGGTCTGGAGGTCCTGTGTTCGGCCCCGACGGGACGGTCATCGGCGTGAACTTCGCCATGATGCGCGGCTTTCAGGGGTCAAATTTCGGCGTCCCGATCCGATTTGCCCGGGCATTGCTCAATCAACTGACAGACAAATGAGGAATACGGACGAGGACAGCATGCACGAGGGCGGATCGAATCCACCACGGGATCCGCCGGCGATGGACGAGCCATCAGCCGAAAGCGTCCTTCGGCTCGCTTGCGTCTATCGTGCGTATCATCGGGCGATCTGGCCACGGCTGCTTTGCGCGCCGTGGGCAGGGAGCCTGGCCGTCGAGTCGGAGGATTCCTGGCGCGAGCTGTGGGGCCGAATCGGACGAGAATTCTATCGGTGCTTTGCGTTCGGAGACCGTAACATACGACGCGACATGATCTTGCGCGCATTCGCAGCAGGGGCAGGCGATCTGGCTGCGAAGCTCGATCGGTGGAGGTTATCGCTGGAACTCGGCAACGACAGATAATCGAGGCTCGGGCCCCGCGAAGGTGGTCGTTGATCCAATGCGGGCATCGCATGACGAACAGGGAAGGAATAGTCGGCTTCGCGCATCCAACCAAGGTAAAGGGGCGCGGCCACCGTGGTGTGCGCTCCGGATCGTGACCCCACGCTTGGGAGACCTCAACAATGTCCAATTGTCGAATCAGCATCGGTGGAGTGATCGCAGTTATCGCAATCGCCGGTTTCGCCGCGACGGGAGTCCTCGCACAGAATCATGAAACCCATCACCACGATGATCCCAAGGAAGAGAAAAAGGCACCGGTGCTGCCCAAGTGTCCCGTGATGGACGAAGCGGTGGACTTCTTTGTCAAGACGATGACGGCGGACGGCCCCGTGTACTTCTGCTGCAAGGGCTGCATCAAAAAATTCGAGGCGGATCCTGAGAAGTACGCGAAGCAGGTAGTCGAACAGCGGAAGATTCTAGCGAAACTGCCCAAGGTCCAGGTGACCTGCCCCGTTTCTGGCAAGCCCGTCGACGACAAGACATTCATCGAGAAAGACGGGAAGAAAACGTACTTTTGTTGCAAGAAATGCGTTGGTACATATGAAAAGGAGCCAAGCAAATACTCTGCACGGCTTGCCGACAGTTTCAGCTATCAGACCAAGTGCCCGGTGAGGGATTTGAGGATATGTGGATCCGAATGCCTAACTCGGCTGAAGACCGGTGAGGGAGACTGTATTCTTCTGTTGTCCTGATGTGACAAGAAATCTTCTGAAGGATCCGGCGAAATACACGCCGAAGCTCGAAGCCCAAGGCATCCGGATAGATCCCAAGAAAGTGAAATCGCAGCGATCCCGCAAAAGAAGACAAACGACTCACATAAAGGAGATGGAGGCACGGACACGACTACATGGACCACGACCATTGAAGGCGATGAAATGTGCGCCTCCCATGTAGCATCGGTCCACGCGAATTCTTGGTTTCGCCGACAACTCTGTATGGTGAGGAACGAGCAGTCGCCGCCGACGCAGGCGAGCCGCCGTGGTGGTGGCAGACTTCGCGCAGCCGAAGAGACACATCGATTCATGGTGGCCGCCCTGGGCTTGGATTGGCGCTGGTGGACTCATC
>JADJRI010000035.1 GCA_016712275.1 Planctomycetota bacterium
CTTTTCAACAGACCGCATCGGCCCAAAAGAGGATTCTGCCTTCTCACTCTGAACCGGCGAATCATGACTCCGGTGCGCTGAATAATGTTCAGGCCGCCCCGCAGGTCATTTTTGAGCAGATCATCAACATGGGCACCGTGGCCTGGTCATGGGTTGAATTCGACTCGGTCAATCTTCCCAGCGGCAGCTTCGTTCGCATCACCAATTTGGTTGACAACGAGCAGCAGACACTGAATGCCAGCCAGATGGTGGAGTGGGGCAACCGCACCGCCATGTTCAACGGCGCTTCGCTGAAGGTTGAACTGGTCGCCGGCGCCAACACGCAGGCCAATCGCGTTCGAATTGCCAACGTCCGCGTTTCGGATGTGATGTTGGATGAAGAGCCCCGCGCGATTTGCGGCGGCGTTGACAATCGTGTCGCATCGACTCATCAGGCAGTCGGCCGCTGGGTTGATAACGGCGGCGGCAGTTGCACGGCTTGGATGTTTCAGACGGGCTCGGGCGGCACGGATCGCTGCTTCAATACGGCAGGCCACTGCCCACCGGGTGCCACAAGCGGTGTTGTTCAGTTCAACGTTCCCAATTCAGCCGCCAACTGCGCGATCGTCGCGCCGCCGGTCGCCGACCAGTTCCCGATTCTGTTTCCGACCATTACGAGCCAGAATGCCGGCCCCGGGAACGATTGGGCGGTCTTCAAGTGCGGCCTGAATTCACTCGCACAAACGGCGTTTCAGCGGTATGGCACGGCGATTCAACTGGCCAGTTCGGGCATCACCAATGGCACTGCCGTACGGCACATCGGTTATGGCGTCGATGGCGGCACCACCGGCACCGCTTGCAGTTGTGCAAACCCGAACGGCGTTGCCAACCAGACGCGCCAGCAGTCGGACGGCGTGTTGTCCGGTGTCACCACAAATGACATTCAGCATAACATGGATATTTGCGGCGGCGATTCCGGCGGCGTTGTCATTCGCGTTTCCGATGGACTGGCTGTCGGCAATACCACGCACGACTTCGGTGCGAATTGCCCCGGCTCGAGCATCAACGGCGGAACGCGCATCACCCAGGCGAACTGGGCTGCGGCCATGACGGCCTGTGCGGGCACCATCGCTCCGAACGATCAGGTTCCGGCCATGTCGAAGGAAGGGCTCCTGCTCATGCTTGGTTTTATGGCCATCGCGGGCGTCCTTGTCATTCGCGGTCGCCAGGCGGCCTGATGAATGCGACGTAGTGTCGCTCTAGCGGCACGATATGAGTAACAAACAAACTCTCCCGCATGACAGCTTGGCGCCGTCATGCGGGAGTTTTATTTTGAATCGAATCTCCGACCGATGCCTTGAGCGAATGCAAATTGATATTATGCGGCGAGTTATTCACCCAATCGAACCGGCATATCGGCGATCACATAGGACATAGTCGCCAGTGCGGCGACGCATTCATTAAGGTGCTTCGGATCGATCTTATCCAGCGTATCCGCGTGGGTGTGGTGGTAATCGAAGTAGGTGGAGCCATCCACTTCGAATCCCATTTGAATGACGCCGGCGGGTCTCATGGGGCTGATGTCCGCTCCACCGCCACCTGATTCAGCTTTCACCGGGCCAAGCCGCGACAGGAGCGGCATGAATTCGGCGACCTGCGTCGCCGCTTTTTGGCCGCGCTCCTCATCGACGCAGCTTATGCCCAGTCCGCGCGGTGAAAAAACTCCCGAGTCGGCTTCGATGGCGCCGATGTGGTTCCTGAGCTCGTTTGCGTGATCGGCCGCATATTGCCGGCCTCCGCCAAGGCCGTTTTCCTCGTTGGTCCATAGAACGACACGAATCGTTCGGCGCGGACGAAGGTCCAGTTTGCGCAGCACATTGATGGCTTCCATGGCAATGACACATCCGCCGCCATCGTCGTGGGCGCCATGGCCGACATCCCATGAGTCGATGTGTCCTCCGATGACAAGAACTTCATCCGGCTTTTCGCGGCCGCGCAGCTCGGCAACGACATTGGCGGAGGGCGCCTCGCCTTCGTGTCGCGCCTCCATTTTGAGGCAGACCCGCACATCCTCGCCATCGTGGAGCAGGCGCGCGATCATGTCGGCGTCCTCCGTCGAAACGGCCGCGCCGGGAATCTGGGTGACTCCTTCTTCATAACGCGTTGCGCCAGTATGGGGTGAACGAAGGCTGTGAGCCGTCACCGAGCGGATCAGGCAAGCCACTGCTCCATGTTTTGCCGCCATGCTCGGGCCCTTTCCGCGAAAACGGACGGTCTCGCCATAGCATGAGCCCTTGGCCAGATCGAATTTCGGCATTGGGTTGTTAAACAGGACGATCTTTCCCGACATCGAATCGGCCGCGGCCTCGAATTCAGCTTCGTCGCACACGCACACGACCGAGGCGGTGACACCTTCCGGCGGCGTTCCCACGGACATGCCGAGCCCGAGCATGTGCAAATCGAATGCGCGCGGTGCGATTATCTGTGCCGATTCTCTGCCACGCACCCACTTCGGCACCATGACTGCCTCGGTGTGTACATTTTCTTGGCCGTCGGCTTTTAGCGATTCGACTGCCCAACGAATGGCACGTTCCAGGGACTCGGAGCCGCTGATGCGGTGGCCGATGCCGTCGCAGAGTTGGTGCATCTTCTCATATGCGTCATTGTGCTTGAGTGCCGAATCCAGGATGCGATCTACTTGACTCCGATAGGCATCGGCAAGCGATGCCGACTTGACAGGTTCGGACGCATCACGAATCGCCACCGGCTTATCGCTTTTCGCGCACGACGCGACGCATAGAAAGGTAAACCAGACGAAGAATCTCGACCTGAATCGGTGCATTCTCGCAATCCTCGAAATTGGACTCATTTACAAAAATCTGAAAACGTGCTCATTGGTTGAAACCGTGATCGAATTTCAACACCATAAAGTGGGATGGGATGTGAAACTATTTAAGGGCCTAGTTTGGAATCGTCATGGCCATGATCGCCTTGTCGGGGTCTTTCTCGTAGCCCTCCTTGCAACCGGCACTGCAGAAGTGCAGCGAGTATTCATGCACCTTGAGCACCGTGGAAGGCGACCCATCCATTCCAAGATCGCATGCGGCGCATTTGGACACGACTTTGTCGACCTTGCCGTCCACGGCGTCCGCTTTGGCCAGTTTCGCGACAACATCGGCCGTACTCACCGGCGTCTGCGGCTCGGATTTTTTTGAATCGCATCCTGAGAGCAATGCCGCAGCTAAGAGGAAGAATGCTGCATTTCGAACGACGGGATTGTGCCGAAGAATCATCGCGGGTCTCCTCATTGAATTGCCAATGCCGAAATGGTCGAAATCACTTGTGTGCCAACGATGCTGCCTGCTTGAAGCCGGATCGTAGCGTGCCCGATCGCATCCGTCTAACATTTTGGGCGAACCGGCGGGCAAGGCTCTCGTATGCAGTGTAGACGGGGGCACGGAAGCCCCCGTCCCGGCCCATCGTATGTTGAACGGAGTCGTCAAATGAAAACGCTTGCAATTCTTGCCGCAGTTACTGTTCCGCTCATTGCCCAGCCCGAGGAATCGAAGGTGGCCAAGCCCGCATCGCCCTCGCTTTCGAATGTTGTTGCCGCTCCACATGTCGACTTCAAGGCGCGGTTCGGTCATTTCGACGGCTGCTTTGTGCTCAAGAGTCTCGACGATGGCTGGACCCTCCGATTCAACGATCAGCGGGCCGCAAAACGCTTTGCCCCTTGTTCGACATTCAAAATATTCAACGCGATGGCGGGTCTTGAGGTAGGCGCGCTGACCGGCCCCGACCATGAGATGAAATGGGACGGCACAAAGCAAACCCGCAAGGAGTGTGAGCGCGACCATACGCTTGCCACCGCCATTCGGGATTCGGTCGTGTGGTATTTTCAGCGCGTCGCCGAAGGCGTGGGTGCAAAACGCATGCAGGCGTTTCTGGATCAATGTGACTACGGCAACCGAGACATGAGCGGAGGCCTCACAAAATTCTGGCTGCAAACATCGCTGGAAATCTCGGCCGATGAGCAAATGGGCTTTATGGAACAAATGTACGCGGGAAAATTGCCGTTCAAGTCTGCGACGGTCGACACCGTGAAACGATTGATCGAATACCGGCAGAGCAACGACTGGATCTTCAGCGGCAAGACGGGCACCGGCGGCGAGGGTGGCAAATCCGACAAGGCCATCCTCGGTTGGTATGTCGGTCATGTGAAGAAGGGCGATCGGCAGTTTATTTTCGCGATCAACATTTCCGGTGACAACGCAATGGGGAGGACTGCCAGAAAGATCGCTGCGAACATTCTTCGCGATTTGGGGCTGATCGAGTTCCCTGGCGAATTTGACTGATGGTTTTGCGATGAACGCGATGCCAAACGCATTGGGCGCTGCCGCGAAGTGTCGGCACTTTTTTTGATTTGGGCACCAAATTGGCATTGGTGTATGCTTCCCGCCGGAGGTGTCCGCATGCTTGTCGAAACCCTGCTTGAATCCGCCATGAAACGAGGCGAACTGCCGGCCGTCGCCGATGCCACAAATCGTCGGAAGTCGCTGCGATTGTCACCGATTCCGAAATCGACACGGTTTTAACGACGAAATTCTTCCGGGAATTGGCCGGCGCGCTGCCCTGCAAAATCATCTATGTTGAGGATTTGCCGCTTCAGGAGGAACTGGCTGCCATGGCACAGGCAGTCGCCGCGGCCGGGGGAGTCCCGCAGTTGCCGCCGATTCCGGAGGTCGGACGCGATGATACCGCCGTCTTGCTCTACACCTCCGGCACCAGCGGTAAGCCCAAGGGTGTGTGCCAGACCTATGGCAACCTGCGATCCAACATCGACGCCTGCATCGAGCGGGCACAATTGAAGGCCGACCACCACTTTCTCGGCCTTGTGCCGCTGTTTCACAGCTTCGGTCTCACGGCCATGCTGCTTGTGCCGATTCGGCTCGGCGCCTCGGCCTATTACCTGCCACGATTTCAGCCGAACGCGGTCATTGATGCCATTCGAGAGCAGAAGGTCAGCGTTACCATGCTTGTCGCGAGCATGTATGCCGCATTGCTCCGCAGCAAGACCGGCGGCCCCGACGATTTTAAGTCGTTGGAATTCGCCATTGCCGGCGGCGAGGCGTTTCCCGATGCGGTGTTTCATGCCTTCAAGGCCCGATTCGGCGTCGAAGTGCTGCAAGGCTACGGTATGAGCGAGGCCTCGCCGGTCGTGAGTCTGAACACGCCGTGGGAACACAAGATCGGCACGGTGGGGCAGGCCATTCCGAATGTCACCGTTTCGGCATTCGATGACAATGGCAATCAGCTACCGGCGGGAAAAATCGGCGAGCTCTGGGTCAAAGGCCCCAACGTCATGAAGGGCTATTTTAAGAAGTCGGATGAAACCACGGCGGTTCTTACGGACGACGGCTGGTACAAGTCCGGCGACATGGGCGTCGTCGATTCGGACGGCTTCATCAAGATCACCGGCCGCAAGAAGGAAATGATCATCGTCGGCGGCGAAAATGTTTATCCGCGGGAAATCGAATCCGTGCTGGAGCAGCACCCGGCCGTCAGCGAGGCGGCGGTGATCGGCCAGAAGGACGAGTCGCGCGGCGAAGTGGTCGTGGCGTTTGCCATCCTTCACGAAGGGGCCGATGCCACGGACATCGAATTGCGCGATTTCTGCCGCGACAAGATCGCCGGGTTCAAGATTCCAAGGCGCGTCATCATTGCCAAGGAACTTCCCCGCGGCGCGACCGGCAAGATTCTGAAGCGGAAACTCGTCGATCTGCTTTGACGCAATTCATTATCGACTGCCTCCAAACCAATAAAAAAAAGGCGGCGTTTATTGTCACCATTCAGTGCCAACAAACGCCGCCGAGTTGACTGAATTAGACGCGCAGGACTACGGAAACGCCGCATCCACAAATGCCTGAACATCAAGTCCGTTTTTCAATCCGTCAAGATTGACATCGGCCCGATCCGCGGGAAACGGTGCTGTAAAGGGCAGGCACAAAAGAGATGCGACAAAGTCCGGTGCGTCATAAGCATCAACCCACTGGTTTCCGTCCATGTCGCCCGGCACGATGCCGCAGAATGGAATAGTGCCTTCTTCGGTGATCGTCAGGTGAACCGGCTCGCTGGTGGCCGCGCCGCACGCGTTGGTGACGACGCAGCGATAGTCGCCGGAGCCCTCATCACAGCCCCAAACGCCGACGAGAAGTCGATTGGTGTCCGTTCCCTGAATTGGTACTGCGAAAAGCCCTCGCAATTGTCATCTTCAGTATTCACCCACTCGGCAGATACAAGGTCCTTTTTCTGCCATTTTGTGGTCATTGGAAGGGAGCCAGTTGTTCTCGCATTCAATACTTCGAAGCCGAGTAGGGCCGATTCTTCGGGAGTTGTGCAGGCAGCGGGGCGTGGATCTGATCGAGGGTAATTGCCAGCCGGATCACATCTACATGTGCCTGAGCATTCCGCCGAAGTACAGCGTGTCGCATACACTGGGCTTTCTGAAGTGCAAGAGTGCGGTGCGAATCCATCGAGAGCTGATGCAGCACAGACGGATGACGTGTCTGCACTTCTGGTCCACCGGCTACTGCGTGTGTACGGTGGGACTGAACGAAGAGCAGATTCGCAAGTACATTCGAGAGCAGGAGAAACTTGAAAATGGCCAAGGCGATTTGGACCTCAAGTAAACGTTGAACACGGCCCCAGCGGGGCCTTCCCTATGTCACCGCCCCCCACGGGGGGGCTTCCTAAGGCCACGCCCTCTGGGCGTGGATCTTTACTATGTCCCATTCGTTTCCCACCTGTCAATAATCAACCTGACCCTTTTTTGACCCCCCTTGATAGAGACCACACTTGGAGTGGCGGCATTCACCCTGCTGGCTGGACAGAGGATTGGCGCCAATGGTTCAGAATTCAGAAGAAGAACGGTGTTCCTATTACGAGAGCATGCATTCGCAAGCAACTTGCAAATGCTTCGCAATCCGGTGTACATAGACATACTTAGAAAGGGCTTTCGTGCAAGACTCGGATACAAGGCATGGAAGCAATGGGGTTCTAGAGCGGTCAGAATTGCAGCAGTTCAAAAGCTTACGAATAAGCTTGGAAGAAAGGCAGCGAGAAAAGGTGGTCGGGCTATTCCATTGCTAGGAGTGGCTGTGACATTATATACTTTTATTGACGATGTAGAAGCAAATGGTTTCTGGAATGCAACGGGGGAAGCCGTGCTTGATGCAACACCAATAGTCGGTACAATCAAATTCGGTGTCGATGTGACAGAGGGTATTTGTGATTGTTTCAGTGAGGACGAAATTGACGCAAATATCCACGAGGATCTGACAAGTAATATGGACTCATGGGAAGAGCTGATAAGAATACTCGAGAATGACGGATTTGAAGCTCCGTCGGCGCCGCGCCCACCAGTACCTTTGCCGTTTCCAAAACCAGGCATAGTAGACCAGGGCGACTGCAAACGGTGTCATTAGAGAGCCATATGATTTGTCTCACTGGTCCATTTCAGGATCACCCGGATCAGAGTGACGTCTTAATTGCCGCCCATTTGTTGATCGCCTTATGCATCTGGTTGAGAGGTAGGCACTGGAGTATTCTATGGACTTGTATAGTGTTATTGCACCTTTGCCAGGCGTGAATCGACAGGAATGTGATGCATTTCATCACACGGTATTTCATGGAACTTACCGGGTGTCCGACCGAAAGTTGTCTTCGCAAATGCCGACATTGGGGAGTGAATACACAAATCCGCTTCACATAACAAGGACAGGCGTTAGAGCACCAGGCATATTCAAATTGGCGGCCGCACTGATCGTTAAGCACGATTTGATGGAGATGCTGAAAACGTTCCCCGGCGTGGACTTCCTACAGGTTAGATTCGATAAGCTGGTGGACTTTGTTTGTGAGCCCGGAGACCAGTCCTATTGGAAACTTCCGGGTTTTAGGCCCCGGCTCGAGGACGCACCGGAAGCGTATCTGAGAAGCCTCCCCGATTGTCCAGATTTGCACTCCAGTATGGGTGCGTATTATGAGGTTATTTGTGAGAGCTATATTCGATTGATGAACGCAAATGCCGATTACCGACCGAGCTCGCAGATCGACATAGAGATACATCCAAAATCTTCTCGAAACGCCAGTTTCAAAGTAGACCCAAGAATCTTCGAATCGCATTGCATTGTCCTGGTTCCGAGCGCATTCATCGTGTGGTCTTCGGTCTATGAGATTATCAGTGAATTCCTGGACCCTAGGTTTTTTCTGGCAAAACCAGTCAAGCTCTGAGTGAAGGGAGCTCAATGGTGTCGATAAATGAATCCTATACTTACTTGTAACGAGCCTCGTTGGTCGAAATCGATTAAGGTAAGATCACAACAGATTGGTTGCCAAGTTCACAGGACTCAAGCAAGGTCGCACGTCGCTTTTCGCCGACTCCGCCGCAAGAGAAACAGCCCTGCCACCCCCATCATCGCCCCCGTCCCCAACTCCGGAACCGCATAAATCTGGAACGACATTTCAGATCCCCCTGGACCGCTCCAATTCGGATTGTTATTCAGGCGGGTCCAAACCATATTGCCTGCTGCACTGCTGTGCATGTGCCACAGCCATTGCTCGGTCTGTCCAGTTGTGTCGTTCACCAAGCTCAACAAAAAGCGACCCGCAAGAAGCTCAATTGGGGCAAAATCTGCTTGATATGAGAATACTGGGTTGCCTGCAAACATGGTAAGTTGAGTTTGCTGTCGAACGACGGTACTAAGTTGAAAGTCGACGATAGCCGTCGGGCTGGGAGTTGTCGGTCCAATGAATGGGTAGAATTTTAGTGAGAAATGATCCGGGCCGTCGGGCAGTTGGTCTCCGCCTTTGTATGCTCCAAACCACGTAACGCGGTTAATCAAAGTCGAACCGTTAAGTTGGAAATCGTCTCCGACTTGGTTCGGAAATGTTGGATGGCTGATGAGACCATTAGGCAAATTCGGCCCCCATTGTCATGCACCAAAATCAACGCCGCCGACGCCCGGCTGGACAGCACGAACAGCACGCCTGCAAGGACCATAATTCGCAATACTCTCATGGCCGAATACTCCCCAAAAAGCCCGAATGCGCGAACCCGTGAGCCTTGATCTTAGCGAGAATCGGCCGCCGGTGTAAAGCGTTTGGCACCCGCCAATCATATAATTAAGGCAATTTGGTTGGCTCTCCGGCCGCCGCCGATGCGATCAACCACGATCGGCGGACGCGGGCCATGACCGTAACTTTCTGTCGGCCGCTCCGGGGCTTGGGTTGGGATGTGACTGCTTCCCACGTCTTACGACGTGGGGTTTGTTCTTTGCCGCTGTCGCGGCTGGGGTTGGCGTGATTCGGCACCGGCGTTTCGTCGGGCATTTTTCCACGCATTGTCTAGGATGCGAGGTGCATGGCACAACCCCGTTGGGGTTGGGATGGGGTTTGGGGCTTTGCACCCAGGGTAGATCGCTTGCGCGATCAACCTTGGGCTAAAGGCGGAACGCCGTTGGCGTAGGAGTATGCAGCCGTGGGCGGGTGTGCTACGTGTTTTGGGTTCGCAGTCGGGTGTGGGTGTGCTACGTGCATGCATGCCGACGCGAACGGCCGTCGGCATGGCATGCGGCCACGCGCGAGTTTCGGGTTGCGAGTGGTGAGTTTCGAGTTTTGGAGAGAGGTGATCATAGGCCAGTCGACATGCAGGGGAGCTGCAAGTTGCACGGCTCGTTCGTCCTCCGGACGAGGAAGAATTAGAGAGTTATTGACCAGAGGTTGAAACCTCTGGCAACGGTCGATGGCCCTGCCGGGCCGGGTTAACGCGGGGTTTCGGTTTGCCGCACGGGCAAGCATAAGCCTGCTTGCCGATGCCACCCGTGGCACCGAAAGCCATTTTTCTCCCTGCGGCGGTTCATAGGCGGGGGGGGCTGTGCTACGTGTTTTGGGTTCGCAGTCGGGTGTGGGTGTGCTACGTGCATGCATGCCGACGCGAACGGCCGTCGGCATGGCATGCGGCCACGCGCGAGTTTCGGGTTGCGAGTGGTGAGTTTCGAGTTTTGGAGAGAGGTGATCATAGGCCAGTCGACATGCAGGGGAGCTGCAAGTTGCACGGCTCGTTCGTCCTCCGGACGAGGAAGAATTAGAGAGTTATTGACCAGAGGTTGAAACCTCTGGCAACGGTCGTTGGCCCTACCGGGCCGGGGTGGAGCGGAGTTTCGGTTTGCCGCACGGGCAAGCATAAGCCTGCTTGCCGATGCCACCCGTGGCACCGAAAGCCATTTTTCTCCCTGCGGCGGTTCATAGGCGGGGGGGGCTGTGCTACGTGTTTTGGGTTCGCAGTCGGGTGTGGGTGTGCTATGTGCATGCATGCCGACGCGAACGGCCGTCGGCATGGCACCCTGCGAATTCGTCGAGGGCATTTTTGTGGTTTCGTGGTGGTGCAAAAAAAAATCGCCCCGTCGGGTGGCGGGGCGACCTCTCAGGTTTGTGGGCAAGCCCACAATGCTGAGAAAGAAGAGAGGGAAAATGAGGTGGGTGAGACCTCACATCCTTAAACCGTCGCGGCGCGTGCCCTATTCCGCCCTGCGGATATAATCTTCGTTTTGCTCATTGTCCCGAATTGGAGACGCTGCGTGACCCCGCCTGATGATCCGCGATCCCTGTCGGCCCTTCTCGTGATGGAGATCGGCAATTCCCACGTTTCGATCGCCACGGTTGTCGGCGGGCAGGTTTTTTCCAACCAGCGATTCAACCACGATCAGAAGGACGACATCCTGAAGGCGGCCGAGAATGCGTGGAATGCGCTGCCGCCCGAACAAGTCCGTGCCATCGCCGCGGCGTCGGTCGTGCCGAAGGTGCTGGAGGCATTGCGGGAGCCGATGGCCGAACGGCTGGCGTCGGACGTGCTGGTGGTGGGGGAAGACCTGCATCGTCCGCTGTCGCTGGCAGTTGAGACGCCGGAGACGGTGGGGATCGATCGGGTGTGTTCGGCGGCCGCGGCCTATGAGACGTTCAAACATGCGTGCGTTGTGGCGAGTTTCGGCACGGCGATCACGATCGACTGCGTGAATGATGAAGGGGTGTTCATGGGCGGGGCGATTTTGCCGGGGCTGGACATGCAAGCGCGGGCGCTGCACGAGCGGACGGCGCAGCTTCCGCTGGCGGCGATCGACGCGCCGGCGGGGGTTTTTGGTGGATCGACCGATGAGGCGATTCGCCATGGGGTGGTGTTGGGGGCGGTGGGGGCGCTGCGCGAAATCACCGAGCGATATGCCACGGCGCTGAACGCCTGGCCCGATCTTGTGGTTTGCGGGGGGAATGCCGAACTGATCAGCAAGCACACGGACATCATCGATCGCGTGGTGCCCGATTTGTGCATTCGCGGCATCGCCGTCGCGTTTCGCAGGCACTTTTCACCGATTCCGGACACCGAAGAAGACGCGTGACCCACATTGCGACGAAGACGAGAGCGGCCTTGCTGACGCCGGCGGCGCCGGGCGCGATCGCGGTGATTGTGCTGTGCGGGGAGGGTGTGCGCGAGATTCTCGATGTGATTGCCCGCCGGCCTTTGAGCGACGCGCCGCCCGCGTGGCAGGATCGCCGGCCGACGCTGTGCCGGATTTTCGATGGGGATAATCAGATCGATGACGCCGTTGTGACACAGATGTCGCACGGCGGCACGGCGCAAGCGGAGATTCATCTTCACGGCGGGGTTCGCATTGCGCAGCGCGTGCTGATGCTGCTGGAGCGACTCGGGGCTGCGGTTGTACCGGCCGCCGAGTTTCCTGATTTGCTGAGGTCCGACGATCGCGTCGTTCGGCGCATCGATTGCGCGATTCAAACCGCGGGCTCGCGCAGGCTGGTGCGCTGGCTGCTGACGCAGAGGGATGTGCTGCCGGCGTTCATGGGGAAATTGGATGCGCTGTCCGCTATGGAGTGCGAAGAATTCGAGCGGCGATCGCGTGCGGCCCGGCGGCTGCTGGCGGGAATTCGGGTTGCCATCGTGGGTCCGCCGAATGCGGGCAAGAGCACTTTGGCCAATCGGCTGATCGGCAGCGAACGCGTCATCACGTCGGATATTCCGGGCACCACGCGCGACTGGGTCAGTGAGACGGCGCTTGTCGATGGCTGGCCGGTGATACTCATCGACACGGCGGGCATTCGCGATACGGACTGCGATATCGAGGCGGAGGCGGTTCGGCGGGGAGGCGAGCAGGCGCGACTGGCCGATTTGATTCTGCTGGTGACGGATGCGACTGAGTCGGTCGATGTGCAACAAAGTGCGATGCGTTTGGTGTGCGGTGGTTTGCCGACGGAGATTCCGGTGATTCATGTGGTTAACAAGTGCGACCGGCTGGATGATGGCCATGTGGCCGGGGTGGAATCGGTTATGAAGTGTTCGATCTCCGCGCTGACGGGTCGGGGAATTGTCGAGCTTGAACGCGCGATTTGCGGCGTGCTGGGTCTCGACGGGCTTGATGACGGCCGGCCGGCCGCGTTTTTCGAAATCCAAGATAAAGGTAATGCGTCATGAGTGACGGCGGACTCATTGCGCGGATTGAAGCTTCCATCGCGAAGCGGCGTGCGCTAATGGCGTGTCATGATCTTGACGCTTACCGGCTGGTCAATGGCGCGGCGGACGGCATTCCGGGGCTGGTGATCGAGCGGTTGGGCGATGCGCTGATCGTTCAGTTTCACGAGGGCAAGCTTGATACGACGACCGATGCGCTGCGGCCGGCGGTCGAGGCGATCATGTCGCGGCTTGGTGTTCGTGCCGCTTATGCGAAGTATTTTGTGCGCGACCGCAGCCAGCTTTTGCCGCAGCAGGCGGCCGCGCACACGGAGGCGCGGCCGTGGCTTGGGACCCAGTTGGAATCGCGCATCACCATTCAAGAGCTTGCGGCGCAATATCTGATTCGTCCTTACGACGGGTTTTCGTACGGGCTTTTTCTGGAACATCGAGACAACCGCCGCCGTGTGCGCGAATATGCGAAGGGGCGTCGCGTGCTCAATTTGTTTTGCTATACGTGCGGTTTTTCAGTCACTGCCGGCCAGGGCGGGGCCCGCGAGGTGACAAGTGTCGATTTGTCGAAGCGTTATCTCGACTGGGGCCGGGCGAATGTCGAACTGAACGCTCTCGAAGTGGCGACACAGCGGTTTATCTGCAGCGATACGTTTGAATTCTACAAGCGTGCGGAACGGCAAAAGCTTGAATACGATTTGATCATTCTCGATCCACCGACATTCGCCCGGATGCGCCGGCCGGCGAAGACATTTGTGCTGGAGAAACAGGTGGGTCCGCTGCTTGCAGGGGCGATCGGGCTGCTGGCACGCGGGGGGATACTCTTCTTTGCGACGAACAACCGCAATATGAACAGCGGACGCATCGATCGGGAGATTCACCGCGCGGCCGGCTCGCGGGCGTGCAAGATTCTGGATCGGCCGGGGCTGCCGGTCGATTTCGCGGGCGATCCGGATTATTCCCATTCGCTGTGGGTGCGGTTTGACTAGTGCTACTATTGTGTCACCCGTTCGCCGGTGTACACGACTTCAAAATCCCGGCCTTTGACGCCACGCAGTTCGCCGAGCTCGTCGTCGTTCCATCGTGAGTCCGGCGCGCCGGAGATGTACCAATTCGATCCGTTGTCGGCGACGATCAAGCCGTATTTTTTGAGGCCGCGCAGAATCACCTGTACTGTGGCCGGAAAACCCGAAACGTCGAAGTCGGCTCGCAGGCGGACGCGCAGGCCCATCGGCGGGCGGTTGGCGTCGGTGGAGGAGCTTGCAAAATGACGTGCGGGCGAGATGTAGGCACGCTGGGTTTGTGCCACGGTGAAGCGAAGGGCGTGCGATAATTCGCTTTTCTCCACGATTTCGTCGTAGCGGGCGAGCCCCGGAAAAATCGGCAGGCCGGCGGCATCGGCCGATGTCCAGCCCGAAGGCCGCAAGTCGTTCGAGGTGAGATCGAAAATCGCGCCGGAGCCGGCCGACCAGGTGTTTCCGGTTTTGAATGCGTAGAACAATTCGTAAAGCAATTTGTTTTCGGTATCGACGATGATGATGTGACGATCGCCATCGGCGTTCGGTCCGCCCTCGATCGGGGCATCGGGAGGAATGGGATAGGGGCCGTCGTCGCTCTCGTCGGCATAGTCGAAGGTGACGGTTACCTTTTCCTGAGCGCCGTCGACAACGACAAACGGAATCCCGATCGGCGCTCCCTCATACACCGTGCCGAAGTCGGGATGGAGCCCGGTTTCGAGACCCATCGACGCCAGATATTTTGCGGAATTCGGATGCACGGGGAGCGCCGAAATATCCTGATTCCAAGGATTGTCGGCTGGGAATACCTGAAGGGCGCTAGGTCAGAATTGGTTGAGCCATTCAGGTTTCCATTCGGATCATTGCCACTGTTGTTGGTGTTGACGTTTGCGTCGGGTCCATTCGGGCCAAGTCCAGAATTGCATGCAAGGCATAAACTCGTGCAGATGCCAGCCGCCAAGGCCATCGCGGGCAGCAGGTATTTTTTTAATACGGACTTGTGTTGCTGCTTCCATGCGGGTGACTTTCATTTTGCCCCTTTTAGCGCGACCGCATCGAACTGCCGCGGACGGCCCAACGGTTTCTCAGTTACGTCGCCGGGTGTCGATCGCGAAACTCCGGGCCGGCCATCGATTATTCTCCACTCTATGTATTCAATATGACCAGGCGTCCGTCAAATCAATCGCGCGGGCGATGATCTTATTTGCCAAATTCGAGCATGGTGAGGGAATCTGTCATCCGAGGAATTTTGAAATCCGGGTGGACCTGCACGGCATTTGGTTCATGTGAAGGGTCGGCGGGCCCGCATTCAAAACAATGGCGGATTCAAAAGTCGCGACTGCTTCGGCAAAACCGCACTTGTCTAATTCCGGATTTGGCGTCATTCTGTGCCCTTTTCGCGAGCTTCGCGGATTCCATTTGATTGCAAGGAATCGTCCCTATGTCCACTGAATTCATCCTGAAACAGATTGACGGCGCTGTCGCCGTCCTGCGGCTCAATCGCCCCGATGTGCTCAACGCGCTGAATATTCCGCTGATGGACCAGCTCATCGGCATGCTGGAGGCCATCGACACTGATCCGGGCGTTCGGTGTGTCGTGCTTACGGGCAACGATCGAGCCTTTGCCGCGGGGGCGGACATCAAGGAAATGGCCGAGGCGAGCGTTGTGGACATGTACGAGCGCAACAACCTCGCCCGGTGGGAGCGGATTAAGAAAGTTCGAAAACCGATCATCGCCGCGGTGAATGGTTTTTGTCTTGGTGGCGGCTGCGAATTGGCGATGCACTGCGATATGATCATCGCGGGCGAAGGCGCCCAGTTCGGCCAGCCCGAGATCAACATTGGCGTCATTCCCGGCGCGGGGGGCACGCAGCGGCTGACCCGCGAGGCGGGGAAGTTTCGGGCGATGGAGTTGATTCTGACGGGGCGGTTTTTCGGGGCGAAGGAGGCGGCTTCGATCGGGATGGTGACGCGCGTCGTTCCGGACGCCCTTGTTGTCGAGGAGTCGATGAAAATCGCGAAAGATATTGCGTCGAAATCGCCGATGGCGGTTCGGTTTGCCAAGGAGGCGGTCCTTAAGGCCTTTGACGGCACTCTTGCCGATGGGCTGGACTACGAACGCAAGATGTTCTATATGCTCTTCGGAACCGAGGACCAGAAGGAAGGCATGAAGGCGTTTATTGAGAAGCGGAAGGCGAATTACACGGGGAAGTGAGAAACGCCAAAACGTCAAAAAGTCAAAACGCCAAAACAAGTGACGAAGCGACGATGAAGGCGAATTGAGCCATTTTTAGCCCAGACCCAAAGGGTCTGGGAGACGGCGCAAAACGCTTCACAATAGAATAACCAGGGGCATTGAGATGGGCTACGAAACGATCCAAGTCATGGATTCCAACGGCGTGCGGACCATTACGCTGAACCGCCCTGATGACATGAATGCCGCGAATGACAAGCTTACCGGCGAGCTGGCCAAGGAACTTCGCGGCGTTGTCAAGGATAAGTCCATTCGGTGCATCGTTCTGACCGGCGCGGGCAAGGCCTTTGTGTCGGACAGGACTTGAAGGAAGTCACCACCCGCGAGGGCCGTACGACTTTGGCACACGGCTTCGCACCGGCTATAGCCCGGTCATTTCATCGCTTTACAAACTCCCGATACCGACCATTGCCGCGATTAACGGCGCGACCGCCGGCGCCGGATGGAGCTTGGCGTTGGCTTGTGACTTGCGGATTGCCACAAAAAATGCAAAATTCGTCGCCGCCTTCAGCAATATCGGACTGGTACCCGATTGTGGAATGACATGGTTGTTGCCCCGAGTTGTGGGGTACGCCAAGGCGCTCGAGATCGCCTGGATGAGCGATGCCATTTCCGCCGAATCGGCATTACAATTGGGTCTTGTCCATCGGGTGGCCGAGCCGGATGCACTGGCCGCCACGACCAGACAGCTTGCAGAGGAGATCGCGAAGCGGCCGACAAAGGGTTTGGCCCTGACCAAGCAGGCCATGTTGGCCGCCTACGGGCACGATATCGACGGTCAGTTGGAATATGAAGCGATGCTGCAGAGCATTGCCGGCAAGACGAAAGATTATGGCGAAGGCGTGCGTGCCTTCATCGAAAAGCGACCTCCGGAGTTTACTGGTGATTAGCGAGCGACTGTTTGGCGTCATAGGTTCGGGAACGATGGGCGGCGGCATTGCACAGGCAGCGGCCGCGGCGGGTTTTGTCGTCCATACCCTGGACACAAATCCGGACCTCGTTAAGGCCGCTTACGCGAAAATCGGCGAACGACTCGACGGCCGGGTCGCAAAGGGGAGCCTTCCGCGACACGACCGCGACAACACCATGTCGCGCCTGCATGTTGCGAAGGACATGGCAGCGTTCAAGGATTGCGAAGTCGTGGTCGAGGCTGTCTCGGAAGATGTCGCCCTGAAGCGAAAGATCCTGGGACGGCTCGATGCCGCGGTGACGCCGCGCACGCTTCTTGGAACCAACACATCCAGTCTGCCGATTTCGAAGCTAAGCGAAGGCCTGAATCACGCGGACCGGTTTCTCGGCATGCACTTTTTCAATCCGGCCCCGGTGATGAAGCTGATCGAGGTGGTGCGGGGCGAGAAGACCAGCGAGCAGTCGATGGTCGATGCACGTGCCATTTGTACGGCACTCGACAAGACCGCCGTGAAGGTGAAGGATTCGCCGGGATTCATCGGCAACCGCGTCAACCGGCCGTTTTACCTTGAGGCGCTGCATCTGCTGGAAACGGGCGAAGCGGACATCCGCACGATCGATTCCGCGCTAAAGACCGTCGGCGGCTTTCGCATGGGGCCGTTCGAGTTGCTCGATCTGATCGGACTGGACATCAACCTGCGGGTCACGGAAACGGTGTATGAGGGTTTCGGCAAGCCCGCGCGATTCGCGCCGAATTCGATTCAGCAGAAGCTGGTTTCCGAGGGCCGTCACGGCCGCAAGACCGGCTGCGGGTTTTACGACTATTCAAACGGCGAACCCACGCCAGCCTACGAAACCAAGGCGCGCGGGGCATCGTCGTGGCAGCCGGGGGCTTCGCTCAAGGAATTTGCGGCGATGCTCGAAAAACCGGCCGACCGGGCCATGTGGATCTATGCCCGCATTTTCATGGCCGTGATGAATGAGGGGGCGCTGGCTGCTGAGAGTGTGGCACTGCCACGCGACGTCAACCTGACCATGGAACTCGGCTTCAACTATCCCGAGGGCCCGCTGGCGACGGCCGATTACGTCGGGCTGGACATCTGTCAGCGTTTGCTTGCCGATTTCCATACGGAAACGAACGGCGATGATCGCTATGCCCCGAATCCGCTCATGAACCGTCATGTGGCCAAGGGCGAGCTGGGTGAGAAAACGGCACATGGTTTTCTCTATCACGCGCTGTAGTCGGGTTGCCCGAGTTGCCGGATTTCCAAGAGGAAGCACCGGATGCACCGCTCCATTTTTGGGAAGTGCCGCCATTGTTAATTCGCCGTTTCCCGCGTTTCTTAATTGAATTGCAATCACTCTATGCAGTAAATGGCGCGATCGGCCGCACAGGACCGACGCTGCTTTTTTTTGGGCCGACGAAAATCAGGAACATGTTCCACGTATTCGCTTCGGTTTGTAATTTCGCGAGCCGGCGAGAATCTGATGTGTGAGTGCGATTATGAACACGCGTAGTGCTGCGATTCGACGTGCCATTTGTTTATTCGCCCTGACCTTGCCGGCATTGCCCCTGCGGGCCGACAACCTCACCTTCACCACCAATTGCAATAACATCTGGCAGGATTGCTGCGCTTGCGCGCGCAGTTGCAGATCAACTGGCCGCGGGCGTGCACGCCGGGTGTGTGTCCCGCCGCGCCCAATATTGGCGATGTCGTGACGGTGTCGCAAGATTGCATGGTCGGCGGAGTCGGATTTCCGGATGCGGTGGCGGGGACGTTGAATCATACGGCTGGGACGCTGACGGTCGCGGGAAACCTGGCGATCGACACAGGCGGCGCGACGTTTGACGGGCCAGTTGTTCTGCTGAATGGTTCGATCGCCCGGGCGCAGAGCGCCGGGGTATTTATGACGCTCAACGGTGGAATGAACATCAGCGGGGGTTCGGACAAATTTCTCGGCGGAAACACGGCGCGTCTGCTGGGCGCCTTGACGCTCTCCAGCGAATCGACCATTACCTGGACCGGCGCCGGCAACTTCATTGTCGGCGTGGCCCCCGGCGGTTCGCCGAGCACGCTCTATATCAACTCCGGCACGCTCTTCGATCAACAGACCGATGCGTCGCTCCTCACCACACAGCAATTCGGTTTCGGTCGCGTGACAAATCAGGGCACAATTCAAAAGTCGGCGGGCAACGGCACGAGCACGTGGAACATCAATCTCGAGAACTTTGGGCAGTTCGACGTTCAATCCGGCAATGTGACCCTCACGGGACTTGGCCAGGCCACCGGCGAATTCAGGGTGGCGGCCGGCTCCGCGCTGACGTTCGGAACGATTTTCGGATTTGAGTTCAAGCAGGGCATCAGCTTCACCGGCGACGGGGAAGCGGTCCTAGTGGACACGGGCTCCAATTTTGGCGTTCTCGTCAATGAAACGGTGGATTTGAATCGATTGAGAATTGCCAACTCCGGTGAGATCGGTCCAGCGAGTAATCCTGGCCACATCAACATAACGGAGCTACTCGAAGTGGATGGCGCGAATGTCGTCCCATCCGTCACGATAAATGCCGGAGCGCGCCTCGAGCAGAACGGCCCCAACGCCAGCAATTTCCGTGACCTTACCATTGAGGGCGATGTGGATATTCTGTCGGGCACGCTGGCGACGGTCGATCACACGATTACGGTTCAGCCCGGTGGGGTAGTCGAGATTCGCGACAATGCCGCGCTTCGAACTGCGGGACTTGTTGCGCTGCCGATCCAGAACAACGGTACCATTCAAAAGACCACCGGCGCCGGTACTGCGTCCGTTTTGGCCGACTTTTTCAGGCAGTTTTTCAACAACGCCGGCGGGCTGGTGCATGTCGCGACCGGCACGCTCGATTTTGCGGATTCGAATATCGTCTGTAATGGCGGTACGTTTCAAATTGACGCGGGCACGACGATGAAAGCCCCGGGATCATTCGGCGGCAACTTCGAACTTAACGCGGGTGCGGTTCGGGGCGGCGGCTCGCTGCTGGTGCATCGGCTCAACAACAATGGCGGTACCGTGGCACCCGGCGCATCGGCCGGTGTGCTCTCGCTGATAGGCGATGCCGGTTCGGGTCGGCCCGGAGACTATCTGCAGGGCGCCGATGGGACGCTTGAGATTGAAGTGGGGGGGCTTACTGCCGGCACGCAGCACGACCAACTCGCGGTGGCGGGCACGGCGACGCTGGGGGGGCGAATTGAAGCTCACTTTGATAAGCGGCTTCGCTCCGGTGCAAGACGATGAAGTGACAATTCTGACGGCCGGGCTTCGCGTGGGACAGTTCGCTACAGTTAGCGCGTCCAATCTTCCGGGGAGTCTGGGCGCTTTGGCGGTGTATTCGGCCAATGCCGTCGTGATTCGTTTCACCGATGATCTTTGCCCTGACGACCCCGACAAAACAGCTCCCGGCAATTGCGGATGCGGCGTACCAGAAACACCTGACAGCGATGGAGATGGTGTGTTCGATTGCAACGATGGGTGTCCGAACGACGGCAACAAGATTGCGCCGGGCAATTGCGGATGCGGTGTCGCTGAAACGCCGGATAGCGATGGCGATTTCGTGGTGGATTGCCTGGATGGGTGCCCGAACGATGGAAATAAGACGGTACCGGGCGCTTGCGGGTGCGGCGTGGCGGAGACCGATGGCGATTCCGATGGCACGCCGGATTGCAATGACGGATGCCCGGATGATCCTGGCAAGACGGTTCCGGGTTTTTGCGGGTGCGGCGTGGCGGAGACGGATGACGACAACAATGGCATTCCGAATTGTGTGGACGACAATTTCAACAACAACAATAACGGCAATGACAATTCCAACGATAACTCGAACACGAATTTGAATACGAATACCAACGATAACCAGAACAACAATGAGAATCCGGCCCCCGGCCCGGCGCCTGCTTGCGGTGCGGATGCCTGCGGTGGGGGCACGGCGGCGATGGCGCCGCTCTTGGCGGTTGGGTTGATTTCGGTGATGCGCCGAAGGCTTCGACACCGGCCTTGGTAGCAGTCGATGAATTGATGCCGTTGCTCCAATAGTTGAATATTCTTGAAGCTGACTTTCGCGGGAGTGTGGGACAGGCTATTAGCCTGTCCCACACTCCCACTTGCGATTCGGCACCGCGATTGTTGAAACTGGAACAGTTTGATGTGGCACAGCCGCCTCCGGCTGTGGAGCCTCACCAAGCTGTACCAATACCCGATTGCTGTTCCGCATTTCATTCCGCGAATAATCCTGCTAGTATCTTCAGCCATGAAACGCGAAACCGTTATTATCGATTGTCTGCGAACTCCGATCGGCCGACATCGTGGGGGGCTGGCGCCGGTGCGGCCGGACGATCTTGGCGCTCATGCCATTCGCATACTGGTCGGGCGCACGAAGATTGATCCGGCGCTCATCGACGACGTTTACTGGGGCGCGGCCAATCAGGCGGGGGAGGACAATCGCAATGCCGCACGAATGGCACTGCTCTTGGCGGGGCTGCCGGATAGTGTTCCGGGGGCCACGGTCAATCGATTGTGCGCAAGCGGGCTCGAGGCGGTGGCCATCGCGGCGCGGATGATCGACGCGGGGCACGGCGATGTGTTTATTGCCGGGGGCTGCGAGTCGATGAGCCGCGCGCCGCTGGTGCTGCCCAAGCCCGATGAGCCGTGGGTGCGCGGGAATCAGACGATGTTCGACTCGACGCTCGGCTGGCGGATGACGAATCCCAAATTGGCGAAGATGCATCAGCCGTTCAGCATGGGCGAGACGGCGGAGAATGTGGCGGAGAAGTACAAGCTCTCGCGCGAGGCTCAGGATAAGTTCGCGCTCGAAAGTCAGATGCGCTGCAAGGCGGCGATCGATGCGGGTCGGCTGGCAGAAGAGATTATTGCCGTGGAAGTCGAGGCGGAGCGCGGAAAAAAGACGATTGTCGAAAAAGACGAACATCCCCGATTCGATACGACGATGGAGGCGCTCGCCAAACTCCGGCCCGCTTTTCGCGAAGGCGGCACGGTGACGGCCGGCAACAGCTCCGGTCTGAATGACGGCGCGGCGGCACTGCTCATCATGGAGGCGAAGACCGCCGAACGGCTCGGCATGAAGCCGATGGCATTCGTGCGTAACAGCGCGTCGGCGGGGGTCGATCCGGCGTGCATGGGTCTGGGTCCTGTTCCCGCGACGCGGAAGGCCCTGGCGCGGGCCGGGTGGAAACTGGGTGAAATCGATTTGATTGAAATCAATGAGGCGTTTGCGGCGCAGGTGCTGGCGTGCAGTCGCGAGTTGGATATTGATCCCTCGAAGCTCAACGTCAACGGCGGGGCGATCGCGCTGGGACACCCGCTCGGCTGCAGCGGAGCGCGGCTGGCGACAACCCTCGTTCGCGAGATGAACCGTCGCGGCGTGAAGCGCGGGCTGGCGGCACTTTGTGTCGGCGTCGGCCAGGGTTTGGCGGTATTGTTTGAAACGCCCTGATTTTGAGAAGCGATCGGATAGCGGCATGGCATACAGCATCGGATCGCGCTCGGTGTTATTCACTAATTGTGTGTTGATCGTTCTATTCGTCGCCGTTTCGGGAACAAATTGTTCGCGACAAACGGGCGCTGTCCATCCCGCACCCCGCGCCGAGCCCCGAAAAACTGCATCAACGACACAACCATCCGGCGGTGAGCCGATTGATTGGTCGGATCTTGGGCTTGTTCTCAGTCGCGTGGCCGCA
The DNA here is from genome assembly GCA_016712275.1 of Planctomycetota bacterium. Classification (GTDB taxonomy): domain Bacteria; phylum Planctomycetota; class Phycisphaerae; order UBA1845; family UTPLA1; genus JADJRI01. The sequence goes on from JADJRI010000035.1 coordinate 22,408, forward strand.
GCGGATTCGGTTCGAAGCGACCCGCTCCGCGCCTCCGAGCCGCTGATCGAACGCATGCTGGCCCGCCTGGCCATGCACGGCCCGTCCACGACGCCGTCACGGTTTCCGGATTCATCCAGCCGCACGGCTTATTACATCAATGCACACAACCTGATGCTGCTTGCGGAGTTGGAAGGGGTACTGGTCAGTCGCACTGCCGGCCGGTGGCCGCCGACGTCGATGAATGCCGGAAGATGGACCATTGATGGTGTCGAAGAAACGGTTTTTACGCTGCAGGCCAAGGCGATCGGCGAATCGGCGAATGATTGGCGCGTTCGCATGGCCCTGTTCAGCGGCCGGCGGGATGGACCGGCGCTGTGGCCCCGGATAATTCTTGGAGACATGCTGGATGTGCAACTCGACGAGATAACGCGCGCGGCTCTTGCGTCGCCACGCGTTGTCGTGATTGACCACGGTCTGGACAAGCGGCTGCTGCTTTGCGAGGAGTTGTTCGCAATTCAGAGCGAATTGGTCGCGGATTATGAACGGCGGCTTAAAACGCGCGGCGCCTCAATTCTCAACGTCCTGCTGGAATGGGCCACGCCTTTTAATCGCGAGACACTCAACAGCGCCGTTGGATATGCAGTGGCCAAGTTGCCGCGCGATGCACGATTGCCGGTTTCAACAGTGCCTTGAAATTCGTGCGGGCGAACTTATCGCTTTATTGCCGCCCGATGGCGTTGCATTTGCGCTCGGCCGTCTTTTTTCTTGCTCTTCTTTTCTTCGCCGATTTTCAGGCCCAGCGCTTTGACATGTTATCGACTTTGAAGATGGCCGTCGTTCGGCCGCCGGAAGCACCGCTGGTGACATAGGCATATTTGATGCTGATGTGTTCGGAGTTCAGCCGTGCGCAAATGTCCGCCAGTGCGCCGGGTCGATTTGAAAGCTCGGCCTTCAGGACATCTGATTCGGTCAACGGAATATTGAGCGCTTTAAGGACGTCACGCGTTCGCCGGGTATCGCCGGCGACAATCCGAAAGACGCCATGTTCGACGGAGTCCATCAGCGTGACGGCAATCAGGTTGATCTTGGCCTCTGCCAGTGCGTTGCACACGTTCGTCAGGATGCCGGGCTTGTTGGTCAGGAAGACGGAAAACTGCGTCAGAGGAACAAACATGGTGTCGCCTTGTTGTGCGAATTGGTTCCCCTTGAATCGGCGGGGACCGGGCCGGGCCGTGGCAGGCAAATGGGATTATAGGGCGAGATGGAGCCAAGCGTGAATCGGATTTGCGGTAATCATGCCGCAAAAATCGGCTCATGCTTCCCGGTAAATGGCCATCCGGCCGAGGCTTAGGTCTACCGGCGGGGCCCCTTGACGCGATCACCCGCCCGGCTATACTGCGGGATTCTCGTATTGAATTGTGTACTCAGGATTTACTTGGAATTCGGCTATGTCTTTCGTCACGCAAAACTGTTATCTCGCGAAGCCCAACGAGGTTGAGCGAAAGTGGTATTCGGTGGATGCCGACGGCATGATCCTCGGCCGGTTGGCCGCTCGCATTGCCGTCGTCTTAATGGGAAAGCACAAGCCGACCTATACGCCGCATGTGGACACGGGTGACTTCGTCGTCGTGACCAATGCTGAGAAGATTCGCGTGACGGGCACCAAGACAGAAGAATACAAGTATGTTCACTACACATACCATGCCGACGGACTCAACGTCACTCCGTACAAGGAGATGATGGAGAAACACCCGGAGCGCATTGTGTGGTGGTCGGTGCGGCGCATGTTGCCGAAGAACGCGCTCGGCCGACGACTGTTGACGAAATTGAAAGTGTACGCCGGTCCGGAACATCCGCACGCCGCGCAGCAGTGCGAACCGCTGGCGATGAAGGGCAAGTGATTAACGCGGCAATCGCGAGGAGCTTTAAGCAGTGTCTGACCCATCGACTGAATTGAATGTAGGCGGCGAAGGCGCGACAGCGGTCACGGAAAAGCCGGCCGCCGGCGTCATGAAAAACGGATATTACTGGGGCACCGGTCGTCGCAAGACGGCGGTGGCGCGCGTTCGACTCAAGCCGGGCGATGGCAAGTTTGTCATCAACGGCAAGGAGATCAATGGCTTTTTCTTTTCGCCCCGCGACAAGTCGGACATCGTTGCACCGCTCAAAGTCACCAAGACTTTCGGCAAGTATGATGTCTTCGCCAATGTCCACGGCGGCGGCGGCACCGGCCAGGCCGGGCGGTGATGCTGGGTGTGGCCCCGCACTGCTCAAGATGAACCCCGAGTTCACGGCGATGCTTCGTGACGGACGCTTCCTCACGCGCGATCCGCGCGAAGTCGAACGCAAGAAGCCGGGTCAGCCGGGCGCCCGCAAGCGCTTCCAGTTTTCGAAGCGCTGATTTTTCGACCGCGTGTGGTCATGCGGTTTTTCGATGCGATACTTTATTCAAACAGCCCGATGCTTCGCTGCGTCGGGCTGTTTGCTTTTCCTTGCGATGGTGCCAAGCACAATGTGGGGCTGTGACCGTGTTTTCTATTATCCCGATGCGCGAATCCGCGGCACGCCGGCGGATTACGATCTGGCCTATGAAGATGTGTATTTCAATTCGGCCGACGGCGTGCGGCTTCATGGGTGGTTTCTGCCTGCGAAGGCGGGTGATGTGCGCGGCACGGTGATTCACGTTCATGGCAATGCCGCCAATCTGACGGGACATTACGAGTTCATGCGATGGCTGCCGGAGGAGGGGTATCACCTTTTCGCGTTTGACTATCGCGGCTATGGAAAAAGCGGCGGCGATCAGTCGGCACGGGTCCATTCTCGATACGGAGGCGGCGCTCGATTTTGTTCGAGCGCGGCCGGAGGTCGATGCGGAGCAGGTGTTCATGGTCGGCCAGTCGCTGGGTGGGGCGGTGGCGATCGTGACGGCGGCGCGGCGGCCGGGGCAGGTTCGGGGGTTGGTTGTGGAGGGGGCGTTTTCAAGTTATCGGGAAATCGCGTGGCATCATGTCGGGGCGAATGCGCTGACGATGGCGCTGGCGTGGTGGTATCCTTTGATGCTTGGCGATCAGTTCGATCCGATTGATAGTGTCGCAATGGTGGCACCGACGCCGATTTTGATCATGCATGGGGAAATGGATCGGGTTGTGCCGGTGCGGATGGGGCGGAAGCTGTTTGAGGCGGCGAAAGAGCCGAAGGAGTTGTGGATTTCGGAGGGGATGGATCATTATCAGGTTTGGGAGGATGACGATGACGAGGCGCGTCGTCGCGTACTTGAGTTTTTCGGGAAAGCCGCGGCGAGCGAGTGATTTCCGCCTGGCCCGGCTTCCGGAGGGGCGGGGTGAATGCGAGTAGGCATTAATTTTGAGCGCCATTGCTGACGAGTGGAATTCGCTCTTGATGCGGAAATCTCTTCCGCCTTGCCCTACTCCTTCGGAGTTGGGCTAAACGTGGGAGTTGGGCTAAACGGGCTGGAAGACATTCTCGGTGGTTTTACATTTCCGGCGCGGATATCGGCAATTATTTTTGGCAGTAGTTCGTGTTCCAGCTTAGAGACGCGGGCGGCGAGTGTCTCCACTGTGTCATCGGGGAGCACCGGGCAATTCGATTGGGCGATGATCTCGCCGGCGTCGTATTCGTTGTTGACCCAATGGACCGTGCAGCCGCTTTCAGTTTCTTTCGCGGCTAGGACGGCTTCGTGGACGGCGCGGCCGTGGAAGCCTTTGCCGCCGAATTTGGGGAGCAGGGCGGGGTGGATGTTGATGACTTTGCCGAGCCAGCGGTGGGGGAGTTTCCAGTAGCAGAGCCAACCGGCCTGAACGACGAGATCGACTTCGTAGACGTCAAGCGTGAGCGTCAGGTGGTGGGTGAATTGTTCGACGTCGGGATGGTCTTTCACGCGGATGATGTCGACGGGCAGATCGGCGCGTTCGGCGCGTGCCACGCCTTCGACATCGGTGCGGGATGAGACGACGATGGGGATTTCGACGCCGGGGAGGCGGCCATCGGCGATTCGGTCGATGAGGTTTTGCAGGCCGGTGCCGCCGCCGGAGATGAGGACGGCGATTCGGAGGGACTTGCGCGGTTTTTCTTTTTGTCGTGGCGGCTCATTAATTTGAAAAAGAGGCAATTAAATTGAGCGTCGTGCTCGGATGAAGATTTCGCGCGAGAATCACGCCGGCCCTTTTACAACAGGCCCCGGATCGACACGATCCGGCTCGCGATACGCTGCAATCAGCTTTGATAATCTTCAAGGCAGCACGCCGTTCTTTTTAAGGAAGTTCTCGATTTCCTTCGGATAACGATCGAGATTTTTGTCGCCAGGGAAATCGTTGTGGCTGCAATCATATTCGATGTAGGTGCAGTTTTTTGCCAGTTTGCTGAGCTCCGCCCCTGATCAACCGGCACAATGTTGTCGTGCGTGCCGTGATGAATCAGCACCGGCACGTCGAGTGTCGGCAGCACGCGGTCGGTATCGAAGGTGCTTCTCAGCAGGAAGGGCGGGGCCAAATAGCGCTTGGCATAGGTGCGTAGGCTTGTGAAACTGGAGCCGAGAATCAGCGCCTTCGGCTTGCGCCGCGCGGCCAGTTGCGCCGCCACGCCGCCGCCCATCGAGCGGCCATGAATGACGATGCGATTCTTGTCGACGTCCGGCCGCTTCATGGCTTCATCAAGGAAGTACACGGCGTCGTCTACCAGCGCCGATTCACTGGGCTGGCCGCCGGATCGGCCGTAGCCGCGAAACTCGGGGAGCAGGACGGAGCAGCCCATCGCGCGATAGGTTTCAATCGGGTATTCCTGCGAGTCAATGATCTCTGCGTTGCCATGGAAATAGATGACGAGCGGCGAGGGTGTGCCAGTTCGGGCCGTCTGGCAGGGGATGAACCATGCGATGACTTTTTCGCCGCCGCCGATGTCGCGGGTAAGGACCGTCGTGGAGTTGTCGTATTTCTCATTGGCACCGGGTTCGGGCGAGGCATAGTCGGGGAAGATGACCCATCGCTGGCCGATGATCAGGAGGCCGAGATATACCGCATACATGATGGCAATGCGCTTGGCGATGTTGCCGGCGCGGCGTTTGAGGGAGGGTTTGGGCTTGGGATCGGAGTCGGTGGGCTGGCTGGTTGCGAGTGTGGCGTCGTCAGGCATGGTGGTATGGTCGACAATTCCGTCGCCAGTGGCAAGTCTGTCCAGAAAACGGCCTGGTGTGGGGGCTTATCAATTGATCTACCCGGCCAATGTGTCGGAAGTGTGGAACAGGTCAGTGTAGTGCTCCACACTTCCGCGTGACTGTCGTCTTAGCCAACTTGGTTTATTGTGTTTCGCTCTACAGCAATTGCGACTTGCGGCGTTCTCCGTCCGGCACGGGGGCCGGACGCTACGTAGAAAATCATACTGCCCTACGGAATGCCGACGATGTAGGCCGTCCAAGCCCCACAATTTTCGGCGCGTTCGGCCTTGCGGAAGATGCCGTCGCCTTCGCCGTTATTCATTGTACCTTCCCAGTAGGCCTCGGTTTCGCGGAAGCCTGCGGCTTTCATCGCATCGCGGATGCCGCCGAGTGTCCAGAGCCGCCAGTCGTAGGTGAACGCCTTTCGCATGCGCGTGCCGTCGGGAAAGTGGAAGTGAATGTGGCAGAGGGTTTCGTCGGTGAGGGGGTTGTATTCGGCCTGATCCCAGATGTAGGTGAAGCCTTCGCATTTGCGGGTGTCTTGCATCACTTTTTGAGAGTCGTAGCCGCCGTAGGCATCGACGACGAAGATGCTTTTGGGGGCGAGGGATTTACGAACTTTCGAGAAGTAGGCGATGAGTTCGACCGGCGACTTGAAGATGAAGTAGCTGAAGTTGAACGCGCCGACAATATGCATTTTCGGTTTGGTCACATCCAGTACGTTTTGATTCAGGATGTGGACGCGCTTTTGCAGGGCGGGCTTTAGCTTCGAGAGATTGTGCTTGCGGCCCCAGTCGAGCGTGGGCTGGTCGAGGTCGATTCCCCATGCCTGGTTCTTCGGCCCGCGCTTGACCCAGTCGCAACTGATGAGAAAGGTGCCGCAGAAATCCTCACGGAAGAGCGTGGCCTCGACGCCGTAACGTTTTTTGTAGATTCGCCGGCAGAATGCGACTTCGGCATCGGGGGCCTGCACGGAATTTTGGTAGAGGATTTGTTTGTCGGCTGTGCGGGCGGTGTATTGGGGGCGAGGGGCTCGCTTTTTCATCTCGACTCCTGAGTTACTTCGCGTATGACGAAAGTCGAGAATGTAGCGAGTTCTCGTTTGGTTTCAATCGTACGATTTCTGTTATTTTCACGGGCAATCTTCAAATTGCTTTAACATGCACCGACGCCAAATGACCGTCAAGGTCGGCGCTAATCGCCTCGACTCCCGCGATTGGTTGATTAAGAATCGAATCGGCCAGTGTCTCGCTGGCGATGTATTTTGCATGAGCATTGACGACCCTCGTCACATCCGCATCGCCGGTGATCGCGAGGTGGATGCGCTGCTCGTAGCGTAGATTCAGGTTTTTGCGAACTTGTTGAATCTGGTTCACGAGATCGCGGGCGTAGCCTTCATTCAGCAGTTCCGGCGTGATGTGCGTGTCGAGCACGAGGATGCCGCAGCCGGGGACGCGTTCGGCCGCGTAGCCTTCGCGGGCGTGCAGCTCGATCATGAGTTCGTCGGGTGTCAGCTCAACATCCTGGCCGTCCACATTCATGTGGTAGGTGCCTTGCGCCTCCATCTGCCGGACGATTTCGTCGGGGTTCGGATGCTTGGCGAGCAGGCCCTTGATTTTCGGGGCGAGGGGGCCGTGCTTGGGGCCGATGATCTGGAAATTGGGCTTGACCTGATAGTTCACATATTTGTCGATTTGGGCGTTGGTGACGTGCTCGATGTGCTTCACGTTGAGTTCGTCGCGGATGATGTCGTCGTATCGCTTCACGACTTCGGCATTGCGATGGAAGAGCTCGATCGCGCCGAGCGGTTGGCGCACGCGCAGCTTGCTGGCCGAGCGGGCGGCGCGGCCGCAGGAGACGAGTTGGCGGACCATTTCGATTTCTTCGTTGAGTTTGGCGTCGACCTGTGCTTCCTCAGCTGCGCGCGTGTCGGCCGTGACGGGATAGTCGCAGAGATGCACGCTTTCCGGCGCGGATTTATCATGCGAGCGGACGAGGTTCTGGTACATCGATTCCGCGATGAACGGCGTGAACGGGGCGATCAGCTTTGTCGTGGTGACGAGGCAGTGGTGAAGCGTTTCATAGGCCGCGCGCTTGTCGGCGTCCATTTCTGTTTTCCAGAAGCGGTCGCGGCTGCGTCGGACGTACCAGTTTGAGAGGGCGTCGACGAAAGCGATGAGCGCGCGGGCGGCGGAATAATTGTCGTAGGCTTCCATGGTGTCGTAGACGCGCAGACAGGTACTGGCGAGTTCGCTGCGAATCCAGCGGTCGAGCGGGTTGGCATTTGCGGCTCCGACCGCTTCCTGACGGCGCGGCTCTGTTCGAGTCGCTGCGCGACGGGGTCCACTTGTCGATGTTCGCGTAGATCACGAAGAAGCTGTAGCAGTTGTAAAGGCGGATGATGAATTCGCGCTGGCCTTCGGCGATGGCGGCTTCCTGGAAGCGGATGCTGGTCCAAGGGGTCTGGCCGCTGAAGAAGAGCCAGCGCATGGCGTCGGAGCCCTCTTTGTCGAAGATGTAGGTCGGCTCTTTGTAGTTCTTTTTGCTCTTCGACATTTTGAGGCCGTCCTCGCCCATGAGGAGGCCGAGGACGATGCAGTTGTGGAAGGGGTGGGGATATTCGAGGGATTGTTGATGCGGGATGGGCTCCCGTTGTCCAGCTGCCGGGGGGGGGCGGGGGGGGGGGGGGGGGTGTTGATTTCTTGGGCGTGCCGTGCTAGCGGGGGGGCGCGGGGGCCCCCCCCCCCCGGGGGGGTTTTTCGGGGGGGAAAGGGGGGGGGGGGGGGGGGGGGCGGGCCCCGCGGCGCGGGGGGGTCCCCTCCGGGGCCCCCGCGGGGGGGGGCGGGGGGCCGCCCCGGGGCCCGCCCCGGGTCCCGGGGCCCCGGTTTCCCGTTTCCAAGGGAAGGGAAGAGGGACACCCCCCCCCGCCCCCCCCCGGGCGGCGGGTTGAAGTCCCGGGCCTGCGGGCGTCCTCGCACTCTTTTCTTGCGACGCCGTTCCTGCCGAAGAGCATGACGCTAATCGCTGTCAGCGAATAGAACCAGCCTCGGGTCTGGTCGAGGGCTTCCGAGATGAAGTCGGCCGGGAACTGGTTTGCGAACATTTCCTTGTTCGCATGCGGAAAGCCCCATTGGGCGAAGGGCATGGCGCCGGAGTCGTACCAGCAGTCGATGACTTCGCGCGGACGAGCCGCCCCGTGAGGAGCGGCCCCCCACGGCGCGGCTCTGTATAGGACTCGCTGCGTGAGTGTCGCATTTGTGGCACGCATAGGTGATTGCGTCGATGTAGGGTTTGTGGACCTTCAAGTGATCAGAGAGTGAAGGCTCGTTTTTCTTAGCGTTTTCCCAGACTTCCAACCCCGCAACGCCCGGTTTGGCGACGAGCGCGTCGTAGGAATCGACGGCTTCCATCTGGCCGCACGATTCGCAGACCCAGATCGGCAGCGGCGTGCCCCAGTAGCGTTCGCGCGAGAGCGACCAGTCGACGTTTGATTCGAGAAACTTACCGAAGCGGCCGCCCTTGATGTGGTCGGGCAGCCAGTTGATGTGCTCGTTGTTGGCGAGCATGTCGTCTTTGAATTGCGTTGTGCGGATGAACCAGCTCTTGCGCGGATACTGGATGAGCGGGTCTTGATCGGCTCGCCAGCAGAATGGATAGTCGTGGCGGTATTGCTCTTGGTGGAGCAGCACCGGAATATCAACAGTCGCGCTGTAGGCTTTTTTCTCCTTCAGTTCGCGGACGATGTCCTTGTCGCATTCTTTTACCCAGCGACCTTTGTAGGGCGGGGCATCGTCGGTGAATTTGCCGTTGGGTGCGACGGCGCAGAGGAGGGGAACGCTGTCGGGATTCTTGAAACGTTTGCGTTCCTGTTGGAGCAGGTCGTAGTCCACTTCGCCGAAGGCCGGCGCTTCGTGGACGAGGCCGGTTCCGCTGTCGAGTGTCACGAAGTCGGCATGGAGGACGCGCCAGAGGACGTAGGGCATGGCCGCGTCGCTGTTGAGCGGTGCGCGGAAGTCGCCTAGGGGGATGCCGGGTTCGGCGTGGGTGACGAGATCGCGGGCCGGGCGTTTACGGTAATAATCAAAGGGCGGCTTATAGCTGAGGCCGACGAGATCCGCGCCTTTCACGGTCTTTTCGATTTTCCAAGATTTCTTTTTTGCCTTTTTGGCGATCTGCTCAACGAGGGCGGCGGCAAAGATGAGACGTTCGCCGGTTTCTTCGTCGTGAACGATGGCGTAGTCGAAGTCATTGTGTACCGCGGCGAAGGTGTTGCTGGAGAGTGTCCACGGGGTTGTGGTCCAGACGAGGAAGGAGGCGTTGATCTTGCTGTCGCCTTGGTCTTGCGGACCGGGGCTAAACAGGGATTTTGCGCGGCCGTCCATTACAATCGGGAATCGCACGAACACGCTGGGATCATCGACTTCGCGATAGCCTTGGCCGACTTCGCCAGATGACAGTGCTGTGCCACCCTGCGCCCACCACCAGACAATCTTGTGGCCCTGATAGAGCATGCCCGCGTCGAAGAGCCGTTTCAGGCTCCACCAGACGCTTTCGATGTAGCTTTTGTGATAAGTGACGTAGGCTTCTTCCAAATTCACCCAGAAGCCCAATCGCCGCGTCAGCGTTTCCCATTCCTTTGTGTAACGAAAGACGCTTTCAAGACACTTGCGATTGAACGGCTCAACTCCATACGCCTCGATGTCTTCCTTCGAGTGAATGCCAAGCTCTTTGCACACCTCCACCTCGACCGGCAGCCCGTGCGTGTCCCAACCGCCCTTGCGCAGGCAGTAGTGGCCGGTCATGGTTTTGTAGCGGGGGAAGAGGTCTTTCATCGCCCGCGTGAGGCAGTGTCCGGGGTGGGGCAGGCCGTTGGCGGTGGGGGGGCCTTCGAAGAAGACGAAGGGTTTGCCGCCCTTGCGGGCTTCGAGCGATTGATCGTAAACGCGATGGTCCTCCCAGAATTGGAGGGTTTCTTTTTCCATCGCGGGGAAGTCGAAGTTGGAGGGGAGTTCGTTGAACATTTTTTGTTTCGAGTTACGAGTTATGACCTTCTGTCGAGTGTTCGTTGGGCCGTGTGGCCGACAATGCGAATCGGCATCACCATTCGTTTATCGTCGGGGAATTGTCACATTCCTTCAAGCTGCATACGCGTTATTTCGTATTGCACAACATTCTCTTCCCCGCCATGACCGGTTGTTGAATTTGTCACCAGCGTATAGTCGCATTTTTCAATAACGCGGATCGACGCCGTCAGATCCGGCAGCGTTTCTGCGACGATGCGCTGAACCCTCTTATCGAGAAAGGCCCATTGGGTCAACGTGCGGACGGCCTCGGTGGCGTAGCCTTTGCCATGGTGGGCATCCAAAAGGGCATAGCCGATGTCGAGACGACCGTCGACCGGCGGCCCTTTGAAGCCGACGAATCCGATTAACAGATGTTTTTCGCGAAGCACGACATACAACGCCAGGGCGCTGGCAAAGCTGACTGACCCTTCAACCATTTCGACCAGCTTGTCCTGTGCATCCGCCATGATCGGCGGAGGCCAGTCGGGGGGCACGTGCGCATCCAGCGACTGAGCAAAAGTCGAATGATCGCCGCTCGCCGCGGCACGGGCCATTTCGACCGATGCGCCGACAAGCGTGAGCCTCGGCGTTTTGATGGTTTGCCTTGTGGTCATGGCATCGCACCTGCTGTTTCTGCCAGTGCTTCGGCGTTTGACTCGGCCATTGGGTGGTCGTTTTCAGGCAGCACTTTGTTTTTGAAGAGGTTGATTCGCCGCCACGCGCCGCCTTCAAACCGCCGCCAAAACAGGATACCCAGGATCGTAATATAGAGCGTACACATCATCCAGGGTCCGTGATGTTTCCAATGGGGCATCTGGGTGGCCATCATATAGCCACCGGAGAGGAAGACCGTCCAGCAAAGTATGACAACGACAATCGCCGGCCAACGGGTGTCGCCGGCCCCGCGCAGCGCGTTGATGTAAATGATGCACAGCGCATCCGACACTTGAAACAACGCCGCCCACAACAAGACCCCGACACCGGCCTCAATGACCGCCGTATCGGTAGAGATAAAGCTCACCAGAAACCCGGGAATCGCGAGAAAAATGAGGCCGATGAATCCCATGTACGTGACGCAAACAAGCAGCGCGCCGCGGGTTTTTTGCCTTGCAATCTCCGGCTTTCCTTCGCCGATCGCGTGGCCCACAAGGGTGCAAAGCGCGATACCCACGCCGATCGCGGGCATGAAGGCAATGTGCATGTATTGCATACCGATATTGGATGCCGCGAGCGTGGCAGTTCCGAACTTTTGCATGATGACTGCAAAGAACAGGAACCAGGCACCGATATCGAGCATCCATTGAATGCCGGTCGGTCCGCCAACATTGACGAGGCCGCGAAGTTTCGACGCATCGAATCGCCATGTGTCGCGCGTGCGGTAGTTCTCGTGAAATTCCTTTGATAGAAACACAATGGCAAGAATGCCGACGCGCAGCGCCCAACCCAGAAGGGTAGCAATGGCCGCTCCCTGGACTCCCATAGCGGGCAGGCCGAACTTTCCAAATATCAGCAGATAATTCCCAACGACATTGCACACCAGCGCGGCAATGATGGCTTTGAGCGCGACGCCCGGCTTCTGGACGCCGTTAAAGAAGCCCTCGAGGCCGGCGCAGGCCACGCCGAAGGGAAGCGACCACAAAGCGACACGACAGTATTCGGCCTGTAATTTCTGGACTTCTTCCGGCGCCAATCCACGCCCACGTTGAATCGGAAACGCGGGTCATAATAAAGGCCAGCGGCACCATCAGCATCGCGATATAGATCGACTGCCATGTATATGCCGAAGCGTTCTCGCGCTCGCCTTTTCCCAACGATTGAGACGCGAAGGTCTGCACGCTGGTCACGATGCCCATGCCGGCGCACAGACCGGTGAAGACGAACATGGTGGCCGGACTGATGGCGGCGGTTGCGGCGGTCCCGAGAAAGGAAACCTGGTAAAATCGGCGAAACCCATGAGCATGCGCGACAGGGTGATTCCGATGATCGGCGCTGCCAGCACGAGAAGGGAGCGAATGTCCGCCCACAGGTGCGGGCGGCCGTTCTGCAAGTCATGTGCAATGTTGTCTGATGAAGTTTGCATCGTCATCGTTCACAAATCTCAAGAATAGCCAGCGACGAATTCGGAAAAGAAAAAAAGCCCCGGAAACTTGAGGTTTCCTGGGGCTTTGTGGGATCTTTGAATCAGTGATCACACGCTAGACCGAGGAAAACCTCCATGCATACGCAACCGGATCGATAATTCCGATCGGCGGCGTTTTTGTCTTCAAATTGTCGGTCTGGTTTGTGATCACAGTTTGTCTCGTGTCCAATCTTCGGGCTGAATTCCCCGCGACGGTCGCCAAGGATCGAGATAATAGGCTCGGTTAATAATCCGGTCAAATCGGCATCGAACCGCTGATTGGACAAGAAATCAAGTGCAGATAACCTCGGTCACTTCCGGAACATTGTCCCTGAGGGATTGTTCGACACCCATCTTCAGCGTCACCGCGGCGGACGGACAGCCGATGCAGGCACCCAATAGCCGCACCTTGACCACGCCGTTTTCGAGTACATCGACCAATTCAATGTCCCCGCCATCGCTTTGTACGGCTGGACGAAGCTGGCGGATGATGTCGGTCACGTCGCCTCGTATTTCGTCTAGGGTTCGGGCGGTTTCGGCCATGTGCGGCTCCTGTGCGGTTATTCAACTGAGTTAGTATAGCCGTAAAAAAAGCCTTGCGGCAACAGGCTATCAGCCGCCCAATCCGGGCTCGCTTTGAGACCATGTCCGTTGTCGATCCGGGGGAATGGGCGAAAAGCGATCGACATTCAACTCACATTGCGGGACGACGGCGATGCAATAGGGACTGGCGGGCGCTAGCGAGCGCCCCGGTGGGGGCTGCTCGACGAAGGACTCGACCTTCAGGACACCCTTTTCGCGAAAGACGCGGTTGATGTGAACGCGATACTGATCGGATGGCACGCGTCCCAAAGTGACAATAAGGAGCATCTCCCGCTCGAAATCGACGTCGATCGATTCAAGCGGCACTTTTGCATAGGTTGCAGCATCACGAACAACGAGCTGCATGGCCCGCGTTTCGTGCGAATGAACACGACTGACCTGATTGAGAATTGGCAGCGATTCTCCATCCGCGGGCAATTCGTGCAGGGAAGCGTTGGTGTCAATACATGCACCAGTTGCGGACACAAGAAAAAGGCACATGACGAGATTTCGCAGGGTGGCTTTCATGTGATGATCGTAAAGTCCGCAGGGTGCGAATGCCATGCGTAAGGAGCGTGATTTGTTTGACCATCGCGAGTGTCTTCGATAACATTACTTGAGATAAGCAGTTAGAGTGGCAGTGGGATTGTTTGACTTTAGATTTTTGGCACAATTACGTTCGTTTATTCCATGCAACACAACTCGCGGCAACCGGCGGTGAAATATTTGATCGTGCTTGCGACCTTGGCGGGCGGATTCTACTTTGGATGGGGTGACCTCCTGGGGGGATGCCGCCGAAATTAAGGCAAGGAGTCTCGCGGCCGAGCGAACGAATGACTCGAAATCCAAGAAGAAAACGCGCTCCGGCGCGTTGGCGGCCTCATCTGAAAATCGCAACCGTGCCATTCAGGCCATCCGGGATGGTCACTTTGATGAAGCTCGTTCGCTCATTCGTGCGGCCATCAAAGCGACGGACAGCACATCGTCGAAACACTCATGGCGAATTGTGGAGTCTGAATTGGAGTTTGGCATGAAGCAATATGCCATGTCCGGCCTCATCGCGATGCGCATTGTCATCCTCACGCCTGAGAGCGAACAAGCCGGCGCCGCGTATTTCCGGGCGGGTCGCGCGTTTGAAAAGCTGGGGCGCAATGACAAGGCGATTGAGTTGTTCGAAGCGTGCGCGGCTCACCAGACATCGGGCGAGTCCTTAAAGAGGAAAGCCGAAAAGCGCATCGAGACGCTGAAAGCTGCGGGCGAGAAAGAATGAAGGCCGGGGAAACAATTTACCTTGAGACGATGGGTTGCCAGATGAACGCGCTGGACAGCGAGCTGGCGCTCGGCGCGCTCCTTTCGCGCGGCTATCGCGTGACCAACGACATGTACGGCGCTTCGCTGGTTGTGCTCAACACCTGTTCGGTACGTCAACATGCGGAGGACAAGGTCTATTCGCGACTCGGCGCGCTCAAGGGCAAGCGCAAACAGAATGATGATCAGATTATAGCCGTCATTGGATGCATGGCCGAGCGCGATGGCGACGGATTGCTTTCCAAGATGCCGAATGTTGACATTCTCTGCGGGCCGAGCGATCTCGGTCGATTGCCGGGATTGATCGATGATGTGAAGGCGACACGAATGCCGGCGGTTGCCCTTTCCGGCAAGTTGCGCGATCGCTCGACGCCGATGCGCGAGGGTTCGGGCGCGGATGATCTTGAAACGCTCGATTCCGGCCGGGGGTTCGGTTTATCGGCCCATCCCGATACGCCGAAGGTGTTCGGCCGACATCAGGCCTATGTCCGTATTACGCGCGGCTGCAACAAATTCTGCACTTTCTGCGTCGTGTCCTACACGCGCGGGCCGGAACAACACCGCCCGCCGGGACAAATTGTCGATGAAGTGCGGCGACTGGCCGATGCAGGTGTCGTAGAGGTAACACTGCTCGGGCAGACCGTGAATCACTATGCGTTTGAGGGCGAAGGGCCGGACGGCCGCACAAGTTTCGCCCAGCTTCTGAAGCGCGTTCACGACGAGGTTCCGCACCTGCCGCGACTAAGATTCGTAACCAGCTTTCCGCGCGATTTTACGGATGAGGCACTGGAGGTGATGGCCGTTTCGCCGCGCATCTGCCGGTATCTGCATGTCCCGGCGCAAAGCGGCAGCAACGATGTTCTGAAGCGTATGAACCGTGGATATACGGTCGAGCAGTATATGTCGCTTCTCGACCGGGCACGGACGATCATGCCGGATATCGCCATCGCCGGCGATATGATTGTCGGCTTCTGCGGCGAATCCGAAGACGATTTTCAGAAAAGCCTCGATTTGCTGCGTTTTGCACGTTACAAGAATTGCTTCATCTTCAAGTACTCCCCACGGCCGGGCACGACGGCCGATGGGCGATTGGCGGACGATGTGCCCGATGAGGAAAAGCGCCGCCGCAATAATGACATGCTGGCGCTGCAGGCGCAGATCAATGTGGCGAACCATCAGGCGATGATGGGAAATGTGGTGGATGTGCTGGTTGAGGGACCCAGCAAGGCTGAGTTGAAGCGGCAGGAATCGGAGCAGGAGCGCGGGTGCGAAGTCGAGGGTGGCGATGTCAGTTCGAATTCGATTTTGGGTACAAGCGACAATCCAGGGCGCCGCGCTTCAAAGCAACTTGTGGGTCGAACATCCGGCGATCAAATCGTGGTTTTCAACGGTTCGACCGACATGATCGGCGGGTTTGCGACCGTTCAGATTGTTGCGGCGACGCCGTACACGCTGCACGCGGAGCTGGTCGGCGGCATTCGATTAAAGGAACGCAGCCCGGAATCGAACGGGTCGTCGGTTTCACTGCCGATTTTGTAGGTCCGAACGAATCGATTGATGCCAAAGCGTCTCTTTCGCCCCTCCGGAGCTCGGTTCTTGCTGTCATTTGAACCCATGTCTGACGACATGGGCTTTACTCTGCCGCCGCTCCCGCGGCTGAGAGTTGTGGGCCTCTCATTTTTCGGCAATCCTACGGAAAACAAGTAATCCCGCGCGTGTTGCATGGCAAATGCACGCCTGCGATCAATAGTGCCAGTATCTTGACATGCAGATCGGGTGCCTCGTGTTACGCGATGAGTTGTCGAAGGCGGCCGAGGTTGGCAACGTCGTAATCGTTGCCGTATTCATCGTTGCCTTTTTCGGTTTCCAGTATGCGCGAGGCATGGGCCAGTCGGGGCTCCTTGAGAACATTGGAAAGCCCGGCGAGACCGATTTTACCGCTGCCGATGTGTTCGTGGCGGTCGAGGTGGCTGCCCAGTTCGCCTTTTGAATCGTTCATGTGAATGCACTTGACGCGATCGAGGCCGATCGACTGTTCGATTGAATCGGCAAGACTCGCGAAGGCCCCAGCGTCTCGGATGTCGTAGCCGGCGACAAAGAGATGGCACGTATCGAGGCAAATCGCCAGGCGGTCGGACTCGCGTGAGACGTCGATCATGGCGGCAAGATGCTCGATCTTGTGGCCGAGCGTGGTGCCCTGGCCGGCGGTCGATTCGAGAAGAACAGGGCAATTGAATCCGGCGGTTCGCCGATGCACTTCGTCAAGCGATTCGCAGACCCGACGAATGCCCGCATCGTCGCCTTCGCCGAGATGTGCGCCCGGATGGACGACGAGGCCGTGGAGACCCAGGGCCTCGCATCTCGTCAATTCGTCCGACAGAGCGGCGATGCTCTTTTCGCGATTGCCGGCATCGGGGGAAGCGAGGTTGATGAGATAGCTGGCGTGGGCGACGATGGGTGTCAGCGCGGCGGCACGTTCGGCCTCTTTGTAGAGTTTGATCTGTTCGTCGGTGATGGGTTTGGCGACCCATTGGCGCTGGTTTTTCACGAAGATCTGGATGCAGTCGCAGCCGACGCGGAGGCCCTCGGTGAATGCGTTGTGGAGGCCGCCGGCGGTGGTGACGTGGGAGCCGAAGCGTTGGGTGGGGGGAGTGGGGGACTTGAGTTTGGGCTTCATGGTGGTGTTTCCGAATTTTAGTTTTCGTACATTTTGTTCGTCAGTCCCCCAACCCGCGCTGCTGCGACGGGGTGGGGGACCCAGCTACACCGGTTGGAAACCGGTGCCACGCTACACCGGTTGGAAACCGGTGCCACAAATGCTACAGGTGCCACGTTTGCCGTGCGGCACGGGGGCCGGACGCTACGAATCATTGCTGGTGTCCCGCGCTCACACCTGCAGGCCGTAGATCGGCGAGAACTTCTCGCGGACGTATTTCAGGAACGGCTCGATGGAGAGTGCCGAGCCTGTGACATTTTTTACAAGATCGGCCGGGCGATAGCGCATGCCGTGTTGATGTATGTTCTTTCGAAGCCATCCCAGCAAATTGGAGAATTCGCCACGGCGAAACTGATCGTCGAGATCGGGCATGTCGCGTTTTGCGGCGACAAAAAACTGGGCGGCATAGAGATTGCCCAAGGCATAAGTCGGAAAATATCCGAATGCGGCCATGGACCAGTGGATGTCCTGCAGACAGCCTTCCGCATCGTTCGTCGGGTTGACGCCGAGAAGCTGATGAATCTTGGCGTTCCATGCTTCGGGCAGGTCTTCGACCTTGAGGCGGTTTTCCAGTAATTCTCGTTCGATCTCAAAACGAAGAATGATGTGCAAGTTGTAGGTTACCTCATCGGCCTCTACGCGAATGAGCGACGGCGAGACGGCATTGATGGCGGCATAAAAGCGATCGATCGAGATGTCCGAGAGTGATTCATGAAAGACGGCGCGACATTGCTCGTAGTAACGATCCCAAAATGGCCGTGAGCGGCCCACCATGTTCTCCCACATGCGCGACTGCGATTCGTGAATGCCGAGGCTGGCGGCCTGGCCGCGGGGGGTAAAAACGTGTTCGCGCGGGAGTCCCTGTTCATAGAGGCCGTGGCCGGATTCGTGGAGGGTGCCGAACATGGAGGGGGAGAAAAAGTCTTCGTAATAGCGGGTTGTAAGGCGCACATCACCGGGACCGAATCCGGAGCAGAACGGGTGCGTCGAGACATCGATGCGGCCGCTGTTGAAGTCAAAACCGACCAGCATGGCGCACTGCCGCGACCAGAGTTTTTGTCGCTCGATTGGAAAGTTGCGATTGAGAATGGCGACATCGGGCATTTTGGGGGCATCGGCAAGTTTCTTGACGAAATCCGAGAGCGGCCCGCGTAAGCTGTTGAAGAGCGTATTGATTTCGGCGGCCGTCGCGCCGGGTTCGAACTCATCGAGAAGCGCATCGTAACGCTCGCTCTTGTAGCCGATGGCATCGGCTACCTGTCGCTTGAGATCGAGCAGTTCCTTCAGGTGCGGCACAAACTTGGAAAAAGCGGATTCCTTGCGAGCTTTGGCCCACGATTCCTTGGCGAGCGTTGAGACATGGGCGATGCGTTCGACGAGAGCCGTGGGTATTTTTATGGCGCGATCATACGCACGGCGCATTTCGCGCACGTTGGTCTCCTGCACCTCGTCCTCTGTTTTGCCCTCGAGTTTCGAGAGCCATTCACCCAGGCGCGGGCTGATGCGCCGCTCGTGGCCAAGGGCGGCGAGTAGGGAGAGCTGCTCCGCGCGTTGATCGAGCCCGTTTTCGGGCATATTGACTTCGGCGTCCCAATCGAGGACGGAGGATGTCGCGTCGATCATTCCGGTTTCGCGGACATGTTTGATGAATTCGTTGTAGGGTGTGGGCATGGTCGAGTCCGTTCAACGTTTTTGAATCTTCCGGCCGAATCACGGCGATCGCGGCGCGAACGAGTTTGGGAGAGTTTAGCGGAATCGGCTCATTCGGTGAAATCGAAACGCAATTGACGTGGATCGTGCCGGGGGCGCATGGCGGCCACGTCGGGAAAGAGCGGCAAGGATGTAACGATGGGGTGGAGGGGTGATTTGCTGTCCGATTCCCCGGTTTCGGCGGTTGCCCGGCGGACGATGTTGATGCCATGCTTTTCGGCGGCGATGCGGAATAAGGCGGTGATATTCTGCCAATAGGGCCCTTCGCCGCGCATTCGATCGCCAAAAGCGGATTTGTTGAGTGCGCCATCACGCATGTCGCGAATACGCGCTTCGATGCGCGGGGCGCGGTCTGGCAATGCCGCCCGGATTCGGTCGATGAAGACGGGCGCGACATTTTTCGGTAGGCGAAGCGCCATGTAGCCGGCGGAAGTTGCCCCGGCCTCGGCCGCGCGTTTGAGAATGTCAGGCACCTGTGTATCGTTCAGCCCCGGAATGATCGGGGCGACCATGACGCCGACTGGAATGCCGGCATCGCAGAGCTTCTTCATTACGTCGAAACGCTTTGAGGGAGACGGGGCCTGCGGTTCGATGAGTTTCGCGTGTTTGTCATCGGCAAAACAAATGCTCTGATAGACGCGGGCGCCCGGTGGCGCGGTGGAGATCGTGCAGCAGGTCCAAATCGCGTAGAACGAGACAGCCCTTGGTGATGATGGAAGCGGGGTTTTTGAATTCCAGACAGACTTCGAGGCAGCGGCGCGTGAGCTGGTAAGCTGCTTCGATCGGCTGGTAGCAATCGGTGACGCCGGAGAAGCTGATCGATTCCCATTGCCAGCCGCGCTTCGCAAAAACGGCGCGAAGCAGTTCGGGCGCGTTGATCTTCGCAATAAGCTTGGTGTCGAAATCTGTGCCGGCGCCGAGATTCAGGTATTCATGGGTGGGGCGGGCGTAACAATAGGCGCAGGCATGCTGACAGCCGCGATAGGGATTGATGGACCAGCGGAAGGGGATGTCGGGACTGTCGTTTTCGGAGAGAATGGATTTCGCGGATTCCTCGTAGACTTCGACTTGGGCATTGGGCGGCGGCTCGAGCCATTCGCGGTGCTGGCTGAGATAGGGATTGGGCGGGTTGTCGACGAGCCTGAGCATGCATCCAGTATATTTGGTAAGTGTTAGGTTGTCAAGTCTGAAATGAAAATCGGCCAGTTCGACACCAAGGAATATTCTGTACCCGTCGCGGGACGTGTGATTCGCCTTTTGGGACCGCGTGATCCGTGGACGATTTTCAATGATCCGCAGGAAAGCCGGAAAAACCGGACTGTTGGCTATGCGCCGTACTGGACCACGCCATGGCCGGGGGCGGTGATGCTGAGCGAGTATGTCATCCGGCAATTCGAGCCGGGAGAGAGACCGGTGCTGGAAATCGGCGCGGGTCTGGGGCTGGCGGGCATTGCGTTGGCCGCGAATGGCTTTCGGGTGGTGGTGACGGATTTTGACGAGGATGCGCTCGCTTTTGCCCGGGCGAATGTGGAATTAAACGGAATTGCGTTCGAGGCATGCCATCGCCTTGATTGGCGCAGCCCACCCTCCGAGCAATTTGCGATGATCGTGGGCTCGGATGTCTGCTATGACAAGGCGAACCACTCGGCCATTATCGCGATGCTGACCCGGTGCCTGGCCGATGGCGGGACGGCGTTGTTCAGCGATCAGTTCTGGACCGATGCGAATGAGTTTTCAGTGTTGGCGGCGGCGGCCGGTTTCAGTTTTGAGAGTGTGAATGTGAGTGGGCGGCCGATTCCGCGGCCGGACGCGAAGGACGGACGTGTGCTGCGCGGACAGATATTTGTACTTGGAAGGTAAATTGCAATTCGAATTGGCGGGTACGAATCCGTGGTGATTCAATGCCGACGGCCTGTTCCTCATTCTTTTGTACAGCGGTAGCTGAACGCGGGGGGGATGTTCCGCCAGATGATGCGTGAGCGGGAGACATGGGGAAAGGCGCGGGCGAGCTTGTGCCGGAATTTTCGGCCGGCCGGCAGGAGCAGTCCCTGAAGGTAGGCAAAGGTGGCGAATCGGCCGCTGGCGCTAAGTGACGCGATGATGGCACTAAGCAGGGCGTCCTGCAGAGCGTCGTCGAAGGCGGCCCAGGTAGGCCGCTGATGATGCAGTCGGCGTGGGCGATGCCCTCTGCCCTCAGGATGTGGGGTAATTCGACGGCGGATGCTTCGTGGAGGGAGACCGCCGGAAACGTGAGGCGTATCCTGTTGCAGAGCGATGGATTTCTTTCGACGGCGA
Source organism: Planctomycetota bacterium (assembly GCA_016712275.1). Classification (GTDB taxonomy): domain Bacteria; phylum Planctomycetota; class Phycisphaerae; order UBA1845; family UTPLA1; genus JADJRI01. The sequence continues at coordinate 43,353 of JADJRI010000035.1, forward strand.
TGAATCGAGCGCCCGGCTTGATGCGCCGCAGGATTTCGCCGGTGAATGCGCCGGTGCCAGGACCGATTTCGACGATGCAATTCGCGGATTCAATGTCGATCGCGTCGGTGATACATCGTGCTAGCCAGCGGGAACTGGGGGCGATGGCGCCGACGGAGGCGGGACTCTTGGCGAATTCTTTTAGGAAGGTGGCGGACATGTTTGGGCCTTGCCAGAGCAGGCGGTTTCGCGATTGCCGGGCTGAACCAACTCGGCCCTCATCGCACCATATTCAATTAGGATAATAGAGGCTTATGAAGTGCGCCTACATGCATTATGGAGTGCCATCTACCTTCCCCAGATTTCAGCGATGAGCCAAATATTGCCTACGATTAAGTAAACGACAACTTGAGTTGAAAAGGCAACGGCGAAGGCGCGATTGAATCGAAGGTAACGCACGGAGGCAATGAGAAGTGACGCGGAGAAAATTAGGAGAGCTGCGACACCCACTAGCATCAACAGGTCATAGTCAATATTCACCGAGTATCGAAATCGATCGGGAAAGAGATACGAACAGGCTCCAACGATCGGACCCATGATGAATAAGATGCCAGAATTATATGCCACGGTCCGCACAATGTGATTTCCGTTCAGCCGTGCCTTACTCAGTGTGCTCTTGAATATGAGGAAAACGATCAAAGTGAAAATTGGTGCGAATGTCACGGCACCAAGCGTACACACTGCCTGAAGCAGCGACCTGTTGTGTTCCATGACACGTTGACTGACTGTGGCCGGGTTGGTTGGAAGTGATTTATCCAAATATGCGTCCACTGAAGGGTAGCGGCGAAGGATCATCAGATCGAAACGATCGAGCCTTCCAGACGCGTGTCTTAACTTGAAATCCTCACGTTTCTCCATGTTATCGACGATTTTGAGTGCGACTTCGCTGCCGAGGGTGAAAACGATAGGAAATCCAATGGTCGGAATGAGGATTAGTAGAAAATAAAGCCATAATCGGCGAACGCAAAGCGGTTGATTGGGATGCAGAGATTTCCAAAAGCGAGTCGGCCGCAGTGCGCCTAAGAAGGTTCGCACGAAAGAGTGAATGTTTCTTTCGGGGTGGTGCTCGAAGAGATAACTGTGAATTCGGCGCGTCGGGTCGAATATTTCGTTCCAGGTAAACCGCGAGCCGCATTCGGGACAATTCGGCTCGCTCAGCCCGCGCATGTTGTAACCGCAAATTGGGCAGGGCGTGTCGTCAGTAATTGTTCCTGAAGGCGAAGTTTCAATCGGCCCGTTAATCATGCGGGACGAAGTATATTTTTTGCTCGTTCGGGCGGGGCAAGGTTTGTTCAGATTCGGGGGGTTTCTTCGCGCTCGCCCGATTCCTTCGGAATTGGGCTAAACAGGGATTGGTTTTACGTTATTCAAGAGCAGCGAAATTGTGGTGTGAGGTCGGGTTACTCGTGATCGCAATAATTGACTGGATTGCAGGCTTGGCCGGCGGGGCAGGGGATGGTGGGGGGTGAGCAGAGGGCGCGGCCGAAGAGGGTGACTGGGATTTCCGAGGAGGCGCGGATGGTGGGGTTGGCCGTGTCGAAGACTTCGATGTAGATGATGGCATTGAGGCCGTCGAGGTTATCGATCGAATTGTTGACGAGGAGGTGAATGTCCTTGAGGAAGAGGATTCCGTTGCCTTGATCGATGGCGGCCGGGCCGGGGTTGGTGATGTCGCCGGTGGGGCTGCACTTGAAATCGACGCAGGGGTAGAACGCGGGATCGCATGTGTTTTGCGATGGCGGAGGGGTGCAAGATGAATCGGCCATGCGGAGATAGGACCGGACGCTGAAGTTTGATGCGGGGTTGAAGCCGGAGAGGCGGAGTGTCACGAAGGTGTCGCCGAGGCCCTGAAAGCCCTGACAGACGTCCAACTCGCCGCCATTCCTTAATCGTTCGTATGGGCCGAAGGAGCAGTCGTTGTTGCCGCCGCGCTGGCCGATTTCGATGTCGGGGGCGGCGGTCGGCGTGCAGACACCCGCGACGCACTGGTTACCCGCGGGACAATCGGATTCGTTGTCGCAGCGGCAATCCGGAATCTCCAAGTGCTGACATTGGCCGGCCGAGCAAATGTCGGTGGTGCAGGTGTCGTTGTCGTTACAGTTTTTTACGGGGAAAGAGCAGGCATTGTTGATGCACAGATTGTCGGTGCAGGGATTGTTGTCTTCGCAGTCGGCAGCGGTCTGGCATTCGGGGGCCAATTCGCAGACGCCTTCGATGCAAATCTCGCTTTCATCGCAGAGCGGCGTGTTGATGCGAACGCCGTTGATGCAATCATCGAGGGTACAGGGATTGTCGTCGTCGCAGTCGATCGGCGCGTGGACACATTCGCCGTTTGAACAGGCATCGATTGTGCAGGGATTGTTGTCGTTGCAGTCGAGCACCTCGGCATCGCATAGGCCGGCGTTGCACACGGCGGGGGAGCATGGGTCCGTGGTCGGACAATCTTCGGCCGTCACGCACTCGGCATCGCTCCGGCATTCGCCTGAGATGCATCGTTGATCAACGGGGCAATCGGCGTCTTGCGTACATGCCACTGGCAGTGGAGGAACGGGATTGCCGGCGGGCGGCTCACCACTGCGAAGCAGGGCCTGCCCTTTGAACGTGCCACTGAAATCACCGCCGACCGCGTAGTAGCGACCTTGTCCGTCGCCCCAGACGGCGTGGATATCCAGATCGGCGTCTGTATCTTCGGGGGTCAGTTCGCCGGTCACCGGATCGAATACGCCTATGAATCCGCCAACGCCGCCGCAAATGGCTGAGCGCGTTTTGTCCATGAAGACGGCATTGAGACCCGGAGCGTTTAGAAACTCACGTGCCGACCAATTCCGGCCGTCAAATGTGGCGATCCGGGCGGTGACGCGCCCGCCGACTGCCACGATGTTGGCATCGCCCGTCCCCCAAAGCGAAATGAAGTCTTCGATGGCGTCCTCGCCGGCATCGATCTGGGTCCATGCATCGTTTGTATATTCGAGGATGAGGCCGAAGTTACCGACAGCGAAAATGCGATCGCCGATTCCCCAGATTTTGTAGAGCGATTCGGCATTGCGATCGTTCGGCGGGATGGGCAGCTTTGTAAAATTCGAGCCATCGTAGTGCAGCAGCGTCAGCGATGTGTCGCCGCCGCAGATCCAAATATCGTTGGGCGAGCGGCCCCAGATGCCCCAGAGCGATTCGGTGACGCCCGTGTCGAGGGCTGTCCAATTGGTCCCGTTGAAGTGAATCGCGCTGCCGCCCATGCCAACGGCATACACGTCATTTGGCCCAAAGCCAAAGCACCAGACCAGAAACTGAACCGGGGGAACTTTCATTGCGCGCCAACTGACGCCGTCGAAGTGATAGACTTCGCCTTGTGCCGGTTGGCCGCCGACCATGAACACATCGTTTGGTCCGCTGCCCCAGACAGAAGAGAGCGCGCCAATGTCCTTTGCATCGAACGCCTTTGTCCAGACGCCGGGGAGGATGGATGTGGCGGGCGGCTCGTTGTTTTCAAAAGGGCAGCCGACAAGGGAGAGCGCGGACAGCGCGCAGACCAGCAAGAGAATCGCGGAACTCGTCGGTTGAACGGGTCTTGTGTTCATGCAGTGTTATCGGAAGGCAACTCGGTTGCTGTCGGCATGCACATTGTATCACGGCGGCGGACATGAATTCATGTCTCACCCGGGCTGAAAAATTGCGATTGTTTGAGGACGAAAAGGGGATTTTGTGGAAATGCCGATTTGTTGTGAACGATTGGATTTGCGCTGCCGCCGGAAGCGAAGATGCCGGTCAGGCATGACGGCATTCGATTTCGACCGTTTCGACTGGAACGTCCAGTGGATCGGCCGGAAGGATGCATTCGCCGGCAAGGGTGATGCCATTCAACTCCGGGCCAATTCGATTACTTCGAAAGCCCCCTTTGTTTTCTCCTGTTGTTTCTTGGCGGTCCCAGGGCCGGCCATGGTGATGAAGGCGACCGCCACGATGATGACACCTGCGGCAATGAATGTGCGAAGGCCCATCGCCTCGCCATCAATGGCCCAGCCGAGCAGGGCCACGATGGGGTTGACGTAGGCGTAGGTTGCTACGCGCGCGGGCGTGCTGACTTGCAGGAGCCAGACGTATGCCGAGAATCCGATGAGCGAGCCGAAGACGATGAGGTATGCGAATGCGCCGATCGACAGAGCCGACACCGCGTCGGGATTGAACTTCGTGAAATCGCCGCGAAATGCACCGACCATCAGAAGCAAAGCACCGCCGGCCAGCATCTGCATTGATGTTGAGACAAGCAGCGACGCGGGCATTTTCGCGCGACGGGAATAAATCGAGCCGGTGGCCCAAAGCAGGCCTCCGAGCAAGAGCACGAGCGTGGGCACCATTTTGATCGAGTCATTTCCCAGACTTGTGGATGGATTCATCAGCACGGCAACGCCCGCGAAACCAACCACGAGTCCGATGAGCACGCCGCGCGATGGATTCGTGCCGGCCGGACGAAGCCACTCGATGAGGACCATCCACATCGGCAGCACCGCGACGAGCAGGGCAACAATGCCGCTGGGTACATGCTGTGCCGCCCAAACGACGCACCCATTGCCGCCCAACAGCAGCAAGGCACCGACAATTGTTGTATTGATCCACTGGCGGGGTTGGGGCTTCGGCTGGCCGGTCAATAGGCAATATGTAAAAAGTAGACAGCCTGCAATGAGGAAGCGCATGCCGGCCATCGCGAAAGCAGGGAGCGTGACGATGGCAAACTTGATTCCAAGGTAAGTGGATCCCCAAATGAGATAGACCGCGGCAAATGCCGCAGCAAGCGCAAAGAGGGATGGCTTGTTTCTTTCCGGCAGGCTTGTCATTTGAATGAGTTGTGTTGAAAAATAGGTCCGGCTCGCTCGAATCGCCAGCACCAGCCACATCGGCCGGGCACGGCATGGTTATAGTACGCCGCGCTGAGAATTTCAGTTCGTTGCCGCGCTTGCCATTTTATTGGCGTCGAAGAGCGTGCCTTTCGCGCCCTGTTCAAGGTCGAGAAGGATTTGCTTGCGCCAAAGGCCGCCGCCATAGCCGCCGAGTTTTCCATCCTTATTCACAACGCGGTGACAGGGAATAATGATGGCGATTCGATTGGCGCCATTGGCCGTGCCGACAGCGCGCTGGGCGCCGGCACGCCCGATATCTGAGGCAAGGCGCTCGTAGGATATCGTTTCCCCATACGGAATCGTGAGCAGGCGATTCCAGACGCATTCCTGAAAAGGTGTACCGGGGTAGGCGATGGGCGTTTTGAAGCACTTGAATTTGCCGGCGAAGTAGTCCGTCAGTTCACGTTTGGCCTGATCGAGAATCTGGTTGACGCCGGTGACGACGGAACGTTCAAACCGGCTGCGGAGAATTTTTACCTGCGTTTCGATTGCACGGCGATCGGCGAATTCCAGCAGGCAAAGCGCCTTGGCCGTGGCACCCAGGAGCAGGGGACCCACCGGGCTTTCGAATATGGTCGCCACAATGCAGTCGGCATCGCGGCCTTTGCCGGGCGTTTTGCCGAAGGTTTTTTCGAATGCATCTCGAAACGCACTGTTTGATTGGTATCCATGGTCGTATGCGACATTCATGAGTTTTCCGCCTTCCCGAATTTGTGCCAATGCCATGCCCATCCGGCGAGCGCGGTGGTAGGCCTGAAAAGTCATGCCATAATGGTCGTTGAAATACCTTCGTGCGGGAGGGCTCGATTTCCATGGCCCGAAGGTCGCGATCGCGCAGGCGTTGAACGGGCGACGATTCAATCGCCTTTATCAGTTGTTCGACCCACCGCGGGGGCCGGCCGTCGGTGTCCATGGGCCGGCACTTGTAACAGGCGCGATAGCCCGCGAGCAGGGCTTCCTTAGCAATGGGAAAATACTCGACGTTTTTCGGCTTGGGCTTGCGGGCGGGACACGAGGGACGACAGAAGATGCCGGTCGTTTTGACGGCGACAAAGAATATGCCGTCGTAAGAACGGTCTCGCCGCTCAAGGGCCTTATACATTTCACGTGTCGAAGGAAGCGTTTTCATCACGTGTGAAGGGTACATCGCGACGGGTCTTGGCGTCTACCGATTTTTGAGCGCGCAAATAAAGAAGCCGCGAGACATAAGTCCCGCGGCTTCGAGCGCTTCCGATTATTTGATGACGCCGAGACCAAATGAGGCACAGCGAGACGGCGAATCAGCCGTTGTGCTGGGCTCGGATGATGTCGCCGGCCTTGTTGCTGGGCAGGTTCAACGCGCCCATGGCTTTCGAAGCGGCCGATCGCAATACGAGATCGGATTCGTTCAGCGTGAATTCGATCAGGCGGCTGACGACTTCCCGTTCGCCGATCAGGCTTCCGATTCGCCGGGCCGATTCAGCCAGCGAGGCAAAAGCCGCGATGCGCTCGGGCTGGCCCCGCGCCGCGTCCATTGCATATTCGGCGACGGCTTCTTGCGATTCGACGTTGCCGATCAGGGCCAGCGTTCTGCCGGATTGCGTTCTGAGGATTTCTGACGGGCTCTTGAGCGATCCGATCAGTGCCGGCGCGGCCTTCGAGGGGTCGTACACTTTGAGGTTGCTTTCGGCGATGAGACGGAGCACCTGCGCCGACTGGATTGCCAGATCGAGGGACATGTCCCGGCCGAGCGGCGTCATACCCAAGGATTGCGATGCACGCGAGATTCGGCTGGAAACCATTTCGCTGATCTTTTCGGCATCGCCCAGATCGATGATGAAAGCATCCAGGACTTCGACGCCGACGGATTCTCTGGCGAGCCGGGAGGCACGGGCCACGCCGTCTTCCTTGGCGACGACGAGAATGGGAGTTGCCGAGGTTTCAAAGCCTTTGCGAAGCTCGGCAATCGCTTCGGCCGCATCGGGCTGGGCGATGTCACTGCCCAGCAAAATCAGGTCGAATGACGGCAGGCCGGCGTCTTTTCCAGCCTGGATGGCTTCATACAGTGTCGCACCAACGGCACACTCGTATCCCGAAGCACGGAGAAGGGCCTGCAGCTTGTTTCGAAGGCCATCGTCGGCATCGACAACAAGTGCGGCCTGACGGCCGGATTGGAGTAACGCCTCGGATAACACCGCCACGACATTTTCGCAGCCGCTAAACGGCATCTTCGGAAGGGGGCGGCGCCGAGCGCGAAGTGCCGCTTTGACCCGTACTTGTCGATTGGGGAAAGAAAGGCATTGAACAAGAGGCTGCTTGATGTCTTCGGAACCGATCAGCCCCGGTTCGCCCGCCGTCTCGCGAAGAGCTGCGATGGCTCCGAGCGCCACGCCGGATTCACGTCGTTCATAAGCCCGGCCCAGCACCATGTGGTTGTATTTGGCGCCGGCGGAGCGGCCGAAGTAAATCGACCGCGGATAATTTTCGGATCGGGTGGAATCCTTGGCTTCAAAGGGACTCGGCTGATCGCTTTCGACATCGAGGCCCAGCTTGGCTTCGCGGCGATAGTTCGAGGCGAGCCAAAGCGCGACGGCCGGATCGTGATCGGGCTTGAGAATCAGGGCCTCTTCGCACGATCGCATCGACATGATGTCATTGAAAATCGCGCGGGGCACCGGGATGTACTTGAGGTCGTTTCCGCGTAGGTACCAGACATTGGCTTCTTCGCTTCGTGGGTCGGCCTGAAGTGACTCCGTGTCTGCATAGTAAAGGTCGGCCAATTCATAAAAGAGCGGAGCGGCTATTCGCCGGAATTCTTCAGGCGATTGGTGGCGTTGTATGCCATGCGGGGCGAGCCGCCGAGCTTTTTGATGTTGGTGACAATTTCGTAAGGGTCTCTTCGGAGCAATTCCTCGCCTCGGACAAGCAATTCGAGAAACGCTTTGGCGGAGGCGCCGACTTCGGTGTTGTTGATCAGTTTGACGAGCGTGTCCTGCCGGTTGGCGTTGTATCGCACCAGTTCGAGCAGGGCGACGGGATCGGGGTTGGAGTCGATCAGTGCCTTAAAGTTGGCATCGGCATAGTTGAACCGGCCGACGACCGCCATGTGAAGCCCGTCTTCGGCCAAGGTCTTCTCTGCCGGCGGCCGTTCTTGATTTTGGCG
>JADJRI010000036.1 GCA_016712275.1 Planctomycetota bacterium
ATCATCGTGATGAACGCCATCTGACAACAAACCAAGAACCAGGGTGGCGAGCCAACAGATCAGAACCGTCAGTAAGATCGACTTTGTCGCTATTCCGGGGTGCGTAGTGTTCGACGGTATGCGATTGACCCCACGGATGTCAGGTGACATCAACGCCCCACTTCAACTTGCTGATGAGTGTATCCAGCGGGCGACGCTTCGGATTGCGGACCAATCGCGCGGGATGAAGGGACTTGCTGACCAATACGCGCGACCCGGAGCTGAGCACGCAAATCGACTGGCCATCGAGCACCGCTGCTGCGCCGCTACTCTGCGGCAATACACGAATGCAAATATTCGATTCGGCCGACACGACAACCGGCCGCTGGGTAAAAGAGTGTGGACAGCGCGGGGTCATAATCATGGCTTCGACACTTGGTTCGACGATGGGTCCGCCGCAAGACATGTTGTGTGCGGTGGAGCCGGTGGGCGTTGCAAGAATGACGCCGTCGCCGGCGATGATGCAGAGACGGCTGGTCGTCGATGCTGACTTCGAGGTTGATGGTGCGGTAGGGATCGCCGACGCGGATGACGCAATCGTTGAGCGACATGCCGCTCCACGTTTCGCCATCGGGAGAAACAACTCGCACATCGAGGACCATTCGATGGCTGATGAGCGCCTCGTTGCCGATGATATCGTCGAGCGAGTTATAGATTTCGTTTTCGTCGAAGTCCGCGAGATAGCCGAGCTTGCCCATGTTGACGCCGATGATGGGCACCTGTCGCTGCTGCATGGCTTGGGCGGCGTGCAGAATCGTGCCGTCGCCTCCCATGGCGATGACATAATCCGGAGCGGCCAAATTCAATTTTTCGGGCTTGTTGGCAAGGTCGGAGCCGGCCAAGAGGCCCCGCTCGTTCAACCACTTGGACATGCGGTCAAACGCGGCGGCGACATGCGGCTTGCCGGCATTGCCGAGAAGAAAAATTCCGGGTTTTGAGCGTTGGGCTGTCATTGTCGGCTTCGCAGGCGATTCCGAGTCTTCTTCCAATACTCCATTTTCAACAATCATCTTATCGGCAATCAAGGCCGACGTCGCTTTCGTATGTGTGCCGCCACGAATACGTTATGATAATTGGTAAATAGTCGGCACGCGAAGAGGCAATTCGACCGGCCTCCATGCTTCGTCCAATTGAGAGAAAACAATGGCCGTTTCATACGACACGTTTGAGCGACTCAAGGAACGCGGGCTGGCTGCCTACAAGTCCGGCGATTTTGCCGCCGCGAAGCCTACCTGATGCAGGCGGCGGACGCCATGATCAAGATCGCCGCCGATACCACCGACGCCTCGCAGCGGACACGGCGCAAGGCGATGGCCGCGGAGCTGATCGAATTTGCCAAGCAGTGCGATCAGCGCGTTGAGGACAAGCGGACGAATCGAAGGTCGGCCGCGAAGGATGGCGACGATACGGGCGGGAAAGCCAGCGACTGGATCATCCGCGAGGTTCCGACCATCGGCTTTGACGACATTGCCGGTCTGGACGAGGTGAAGCACGAAATTCGGCTCAAGATGATTTATCCGTTTGCCCATCCGGAGCTGGCATCGCAATACAAGATCGGCGTCGGCGGCGGATTGCTGCTTTATGGGCCGCCCGGCACCGGCAAGACAATGATCGCCAAGGCCATTGCGAAGGAAATCGAAGCGACAATGTTCGTCGTTTCGCCGGCGCAGGTGCTGAGCAAATGGGTGGGCGAGGCCGAGCAGAATATTCGTAAACTTTTCGAAGCGGCCAAAGCCGAACCCAAGGCTATCATCTTCATAGATGAAATTGAAGCCATGGTTCCGTCGCGACGGGATTCAAACAGCAGCGTGATGACGCGTGTGGTGCCACAAATTCTACAGGAGATCGAAGGATTCGACCGCAAGGGCGATCGGCCCCTGCTATTCGTCGGCGCGACGAACGAACCCTGGGCGCTGGATTCGGCCATGATGCGGCCCGGACGATTCGATGCCAAAGTCTATGTATGCACCGGCCCGGCACAAGCTGGAAATCTATCTCGGCAAGCGGCCCCTGGACCGGACGTGGATTTGCGGACATGGTGGCTTTGCTCGACGGCTATAGCGGCGCTGATATCAAGGCGATTGTCGATCGTGCCGCAACCATTCCGTTCATGGAGGCCGTTGGGGGCGGAGCGCCGCGCCCCATCAGCCGGCCGGACCTGGAGCGGATGATCCACGACGTGCCGCCGAGCGTACGCAAGAAGGATCTCATTCGATTCGAGCAATTCGCCCAAGCGAATTGACGCAAACAAATAAGCCGCACAGTCGAAGGCGAATGTGCCACACAAGTTACGAGTAAACCATGCCGGAACGGTTTGATCTGAACAAACTGACACTCGATCCCAATCTGGTCGGCTGCATTGCGCCGGCCGATGAATTATTCGGTTTCTTTACGCGGGAACTGCTCGTTCCGCCCGCGTGCGTAGCGCTGGCCTATGGCAACGGGCATCAGCCGGTGTTGCTCGCATCGAATCGGCCGATCGAGGCCGGCAATGCGCGTGAGATTCTGTTTGTTCGCTCGGTGCCGTTTCAGCTTGATTTCACTCTTGAGGATTGCCTTCGAGCGATGGATTTCCCATTGATGCGATCGTTCGCATGACCGTTCAGGTCATGCCGGAACGGATTGATCTGGAGGCGTTTCGGCGGACGCTGGTCGGCAGTCGCCGGGAGGTTCGCGTCGATCGGCTGCAATTGCACTGCGAAGATGTGGTGCGGCTGTCGGTGGAGAAATTCGTGAAGGCCCGCGACGGCGCGACGCTGGTCGAGTCGGCCACATGGGACGCTTTTGATGCGGCACTGGCGGCGGATTTCAAGTCGCTCGGATTTGAATGCGGATTGGCGCTCGGGCGGGATCCACGGCTGACGCTTCGCTCCATCGCATTCGAGGAATCGCGGCATACGGCGCGCTCGATGGAAATGCGGGCGGAGCGGGAGCGGGAAGAGGCCGCGCGTCGCGAACGTGCCGCGAAAGCCCGCGAAGCCCATCTGGTTGAAGTCTCCGCGATGGTTGAGAAAGTGAAGATGATGGCGGATTCCGGCGGCGCGCTGAATGTCGCGGAGTTGATCCGGACCTTTGACGTGGGTCAGCGCGGGCAACTCTATCAAGGGCTGCTGGCCGACGTTAGACCTGACGCCGCAACGAAGAATATTCTGGCGGTCGCGGGCGGAGAGCTTCTGTGGATCGATCCGGCCAATGTTCAATCGCCAATGCGCCGGCAGGCCCTGCCGACGGACGCCGGCGCCCTGCGCTCGGTGCGGGTGTCACGCGCGCCGGGCGGCGGGCAGATACTCGTCGGATCGCGGCACGGCGTACATGCCATGAACGAGAATGGCGAGGACGTCGTGACCTATTCATTCGCGCCGCGCGAGGACATCCGCGGCGGGGTTAATGCCGCGACCGTGGCATCCATTGGCTTCTTGCCACGCATTCCGAGGTCGGCCTGCTTCGATGGAAGATCGGCGAGCCCGCGTCGATGCGCGCTTTGCCTCACGGATTTCACAGAGGGCAGCAAGGCCGTGCGCGATGTGCAGGCGGACGAAAGCGGACGGGTCTGGCTGGCGGTCGACAATCTGGCGATCGGCTGGCGGCTTGACTCAGACGCACCGCAATTCGCTTTTCCGGCGCCCGGCGAAATCACGACGCTGCTGATCGCCGACGGCCATGCCATCGCGGGGTTGCGCGACGGTTCGATTGTTCGGTGGCTCATCGGCGACCCGAAACCGGCGATGGAAACGGTGCGGGCGGCGCTGGGCAAGCCGGTTCAATCGCTCGAGTGGATCTCGGGCGGCGGGCTGCCCAGACTTCTGATCGGCGATGGACGGCCGCACCTCGATCTGCATGTGCTGGGTGACAGCTATTCGGCACAGTATCGCAGCCTGCACGATTTGCGATGGGGATTCGCCGCTGAAGACCTGATCGCCGCGGTGAACGACCGGCGGGATCATTTGTTTGTCTGGTCGCCGGATTCGCCGGACCTGCCGCGGGGCGCGCTGGCCGTGGGCCGGGCGACGGGCCGTTCGATTCAGGATGTGGCGCTATTGTGAAAAAGGCGACACTTGTGCCCAGTACGCCAAATGCGGGTATTTTTGACCCCAGGTGAAAATCCCCGCGATTGGCGCAGTTCAGTACCCTTTCAGAATTGACGAGTCATCAGATCAGCTCTGAGAAAATTCCTGACTTCGAGAAAGAGCTATCGCGCGAACTTTGACGGGTCCAGCGAGCCGAGGCCCTGTTCCCAGTTGATCGTCAGACCGCCGCGGCGCGGCTTGTTGCGGCGCTTTTCGATTTCGGCGCGTTCCGCTTTTTCACGGGCGATTTCTTCCGGGGTCGGCTCGGGCGGCGGCTCTTTGAGCGACAGGCCGATTTTCTTCGCCTCGCGGTCCAATTTCAAAACGCGGGCTTCGACCTCCTGGCCGACCTTGACGACATCGGTCACGGATTTGACGTGCTTCTCGGACAATTCGGAAATGTGGATGAGGGCGTCGACGCCTTCTTCGAGGTTGACAAATGCGCCGAATTCCGTCGTTCGAACGACGGTGCCTTTTATTTTCGAGCCCGATGGATAGCGCTCGGCCACCGCCTCCCAAGGGTCGCCCTTGAGCGCCTTGAGGCTGAGCGATACGCGCTGCTTGTCCGGCTCGCAGCTCAAGATGATGGCCTCAACGACATCGCCCTCTTTAACGACATCGGACGGCTGGCGCACCCGCTGCGTCCAGCTTAGTTCGCTGATGGGGAGCAATGCATCAAGACCCGGCTCCAATTCGACGAACGCGCCGAAGTTCTGAAGTCGAACAACACGGCCGCTGACCTTGAACCGATCGTATATTTTTCCGTCGCGCTGAGCCAGGGATTCGGTGTGGCCTGCTTGAGGCTGAGCGATATTTTCTTTTTCTCTTTGTTGATTTTCGTGATCTTGACTTCGATCTCGTCGCCGACTTTGACGACATCCTCGGGCTTGTTGACGCGGCCCCAACTCATGTCGCTGATATGCAGGAGGCCATCGACGCCGCCGATATCGACAAACGCGCCATACTCGGCAAGGTTTTTGACTTTGCCGCGTTTCACCTCGCCGACTTGCAATTCGTCGAACTGCTTGTCGCGGGTGACTTCGGCCTCGCGCTGAAGAACTTTGCGGCGCGAGAGAACGACACTTTTTTCTTCCAGATCGAACTTGCCGACCTCGGCGTGAATCGTCTGGCCGATGAGATCGGAGATGTCTTTGACGAAGTGGATATCGACCTGGCTGGCGGGGATGAACCCGCGGATGCCCTCGATATCGACTTCGAGACCGCCCTTGTTCATGCCTGAGACTTTGCCTTCGACGACAAGCCCGACATGCATGTTCTTCATGATGGACGCCTGCTTGGCCTGCTTGCGCGACACCTTGAGCAGGCCGCCGAGGTCGTCGGCGCCGATGACGAGGACTTCGATGGAATCGCCGATTTTGTAGGTCTCGTGCTTGTCGATTTCCATCTTCGACACAACGCCGAGCATCTTGGTGCCGAAATCGATCAGGATGTCCTCACTGCCGATGTTGGCGACACGCCCCTTCAGCAAGTCCCCCACTTTGGGCTCGCCGGCCGACGGCGCGGCGGCGGCTGAACCGCCTTCAACGGCCGTTGAGGAAATGCCCGCCATGGCGGCATCCAATTCCTTGTCGAGCGATGCATCCTGATCGTTTGCGATGGAAGCAGCGAGATCGGATGCATTGAATCGCGGAGGCTGAGGCACCGCTTCCGGGCGCGGCGCGGGTGCCGCATGTTGCGCCGGACTGCCATTGCCTTGCTCGGCCGGGGAAGGTGTGGACTGTGATTCAGGATTGGACGCGGGCGGGTTCGAAGTGGGTTCCATGACGAACGACTTTCGTGCTTACTGCAACGCGCGCCGCCGAGACGGCGCTTTGGCGATGCCGCCCGGAACAACTCGCGTTGTCCGACGGCAACTAACGGGCAAGGCTTTCACATGTCGGACGCGGTCCAACCCGCCACATGACCCCATGTATGGGCTTGGCGTATCGACGGTGTCGGCCTGACTTTCAGATGGTTTTTTTGTTCATTGTCCGCGAGAGCGCGGTCGAAGCAATCTCCAATTCGGTAGCCCCCTAGCATATCGTCTCGAATGGCGCAAGTCGACCCCATCGAAGAGGATTCACACGATCCTCGCAAATCGGCCCAAATAAGGCAACAAATCTAACAAATCGGCCCCGGCGTGAGGAGTCACGCCGGGGCCGATGTTGAGGTTAATTACTCAGAATCTTCAGGCCATGTCGCGGAGCTAAAAATCCTCCGGCTGCTTGAGATTGCCGTCGCGATCCATGAAGCCTTCGAGCTTGCGGCAGCGAACCGGGTGCTGCAGCTTGCGGATGGCCTTGGCTTCAACCTGGCGAACGCGCTCGCGCGTAACTTTGAAGATCTTGCCAACCTCTTCGAGCGTGTAGGTATAGCCATCGCCGATGCCGTAGCGGAGCTTGATGATTTCCCGCTCGCGATAGGTCAGCGACTTGAGCACCTGCTCGATGCGGTCCTTCAGCATTTCATTGCTGGCCGTGCTCACCGGGCTTTCGGCCGAGCCGTCCTCGATGAAATCGCCGAAGTAGGAATCTTCGCCTTCGCCGACCGGCCGATCGAGGGAGATCGGATGGCGGCTGATCTTCATGACGCGGCGCACCTCGCCGACGGGCATCTTCGCCTTCTTGGCGATTTCATCCATCGTCGCTTCGCGGCCGAGTTCCTGAAGAAGCTCGCGAGAGATGTTCCGGAGGCGGCTCATCGTTTCGATCATGTGAACCGGAATGCGAATCGTCCGGGCATGATCGGCAATGGCCCGGGTGATCGCCTGGCGAATCCACCACGTGGCATAGGTGCTGAACTTGTAGCCGCGCTTGTATTCGTATTTGTCCACGGCGCGCATGAGGCCGGTGTTGCCTTCCTGAATGATGTCGAGGAAAGGCAGGCCGCGATTGCGATATTTCTTCGCAATGGAGACGACGAGCCGCAAGTTGCCGCCGGACAGCTTGCGCTTCGCGTCCTCGTATTCGGAATAGACTCGGCGCACATCGAGCACGCGCCGCCGCAGGGCCTGTGGCGATTCGAGCACGAGGTCCTGAAGGCCGGCGAGCTCATCTCGCATTGCCTCGATTTCCTCGGCGGGCATCGATTCGCGCGTGCGAGAATCGTTGAGGCGGCGTTCGAGGTCCATCATCTTGTCCGAGAGCGCGTAGAGCTTGCGCATCATCGGCGTGACCTTGCTGGTTCGCAGGGCCAGTTCCTCAAACAGGCGCACGCACTTTCGTCGGCGCTTGTTGATGGCCCGGACGATTTCATCGCGGGCCTTCGCGGCGAGGTGGGTGTCCTCCAGCTTGACCCAGTCTTCCTGATTTTGCTCCATCAATCGACGGGCGGTTTTCAGGTTGCCGGGGAGGCGTTGAAGCACCGTTTGCTTGGCCTGATTCTCGCCGGTCGAAATCTTCATGGTTCGGTCGAACGGCAACGAGCCATCGTGGACCGATTGAAGTAATTCGGCGGCTGTGTTCAGGCTGCAATCGGACTCGAGCACCATGCGACGAAAAGCCATGCGCGTCAGTTCGATTTTCTTCGCGAGGGAGATTTCCTCGGTGCGCAGCAACGGAATCTCGCCCATCTGGGTGAGGTACATGCGCACCGGATCATCAATCCGGCGACTGGGCGCTTCGACCGCGGCATCGTCCTCAACGGCAACCGTGGGAATGCCGGATGCGCCGGCCCCCGCCTTCTTTGCAGTCGGGCCATTCTTGGCCAGCAGTTTCTCGGCATCGGCCTCGTCGATCATGTCGATGCCGTTCTCCTCCAGCCGGAAGAGAATGGACTCGAGGCGATCGGGCATGACGGCTTCATCGGGAAGCGCGTCGTTCAGTTCTTCCCAAGTCAGAAAGCCGTGCATTTTCCCTTTAATAATCAGCTCGCCGATCGATGCGTCGACGGGATCGAGCGGGCTCGCCATCGAATTCGCAACGGTCGAGGCTGCAGATGCTTGTTTGGTCATCACTCGCGACATATTCATGCGGCTCCAATGTTGGATCGCGAAACAAACGAAAGAACAATCGCCGGCGCCGCCCCCTACAGTCGTCGCCGCATGTTCTCAACCACAATCGCATTCCGCGGAGTCGCGAATTGTCCGCCGCAATCAGATGCGACCGGAAACATCGCGCCGTCTTCCGCGGGAAACCACGATCTGGCACCGTACGTTTCGGCGGCCGTTCGCCCACGACACTTGTCGCGGTGTAATGCGAACGACCTTGTCCAAAGGTCAAACTCCTAGTCTCATTACCCTTCATCAACGCGCCGATTCTCGGCGTTTTGCGAACCGCGATTGATCGGCGCCCGCTATTGAGGGGCTGCCAGATACTTTCGCGGAGCAAAGTGATTGACCCTTCGGGCCAGATCCGTCATGGCGAGGGCCTTCGCGCGATGCGCGCCCTCGGCTTTCGAATCGATCCCAACCGGGTCCGCCTCATCCATGAGGTCTTTTTGATACTGATTCGTCTTCAATTCGCCCAACAGGCGTTCTCGATATTCCGACTCTCTCAAGTACGACAAACGATCCAAACTCAATTCGAGCGACCGCTCATAATTTCCGCGACGCTCGCCTTCGGACTGCATGTCCGTGATTTTTCCCACCAACTCCGCCGATTCAAACCGGCTCAGAAACCGGACGAAACTAAACTCGTCCGCTTCACGGATGGCCGCTTCAAAACCAAGCGCTATTTCCCTCAAATCGTCGTCCGGGATCAGACGAGCAACTTCAAAATCCGCTTCAATGTTGCCAAACAGCTCTGGCGCATTGAGCAAAACACACAGAATCTCCCGCACGACGGCCGAGGCTTCATTCTGAGCGCGGGCCACGCGTGCGGCACCGGTCGCGGCCGCAGTGCCCACAGGCGCACTGCGACGGGCCACAATTCTTAATTGCCGATGGACCTCATCAATGGAGAGGCCCAGCAACTTTCCCACCTGATTGAGAATCAACCCCCGTTGAATTGGATCAATCGCACCAAAGTCCGTTGAACTGACGACCAGCGAGAGATACTCCTCGATCGCCTTCACCCGGTCCGGGCCGGATACCGCATCGCGGTATCGCCCTCTGACCTGATTCCATTTGAATTCTAGCGCGTCGGTGGCCGAGGTCAAAACCTCGTCAAAGGCATTTGCCCCTTCTGAAACGAGCAGGTCCGCAGGGTCTTTCCCTTTTGGGACGTGGGACAGTCGAACATCCAGCTTTTCAGCGATGAACACGGGAAGCGATCGATCGGCCGCCCGCCGCCCGGCTTCGTCCGAATCGAAAACCAGTGTCACGGAATCGACATATCGCCGCAGCAATCTGGCGTGCTCCGTCGTGAGCGCCGTTCCCAAAGTGGCCACGGTATGGCCGAAGCCGAATTGCTGAGCCAAAAGGCAATCCAGATAGCCTTCGACGACGACGGCCATTCGACTTTTCGCAAATGCATCCTTTGCCGCGTGAATGCCATACATGCAGCGGCTCTTATCAAACAAGGCGTTTTGGGGCGAGTTCACGTATTTGGCCGGATCATCATCCAAAGCCCGGCCGCCACAACCGACGACGCGGTTCATTGCATCAAAAATGGGAAACATCAGCGGATTGCGAAACCCATCGTACGTTGTGCCATCTTCGCGCCGCTTCAAGAGTCCCGCCTCAACGAGCCACTCGGTGGGGATGTTCGCGCCGGCGGCGGCATTTCGCAGCGATTCCCAACTGGCAGGCGCAAAACCGATCACGAATTTTTGGGCCGATTCTTCCGAGATTCCGCGGGATTCTGCGTATTTTCTCGCAGATTCGGCCGAGGGAGATTCCCACAACTGCTTTTGAAACCAGCGACTGGCCCAGCGGTTGACGCGCTCCAAGTCACTCTTGCCGGGCTGTTCCGGACTCCGCGGCGTTGACGTTCGTCGCTCATCCTCGATGGAAATTCCGGCACGCTGAGCCAGTAATTCTCGCGCTTCGGGAAACGGAATACCCTCTTTTGCCTGCACGAATTTGAAAACATCGCCGCCCTGGCCGCATCCAAAGCACTTGAAAATCTGTTTGTCGGGCAGCACATTGAATGAGGGCGTCTTTTCATTGTGAAAAGGGCAAAGCCCTTTGAAGTTGCGACCGGCGCGCTTCAGGGTTACATAAGTGGAAACGACATCAACGATGTCGCTTGCCGTTCGAATTCGTTCGGTCATCTCAGAAATTTCGCGATTGAGCACTTAGAGAGTCCCCGCCGTGACGCGGCCGAATCGGCCCGATATCGAACGAAAGAGCATAACATCCTGTCTCATAAGGCGATGCGCATCCTGCGCGGCCCGGGAACCCACGGAACGGGGTATTTTGAGACACACAAATATAACACCAGTATTGAGATTCGGCAAATTATCGGCGATTTTCTTATATCGGACAGGTCGATAACCATTTGCGAGGACTTAGTTTGATACAGTCTGATAACAAGCCCGAATTCGAACACCCTGAAGAGGCCTCCAGCGAAGTGGCCCTCGCGCGGCTCAGAGCCAAGAATCGCCGGTCATTTCGATGGCGAATGGCCCTTGTTGTTCTGGCCGTTTCGATTGCCGCAGGTTTCGAATGGCGGCGTGAAATCGCCGTCTGGGGGCTGGGGCGTTGGCAATTGCTCGGCTCAGGGGGTGAGTCGATCGGAGCACGTGGCGCCATTCAGGCGGTCTATGAGGAAAACGCCCTCGTTGTCGATGTTCGCGGACCTGCCGAATTTTCGATGAGCCATTGGGCCGGCGCGCGATCGCTTCCCCTGGAGAAACTTGAATCTTCCGGATGGCCTTCCGAATGGCCCAAAAATCGCCCCGTCATCGTTTATTGCACCATTGGAGAAAGAAGCGGAAAGGCGGCAGCGTACTTACAGAAACAGGGAATTAGCGCTTCCGGGGTTATCGGGGGAATCATTGCACTGGCCAAGGCCGATGAACCCTTGGAGAACGAGAATGGGCTGACCTTTCGAGTTTCGGTGGGCCCTTGGAACTACGGCTGGATGTTGCCGGCGAGTTATGAGGCTGTGAAAGGCCACGTGTCCGGGTTCAAGCCTTAAGACGGACGCGAGGATTGAAATCTCGTCCAGCCGGGAACACGCCCAAGGTCCGAGGAAAAGCGAGAATTGTGACCCTGAAAAACTCTTGCAATGGGCGGGAGGCGAGCGTAAAGTCTAGTGGTATCAAGGGGTGACAGCTTCGAGCCGCGAAGTTGCGAACGAAATTACCCGCCAGCCCCCTGCCCAAATGCTTCCGTAACCCGGCTCGAACCGCTAAACTTGGTAAGAGACAACCCTACCGAACCTCCCGTGTAACGAGGTACGAAATTTAAGATACTCCTTTGCTCTCCCGAACGTTGGCGCTGCGCGGAGCGCAGCCATCCACAAGGAGCTTTCGATGACGCGTGATCGACTTGTATTGGCCATCGCGGCCCTGTCCATGGTGCTGAGCGGCGGTCTTGTCCGTGCCGAGGATCCCCCGGCGCAACCCGCGGAAGACAACAGCAAGGCGATTGAACAATCGCGCCTTGTCGATCAGCTCGCCGCCGAGCATGAATTGCTCTGGCAAAAGGCGGTCGCGACGTTCAAGTCGGCCGAGCGCGACATTCGCGCGGCAGTCATTCAGAATAACTACTCTGAAGCGTATCGTCTGCTTGCGTTTGCCAAGTCGACGATCGAGTCCAACCGCCGATATGCGACGCCCGCGACCGAATACGAAACCTATCGCCAGCAAGGGCGCGACATCGAAGCGTATATTGACGATTCGAAGCGCGAGTATGACGAGCTCGTCATCAAGCAGAAATATGAGGAAGTCGCGCGCAAAGAAGCCGAGACCGCCTCGCTGGTCTCCGAGACCAAGAATCGTCAAGTCGGCGAGCTTATGTCGCGCGCAGACGATTTGGCCAAGGAGCGGCGCTTTGCCGAGGCGATTCAGGCGCTGGACCAACTGCTGGCCATAGACCCGTTGAATGAAGAGGCCGCCTGGAAGAAAGATGTGATGGGCGACGTCATTCAGAGCACACGGGACTATGCCACCGTGAAGGCACAGGCGGAACAAGCCCAGGAAGTCTACATCACCAATGATGAATCCCGCATTCCTTACAATCAAAACATGAGCTATCCGAAGAACTGGGCGGAACTGACCAACCGCCGCCGCGACACGGAAGCGGAAGGCGATTCGGAAGCGACCATTCAGGCCCGCGAGAAACTTCGAAAGATCGCGCCGGAACTGAAATTCGACGGGAAGTCGTTCGAATCCGTTATTGAGGAATTGGCCGCGCTGACCGGCTTGAACATCGTGCCGAACTGGTCGGCCCTCGAAGCCCAGGCCATCGAGAAAGACTCGGAAGTCAACCTGAAGCTGAACAACGTTCGATTTCAGCAGGCGCTCGATCTCATCTTAAACGAAGTCGGCGGCGGCGAAGTGGAACTGGCCTACGAAATTGACGAAGGCATCGTTCGCATTTCAACCAAGGAAGACCTCAGCCGGCGACGGCTGACCCGCGTTTACAACATCCAAGACTTGCTCATTACCGTTCCCACGTTCCGCGGCATCAAGCTCGAAACCCAGAACATCGGCCAGAACAACCAGCAGGGTGGTCTGGGCGGCGGTCGCTTCCTTCGGGGCGGCGGCGCGGGCGGCGGTGGTGGTGGCGGTGGTGGCGGCGGCGGTTTGTTCGGCGACGACGGCCAAGGCGATGACGATCAGGAGACCGGCGAAGATCCGGTGGAACCGATCATTCGTCTGATTCAGGAGACCATCGATCCCGAGAGCTGGCGCGAGGCGGGCGGCAACGTCGGCTCCATCTCTGCGCTGCAGCAGCAGTTGATTGTTACGCAAACCTCGACGGCCCATACACAGCTACGCGATCTGTTGAAAGACCTACGCAAATCGCGAGCCTTGCAGATTGCCGTCGAGGCCCGCTTCATCACCGTGACGCGCAACTGGCTTGAGCAGATCGGCGTTGACCTTGACGTGATCTTGAACAATGGAAATGCCGGCTTCGATCGAACCACAATTCTCGATCCCGCAACCAACAACCCCGTGCTTGTGCCGCGGCAATTCGTGCGAAACGGATTTACGCCGGGCGCTCCCGGCGGCGTTGGTATCGGCCTTCCGACCCAGCCGTTCGGCCAGCCGTACGGTCAGCCGGGATTGGTCCCGGCCCCGGGCAACTTTGGCCCCGGCAGCAGCCGTTTTACGCCGATTCCGATCGCGAACAATACGCTCGATTTGGCCGGCCCCACCAACACCAACATCAATGGCTCTCTCGGCGGCCTTGGCAACACCACTCCGGCGTTCCAGATTTTCGGCAGCTTCCTCGATAACCTGCAGGGTCGACTTCCTTCTTCGGGCCACGCAGATCGACAAGCGGGCGAGCGACCTCGATGCGCCACGTCTGGTGCTCTTCAACGGACAACGGGCCACCTTCGAGGCATTCGTCGAGCAGGACTACATCGCCGCGTTGACGCCGGTCATCGGCGACAACGCCGGTGCATTCCTTCCGCAGATCGACAACGCCCCCACCGGCCGATCGCTGGACGTTCAGGCGACCGTGTCGGCGGATCGACGCTATGTCACCATGACCGTGCGAACCTTTACGGTGGTCACGGGCGACTTCCGCACGGTGTTCTTCGGCGGTTCGCAGACGGTCGGTTCCGGTTTCGTTGAACTGGCCACGCGAACCCGGCAAACGGTTCGCACGACGGTTTCGGTTCCCGATGGCGGCACGCTGCTCATCGGCGGCTTGAAGCTGTCCGGCGAGCGCGATGTCGATGCGGGCGTGCCGATTCTCTCCCGCATTCCGATTTTGAAGCGGGCGTTTTCCAACACGTCCAACGTGAAGGACGACCAGGTGCTGCTCATTCTCATCAAGCCGACCATCATTATTCAGAAGGAAGCGGAGCAGGATGCGTTCCCGTCGCTTTCGTCTGAAATCGGGGAATGAGTTGATCGTTTTTTGATCGGCCCGCTCCTGAGCGACGGGCTCGAATGAAACATGTAACTTAAAAAGGGGCCGACCGTTTGAATGAACGGTCGGCCCCTTTCTTTTGCTTTGAACAGAATCGGTTTTTTTGTTTGGGGCCACTGCGGTTACACTTCGCGCGGCATGGCACGGCAGCGAACAGATCAGGCAAAGCAGGCGATGCGTCAAAACGATGCGCCACCGGCGAAATTCGAGGCATTGGGTACAAATCATTGCGACATGGCGGGTGTGCTGGCCTGTATTTTTGCGGGGGTGTTTGTGCTGTCGCTCTCGTGGTTCAAGCTGAGCAGCCTCGACATTGGCTATCACGTCGCCTACGGCCGATATTTTCTCGATACAGGCAAGATTGTCGGGTCTGAGGCCGATCCATTTTTGCGCGCCGACACGGGGGTGCCGTTTGTCAATGCGAACTGGGGCTCGCAGGTGATCATGGCGCTGGCCGATCGCAGGGGGCGCGGCCGGACCGACCGCCCTTCGGATCGGACTGATCGCGGTGATTTTCGGTGCGATGGCAACGGTGGTTCGCTCAGGCTCGTCGGGCTGGGTGGCAGTGGCGCTGGCCTGGGTGGCCGCTGCGCTCGGGGCCTACGAACGGTTCAGCATGCGGCCGGAGTTGTTCAGCTATGCGCTGATGATGGTGCAACTGGCGATACTGATGCGCGGCGTAAAGTCGTGGCGATCTGTGTTGGCTGCTGGTTGTTGCGCAGCTCGCATGGGTGAACTTGCACAGTTATTTTCTGGTCGGCGTTTTGATGTGCGGCGCGTTTTGGGCGGGCGCGTCATGGAAGGCTGTGCGAACGCCTTCGGCGACGAAAGATGGTATTGCGAATCGCGCTGCGCTTCGAATGATGAGTGCAGTGCTGGTTCTCTTCGTCTTGGCGTGTTTCGGGTGCATCCGTGGGGCTGGCGGGCGGCGGCGTTTCCGTTTCAAACGTTGGAGTTCCTGCAAAGCAGCCAGGCCTTGGGCGGATCGGCCGGCGGCGCGTCGAAGAGCGCGTGGGCGGAGATTTCGGAGTTTCAGTCGCCGCTGAGCTTTGTCGGTGAGCGAATTAACCATGTGACGATTTGGGCCTACGTAGGCTTGCTGGCGATTGTGGCGGCCGGTGGGGCAGTGTGCCTGAAACGCGGCGCAGTCGGGCCGCTGCTTTTTATTCTGGTGCTGCTGGCGATGTCGACACAGATGCGGCGGAATATCGCACAGTTTTCACTGGCAGCCGTGCCGCTGGCGATAGTTGCGATACGGACGATGGCGTGGTTTGACGTCACTTCCAAGTTGCGCCGACTGGCCGCCATTGTTTTTTGCGTTGGATGTGTCGCGGGCACGGCATCGGCTGCATCGGGCAGGGCTTATTTTCGAGCGGGCGCATCAGCCGCGAGTTCCGCTTCGGCCATAACGCGACGGCGTTTGCGAGCGAGGCGGTGGGATGGCTGGCCTCGCACGATGAATTGCAGCCGGAGCTGTTTGTCGATTATTTTTCGTCGAGCACGCCGCTGATGGGGCTGCCGGTTCGATTCAAGCTTTTTGTCGATACCAACACATTTGCCTATCGCGAAGCAACACTACGTGCGGCCATGGATGTCGGCATTGGGAAAATTCCGCATGGGCCTTTCTTCGAGCAATATGGAATCAATGTCGTGCTGCTGCACTGTGGACCGGACACGCAGGCTCTGGTGACGGCGATGACGCGGGATGACGGACATTGGGCGCTGGTGCATGTCGATCAGGCGGCGGTGGTTTTTGTGCGGCGGATTCCCGCGCATGTGCGAACGATTCTGGTGGAATCGGTTTCGGAAGATCGCGTGGATGTGACGCGGTGGATCGCCGCCCTGCACGGCCCGGAGGCGGCGCGGGCGATGGCCATCGGCGCGGCGGCGAGCGTTCCGATTTCGCTCGGTGGTGGTCGACGCGGCGGCGGTGCTGTGCGAAGAGGCGGTGAAGCTGCGGGACGAACTATGTCGAGGCGTGGATTAATCTCGGCCTGTGCCGCGGCAACCTGGCCAATGCTGCGGCGCGGGGCGGGCGGAGAGACGAGGCGGTGACGCTGTCACGCGTGGCGATTCGGTGCTTTGAATCGGCGCTGGCGATCGAGCCGGAGAACAAAATCGCGGCCGCGAACTTGCAGCGGGCCAAGGCGAGCATCGGAGTCGGTCCATGAGTGAACGGCCGAGGGTACTGTATGTCGTGGCGATCGGGACGATGCTGGCGATAGGATCGTGCGGTCCGAAGGAATCAACCTCCGGCGCGGCCGACCGCCGGCAGGACGCGGGCGCGGCATCGCAGTGGAAAACGGCACATCGAACTCCGGCCGATGACGCGATGAATCCATCGAGTACTTCGAGTCCGGAAGCGAATCCGAATGGACAGGTCATCGAATATCAGCCGGGGATTCGGATCGATTATCGCGGGTTACAGATTGAAGTCGACGCAGAGGTGATATTGCGGACCGGCGAACTGGAATTGTTTGCCTACTGCAAATCGCCGACACCCAAGGAGCATGAGACAATCCTTCGCACGTCGGTAAAGGCCGAGCACATTTATCAGGCGCTGGGGCTCATCGGGCTAAAGCCGGGCAATCCGGTGATGTATGACTGGGAGACCTCCAAGGTGACGCCGGCCTCGGGAGATGCGGTGGATGTGCTGGTGAGGTACGAGGAAGGCGGCGAGACGATCGAGCGAAATGTCTGTGAATGGATGTACGACCTGGAGCGAGACGCGGTGATGGCCCCGAAGCACTGGCTGTTCACGGGTTCGCGGCGGGATGAAAAAGGCAGGTTTGCGGCGGATGTCGAGGGAACACTGGTGACGGTGGTCAATTTCGATACGGCCGTGCTTTCGCTGCCGGAGTCGCACAGCGATTCGGACGGGGAATTGTGGGTGGCGGCGCGGACGGAGGTGATTCCGGAGGTAGGGACAAAGCTGACGCTGATTCTGCGGCCGGCGAAGTAGGCGGAGATTTCAAGTCTACGTCCGGCACGGGGGCCGAGCGCTACGGCTCCAGCGTCGTTGAGAGAATGTTCTGGCTGTTGGAGGATTGGAAGTCGGCCAGGCGCGTGGGCGAGGTCTCGACGCGTGCCGCGGTTTTGAGATCAACGGCGACGAGCCACTGCCCCACCGACTCGGAACAGGCGAAGGGAAACACCAAAACAACGGCATGGGCGCTATTCTCTTCTTTCACATGGGCCAGTGACAAATCGATGCGGCACGGCGGCGGGCGGTGGGCAGCGGCAGCGCACAGTGCATCGTAATCAAGGCGGGCGGCGGCGACATCGGGCTCAACGAAGATCAGTGCGTCGGAGCGCCGAAGCGCATCGATTGAGACGCCGACGAGTTCCAGGGAGTTGTCGGGGTTGACGCGGTGGATGCGAAACAGGTTGGCGTTTTCGGCATTTCCGGTTTCGATCAGCTCAAGGACTTCATGGGCGGCGAGGCCGGTCGTTGTTTCGTTTTGCGACTTCACAACGAAGCGACCGGGAAGAAATCGAGCTAAATTCGGGCGGGCGTCCTGCGTCATGAAATGAGACTCGAAGAAAGCACCTTCATATCTAAGAGGCGTTAACAGTGAATTAACGCCATCGTATGATCATGACGGATTAACACCATCGCGCGATCGCCCTGCCCCCTTGGGGCTGGGCTAAACGGGCACGCGAATTATTGAACGACAATCTTCGCCACGCGGCGCTTGCCGACCTGCACGATCATATCGTTTTCAAGTTTGACTTTTGCATTGGAGTCGGCCACTTTCTCGCGGTTTACCGAAACTCCGCCGCCCTGAATCAAGCGCCGCCCTTCGTTGGTGGAGGGCGCCATGTTGAGCAGCTTCAGCAGTTTGGGCACGCCGATGGCGCCGTCGGCTTCGCACTCGGCGCGGGAAATCGTGGCGACCGGTACGTCATCCCGAATCCCCCCTTCCACCATGACTTTCTGCCACATCTCCTCTTCGCGGTCGGCGGCGGCGGCATCGTGGTATTGGGCGACGATCATTTTTGCGAGCCGCACTTTTGACGCGCGCGGGTGGGTTTTTTGCGGATCGACGATGGAGTCGATTTCGGCGGCGGGAATCTGGGTGAGCAGCGTATACCACTCGCGCATCATGGAATCGGCGATGCTCATGGTTTTGCCGAACATCTCCTTGGGCGAATCGGTGATGCCGATGTAATTGCCGAGCGACTTGCTCATTTTCTCGACGCCGTCGAGGCCTCGGAGAATCGGCATGATGACGACGAGCTGCGGCGGCTTGTTGTGTTTTTCCATCAGGTCGCGGCCGCAGAGGTTATTAAACGTCTGGTCGGTGCCGCCGAGCTCGACATCGGCATCGATCATGACCGAATCGTACGCCTGCATGAGCGGGTACATGAGTTCGGTGAGAACGATGGGCACGCCCTCCTGAAGGCGCAGTTTGAAGTTCTCGCGCTGCTGCATCTGCTGGAGCGTCATGTGGCTGGTGAGGCGGAGCACATCGGCGAAATTCATCGAGGCGAGCCATTCGCTGTTGTAGCGAATTTCGAGTTTGGCCGGGTCGGTGTCGAGCACTTTGCCGGCCTGCTGAAAATAAGTCTCGGCATTTTTCTTGATTGTGTCTTCATCCAGCGTCGGGCGGGCCTTGGTCTTGCCGGTCGGGTCGCCGATGCGGGCGGTGTAGTCGCCGATGATGAGGACGGCCTTGTGGCCGCAATCCTGAAACTGACGCATTTTTCGCAAAACGACGGTGTGGCCGAGATGAATGTCGGGGGCGGTGGGGTCCATGCCGAGCTTGATGCGAAGGGGTTTGTTCGCGGCGCGGCTTTTTTCGAGGCGCTTGCGCAGGTCCTGTTCGGTGAAGATGGCTTCGCAGCCGCGGGTAAGGAGGGAGATTTGTTCGTCAATCGTTACAGCGGTGGCCGGCCCGACCCACCGCAGAGCACTGGAAAGACGCGATTCCAGTGCTTTGCCACGGTTGTTTCCCGCCAGATCATAACCTGAGCGGGCAGCGAGGCCCCCCCCGAATCCACCGCCGAAGAAGAGGAGGCCCTGCGGCCGTCAGCCGCCTGTATGCTGAGATGGCGCCCCCCAAAAACAACACCCCAGGCTTGAACGGGAGCGTCATCGCGGGGTGAGCGGAACCCCGAAACGTTTTTGAGAAACGAACGCTCGTTTAGATCGGTCACGTGAAAATCGGGCCAGAGCGTGTCGGTGACATAGATTTCCGCGTAGCTGATCTGCCACAACAGAAAATTACTGACGCGCATTTCGCCGGCCGTGCGAACCAGCAAATCGGGGTCGGGCACGTCGGCGGTGTAAAGCGAATCGCTGATCAATTGCTCGTTGATGTCGCCGGGCTGGATTTCGCCGGTTTTGACGCGCTCGGCAATGTGGCGGACGGCGTCGACAATCTCGACGCGGCTGCTGTAATTCAAGGCAAGACAGAGTTTCATGCCCTGATTGTTTCGCGAGACGGCGGCGGTTTCATCGAGCTCCCGCAGCACCTCCTGTGGAAGGCCGTCGCGCCGCCCCACCTGAATCAGCCGGATGTCGTTGTCCATGATCTCGGTTCGCTCCCTGATGAGATAATGAACGTACAGGCGCATCAGATGGGCGATTTCGTCGAGCGGGCGGTTCCAGTTTTCGGTGCTGAAGCTGTAGAGCGTCAAGGCTTCGACGCCGAGGCGGGCGCAACGGGTGACGATCTCCCGCACGTTTTCCGCGCCGGCTTCGTGCCCCTTCACGCGCTGCATGCCGCGGCGCTTCGCCCATCGGCCGTTGCCATCCATGATGATGGCGACATGGCGCGGCATGCGATCGGGGGCGATGCCGAGTTCGAGGAGCGGATTGAGCTTTTCAAGCGTGGGCACTTTGTTTACTCAGGTTTCGAAAACGATTCTGTCTTTTTCCTGCAACTTGACAGTCTCCAGCTTTCGTCCGGCACGGGGGCCGGACGCTACTAACTACGTTGACGCCATTTCGAGCCTGGATTCCCTGTGCAGTGTCGCCATTCTATCCGCGCCAACGCTGACGAGCGTGATCGGAGCGCCGAGAAGTTCTTCCAGCCGATCAAGGTAATGACGAGCGGCAGCGGGCAGTTGTTCAAAATCGGTGATGGCGCCGAGATCGCCGTCCCAGCCCGGCAGCGTTTCGTAGATCGGTTCACACTCCGCGAGAATCTCAATATCCGGCGAGAAAAGACGAAGGGGCGCACCGCGGTGGCGATATCCCGTGCAAATCTGAACTTCAGGGAACGATCCTAGCGTATCGAGATGCATGACGGCCAGTTGGGTGATTCCCGACATTTCAACCGCATAGCGGGCGGAAAAGGCGTCAAACCAGCCGCATCGCCGCGGACGGCCGGTGGTTGTGCCGTATTCGTGGCCGCGCTCGCGGATTTTATCACCGGTGGCGTTGAGCTGTTCAGTTGGAAACGGTCCGCTGCCGACGCGCGTCGCATAGGCTTTGACGACGCCGATGTAGCTGCTTATCGCCGAAGGGTGAATGCCGGCTCCCGCCGCCACGCCGCCGGAGGTGCAGGTGCTGCTGGTGACATAGGGAAACGTGCCGTGATTCAGATCGAGCAGGCTGCCCTGCGCGCCTTCGAACAGCATGCGATCGCCGCGAGCCAGGGCGTCGTGAATCGACATGGTGGTGTCGGCGACATGAAGGCGAAGGCGCTCCGCATAGGCGAGATACTCATCCGCAATCTTGCGGGCGTCCATCGGCTCAGCGTCGCCATAAAGCGCGGCGAATACTTTGTTTCGATCTTCGACCACTTCGGCAAGCCGGCGGCGGAAATCGTCCGGCCGGTACAGGTCGCCCATTCGAAAAGCCGTACTGCGAAGCATTTTGTCGGCATAACACGGGCCGATTCCCTTGGCCGTGGTGCCGATCTTGCGATCCGCGCCGAGTCGGGCCTCGTTCAGGCGGTCCTGCTTTTTGTGATATGGCATCACCAGATGGGACCGATTCGAGATTTGCAGATTCTTGCCGACTTCGATTCCCCGATTGCGCAATCCATCGATTTCGGTGTTGATGATTTCGAGGTCCAGCGCCACACCGGGGCCGATGATATTTCGGACTTTCCGTCGAAGAATGCCGCTTGGAATCAGATGCAATGCAAATTTCTCATGGCCGATCCGAACGGTATGGCCGGCGTTGGCCCCGCCGGCATATCGGACGACGACGTCAAAGTGCTCGGTCAGCAGATCGACGATCTTGCCTTTGCCTTCATCGCCCCACTGGAGGCCGATGACGCTGGTATTTCCGAGTTGGTGGAAGTCCATGACGCGGGTATTCCGTGATCGCCGATTTATGGGTCGGCCTGATAATGGTCTTTCGCAACGCCAAAATGGCTTTTATAACGGTGGTAACGCGAAACGGCAAAGGTTGTCGGGTGCGGAATATGAACGGGATTCGGCGTTACATCGCCGATTTGAGGCGTATAATGGATGATTGCATACCCATTGCGGCCCCGCGACCGCGACACGAATCGGTTGAACCCGGTATCGAAAACTCGATGACTGTTCGTTTGCGAAAACCCAAGGAGAGCCAACTCCATGATCGGTGAATTCGACATGGACGACCGGATCGCAAGTCTGGTCGACCGAATCGTAGATAGTTATGTGGCCGAGCCGGCGACACGGCATATCAGTCGCGGCTACATGCCCAGCCGCGCGGAGATCGAGCACATCATCGAGATGCTGTTCGAGATTTCGTACCCCGGCTATTTCGAGCGGCAGAACCTGTCGTTCAAGAATGTGAAATACCACGTCGGCGAATTGCTGCCGCGACTGGGGCAACTGGTTTACATGCAGGTGTTTCTGGCGCTTTGCCATTTGAACGAAGTGGAGGGCAACTACGACCCCAACGGCCCGTCGACGCAGGCGGAGCCATTTGACGCCCGGGCCCGGGAGATCACGCATTCTTTTCTGGATCAGATACCCGACATGCGCAAGACGCTGGCGATGGATGTCAGCGCGTCTTTTGACGGCGATCCGGCATCGGTCAATACCGACGAGGTGATCTTCTCGTATCCCGGCCTGATCGCCACGACGGTTTACCGCTATGCCCACTCCCTGTATCTCATGGACGTGCCACTCATTCCCCGGGCCATGGCCGAATGGGCACACACGAAGACGGGCATCGACATTCATCCCGGCGCGCGAATCGGCAAGCGATTCTTCATCGATCACGGCACGGGCGTCGTCATCGGAGAAACGACCGACATCGGCGACAATGTGAAGGTGTATCAGAGTGTGACGCTTGGGGCACTGAGCTTTCTGAAAGATGAGCGCGGCCGCATGGTTCGCGGCTACAAGCGGCATCCGACGGTGAAGGACAATGTCACGATTTATGCAAACGCCACGATACTGGGCGGCGATACGATTCTCGGCGAGGGCGCCACGATCGGCGGCTCGACCTTCCTGACATCCACGGTGCCGCCGGGGAGCACGGTTATCTGCACGCCGCCTGAATTGAAAGTTCGCCCGCCGAAGACGGGCACCGGCCCAACGCATGACTTCAGCATTTGATTCGCCGAAAATTCGGTCGCCACGACGTGGGGGATTGGGGCGCCGGAGGAAACTGCAATGAACCGCAAGAAAAATCGCATTTCGATTCTGATATACGCTGGTGTCCATTCCATGGCACTAATTTTGATGCTCGGCTGCTCCACCAAGCAGGAATGGGACGATTTCTTCCGCGTGAATCAGGATAAGGGCCAGCAGCCCTCCGCCGCAGCACGCGAAGTGTCCAGAAGTCCGGCCATTCGCGACACGATAGCACCCCTTGTGACTCTGGAAGGCATGCGACTGAATCAGGTTCGCGGCTTCGGCATCGTGACGGATCTGGTCGACACCGGCGGGCGCGATGGTCCGGAACCCGTCAAGGACTACCTTTTCAAGGAGATTCAGCGCAAGCAGGATCCGAGCAGACCGGGCCCGCTTCCACAGGAATTTCTCAATAGCAAGGATGTCTGCATGGTGGAGTTGACCGGATTCATTCCGGCCGGCGCGCAAAAGGGCGACCGCTTTGACATCGCCATAAAATCTCTCGGCAGCGAAGCCACGTCAATCGTGGGCGGCCGGCTGTTTCTCGGAGAACTAAAGGTTTGGGCGGAAACGCCGAGCGGCGTGCTGTCCGGGGCGACACTCGCAACCGCATCGGGTCCTGTCTTCGTCAGTCCCTTCAATCGCATCGGGAAACCGACGGACAAGGTCGATCTGACCACGGGCCTTGTGCTGGGCGGCGGCCTGGTGACGGAAAACCGAAAAATTCGTCTGGTGCTGAACGACCCCAGTCCGAGCGTGGCCAAGCGCATGGAACGCGAGTTAAACAGCCGCTATGAGGGCCTCAAACGCGTTGCAGAGGGCGAGCGCGCCAGCCACGTCGCGCTGAACATTCCGACGGAGTTTCTCAATCGCAAATGGTTCTTTTTGAACCGCGTATTGCATACGCCGATGAATTCCAACTCCGACTTCATCTTCAGGCGTACGAAAGAGCTGGTGCAGGCCTTCGATGAGCCGGATCCCGATTACGAATCGCTCGCTTCCGCCTTGGAATCCATCGGCAAGAGCGCACTTCCGCAAATGGAGGTCTTATTCAACTCCGAAACGCCGGGCGTGGGCTTCTACTCTTCGCGAACCGGCCTGCGGCTGGGCAACCGGCAGGCGCTCGAAGTGGTCACCCGGCACGCCTTTGACGAAAAAAGCGAGTTTCGGGAGCAGGCCATCGAAGAATTGGGCTGGGCGACGAATCAATATGTCGCGGGAGAGAGTCTTAAGGCGCTTCTGAATGATGCCGACAAGGAAATTCGAATTCGGGCTTATCGTGCTCTGTCGCGCCGCTCGCATCCGGCCATTTCGACGAAACTTCTCGATCGGGACAATGTGATTCTCGACGTGGTTGAATCGACCGGTCCCTTTCTGATCTACGCCCGGCGCTCGGGAATGCCCCGCATTACCATTTTCGGGCGGGAGGCGGCGGTGCGCACGCCCGCGATTTTTCCCGGCGAGCGTAACGACGGGCGCAAGTTCATCACACAGCTTTCGGCGCAGGCCGGCGACGACCATCTGACATTCATCTTTCACAACAAACGTAACAAGGTGAATTCGCCGCCCTTGAAGGCCCCGTTAAACGTCGCGGAATTGGTTGAATTCCTATGCGACTCGCCGCGACGGCTGAACAACGGCGAGATGAGCGGTTTTGCTGTGCCCTATTCCGAGATGCTCGACATCCTTTCGACATTCTGCGAAATGCAGACACTGCCTGCCGAATTCGTACTCGAAGGACTTGAAGACAAGGAGGATCAGGAGTCGAACGAGCGCGAAGAATCGGAGTATTGAATCCACTGGATTGAGCGTTCATTCGCGGTTTGACACGATGCTTTGCCATTGAATAACATT
Source organism: Planctomycetota bacterium (assembly GCA_016712275.1). GTDB lineage: Bacteria > Planctomycetota > Phycisphaerae > UBA1845 > UTPLA1 > JADJRI01. Next base: position 24,424 of record JADJRI010000036.1, read on the forward strand.
GGTCCGGCGAAAACTTATGAATGCGCGGCCCTTGCGCATTGGGACGCAGGATCAAACAATGGCACACCCCATCAGTACGTTGGTCGACTATCTAAACGGCATTCAGATGCCCAGCCGCGTCGACGGCGATGCGGCCCGCGAAATCGTCGGCGTCGCGACGCTGGAAGAGGCAACCGCGAGCAAATCAGCTTTCTTTCCAATCCCAAGTACGAATCCATGCTCAAATCGACCGCCGCCGGAGCCGTGGTCGTGGCCGACGAGCAGGCCGTGCCCGACGGCATGACGGTCATTCGAACGGGCAATCCCTATGCGGCCATCATGGCGATCATGGTGCGCGTGCATGGATATCGACGGCACCGCAAAGTGGGCGTGCATGCGGCCGCGGTGATCGACCCCAGCGCGAAGATCGGCGCGAACGCGACCATCCACCACGGCGTGACGATTGAGGCCAACACCGTCATCGGGGATAACGTTGTTCTATATCCCGGCGTTTACATCGCAAACGATTGCCGCGTGGGTGACGACTGCATTTTCTATCCGAACGTCGTTGTGTACGAAGGCTGCCTCATCGGCAACCGCGTGACACTCCATGCCGGTACGATCATCGGCGAGGACGGCCTGGGCTATGCGCCGGTCGGCGACAAATGGCACAAGATTCCAGATCGGCATTAAGAGATTGGCGACGATGTCGAATTGGGGCGAACTGCGCCATCGACCGGGCGACGCTCGGCAAGACCGTCATCGCCGCCGGCACAAAATTCAGCAATCTCGTTGCCATCGGCCACGGCACCAAAGTGGGCGAAAATTGCATGTTTGTCGCACAGGTCGGAATCGCCGGCTCCGTCACCGTGGGACAACATGTCATGATGGCCGGCAAGGCGGGCGTCGCGGGACACTTGTCGATCGGCGATCACGCGGAAATCGCGGCGATGTCAGGCGTCATGCGCGATGTGCCGGCGAAGACGCGCGTCGGCGGCACTCCGGCGCTGCCGATCAAGGACGCGATGCGCTCCATATCCTTGTTTGAGAAGCTGCCGCAACTTTACAAGCAGATCCAGGGATTGGAGGCTGAATTGGAACGGCTGAAGAAGAAACTGGAGACATGACGCCATTGCGCGGCGATCGCCGGTTGTCAGCCGAGACCTGGAAACGACGCGCGGCAATCAATCATCCTCGTCGACGTCATCGTCTTTTTTGTCCTTGTCGATGGGTTCACTATCGCGTTTCAATTCCACGCGACCATCATCCACGTCGATGTCGAATCTGATTCTTCGATCGGACTGCAGCGTGACGACGAGCGGTTCAGAATTGTTGTCCTTCACCCAGAATCGCGCCACGACCTGAGGATGCTCGCCTTCGACCTTTCTGCGAAAACGAAATGCGAGATCGTCGTTGAGCTCGGTGTAAAAGAGCTGCCGGTTGGAGCCATCGGGTTTGCGAAGATCGATGCTGACGGCCACATGTTCCTTTGCGTCGCTCTTGCCATACACATCAAATTCCCGCGAGGCACATCCGACCATTGTTAACGCGTTGAGGGCGGCCATATGAAGACTTTGTTGACATTTCAGGCTCCAATTCATTTTGCCGGATTATTCGACGGCGGCCGGCGCCACCCTCAAACGGCCTGTTTCACAAAATTGGTGAGGACTGACTGGCCCGCGGCGTCGGATCGTTCCGGAAGAAATTGTGTGCCAAACACGTGGTCGCGCTGAATGGCCGCGCAAAACTCGTGGCCGTGGTTTGCCGTTGCCACCGTGGCGCGACGATCGAGCGGCCAGGCGATTGCCTCGTGATCGAAGAAGAAAAAGTCGCCCGATTTCAGGCCGCTCATCAACGGGACCTCGCCGGACCAGACCACCTGATTCCAGCCCTGATGATGCGCGGAGAAGTGTTTTGCCGCCGGATGTTGTCCGAAATCGAATTTCGCGACCCGTCCATGCACGACACCGAGTCCGGAATGTTCGGTCGCGTCTCGCATGACATCAAACAAGAGGTGCATGCCGCCTGACACTGCAAGCACGGGGCATCCCGCATCGATGGCCGTCAGCAGCGGCGGGACCATGCCCGCGTCGCGCAGGGTTGCAAGCGCGCGGCGGTAACACTTTACGTTTGGCACCACGATTTTGGCCGCACGATGGATTTCCGAGGCGCTGGTGAGGGGCGTCGTCTTCGCACCCAGTTTTTCCAGGGCCTTATGAAGGGGAGCGGCTTCGAATCCGTCGCAGTCGAGTATGGCGAGCATCCATGCCTCCTTGTCGGCGAATTTCGGTCACAGCCGAATTCGCAACCATGCAACTTCACCGTATTGAACGCTCGATCGTAAAAAGCGGCAAGCCCGGCGCAAACGGTGCCGGGCTTGCACGTAAGACATGGCAAATCGCGCTGAACCAGCGCGACGCAGTTTCGCGTTATTCCATATCGCCGCCGCGGGCTTCGGCATTGTTTTGAATGCCGCTGCTGTTTTTCACGGCATAGAACTCAACCCGGCGATTCTGGGACTTGCCCGAAGCCGAATTGCCCGCCTTCGGTCGATATTCGCTGCAATTGGCCTGCACGAGGTTTTCGTTCGGAATGCCGAGGTCGCGCATCGAACGAATGACCGTCAGAGAGCGGGCCGCGCCAAGCTCCCAGTTGTCCTTCCACTTGCTCTTCTTGATGGGCTCGTTGTCGGTGTGGCCGAAGACGTAGATGTCGCGATCGCCATATCGCGTGCGGATGTCCGAGGCGATTTTGGCGAGCGTCGAGCGGCCCTGTGCCGTCAGCTCGGCACGACCCGAGGCAAACAGAACATTGCCCGGAACGGAGATCATGTCGAACGACGGCATGGTGACCCAGCCGTCCGTGTTCTTCGTGGCCACCTTGTCGCCGTTGCGAAGCCTCGCCAACTCGCGGTTCAATTCATCGATCGTCGATCGCGCATCGTTCTCGCGGACGACGGCATCGTTGAACTGGCGCTCGCGTTCACCGAGTTCGTTTTTGAGCTGCTGATTCTCCGCGGTGAGATCGTTGATTTTCTGGTCCTTCGCATCCGGACCGCAACCGGTTGCGAGCATGGACAGTGCGAGCGCGATCGTCGAGCAAGGGGCGATGAACTTGCGTGTCATCCGTGTCATGGCTAAATCCTCCAAAGTTGATACATGCGCCGAAAGGTCGCATGCGCCGTGCACAAGGCGTTATTCAGTTGTTCATTACAGTGCGCAGAAATATCAGAAAAAAGGCGCAAGGTCAACGGTTTCGGCAGATATTGCGCTCCAAGGATTATCCGAACATGTGAATTGTTCTGCAGGCCGGGGCGGGCTTGGATGATCGGATCGGTGCGTTCGTCGCCGATCAATTGTGGACTATAAAACTCACAGAGCTGCTAGCTGATCTTTCCGGTCAGAATCGACCAGAGCATCTCCCCGAATGGGCCAAAAAACCCGAGCAGGTCCGTGAAGACCCACGTCGCCGCAAACGCTCCGAGCGCCAACCAGGGGCCGAAGGGCACGGCCCGACTCGATTTCCAAAACGATGTCGCCACGACACCCAAAATCGCCAGCAGCGCGGCCAGAAAGAACGTGAACACCAGGCCCCAAACACCCATGACGGAACCGATGGCGGCCATAATGTAGATGTCGCCGGTTCCGTATGCTTCTTTTCCGAAACCTAAAGTTCCGCCAATGCGGACGAACCAGCCGATCGCGGCGGACCACACCAAAGCCCCCAATGCGATGCAAAAACCGGCCGCCGCGTGCTTCAGCGCCGGTTGGTCAGGAAGCAATGCCAAAAAATCGGTCCACGTGTGCTCCAATCGGCCTGTCCACCTCAAGAAGAGAAACAGCGCCAATCCTGCTAAGCATGCCGGCAACAGGGAACCCGCTTCGACAAAGCAACTTGTCGGGCCGTTGTTCGTTCCGGATTCGATCTCGTCAACGATCTGCTGGTCCGATTCGCGATGAACGATGGATGCCAGAATCAGCATCAGCATCAGGACCGACAACGCCAACATACCGCGCTGTATTGCGGCCGGAACCTGTGCGCCGATCGCGAGTTCCGGCCACAAGACAACCCAGGCTGCATTGCCGACAATCATCAAAACGAACAAAAGGAGCGGGAATGGCCGGAATTTCTGGGTGGCTGTATTGAGATAAGATGGAGAATCCGGAAGCATGTCCTCTTCAGGGGTTTCCGCCGGAATCTGCTTGGGCCCGTCATTTCGTCGACGAAGTGCGGACACGAGCATCGCCCCACTCCACCAAGTGATGCCCATGACAACGCCGACCAATGCCATCGACGGCGGGAGCAATCCGGTTGGAGGAGCTGACTGATATGGAGCCTCCGATGCGCCAATAGAACTCGGCGTTCGCGGGGATGAAACCGTGATGGCCGTTGCTTGACTCATCGGATCGGCCACGGCAAACCAAACCGCCATTCCCAAGACGCCCACGATCATGGCAAGAATCAGGATGCGCACATCCACGGAATAGGCCTCGATATCCATGGCGGCGGTGGCCAGCAACGTAAAAAACAGGAAAAAATAGGCAGCCGCGATGGGCCAATCCGCCCGCACATCACCGATCAGTGGCACGACCTTTCCTACAAACAGCCGCATCGGCGAGCGAAAAAGAAAACAAGGGCCGTGATGGCTTCGATGAGCGGATAGACAATTCCGATGGGCTTGGGCGCAATTGCGACAACGGCCGCGAAGGATCAGCCAGCCGACAATCGGAAGGTTGTCTCGAAAAGAGATTTGCCGGCTGCAATGGGGACAGAAGGACCATTTGGGCTGACTGATCGACAGCCCGCGCGGCAGGCGAAAAATGACGACATTCATGAAGCTGCCGAAAATGGCGCCCAACACAGCGGATGCGACGATCCAGAGTGCCGTCAATGTCACGCCGCAGCCCTCCGTGACGGGTCAATACGAATGGGCGTCATTGGCCTGGAACCACATTTCCGATGGCTTGACAACTTCGGTAGCGGAGAGGGATTCTGTATCGATGATGTGGCCGGCTACGGATTCATAAAGCGGTTCCCGTTGAGACAGGATGGCTTCGAGTTCGGCCAAGCCGCCCGTCGAAGTGAGATTCGGGCGGTTGTAAATCGTATGAGGGTCCTTGCTGACTCTGGCCCACAACACAGCGGCCGGCGCGAAGCCAGACGAATTTGCCCATGCGTTTGACAAGGCTGAGTGTTTCAGGATCGGTCAGCGCACCGCCGCCCAGCGAAATAACTTGATCTTTTACTTTTTTAAGTTTGACGCAGGCTTCGCGTTCGCGCTTCCTGAAACCGGCCTCTCCCTCCGCCGCAAAGATCTCGCGAATGCTCCGACCGGCTTCTTCGACGATCCGCGCGTCGAGATCGATATAGCCCAGCTTCAGCCGCTTCGCAATGATGGGACCGACAGTGCTTTTACCGCTGCCGCGACTACCGACGAGGAAAATGTTCACGCTTGTTGCCCGTGTTCCCGCTGGGTGATTCGCCTCGTTGCTTCGTCAATTTCGATAACGGCAAACGATACCGCCTTGGTCGTCTGGCCCGCGTTCACGCAAAGCGTCGTGCCGATGTTCTCACACCATTCGCCCGAGACCCGAGGGGATTCGTGAATGTTACCGTGAAGTGAAAGAAGCGGCTGGTAGGTTTCAATCGCTTCGCGAATCGAGCGCGAACCATACGATTGGTGGCTGAAAGACTGATCCAGTTTGGAACTGAATGGCGGCGCGTGAGCGACAAACACCCAAGGCTGAGCTGGGACCTTCAATGCCGCCATGTCTTCCTTGATGGTTGGATGGCCGTCAAAAATCATCTTTGCGCCATGCTGTACCGGACGACTGAATTGATGGCTCCAACGGGCCCCGCCAATGAAGGGCGGCACATCACCCGGACGGTCGAGCCGCTCATAATCCTTCACATACCAAGGCGTGGGCGGGGTGAATGAATATCCAATGAAGTTTATTCCGTCGATATTTGCGGCATCGGTGTGCGTCAAAATACGCACTAGGCCCTCATCGGCCAATTCACCCATGGCGATTGTGCTGCTGCCCCAATCATGATTGCCGAAGATAACAAAGACTTCCGCAGCACCGGATCTCTGCTTCAAGTCTGTTACGAACTTGCGGAATGGTGCGCGAACGAAGGCCGCCTGGCCGTGCCCAAAGGATTGTGGATCCGTGGCACTGTCATCCGGCAGCAAGTCGCCGCCCAGGACGACGACATTGGGGCGCAATTGCTCCGCTGCCGCCACCAATCGGGCGTAATGTGAGACGTTGCCATGAAGGTCTGACGTGTGGAGCAACCTCATCTGTATTGCATTCGCCTCACGGACTCCGATTGCTAAATCCAACCAACCGATACGCAACAGCAGCATCTTGTCCGCAAGACGCCTTGGGGTCAATCACCCTGACCGCGATTCCGAAAGCCGACGCCGTTCCAAGGCCTTTTCCGCCACCCCGCGAACGGTTTCAAGGGCTGGCGCGTGGCCGGTCCAAATCCGAGATTGTGCGGCAGCCTGCTGGATGAACATGCTTAACCCATCGACCGTCCGGCAGCCGCCCTTCGCTGCCTCGGTCAAAAGTCTAGTCTGCAGTGGATTGTAAACCAAGTCAAAAACGATCGTGCCCGGCAATATGGACGCCGGCGGCATGGGAGATTCCGAAACATCGGGCGACATGCCGATTGGGGTACAATTCACAATCATGTCCGGCGCGGCATGAATCCGGTCGGTCCATTCCATCCACTCGCAACCGTGTTCCCCTGCGAGCGATTTTGCCCGGCCTGACGTGCGATTTGCGATGACGGGATTCGCCCCTCGGCTTTTCAGGCCGACAACGGCTGCCCGCGCAGCGCCGCCCGCGCCGAGGATCAAGATCCTGGATCCCTTTAGTGCCTTTGCGGAATCAACCGATGCTTCGAGGACGTCGGCACATGCCTCGCAATCCGTGTTCCAACCCTGCAACGTACCATCTGGAAGTACGCTGATCGTATTCACTGCACCGCAGCGTTCCGCAAGTGCATCCAAACGGTCGCCTCTTTCCTTGAGAAAGCGATACGCATTTTCCTTGTGTGGAAGGGTGACACTGAAACCTGAGAAATCGAGCCACGGACGGGCGAGCACTTCGACCATGAATGCCTTGAACGACTCGACCCCGGCGGCCACGTGAAGCGGAACATAGACGGCATTCAGATTCCGCTCTGCAAATACCGAATTGTGAACATCCGGACTGAGTGAATGCTTGACCGGGTCGCCAATGAGTCCGTAGACCCGGGTGCGATCGTTGATCGTGTCCCAACGAAATCGATCACGCAATTCCAAAATCGTCAATTGCCCCGGCGCGGATTCAAAGCCCGAACGCAGTGCGGCAAATGTGCCAAATGCGCGAAACTTGCGCGCCAGCACGCGCGAAATCAGGCCGTCCTCACCCATGCAAATTGTGATGGCCGGCTTCGGTGCGATGCGAAGCAACTCGAATGCCTCGAAATTATCGCGAACACTTCTCGCGCGCCATGCCAGTTTGACGACATCGCCCGCAGCCGCATCGGCCATTCGAAGCAGATCACCCTGAAGCCCGGCCGGCCGGGTTTTCATGTCGTGTTTCGATAGAATCAATGACCGTCGTTGCCCGCGCTCGATCGCCTCTACTCCGCAGGAACCGGAGATTGCGTCGGAACCATGAATCGCCGCGTCGATGAGTGTCTGGTTTCGATTCGACTGCGCAAAGGTGTGCCATTCGACATCGAAAAAGTCCGCCATCTGACTCAAATTCTCAAGGCGTTCGAGACGCGACTCATCCGTCGCCGTATCGTCACCCCCTTCCGCGGCCCGGCGGTAAGTAAGCAGAATGGGCACATCCGCAGGCGGTTTCTCGGCAAAAGCCAGGAGCTGTTCATCGGGGATGTCGGGCATTCGGTCGAGTCTCAACTCGATCATTGTCGCCCCGCGCTCCACTGCCGTCGCAATGTCATCGCGAATGGACTCAATCGACTCTCCGAAAATGGGCACAATGATGTGGGTCATGCGATATTGTAGACTTTCGATGAAATGCCGCCGGCTTTCATGGTTTCGGCGTCAGGTAGCCCTGCTGCTCAAGAATGCGCAACAGCGACCGAGCGACGACGCGATGCCCGGCCGGCGTCCAATGGGGATCGTCGGGAAATGACAACATGCCCTCCCGTGCATTCTTAAAATCGTCGTAAAGCGAAAACGCGGGATAATCAACCCGTTTTTTCAACTCCTCCAGCCAGACGAACGGCTCCATGACGTATGTCTTGTGCTCTTTGTAGAGAATCCGCTCGTTGGATTCGAGACTTTCGGTCGTCGAGTATTGATACGTGCGGGGAAACATGAACATGAGAAAATCGCATTTCAATTCATTGCGGCAGAATGCGTTTATTTCATTGAGATTTCGCGCTGTTTCCTCCATTAAATCGCGCGACGCGTCCAGCGGCCGGGCAGTAATGAAGAACCGCTCCTTGGGCACCAATTCCTCGCGATTCAACATGTCATCGATCCAATCACGAAATTTCCAGCGCCTTCGAATTTCCTCGACCCAATGCGCGGCGCCGATCTGCTGTATCAGAAAATCGGCCGGTGCGGCGCCAACATTGTCCACGCCCATGCGACGACGCAGGTCGTCGTGAAAATCGGTCATGTCGAGGCAATAGATGACAAGGTCCGGCTTATATTTGGGGCCGATTTCTCGGAGCTGCTTGAGCGTGATGATGGGCGATGAGGAGGTCCAGCCGAAGTTAATCGCCCGCAAGCCGCGCTCCGGGTACTTCTCGCGGGCCATGTCCTCGAGCTGGTTGGGAAAGGTATCGTCGCTGTTCTCAAGGCACTCGCCGTAGCAGAACGAATCTCCCATGCATATCACGTTAAACGTATCGGCCGTAAAATCCCTGGACTCATACTTGCATCGAATGCCGTCGCCATTGACCCAAGGATACGCATGCGGGTGCATGCGATGATCGACATCGGTCGCGTGGGTCCGCGCAAGCCGCGCGCGAATGATCTTGGCCCCCACCCATTCGAATATCAGGAGTGATACAACACAGCTTGCGATGAGCAACAGCACTTTTAGATTGCGTCGATAGAACAACTCATACGCGAGCCACGTGAACAAGCCGATAGTCAGCGTTGTGAACACATCGGTGAAACTGAATGCCACAAGGACGAACGTCAGCATCAATACAAGGCGGTCTCGCGCTAGCCTCGGAAGATTGCGTATCCGCGAGAATGTGGGGAAGGCGCGCTCGATGTATGCCTGGACTCTGGGCATGGGAACGATTATAGGCAAGGCGCAGGCAGCGTCACGTCGACCGCACCGCTATAATCCCGCCAGACGGGCAAATGCGTTCGTTGCTGGAGTCGCTCCGGTGGATATTGTCTATTACCCGCAAAATGATTTCGGCCCGTTCATCAAGGGTATGGTCATCGGCGGCGTTGGTATTTTCCACGTCTTTCTGGCCCAGTTCGCCATCGGCGGCGGCATGCTCATGTGCTACTTCCAATGGCTCGCTCAAAAAAAAGGCGACCAGCAGCAAACGGAATTGGCCGGACTGGCGCGCACCTTTCTCGACGGCTACTTCAAGATTCTCGTACTTATCAGCTTTGTCATTGGGCGCTCACCGGCGTCGCCATGTGGTTCACGACGATCCAGATCAGCCCGCGAACCATCGGCGTGATGGTCGACGAATTTCACTGGCTCTGGGCCACCGAATGGACCTTTTTCTGCCTCGAAGTCGTCGCGGGCTATGCCTTTTATCGATATGGTAAATATCTGACCGACCGTGCGAATTTCGTTGTTGGTTTTGTATTCGATCGCAGCCTGGTTCAGCTTGTTTTGGATCAACGGCATCCTCACATGGCAACTGACGCCCGGCGGCTGGACCGACGACCACCGCGTGTGGTCCGGTTTCTTTAACGCCAGTTTCTGGCCATCGCTCGTTTTTCGCACTATTGTCGCGCTCACAATCGCCTCGCTGGTTGCCTGCATCGTCATTAACACCATGCACGAATTCAGTCGCGAGCAGATGCGGCGGCTGCAAAATCGCGCGGCCATGCTGCTGTCTCCCATGCTTTTCATGCCCGCGCTCGGCATCTGGTTTCTCTGGGTCATTCCTTCCGACAGCCGCTCATGGGTGCTCGGCGGCAGCGCGGCCATGACAATGTTCATGTCAATTGCCGTCGGGGCCTCCATGCTCATCGGCGGCTATGCCGTCGCCGGTCTCATTCGACAACGTCTTTACATCAACGGCGCGACGGCCACCCTTCTTACGGCGCTTGCCTTTGGAGCAACGGCCGGCGGCGAATTCGTACGCGAAGGCGTTCGCAAACCGTTTACAATTCGGGAGCATCTATATTCAAATTCGATCAAGCCGGAGGAGGTTCAATACCTTCGAAAACACGGATCGGTCGCGAGCGATCCCTACCCGCTGAAGGACGCTGAGAAATACCCGACCGATCAGCTTCGCCTCGGCGCGGCCGTTTTTCGCTTTCAGTGCAGCACATGTCACACGATCGGCGGTGTCAACGGTCTTACACACCTTGCTGGGACATGGACAACCGACCAAAAACGCATGAACATCTCCAAGCTTCAGCACACCAAGGCATTCATGCCGCCGTTTGCGGGCACGCCGGCGGAACTGGAAGCGCTCGTTCAACTGATCGAATGGAACCATGCCGGCGCCCCGGCCGACTGGCGTGTCGGGGCCGACTCCAAATCGCTCGATGAAATCGAAACCTGGCTGGCGGAAGCAGGGCCGAATGCTCATTCGGACAAGCCAATGGAGACGCACAAGTGAACACGGTGTTTCCGATTGGCTTTCCCGCGCCGACGGCGCTGTATCTCACGCTGTTCGTGACGACACTTCTTTTGCATGTCGTCTTCATGAATTATGTCCTGGCCGGCACGGCCTTTCTGGCATTGGCCGGACTCGTCAAGCGCAAGCCCGCCGACACCGGGAACGCAACCATTTCATCGATTCTTCGCGACTGGATGCCGTTCGCGGTGAGTGCCGCCATCACGATGGGTGTCGCGCCGATCCTGTTTGTGCAGATTCTCTACAAGGAGAATTTTTACACCGCAAATCTGCTGCTTTTTCACCGATGGATGTCGATCGTGCCGGTGCTGATCGTCGGTTTCTATTTGACTTACCTTCTCAAGAGCAACAAATTGGCGACGGGACAGTTCGCTCTGCGCATTGTCGTGGGGTTTGGCGCGGCGGCGTGTTTCGGCTTTACAGCCTTGTCGTGGACTGAAAACCACCTGCTCAGTCTGGATCGTGCCGTATGGACCGACATGTATGCCAAAGGCGATATTTTCTATCGAAGTCGTGTCATTCTTCCGCGGTTGGCCATGTGGTTTTGCGGTGCGTTTCCAACCTTGGCGACACTCGTTGCCTGGCAGCTTTTTTCGACACAAAAAAACGCGCCTGAGCCGCAACGCCAGCGCTCGGCACGCCACATTGCCCTTATCGCGGCGATCGGCCTAACGGCCTTTGTCGCGAGCGCCATCGTTTACTTCTGGATGATGCCGCCGGAATCCCGCCATGCTGCCATCGGCCCCATGTCGAAGCCATACCTGTTTGTCGCCGGGTGTGGGGTTGTGATTCAACTGGCCGCGTGGCATCTTGTTTTTCATCGTCGCCGTCTGACATGCGTGTTATTGCAGCTCGCTTCGTTCGGAGCACTTGGCACAATCCTTGGGACCCTGATCGCTCGTGAATCGATTCGCATTTCCGCAATCGACTTTGAGCGCCTTTATTCCCAGCATGCCGACGCGGCGACGAAGGGCGGGCTGTTGGTATTTGTCGCCTTCGCAGTGGTGAATGCGGCTGCGATCGCTTGGTGTTTTCGTCTGGTTCGAAGAGGGCGCGTCAGGCAATTGGATTAACACTGCCAATGCAGGCGATTGAATTACTGTTTGCCCAAAAATGCTCTATGGCTTGTCGTGCGACCCGGAAGTCGACTTGATTACTGGAGCGGGCGTGTTGAAGGATTCCTGCTGATTCATCAGATCGAGCAGGTAATAAAGCGTTACGCCAACGCCCGCGAAAATGCCCAGGATGGTCGCGATGACCGCGATCGAAACACCTTTTTTTGTGCGACGGACCCGCTCAGACGGATCTTCGCCGGCGCAATCCGCGAGATCGGCCGCAAGTTCGTCCGCCGATTGAAACCGCAATGCGGGATCCACGGAAAGCAGCTTTCGCATGAGCCGCTTGCCGCGATGGGAAAGGCCCTCTATTTCATCGAGCCGCGCATCGGGCGGATTCTGATGCAGCGCGATGATTTCCGAGCGCGACTTGCCATGGATCAGCGGTTTGCCGGTGAGTGCATAGTGCATGACCAGGCCGAGACAATACAAATCGCTGACCGGCGTTGTCGGCTGGCCCTTTGCGGTTTCCGGCGCAACCCAGCCCAGCGATCCGACGGCCTTGCCGCGCAGTCGCTCGCTGACTTCCTCGTTTGTCACGTCGGCCAATCCGAAGTCCATTAACTTCAAATGGCCATGATCGTCGAGCATAAGATTGCCCGGCTTGATGTCGCGATGAATCACGCCGCGCCGATGGGCGAGCGCCAGGGCCTTGGCCGGACCGACCATCCACTCGAACAGCTTTCTCGGCTCGATCTTTCCATTCTTGTCGACAAATTCCTTCAGCGTGCCGCCTTCCATCAGTTCGAGCGACAGGAAGACATGCCCTTCGTCCTCGGCCACTTCAAAAATGGAAACAACCGACGGATGCTGCAACTTTGCGACGGCGCGGGCCTCCTGCATGAACAAGTCAAGATTCAGGCCACCATTCTTATTCTGATCCCGGGTACGCGACAGGATTTTCAACGCGACATCGCGGCGAAGAGCATCATCGTGCGCACGCCACACCACACCCATGCCGCCATATCCCAAGAGTGAACGTGCCCGATAGCGCCCGATCTTTCGACCGGCCCAACTCATGTCGATGGCCACCGAGCTGCCGGCGGACGGCGGCATGTCTGAAGAACCGTTCGGAGATCGACTCAGATCGGAAGAGTGTTCGCGGAGCTTTCGCGTATGGATCGATGAGCGCAATTCAGCGGCTGTTCCGCGACGGGCGCGCCACTCGTGTCGACAATCCTTGCATACCAGGCGCTTGCCGATCAACGATGGCGCGATCTTATAGGCGCGAAAGCATTGCGGGCAGACCACCGCCACGCGCTTCTCAGGCGTTTTTTCCTGCTCCGTTTGGATATCCGTGTCCATCGTCGAGCCGCCACCCCCACCATTGAGTCCAATCAATCATAGGCACTCCATTACTCATTTGGAGAGCGATGGGACATACATGTTATTAGGAACTTCCGCGCCTTCGAGGGAGCATCCATTCGGAAGGCGAATGGCTTGTCTCATCGTCCGATAGACGACAACCCGCGTGTCGAGGTTACATTCGACCCCGAAGCTGCTTCAAAAACCCAACCAATACAGGCCGCGGCAATGCCGGTAGGCCGTAGGCAGACAAGTCTTCGGACATCATTTCATCGATCACCCCGGCAGTTGTTCGGCGGTCCTCAGAGAGCTGCAACGTGAGTTTTTCAGCTTTTTCAAGATTACCGGTGCTCATCGCCTCAATGTAAGAGACGATTGCCCCTGTAATCTGTTTTCTTGATGCACCCGATCCGGACGATGTAACCGACGATGAAGACGGCGAAGGCACATCCACGCGCTTGAATGCGGGCTTGCCCGAGGGGTCCCGGTCGCGGGCCTTGTCACGCAACAGTTTCATTTGAATGGCCGCATCTTCGGCGGCGGATCGTTCGCGGCGCCGCTCCTCAACATCATCGAGCGGCGTGAGCGGAATCTCGCCCTCGCCGCCCTCATCCCGCGGAATGTATGTCCGGCCTTTGCAGAACGGACACTTGCCCATTTGTCCCGCTTCAGCGTCGGACGCATGGATGACCTTGTTGCAATGTTCGCAATGAAATTCGATGGGCACGGGTAGGCTCCGTTTGAGTTCGTGCCTCTGGTTGTCGCGAGACGGGAGCCGATCCTGCTCGCGGGGCCGATTAGCCTTGTGAAGCCCTGCTTGCGGCTTCGTTCGACTTTCTGGCCCTCCAAATCAATCGTACCGGCACCTCTTCGAAGGGTAAAGCCTCGCGAATGCGTCTTTCGACATAGCGGCGATACTGCTCGCGGGCCAACGCCGGATTATTCACAAACAGGAGCAACGTGGGCGGACAAACCGCAACCTGCGTCGCATAATAAATTCGAGGTGCCCCGCCATGCCGGTCCGCCTGGGGCTGGGCATCGGCCAATACCTGCTCAACCGCACGGTTCAACTGACCGGTCGTGACGCGCGTGCCGGCCTGCTTGAAGAGACTTCGCGCCAATTCAATTGCCGCTTTTGTGTTCCGGCTCTCCGTCGCCGTTGTGAACGCCAATGGCGCATGCGCCATGTGTGGCAGCGTTTTCTCGACATAGTCGGCATAGTCTTCCGCCGATGCACGGCCTTTCGCGAGATCCCACTTATTGACGACAACCACGCAGGGTTTGAATTCCTGCACGATCATGTCCGCCAGTTTCTTGTCGACATCCGTAATCGGTACCGTCGAATCGATCAGGAAGAGGATGACATCCGCACGAACGATGGATGCTGTGGCGCGGGTGTAGCCGTAATACTCGATTTCCGTTCTGTGCTTGCTTTTCTTTTTCACGCCCGCGGTATCGATGGCGATGAATTCCTGCCCGTCGAATTCGAACCGCACATCAACCGCATCGCGCGTCGTTCCCGGCACCTCACTGACAATCACCCGCTCCGAACCGGCCAGCGAATTGATAAACGAACTCTTGCCGGTATTCCGCCGCCCCACCAGCGCCACCCGCATCACCGTGTTCGGCCGTTCGGTTCCGCTCGTATCGCCGAGAATCTCAATAATCCGATCGAGCAAAACCCGCCGGTTGTTGCCATGCAACGCCGATATCGTCACCGGCTCGCCAAAGCCAAGGGCATGAAACAAACTCGACCGGGTTTCATGGATGGGCGTGTCCGCCTTGTTGACGACCAACTGCACCGGCCGATCGACCCTGCGAAGCATCTCCGCCACCTTGATATCCAGCGGCGTGATCTCCTCCATCACATCGACGACAAACAGGATGAGCGTGGCGCCGGCGATGGCGTAGGCGATTTGCCCCTCGACGTGTTCCGTCAGATTGTCATGATCCTCAATGCCGTATCCGCCGGTGTCGACGATCTCGAAATATCGCTCTTCATGCTCGATTACGGCTGTTACGCGGTCGCGCGTTACCCCTGCGGTCGGATCGACAATGCTGATCCGTTCCCGCGCAAAGAGGTTTAGAATCGAACTCTTGCCGACATTCGGCCGGCCGACAATGGCAACCATGGGCAGTGACATGGCAGTATTCTAACCGAAAACGCACAGTTCCGCACGATTAAGATGAGTGAGTGAAAATGCCGTTTGAGAATTACACCAAAGCCGAGGATACTGGGAACACTGGCTAACGCGTGCCCGCCGGTTAGCCCAACCCCAAACCCGTTTAGCCCAACCCCGAAGGGGTAGGGTGAATGCGAAAGATTTGCGATCTATGGTAAATCGCTCCCGCAATATGGCGAACATGGATCTGAAGGCTCGCGAGAATCCAACCTAAATCGAAAAACTGCTGACATACAATGATCGAAAAAGAACCATCTCAACTCCCTGACGACCCCGCTGAGCTTTATGAAGACGAAGATGTCGTCGCCGCCGATTCCGCCACACCGCCGCAATCCAGCGCCGATGAAATCCCCGCCGATCCTTTCGCGGAAGATGACAGCGGCGACTCCGTCGCCACCGCCGAAGCCGGCCTCGACTCCGAAGATGTCGTCGAACGCTTCAAACCCGCCGCCGACACCGACCCGCGCCGCGCCAAAATCGTCATCGCCAAAAAACTGCCGGGACGCCGACTCGACAAATACCTCCACGGCCGCTTCCGCAAGATCTCCCGCACCATCATCCAGCGCCAAATCAAGCGAGGCGAAATCACCGTCAACGGCAAGCCGACCAAGAATAGCTACGAAATGGAAGCGGGCGATGTCATCGACATGTCATTCCCCGTGCCGGAACCCTACGAAGTCACGCCGGAGAACATCCCCCTCGACATCGTTTACGAGGATGACTACATCATCGCCGTCAACAAACCCGCCAGCATGATCGTCCACCCGGCCCGCCGCGAACAACGAGGCACAATCGCAAACGCCCTCGCCTATTACTCAGCCAAACTGGCCAAAACCGACGACCCCTTCCGCCCAGGCATCGTCCACCGCCTCGACAAGAACACCACGGGCATCATGGTCGTCGCCAAAACCGACGAAGTGCACTGGCGGCTCTCGCTCCAATTCGAACGCCGCGAAACCGAAAAAGTCTACGTCGCGGTTGTTCACGGCGCCCCGACATTCGACGAAGACGTCATCGACGTCCCCATCGGCCAGCACCCCACCGTCCACGATCGCTACGTCGCCACCGGCTTCGCCGAACGCATGGGCGGCAAATTCGCCAAGAAGCTCTCAAAAGAAGCGGTCACAAGATACAAGGTGCTCGAACGCTTCTCCGGCTTCAG
The DNA here is from genome assembly GCA_016712275.1 of Planctomycetota bacterium. Lineage (GTDB taxonomy): Bacteria > Planctomycetota > Phycisphaerae > UBA1845 > UTPLA1 > JADJRI01. The sequence continues at coordinate 40,986 of JADJRI010000036.1, forward strand.
CCTCGTCGAGCTGTACCCCAAGACCGGCCGCACGCATCAGCTTCGCATCCACATGTCACACATCCGGCACCCGATCGTCGGCGACCCCTTCTACGGCGGCCGCAACATCTCCCTCCGCCACGCCACCGGCCGCCCCGGCGACTCCGACGAAATCCGCTGGAAGCGCCAAATGCTCCACGCCCACCGCCTGCGCGTGACCCACCCCATCACCAATCAGCCGCTGGAAGTAACAGCCCCGCTCGCGCCTGACATGCAGGAGTTGCTGGACACGCTTCGTGAGTTCGCGAGGCCCTCGGCGCCGAATTTCAAGCCGCGAAGGCGATGACTCAAATGATCGAGTGATGGAGCGATTGACATTGGTCCCAATCTGGCTTGGCCAAAGGTGTGGCACCGGCTATTAGCCGGTGCCACACCTTTGGCAATTACGGCTCAACCTCCGTCGGCTGCCCCGCAATCGAAATCGCCGTCTTAATATCCTTGAGCCCATTCCCCGTCACCACCGCCAGTGCATCCTCATGCTTGCCAATCATCCCATCCGCTGCCGCACGCTTGACACCCGCGATCGCCGCCGCCGCCGCCGGCTCCGCGAAAACCCCCGCCAGCCGCCCCGCCGCCTTCATCGCCTCCGTGATCTCCTCATCCGTCACCCGCACAAACGCTCCCTTCGTCTCCTTCACATAACGCAGCGCTTTGCGCCAATTACGCGGCACCGCCACATCAATACTGTCCGCAATCGTCGAACCCATCACATCCTTCGGCAGCTCCCCATCGCCCTCAAACGCCCGAACAATCGGATCCATCCCCGCCGCCTGCACCCCCAAAACGCGCGGCACGCGCGCAATGAACCCCAGCGCATGCATCTCAATCAGCCCCTTGGCAATCCCCGCGACCGTGCAGCCATCCCCCACGCTCACCACCACCCAATCCGGCTCGCGACCGGCCGTCTGCTCCGCGATCTCCAACCCGCACGTCTTTTTCCCCTCAACCAGATACGGATTGATCGCACAGTTCCGGTTGTACCACCCGTTCGCATCGCACTCGCGGGAACACAAATCATACGCCTGCGCATAAGTGCCGCGCACTCGCCGCACATCCGCGCCATAAATCAGCAGCTGCGCCACCTTCGGCTCCGGCGCGCGGAGCGGCACAAAAATCGTCGCCGGCATTCCCGCCATCGCCGCATACCCCGCACAACTGCTTGCCGCGTTTCCCGTCGACGCACACGCAATGCGCGTCGCCTTCCGCTGCATCGCATGCAGCACGCCGACGCTCGACGCACGATCCTTAAAACTGCTCGTCGGATTCCGCCCGTCGTCCTTCACCCGCAGATTCATCACTCCGGCCCACTCCGCCAGCCGCGGCGTCTCCACAATCGGCGTCCAACCGACGGGCCAAGCAAACGCCACCTCATCCGGCTCGATTGGCAATAGCTCATGATACCGCCAATGATTCAGCGGCCGATTCGCCAGCGCCTCGCGCGTCATGCTCTTCGCCACGCGCGCAAGATCGAACTCGATGTTCAGTATCGAAAACGGATCGCCGCAAGCCGGACACGTCCCCGCCGACTTGGGTGGCTCCGAAGTCTTACCGCAAACAATACACTTAAATCCGGATACAAACCGCATGGCATCTACCCGCAGCCCGTAGGGTGGGCTCTGCCCACCTTTCTTCCTCGTGAAACTATCGGATGCTAATTCTTCGTTTCATCGTCAAGTGAAATCGTCTGGATTTGCTGAATTAGAATTGCGAGGTCTTTCTCAACCACGTCCCAGACCACGTCGTCGCTCACACCGTCATAGCCATGCACCAGCACATTTCGAAATGCAATAATGCGGCGAAAATCGCCAATCTGACTGACAACGGCACGATCTACATTAGATAGCCGGCGAATGGCTTCGCCAATGATCGTAAATTGGCGTTCAACTGCCGATTTGAGCATGGCATCGCGTCGATAGTCATCCAAGCTTTTGCCGCGAATAAAACTGAACACGAGATCAGCCGCAACTCGAATGTCCTCTAAGAGCTTCTTCGTTTCAAGCTGCATAGAGCTGCTCACGACACTGATTTACGCCTTGAAGAAAAACCGATTATGAATGGCATCGGACATGACCAAGTCTATCGAACACCCAAAAGATCTTCAGCGCGAACAACAAGTCGAAATAGCAATCTGCGTGTTCGCCACGGTTCAAGGGAAGATACTCGACAACAAAATCCAGATCGCTTTTTCCCGGCATGAAATCGCTCTCGCGGCCGAGCCAAACAGGTCGAGGCGCTTCACCCGAAAGCGCTTACACAGCTCAAGAATCTCATTTCGCTTATTATCAACAAAAGCAATCATGACCCGCCTCGTCAATTCGCACTCTCTCCATAATTGTAATCCATCTCAATCGCTTCGGCACTCGCGTGCAACCTACCGCATCATCAGCTATCATATCGGGCCTTGTGATCATCCATAATATAACGACCGGCGTCGACCAAGCCGATCGATTTCGCATCAGGAGCAACCCGTGACTCACCCACTCTTCGAAAAGCATCACACCCTCCTCGAAAACGCCCGAAAAGCCATCCGCGAACGCGGCTACTGGTCCGCCTATCCGGAAGTCCCCAGCGGCAAAATCTACGGCGAGACGGCCAAGGATGACGGCCTCGCCGCCTTCCAAGCCCGCCTGAATAAGCCATTCGAAATCGATCAACCCGGCACCACCGGCCGCGTGGGCGACGAGGTCTCTCCCTACGGACTCAAGCTTGGCATCACCTATCCGAAAGCCGATCTCGATGTGATGCTCCCCGCCATTCAAGCGGCCATGCCCAAATGGCGGGACGCAAGCATTGACGCCCGCATCGGCGTTTGCCTGGAAATCCTGGCCCGAATCAACAAACGCAGCTTTGAATTCGCCAATGCCGTCATGCACACCACCGGCCAGGGCTTCATGATGGCCTTTCAAGCCGGTGGACCGCATGCACAAGATCGCGGCCTCGAAGCCGTCGTCTATGCCTATGAGGAAATGAGCCGCACACCCGACCGAGACAACATGGAAAAAGCAGGTCGGTAAGGAAGAATTCGTCACGCTGAAAAACGGTATCGTATCATCCCTCGCGGCATCGGCGTTGTCATCGGCTGCTCCACCTTCCCCATGGAACGGCTACCCCGGCATCTTCGCCAGCCTTGCCACTGGCAATGCCGTCGTGGTGAAACCGCACCCTGGCGCATTCTACCGCTCGCATTATCAGTCGACATCGCCCGCGGTGTATTGAAGGAAAGCGGATTCGATCCGAATGTGATCACGCTTGCCGCCGATTCGCATAGCGCGCCGAATACAAAAGACCTCGTCATTCGCCCCGAAGTCAAAATCATCGACTACACCGGCAGCTCGAAATTCGGAGAGTGGATCGAAAAAAACGCTTCGCAAGCGGTGGTCTATACCGAAAAAGCGGGCATCAATTCGACAATTCTCGACAGTGCGGCCGATCTCAAGGCCGTCACCGGCAACATGGCTTTTTCGCTCAGTCTTTACAGCGGGCAGATGTGTACGACGCCGCAGAATATTTTTATTCCAAAGGACGGCATCAAGGTCGGCAGCGAGAAAAAGTCCTTTGATGAAGTTGCCAAGGCCATCGTCGGGGCGGTCGATTGGTTCCTCGGCGATCCGAAGCGCGCGGCCGAAGTGCTGGGCGCGATTCAGAATGAAGCAACCGCGATGCGCGTGGATGTGGCGGCCGGCGACGGGGCGGAAGTTCTCCGCAAGAGCACACCTGTTTCGAACGAGATGTTCCCCGAGGCGCGGATGCGTTCGCCGGTCATCATGAAGATCGACGCGTCGAAAAAGGACATCTACATGCGCGAGATGTTCGGCCCCATCGTATATCTCATCGCCACCGACGGCACGGCTCAGAGCATCAAGCTTGCCGCCGAATCGGCCCGCGAACACGGCGCCATCACCTGCGGCGTCTATTCGACCGACGCGGCCGTTCTGCAATCCGCCGAAAACGCGATGACCGATGCCGGCGTGCCGGTTTCTTGCAACCTCACCGGGCCGATCTGGGTGAATCAGTCCGCGGCCTTCAGCGATTTCCACGTCAGCGGCTGCAACCCATCCGGCAATGCCACGCTGTGCGATGGGGCGTTCGTGGCGAACCGGTTCCGCGTGGTTCAATCGCGAGTTCCCGCGTGAGCGAGAAGGGCCTGTTTCATCGCGCCTGGATGGCGACGCCCGATTGGATCTTTCGCGCGATCGGAGCCGGCATTTTTCTTGCACTCATCGGTTTCGAAGTGTGGTGGTTTGTCGACGAAGCCGGCCGAAAAAAAGGCGGCATTCAGGAGGCATTCTGGTCGATCGACCGCTTCTGGGAGTTTCCCGACAACACGCGCCTGAACCTGCTGATCTATGGTCGCCTCCTCGTCCTCCTGACGTTTGTCATCATCGCTCTTTCATTCATCGTGCGAATGCCGCCGCTTAAACGCGCGTCGCGGCCGCGCGAAATTGTCGTTCCGCTGATCGCGGCTCTCTGGCCGATGTTTCCATTCATGCTGAAGAACGCATGGTTCAAGATTGACGAAGCAGGCGCAAGGCAATACGCCGCATTCATGTTTGACGAGCACATGCAGTTCTATCGATTCGCCATCGGATCGACGCTCGTTGTGGTCGGAAACGCGCTGGATGTCTGGGCCTATTCCGTGCTGTGCCGCTCTCTCAGCGTCGTGGCTGAAGCCAGAGAGTTGAAAGTCACCGGCCCCTATCGCGTTGTCCGTCATCCAGTCTATCTCGGACAGATCGTGGCCCAATGCGGCCTATGGCTCTTCTTCGCGCCGATAAGCTGGATTTGGATCACATTTTTCGCTTGCTTCGTGGCCATGCAACTCTATCGAAGCAAAGTCGAGGACGACGTGCTGGAGCAAGCGTTCGGCGATCGCTACCGCGAATGGAAGCGGAAAACGCTTTGGTTTTTCTGATCGCGGCGCCAATCCGTTTCCAATCGCCAAATCACCAGATCGCCAAATCGCCCAATCCCTTGGCACTCCGCCCCCTGTCTGCGACAATGCACCGTCATGCGAATTCTCCTCGTCGAAGACAACCAGAAAATGGCCCGCTTTATCAAGCAGGGCCTCATCGAGCAGGGCCACGCCGTCGATGTTGCCGAAAACGGCGCTGATGGTGAGGATATGGCCGTTTCCAAGCCTTATGACCTCACCATCCTCGATGTCATGCTCCCCGATCAGGACGGCATTGCCACCTGCCGCAACATGCGCCGCCGAGGCATCAAGACGCCCGTGTTAATGCTGACCGCCCTCTCGACCACGGGAGACAAAGTGCAGGGTCTCGACGCCGGCGCCGACGACTACCTGACCAAGCCTTTTGAATTCGACGAGCTGGTCGCCCGCATTCGTGCCCTGTTGCGCCGCGGCCTCGCGCAAGAGGCCAGCGTGCTGAAATTTGATGATCTCGAGCTCGACCTGATGAAGCGCGCCGTTTCGCGCGCCGGCCAACGCGTCAAACTGACCTCCAAGGAATTCGCCCTGCTGGAGTATTTCATGCGCCACCCGGACCGCGTGCTGACGCGCACCGCCATCGGCGAACATGTCTGGGACATGAACTTCGACAACGACAGCAACGTCATCGATGTGTATGTCAGCATGCTTCGCCGAAAAATCGACAAGGGCTTCGGCAAACGAATCATTCATACCGTTGTCGGCACCGGCTACAAAATGAGTCTCGAAGAATCCGACGAATAAAGGTGATTTGCGTTTTGAGCTAACGCCCGGCTGAAGCCGGGCGCTTTTCTTGCACCATACCCTTGGAACATGCCGTGTGGCGTCACGTTCAAACTCTTCGTTTCAAGCTCGCGGGACTCTACCTGCTCGTCTTCGGCGCCATTCTCACGACGCTTACGGCCATCATCCTGAACGCCACGCAAAATAACCTGCGCCGCGACTTTGACGGCCGGCTGCAAAACGCAGTTGAATTCGTGGCCGACAAGATTCAGACCGCCCGCGAGAGCGGTTCGACCGAAAACTTGGACGTCGTGTTTCGATACCCCGGTTTCTATTTTGAATCGCGAACCAAGGACGGCAAGGGCGAGCGGCGCTCGATCAATCTTGGCAGTTTCGATTTGCCCTGGACGCCGCAAATGGAAGATGCGCGCACGCGCGAGTCCCCGGCATTTCAAACGGTGCCGTGGGATGCCTCCGAAAAGCTGTTCGGCAACCCCGGCGAAGTGCGCATTGTCACGCTCTACCGCGACACGCGCTCGTCGGATTCATCTGAATCGCAGACTGAGCCTTTCTACGTGCAGGCCGCGGCCAATGTCAGACCGCTGCGGGACAAAATCGCCGAGCAACAACGGCTTTATTTCATGCTTGTGCCCGGAGGGTTGATCGTCGCGGCCGTCGCCTCCTGGTTTCTTTCGGGCCGCTCGCTCAGGCCGCTTCAGAAGGTGCGCCAGATCGCCGAGCGGCTCACCGTGCAGGATCTCTCGCAGCGCTTTGAACAGCCGCGCGGCCGTGATGAGGTCGCCCTCATGGTCGAAACAATCAATCGAATGCTCGATCGCCTGCACGATTCGTTTCTGGCCCAGGAGCGGTTCATTGCCCATGCATCGCATGAACTCAAAACACCGCTCTCGGTGCTTCTCGGCGAATCGCAGGTCATGATTCAGAAAGCCCGTACGCCCGAAGAGTACGAACGATTCGTGGCGAGCGTGCAGGAGGAAGTGCGCTCGCTCGCCCAAATGGTCGATAGTGTCTTAACGCTGGCACGGGCGGAGGCGGGCCTTCCCATGACAACCGCCGACGAGATTTCGCTCAACGAGAAAATCGTTGAAGCGGTCGAGCGATGCCAGCCCCAGGCACGCGAACGGCAGGCCCGGCTGGTCCCCCACCTGGCCATGCCGCGCGGCGACGAAACCGAACCGACCCTCATCGGCGACGGCGACCTCATTCGCCTGATGTTCGTAAATCTCATTCGAAATGCGATTCGATATACGCCGGTCGATCAGGCTGTGGATATTTCGGTGAGTCTAACGGGAACGTTTGCCGTGGTTGCGGTGCGGGACAACGGGCCGGGCATTCCGCCCGAGTATATTTCCAAAGTGTTCGACCGCTTCGTTCGCGTTCCCGAAAAGGACGGAGTGTTTAAGGGTGTCGGGCTGGGACTGACCATTGTTCGCGGCATCGCGCAACTGCATGGCGGAACGGCGGATGCAAGCAACCGCCCGGAGGGAGGCTGTGAATTCACAGTCCGATTACCCCTGGCAAAATCATCGACAACGCTCTGACATGAACCGCATCTTAAAACAAGATGAAACCTCTTTAATGTCAGATTAAATGAACTTAACCCCCATTTCACGGTGGATTCAGCCATGCGGGCCATACTTTCTCCAATGATCGGCGGACAGATGTCGCTTTTGTGTTTCGAGACGGTGGCGCTCAATGATCATCGCCATTCATCGATGCAAGAAGTGCAACGAAAGCCGCTGACGCGTTGTATGAGTCGCTGGAGCGGCCATACTTGGCAAACTTCGCATGAGGCGATTCATTGAAGGCTGGCTGCCCGCCCATGCAACACGCCTGTCGTCAAACTACAGCCGGAGCGCTGTGGAAAGTCGACATGTCTGAATTCCATGTGAACCGCAGTCGCGCTTAGAAGTCGTTGGATTTGTCGGCGCTCAAGAATCGAGGCGCCTTTTCGGACGACGGCGCGTGTTATCAGGCAGTCGAGACGATTGCGAAAATCGCTGCCTCACCAAAGTTGATGTTCGTTGTCTGTTGCAAGTGTCGGTCGCATCGGGAGACGTGTGTTCTCAGACGCAGCCGAACAGCAGACAACATGCGAATCTAGAATTCGCAAGGAGCATGCTCAGTGTCAGTTATATCGAATACGACGGGTTTCCTGACGGCCATGCTGGAAAAGCCGCGCAGAACGACCTATCAGTCGATACCCTCTCTCGGCTGGTCCGACTGGCTCGGCAAGATCGGCATCGCCATTGTTGCTGTCATGATCGTGACCCTTTCGTGGCAGTTTGATTCCCTCCGTATGGCCGGAAAAATCCTCTGGTACTCAAACGCCGGCAAGGCGCTGATTATTGTCGGTGGTCTCTACGGTACCTTCGCGACAGTGTGGACGTTCTGGCGGCTTTGGCTCGCATTGAAGTACCGTCCGACACCAAACGTCGATACAGAGAGCCTGCCCCGCATTACCGTGATTGTTCCTGCATTCAACGAAGGCGGCTCTGGTCAGGCGGACAATCCGTCACCTGGCCAGCTCGGACTATCCCGCCGACCGGCTTGAGATCATTGTCGTCAACGACGGCAGCGATGATGACACGTGGGACCATATCGCCATGGCCGCACGCGAATTCGGCAATCGCGTCATGGCCATCAATTGCCCGGAAAACCGCGGCAAGCGCTGGGCGCTCTGGGAAGGCATGAAACGCGCCACCGGCGAAATTTTCATCACCGTCGACAGCGATTCCATCATCGAAAAAGATGCGCTAAGGGCGGTTGTCAGTCCGATGGTTCGCGATGCGCGAATCGGCGGCGTCGCGGGCAACGTTCGCGTTTTGAACCGCGAAGGCGGCATCATTCCGCGTATGCTCAGCGTGCGTTATGTCATGACATTCGATTTCAAACGGGCGGCTCAAAGCATGATGGGCGGCGGCGCCGTGCTCTGCTGTGCGGGCGCGCTGGCGGCTTATCGCAAATCGGCCGTCATGCCCGTGCTCGAGCAATGGCTGCATCAGACCTTTCGCGGCGGGCCGGCCCGTGCCGGCGAAGACCATGCCATGACCAACTTCATTATCCAACAAGGGTTTAAAGTCGTTTATCAGAGCAGTGCGCGGGTCTATACCAAGAGTCCCGAAAACTATGTGGCCCTTTGCAAGATGTTCGTTCGCTGGGCCCGAAGTAACACGCGGGAATCGTTGCACACGCTCCGCTATGTCTTCTCGTCTTTCAGGCCGGAAAACAAATCCGGCATCCGGTTCAACTATGTCATGGCCGGCCTTGGACAGTTTCTGCCATACCCATTCCTGTTCACCGGTTTGCTGCTCAGCATTTTCCTGCCGACCATCTTCGGCCTGAAGCTCTTGGCATCGTGCATCACCGCTTCAACGCTGACGCTCCTGTTCTTCGCCATTCGCGAGCGCAGCACGGAAGCGATCTTCGCCTATGTCTACGGCTTCTACGCGACCATCATGCTCTGCTGGATTCAGCCCTACGCCCTGTTGACATGCAACAAGAGCGTCTGGATGACGCGCGTCTTGAAAAAGGAGACAAACCGCCAAATGCATGTAAATCCGGCCCTGTCGCCGGTCGAATCGCTCAACCAGACCGTTTTGACGCTGCCCAGCGTGACAATGGAACCGTTGATGGCTCGTGCCGAACTGGTGGCATGAACGATTCGCACGGGGTCGCAGCAAGAACATTCTCATCAGCCGGGTTTCGGCTGATCTGATCGCTTACCCGGTCCAGGCCCACGGATGATATGCCGTGGGTCTGGCAATTCAGTCCGTCATTGAAAAGAGTTCGTATGTTTCTTGGCAGAATTCAAGCCAGAACACAAGGCCACATGTGTGCTCGAACACCGGAGGCCAAACTTGAGACTTGGTGGGCAAGGAATGGAAAAGTAATCAAGTGCAAGAACCGGGGCATCATAAAAAATCAAACACCCAATCCGATTGCCGTCAAAATCTGCTGGAGCAGCGGCACCACAATGACATCAAAGACCACGCCGACCACGCTGCTGAAAATCAGGCCCAGCACATTGAACACCACATCAAGAATCTGTTGTTCAGGCGACATCAATGCTACCTCCACAAAAATCGGCCGAGCCGCAAAATCAGGCTGGCACATCCTTATCGGCGAGGACGGGATAAACTCTTACTCGCTCGAAAGAATCACGTCAACATAAGTTGAAGACGATAGCCCGCCATCCTCTACAGCACTTCGTACAGACAGAACGGGCACCAATCGTATCGACCGTCTGTGCAACTAATCAAAAGCGATTCCGAGCGACGCCAGCGCCGAATCGGCCTGCCCCGCCCAACCGCGATTCGCCGCGGGGCTGGCAGGACTCGGATGTGGAATGCGGCCGATGCGAACACCGGTTTCCTTCAGCGCCTCTCTTGCCCGCGTTTCGGCAAACGCTCCAACCCCAATTACAATGGACGGTTTCAGAATTCCGACAATGCCCACGAGCGCCTGATCACACGCGGCATACAACGGCCTTCTTTCCTCCGGGGGCAGTTTGTCGGGCGTGCGATTACATCCACTGGCCTCGAGAAAACACAATGGACAATAGTTCGCAACAAAAAAGCGGTTGAAGAAACGCGCGGCGAAGCCTATCAGCCGCCCCCGTCCCACCGCCACTGCTGCTTCATTGCGGGTACAGTCCAATCCTTGAATCGGGCGCTTTTCGTGCATTCTTGGCGGCATTTCCACGGAACCATCAATCCGAAGCCATTCACGAACCGCCCCCACCGCCCCAAACGGAATGCCCGTTTGAGCCATTCCCCAAGGGCCGGGGTTCATGCCCAGAAATAGGACGTCACGATCGCCATCCGCGTAAGTGGCCAGATAGGATTCGTGCAATTCCCTCGCATAATCCAGCGGGCGATAAACATGGGTCACCGGCAATCCGAACCGAAGCCGACGCGTTCTGTCGGCCAGGGCCCGCGAAAGTTCGATCATGCGCAAGGCCGTCGACCTTCGCGTGCGGCTCTTTTGATTATTCTTGATTTGGGTCGGCATGCCGAGGAGCCTACCTGCAAAGTCCGGTTTGGGGTATGGCCTGGGCACGGCCCATCAAGTCCGGGTTGAAGAACGGCGTCCGGAAACAAGGATCCGCGGGACAGTTCGAGATCAGCCGCACCGCTTCCGATCTGTTAAGTGCCTGTGAAATGAATATATAATGGCAAACGGCCGAGAATTAGACTGGCCGTGTAATGTCAGAGCAGGAGCAGCGATCAGCGTGAAGGCAAACGAGTGTTTCGAGATCCTGGGAGTCGAGCCCGGCGCGTCGATTGATGAAATTCGCAGCGCTTACAAGCGCCTCGCCTGGCAACACCATCCGGACCGGGCGATCGATGTCCTTGACGCCACCGAACGTTTCAGCCGAATCACCGCGGCCTATATGACTTTGCGCGCCTCTGTGACAAATGAAGACTGGGACCTTCCGAGCGCGAATACGTGCGCCAAGTGCGGCGATTTCCCGGAGAACTCTTGAAGAATTGAAGGCTTAGTGCGGTACCGGAATGCCTGCTGGCCATTCACGAAAAGCGGCTTCCGATGCCGGCGATGCAGATCGTGCGGTGCTTTTGCCGATTAATGTTGCAACTCTTTGCGGTTGTCTGCCTGATTCGTTCGATTCAAACTGGACAAAACGACGCGGCGATTGCCTGTCTGGCGGCCTTGGCCCTTTCGATCTCATTCTTGACGCGCGTGTGCTGCGATCCAATCATTTCGCTTCGCTGAACAATCGGCGAAATCCCCGGCAGTCAACCCAAAAAGGATTAGTTCCGTAGCTCTTCCCACCGCGCGTAGATCGCTATGCTCTTGGTGTTGAGCTTTGCTTTTTCAGCATTCAAGCTGGCAAGCTTGCCGGTGTCCTTGGCAAGCTCGGCGGCGTCGAGCGCTCTCTGCACGCGATCCAGTTCTTCCTGCACCGCCCGCGCCGCCATACGCGCCTCGGAAACGGTCGTGATCGATTTCATTTCCTCCTGGAATTGGCTCGGGTCCAGGGAATCCGCGGTTCCGATCTGCAACGCACTGTTCTTGCCGCAGGATGTACACCGAACGCCATCTGGTCCCAGATTGGCGAGGTATTCGCCTGCATCCATTTCGGCGATGGCGCCGCACGCACTGCACTTTACGCGATATTTAACACCCTTCAGAGAGGCAGCGACTTCGGCGCGATGCGTTCGCTCCGTGCTGCCTCCGAAGTACCATACCGCGCAGGCGACCAAGGCCAATCCGCTGATGATGATGACTTTCAGATTCCTGATGGGGAGTCTCCCGGATTGCAGTTAGCTCGGCCAATTCGATGCATGATAATCGCTGGCGCTGGAATGTATACGGTTCATCATGCCAAGCGGCCCGACACCCTGTCCGCGGAAACATTTGTTTCGCAAACGAGGAACCGGGCCGCCTGTTGTAATTTAATTCCCGTC
>JADJRI010000037.1 GCA_016712275.1 Planctomycetota bacterium
CGGCCTCGCTGGCATTCATGCTGCAAAGCCCCTGAACAGCGACGGCACGCACCTCCGGGTCGGCGTGCAGTGTCAGTTCGACCAGCAGCTTGATCGACTTCGAATTGTCTTTCTTACGGCCGTAGTCGTACGCCTCAAAGTAATTCCTCGATGACTCGGCAATACGCCGTGCCGCATCCACAGCCATCTCCGGATGCTTTTTGATCAGCTTGCGGATTCGCTTGGTCGTCAGCATTGAGGACATTTCACCGCCCTGAAGTGCGGCGAACGCACGACTCACAACAAAACCGTCATCGTCATCGAGTCGTTTCACCAGCCCGGCATAGGCGGCCGCACGGGCCGAGTCGTTAGAACCGCGCGATGCTTGCAGTATTTCTGCCAGTGCTTCGGCCGATTCGGCCCGGACTTGCCAGCTATCGTGTGCCAGCATGTCTGTCAGGCACTTGATGGCCGTCTCACCCGGCGCCTTTCTCAGGACGCGAAGTGCATGTACGACGAGATCGACGTCGGTCTCGCCCTTCGCGTAGTTTACGATGGCCGTGGTCATCGACGGAGATGGGTTTTCACCCACGCGTTTGAGCACAGCCGTGCGAACATTTGCGTCGGTGTCTTCGAGTAAGGAGACAAGCGCTTCCCGTCCCGCATCTCCAGTGGTCGAAAGTGCCCGCAGGCTTGTCTCGCGTACAACAGGATCGGGATCGGCGAAGAGTTCAAGGATCAGCGCATGGTCGGCGTCCTTGGCACGGCGCACAAGTTCGTCGGCAGCTTGACGCCGCTCCATCGCTTCGGTCGATGCCAATCGGACCAGCCCAAGGGGCCAATCCAGCGCGAGGGCATCCGACGCCGCCAGCCTATATCGTAATTCGAGCAGCCGCGTTCGTTCGTGATCCGTGACAGCCGAGCCGAGTCGCTTCAACACGAGGGGGCGCAAAGTTTCGCGATGTCGAACGAGTCGTTCACGAATCGACGCAGCCTCGTCGTCCGTAGCGGCCGCAAGGCGGTCCAACTCAAATTCGACATTATCCAGATCCGCGACCGGTTGTGAGGTCGGCGACTTTGGCAGGGCACCCACCCATTCCTGTAGCACGAGCAGTCGCTCGTTTGTTAACGATTTCGGGTGCCACGGATCGAGCCCATCAACAGGCGCGTGCCACGCGAGAAAAATCTCCATCGCGGCCAGGCGCGTCGCCAGTTCGCCATCCCTGAGTGCTTCGAACACGGGGACTGCGGTTTTCTCCGCGTGCGATGTCAATCGCCGAATGGCCGCTTCGCGAATCGACGCGTCGCGGGAGTCGAGTTTCTCGACCAGCAGCGATACGCCCTTCGCAGCCGGGGCGGCGGTCGCGGACAACTCCGCATCAAGCTCCATCGCCGCGGTTGCCTCTGTTCGGGACTTTTTGAGCCACTCGACCAGAATCTCCGCAGGCATGAACCCATCATACGACGCGAGAACGCGCCCCGATGGCGTCAGCACGCGCAGCGCAGGAATCGGGCCGATCTTCAGCGATTCAGCATCACGCCGCGCCCGATCCACATCGATGTAGACGCGTGTCCAGCCCGCCAGTTCGTTCCGCGCTTCTTTTTTCTCCATTTCCTTGTCGAGTTTCGTGCACCAACCGCACCACTTCGCACCGGCGCGTACGAGAATGAGTTGCCTGCTCTTGTCCGCGTCGGATTTTGCGTCGGCAAGTTGGGTGAGCCATTCGAGTGTGTTGGCCGGAGTGGGAGCCGACGTTGGCGCTGAGGATACCGGCTGCGAAGTAGGTTCGGCGTCGTCCGGCAAAGCGCAGGCGGCCAAGAGTGATACGATCAAGATGATTCGAATCATGGCACCCCCGCGCGTGCCGGGAGGTCAGCATGGCCGGCAACTGTGCCGTGACGAATGCGAGACCAGTATTCGGCCAATACGAACTTTGGACTGTTCTCGTGATCGTGGCAGCGAACGCAGCGGTCCTTCGCGAGCCACGGCGTTTTCGTCTTCGGTTCGCGAACATGGGCAAGCGAAGGGCCATGACAGCTTTCGCATCCGACGTTCACGCGATCGTTACTTTGTTTAGCAGAGACAAAGCCGCCGGTCAGTCCGAAACCCGTTGTATGGCACTGCTGGCAATAGGAATCGGCGTGGAAGTTGCGAGTTTGTAATGTCTCCCAAGCATGCGCATGTTTCGAGCCGGCCCATATCACCGAATCGTTCGCATGGCAGGAAGTGCACGATTCGCTTCCCGCCACTTCCCCGCTTTCGAGCGACGAATTCAGCGCAGTGACGAATCCGCTTTGAGCGGCATTGAAATCGCGCTCAATGAGTTCATTTTGATATCGACTTATGTTTTCAAGTTGAGTCGAATCTTCATTAAGGCTGGAAACCACCTCGACGACGGACGAACGATCAGACACCCCTGCAATTTCGACGAGCAATTCGACCAGAAAACGCCCTTTTGCTCGTAGCAGCGCCATCCATACGGGCCCTACTTTTTTCGGCACAATACTCTGGCCCGTCGGACCACCGACCACCATGTCGGCTTCCGGCAGCGCCTGTGTGAGCGAGGTTAATTCTGCTTCCGGCAGATAGGCCAGTACAACCAGCGTGTCATAATGGCCCTTGTTCGAATCGATCCACTTGAGAATTACAGGTTGCGGCTCGTCGATCTTAATGCCCGCGGCCGCATAACGTGGCGAAACTATGCCGACCACGGCAACGCGAAGTCCGGCCATTTGAATTATTTCGCTTTCTGTGGCCACAAGTCTACCCTCGGAGTCTCGCGCGTTCGCCGAGATGAATCGAACACCCGTTTTGCCGGCCAATTCGCGAATTCGCGCTGCGCCGAGTGCGATCTCACGTTCACCAAGGTTGTGCGCGTGAAGGCCCATGGCCGATTCGCCCCGTAGAATCGTTTCGAATCTTGTTTGCTGGTACTCGCTGTTTCCGCCCGGCGCGCCGCCCGCGTCCAGCAGCAGCACGTCGTGCGTCTCGCGCCGATTTGCCACATACGTCGCGCGCCGGCTCAAACCGCCAGACTGATTTGCCGCGCAGCCGCAAGGTGTTATCCACCCGGCTGTATCGCCGCTGACGAGTATCGCCAGCGGCTTGGCCGGTTTGCCTTTTTCAGAACAGCCCTAAGCCGCAACAGGCAGAATTGTCACGGGAAAGCGCGAGACAAAAAGAGACACGCGGCCTGACAATTCTCGTTAGTAAGGGCGTGATTCCCATGATGCTCCATCCGCTCCGTGCCGAATCAAGCGAACTCAGTTCACCAACGTATAGGCAAGAATGTTGACGTTTACACGCACCGCGTTGGTGATTTCGTCGCCGCCGCAGCAGCAACATCCCTGCGTGTGACCCGTGTCGTTAAGGCCGTCCTGCGAGTAGAGCACGCCGATCCGGCCTTCGACGGAGATTCCCTCTAATTGCCGCGGTTTGCCGTGCTTGCCGTTTAATTCCTTGATGTCGTGCACCGTGTGAAAGACGGGGTGACTCATGTCAATCGCCTTGAGCCGAATGTCGGGAAAAACGCGAGCGATTTCGCTGCGAAACGACTGGTCCCACTCTGCCGAAGAACAACCGGCCGAGGCGAGGATGAACCCGCCGCGCTCGACATACTTTCGAAACTTATCGCGCTCCTGTTCCGTGAGTTGAAAACTGCCCTCGCCGGTCATGATGATGAGGGGAAACTCGAAGACTTCGTCGGAGGAGAGCTTAACAGAGTGAAAGCGCCGACTTGTTGAAATGGACGAGGCCTTCTCGGCTTCAACCAGGAAATGGTCTGAGAAGCATTTGCTCGTCTTTGTCCCGGCGTAGATGAGGTTGGCCACCTGCACGATGCTGACAGTCTCACCACCGCGCTGCTTCGGTTCCGGCAAGGCCCCGGGCTGATTCGACAGTCCGTTCGATTTCGCGTCTTTCTTGTCACCCACCGACGGCTTACTGGTTGAAGATTCACTCGGCTTCTTCATCGTCGGCTTTGAATTGGAATCCGGCTCCGCAGCGGCCAGTACGAGCACTAGCGTCGGCGCGAAGAGAGCCGCTGCGATTGCGGATCGACGTTTCGAGACGATTCGATTGCAAGCCATGATGATCCTCTTTTCTAATTCGAATTCGATTTCGAATTCGGCGTTGCTACTTCGTCCGCAAGTCGCTGGAAATACTGGCCTACGCGTCGGCGATACTGCACCGGCACAATTTCCTCACCCACACCCATGGCACGGCCGTCATCGGTCCCACGCAGCCACCAGTAGTTTTGACGATCACCGCGCCCGACGCTCCGCCCATTACCGCTGCCCGCTTGCTGGTCGCCTCCCCGACCCGAACGCGGGTCTCCGGCTAATGGCAGATTGCCGTACAAGCCGACGTTGTTTGGCGTGTTCTGATTCATGCTGTAGCCGCTTCCCATGTTATTACCATTCGACAGCCCCATCATGCCGAGCAACTGGTCGGCGCTCGTTGACATGCTGGTACCCAGTCCGGGTTGGAATGAAAGACACTGCTTGCCCTCGCTTCCCATGCTTTGGCATTTGCTTAGGAATTGCTCCAAAGCATCGGCCGCTGCCAAGGCATTAGAATGAGCCCTGGTGCCGAGGAATTCCGCCAATGCAGCTTCCGCGTCGGTCATGTTGTTTCCTGCATTGCACTCGCGGACAGCCTTTGCGAATTCGGAGGCTTGCGTCCTCAGTTTGTCGAGCTTCGGATCATCCGGCAGGCTGGCGGCGTGGTTCTCAATGTCGGTCAGCAAGTCATTCAGCGCTTCGCGAATCTGCCTTTGCTCGGCCTCGAGTTCGCGCATGCGCGCTTTGACATTCGGATCACCGGTCAAGTCTTGTCCCTTGAGCGATTTCATGCGTTCCTCAAGCGCCCGCTGGCGCTGATAAATCTGCACGAAGCGAGATTCATCCTGCTTGAGCGGGAATATCTTTGAGAAATGCTCGATCGGCTCCATTGCGTTTTGATCGAATTCCCTCTTCTGTTCGTCCAGCTTCTTTCGCAATTCCTCTAGTTTCCGTCGGGCCTCTTCGTTGGATTTCTTCCCCTCGGCGAGTTCGCCCATATTGCTTGCAGATTTCGCCAGCTCTTCGCCGAGTTTTTCCAGTTCTTTTCGTAGTTTTTCGTCCAATTCCAGCGGCAGGTCGTTCTTTGCGGATTCATGGATCGCCTCCGCCTGTTCCTGCATTTTTTGACCCAGACTTGCCAGTTTCTCACGCATTTCCCTGGCGGTGGGATCGTTCGGCGTCTGCGAAGCGAGTTCCTCCTCCAGCTCCTTCATTTCCTCCGCGAGCGATTCCAAGCGCCGCCGCGCCTGCTGGTACTTCGACTGAAGCACCTCCAGCCCCTGGCGCGACATCATCATGCGCCGAAAGTCTGCATCGGAAATGATCTGTACCACGACCACGTCGCTTTCGGTCCCCTTCGCGCCGGCCGGGTCGTTGTCCTGAACGCGCGCAAAGAGCTTGATCACGTCGCCGGGTTGCAGGCCATATTGGGACAACGGCAATGTCAGCGGCTGCGCGAGGCGCGTCGGCGGGGGCGTCGGAACCGCGGCCGTTTCAGGCGTCGGTCTCGACTCATTCAGGCTTCGGTATATTTCCATGCTCGAAATGCCGTAGTCATCCTCTGCGTCGATCACGACCGGCAACGCAGCGCTCGGGGTGGCCAGCGAGACAGGTGGTGGCTCGACGATACGCACGACCGGCCGATCATCGAGGAGCAGGTGAATCGGCGCAGTGAAACGCTCCTGAGAATTCTGTCCTGCTTTGTCGGTGACAAACAACTCCATCTTGCCGCCCTGCACAATTTCGAAGTTGCCGACAGTTTCGTTGGGCGCGGCGCCGGCGGTCATCGGAACCAGCGTTGTCTCACGGCCTGCAGTGACGGAAAGGGTCCCGCCTCCCAGCGGTCGATTGCTCTTTGTTGTGACTGTGACCTTCGTGTTTCGAAGCCCTAAGATGCCACCTCGGGCAGCACGCCGCTATATGGCGGCAGGTTTGTGTACTCCGGCGGCGCGATCTTGAATCGAACCTCTTCAATCTTCGGAACGGTGATCACGCTCACGTCGAACTGACGGGTGCGTGACGAATGGGCGCGCGCGGTGTATCGCATGTCCGATGTGATGTTGGTCAATGTTGTCCGCCATCGGCCCTGCGGCTCTGGAAAAAGCGGCAACGTTTCACCTATCGCGTTTGCGGCGGAATAGACCAACAACTCCACGCGATCGACCGCACCGCCGTCCGGCTTAACAAACACTTCGAGATTCCCGCCATAAATCACACGCGCATCGCCAGGTTCGACAGCCAGCTCAATTTGTGAGTACGGGGGATGATCGCCATGCGGGTCGATAAAGCGCATCCACTCGGTTCGGGCTATTCGTGGAAAAACAAGTGAGAGCGTCACAAGAAGTAGAATGCAGCCCGCTGCAAGTCCCATTGCTGTGTACGCCGGCTTTGCCGGAACAACAGACTTTGACGGAATTGTGTGCGATATTGCTTCGGCACGATCGACCGCCAACTCTGCCAGCGCGATTCGAAGAGCCGACCCGACCGGTGGCTGTATCATCAAATCAACGCCCGAGACAACCTGCCCGCCAGCGCTCACGCAGCCGTCGAGCTTCCGCGCCATCGATGACACTTTCAATTCCTGCCACAGTCGCCCCAGCGAACCAAAGACGACAGATGCCGCCGCGACCAACGCCACAGCTCTCGAACCAATACGAAGGTTTGCCGGAAGGTCGATCGCAAGGTCGATCCAAACGAACAGCACCATCACGCCCAGCGCGGCTAAGACAGCCCATGCGGACAGAACCCCCGCGCCGACGTACATCCGCCGTTTGCGTAACTCCTGAAGCGCGCCACCGAGTTTCGATGTGTCCATATTCTCAGCCCTTGCTGCTTCCCGCCGTGGAGTCGCCAACTCAAATCAGCCCGGATGACCTGCGCAGAGCCCACGTCAGACCCCACGCCGCGATACACGAACCAAAAACCCACCATCGATCCCACGCTGTGGTTCGTTCAACGATTGGAAGACGCGTTCGCGCCAAATGAGCTTTGAAAGTGCGCGACACTTCGTCGGCCCGTCCCGTCAGCACGACGCCTCCGCTTTCCGACGCGATGCGGGCCATCAAATCCGGTCGTGCCTTCAAGTCCATTTGTTCTCGCATCGAAGGCCGAACATCGAATGCCGCAACCGCCAGCGGCGATTCTTCTCTCGCGGCGACGGCCTTCAATTCGTAATGTCCATCGGCCATCCTGCCCAGTGTCACGCGAAAGACACCCGGTTCATCGCCGACGGGAATGGGCGAGACCCGATCGCTCTTCGACGCGCCTTCGGCGCGAACTTCCACGACCGGGACGGTATCGAAAGACGCGTCGGCGCGGAGCAGCATGGTCGCGCCGACGGGTTCGAGATCGCTGAAGGTGACCTTGTCCGGCCGAAGTGAAACGTTCTCGCCCGGCAACAGGCCGCCATTGGCGACGAGCCATCGAATCATATTGCGCCACATTCGGTGATAGACGGCATGGTATTGCTCGTGCTCAGGTGGCAGGAATCCCCACCGCCACATGCCCGCGCCTTCGATGTACACGACGCGCCCGGTACCGTACGGCTGATACACCACCGCAGCCGATTCGCCACCTGATGCATCCGCAGCTGTCGCCAGCACGACCGAAGCCGGCTTGCTTGCCGCGGCGCGCTGGTTCGTTGCCAGCGTTGGCAATAGCGACCAGAGTGTCTCCGGCGAAGTGTCGCTCGCAGTCAAGAGCCACGATGCCAAGTGTCCGGAAGGCGTGAGTTTCATTCGGAAACGCGATTCCCGCACGAGGTCGGCCTGCACCGGAAGTAAGCGCGCAAGCCGTTCGTTGATCGTTGCCGTCGGCGAGCCTCGATAGCAAACAAGCGATCCGCCCTCTTCTGCGATCCACTTTCGCAGCGGCGTGAGCGTGGCATCGGTCAGGAATTCGTCGGCGTCGCGCCCTACGACGATAACGTTGTATTCTCGCAGTTTATCTATTGCGCCGAGCAATTCGTGCGTGGTCTGAAGAATTTCCCATTCGCCGGTGCGCCGATTCACGCCGTTCTCTTCAGAACCATCGGGCTGGGACCCAACTGCGTTTACGATCGAACGCTTCATGAAACGGCCCGGCGCCATGCGTACCACCGCGTCCAATTCGATCGATGGGTCGGCCGACAGTGTGCGGATCAGAAATTTGCCATCCCAGTAAGGCTTGCCTTCAAGCAGCAGCACGCGTGTGGGCCTGTCGGCCGTGCGCAGGAGGAAGCTGGCGACGTTGTTGCGTGTGGTGTGTTCGCCCAGAAGCGGCTCGGCACGAACCTGATAGTGATACAGTCCGGCCTTGTCGCGCTCCACTTCGAACCGCGCCGATTGGCCCGAGCCCGCCGCCAGCGCGACGCGCTGCCGGCCATGTTCCTTCCCATCCGAAGTGAGAACGACATCGACCGCCGCGCCGGAATACCCGGTCTGCAGAATCTCCGCGACGCACTCCACTTTCTGCCCGACGAAGCTCATCTCCTGCGGCGATCGCACGACCAGGCTGATATCCTTCACATTCGGGGACGAACCGAACGTCTGCGTGAATATCGGCACGGCCGCCGCCCGTGCATGGCGGACGACATCGAGCACCGCGTCGGTGCCGCCTTCGGCGTTGTGAATCCCGTCGCTGAGCAGGACCACGGCCCGACCCTGTGGCTGTTCGCTTCGGAGCGATCCCGCGATCGCGCCCGCAAGGCTCGTGATGTCGCCCTCCGCGCGAACCTCGGCGAGGTGCGCGGGCTGGACGGCGCGCACATCGCTCGCGAATGTCGCCACGTTCACGTCAAACTCATCGCTGTTGTTGCGAATGATCTCCTCGGCCGCGCGGGCTGCCGCGCTGTACCGCGAATCGGGCTTTCCATCGTCGCATGTCGCCATACTGGCCGAGGCGTCGATGAGCACCGTGAGAACCGGTTTGCCTTCCGGCGGAGGCGTCACGCTGACCCAGGTCGGGTTGGCCAGAATTGTGAGCACGCACGCAGCACAAATAAACATCAGCGCGCAAATCGTCGACCAGCGGAGCAGTCGTACAGCCGCCGGCCGACGACGAGCATAGATTACGAGCAGCCCGAGGGTACAGACTGCCAAGACAGTCCATAGAGCGGGATTGATCAATGGTTCAAAGGTCAGCGTTTCCATGGTCAACTGCGAAACAGGTGCAAGGTTGCCATTTCAAGAATCACACAGATTGAACAGGCGGTCGCCAGCCAGACCCAGACGGACTCAATACGATTCTCTTTGTCGGCCGCCGCGCGATAGCCGATCTCACGTCCTCCGGCGAGCCGGTCTTTCATCGTCAACGAGTCCAGCGAACGAAGGTCGGACTCCTCGGCCGGCGCGGCGAAAGCAATGGTGCGATGAGTGCCGTCCTTGCCATAAATCGAAATGACACCTGGCCGATCGGGCGAATCCCACTTCCAAAGAGCTCCCGATTTGTCGCTGACGAATTCCCCGGCTTCGAGCGTTTTTCCATCGACACCTGCGACGCGAAGGTTGGTGATGCTTTGGCTGCCGATTACGAGGCGGGCGGAAAATGGCTCGCCGCAAGGGGCAGCCGGCTCGGGCCGTCGATGTTGTAGCAGGTCGTCGACAATTTCAGCGATCATCGGAACAAACCCCGGCGAAACCGGAAGATTCGATTGGGAAAGGTCGGCGTTGAGAATCGTGAGCACGCCGTCTCCGCATCGCGAGCGCACAAGGCACGCGTTGCCGTCTGCGTAGGACGCAATGACATCATCGGTAAGTCCTCGCTCCGCCCGCTGCGAAACAAGCGGTGCGCGAATGTGCAGCGAACGCACCAGCTCGGCGAGTCGATCGCCAAAAACCCGGAACGGTCCGCGATCGTTGCGTATCTCGGCCAGTGGCGAATTGACTGCGACGCGCCCAGGAAGAGTGGGGGCAAATGTGACCGGAAGTTGCAGGTCGGCTCCCGTAGCATCGGCCAATAGTGCCAGATTTGTGGCATCTACCGTTTCGCCGATCACGTAGAAGATCGGCTTGCCGCGTCGAAGCAAAGAAGCCAGCAGTTTGGTTGTTTCTTCGGAGAGTTTGCCGGGGTTGGCTACCACGACCAAATCGATCGGCCCCAGTGTTTCTAGATCGAGCTGTTCGGCCGACAATCGCACGACGCGCACGGGGTTGCCGGCGCCGCGCTCCTTCGCCGGCATCAGGGCACGGTCGAGAAAATAACTCGCACAGGGATTGTTCTGGTCGATTTCCCGCGTCACCATACCATAGACTGGCGCGCGCTGCACCTGCACGGCAAACGGTCTCGAATCGTCAGCGGGAAGTGCATCCTCAGCATTGAGCAGTCGGGCTTCACCGCGCTGCCAGCCGTCGCTGGTTGGCGCGAGACTTGTGGAAACTGTGATCCGGCTATCAGGCCCGCACAGAGCCCGAATTCGCTGAACATTATCACCCAGCGCAATTTGCACATCGAGGTCGCGCGGAATCGGCGAATAGTTGGCGATCTCCACCTCGATCGGCAGATCGTGGCCCATTTCCGGCCGACGCTTTGGACCGACATTCAGCACTGCGATGTTGCCAAGCGCCGTCTTCGGCGAGACTGATTCGATCTGAATCTTCACGTCCTTGGGCAGCACAGAAAAATCGGCCATTGAGAAGTTCGAACGCTGCAGGTCACTTACGATGACCAGTTCACGGCGCGCTTCCGGCGCGGCCGACGAACGAGCGAGAGAATCCGCCGCAGTCTTGAATGCCTCGTTCACATCGATTCGCTCTGGTTTCGGTGTCGCACGCGAAAGCTCATCGCGAAGCGCAGCCACATTGGACGACGGGGCATCGAACACAGCGTGAGCGCTTGCACCGGCCAGAATCAGATTCACTCCCAGACCGCTGCGTCCTGTGAGATAATCCGCCGCCACCGCGCGCGCCCGCTCAAACAGCTCAACGCCGCCGTGCCGCGCCGACATGCTTTGGCTTTGATCCACAATCACAACACGAACCGCGTCGCAATTGGAATCGGATTCGACCACTTGCTGCGCCCCAAAAAACGGCCGCGCAAACGCCGCACCGAGAAGCGCAATGGCCAGAACCCGTAGTGATAAAATAAGAACATCCCGCAATCGGCTCCGCGCCCGGCGATGGTGAATCACTTCAAGCACGAATCGGATCGTCGAATAGAAGAATGGAGTCGGACGCGGGCGTGTGAGCTTATGAATTACGATCGGCAAGCCCAATGCCGCGATGCCCGCTACGATGGCCCAAGGGTGAAGAAACATCTCTTCTCGTCTCCGGTTACGAGTCGGCACGCACGGACGAATTCAACCGGCGCGCTCCACGAGAAACCCTCCAAGTGTCTGCAAATAGGGCACGGTTGTTGATACCCGTCGATATATACAGCCACTCGCCAATGAAAGAGCTCGCACCGACGCGGCAAAGTCGTCAAATCGCTTCGCGTATTGTCTCGCAATTTCGGCCGGGGAGCAGTCGATTCGGCCCTCGTTCTCCAAGCCTTCGAATCGAAACGCCAATCCTCGCGGCAGTCGCTCCTCTTCCGGGTGAACCAGAGTGATCGCAATAACAGACCAGTTGCGATGGCGAAAAAGGCGTAGCGAAGCGAATACCTCTTCCAGATTCTCCACCAGAAAATCGCTCAGAATCATCAGTACGCCACGGCGCCGTGATCGCTCGAACACCGTTCGCAAACCCTCGGCCAGTCCTGGTTTCCAGTCGATTGGATCGACTCTACCGCGCTCTGCACTGCCGTAACGTGAATCGACGTGCCGCCTGGCGCGATATATTGCCTCAGCGTCTCGTCGATCACTGCCACGCCCACCTGATCTTGCTGCTTAGCGATCACATGGCTCAGCGCCGTGGCAAAATATTGTGCGTATTCGAGCTTGGATCCAACCGGCCGGTCTTCGCCGAAGCGCATGGAATTACTTGCATCGATCACCGCAGTGCAGACGAGATTCGTCTCGTCCTGGCACAGCCGAAGATAACTGCGTCCGGTGCGACCGAGTACCTTCCAATCAAGCCGTCGCAGATCGTCGCCTTCGGTGTACTCACGGTAATCCACGAATTCGCCTGCGCCACCCAATTGCCGTGACCGATGACGGCCGCTGTACGAACCTTCGACCCGATTCTTCGTCGAAAAACGCAGGTGCTCCAACGCGGCCAGCGCGCGTAGATCGAGAAATCGGCTTTGTCCGTCGGTGGCTGTCATGCCGGCGTCGTCTCCAGCAGATGTCGCACGACGTGTTCTGCGGTGACGCCATCGCCAATCGCGCGATGATTAACGATGATCCGGTGTCGCAACACGGGCATCGCCACAAATCGCACATCCTCCGTCGTCGGGGCGGGCCGGTTCTCCAGCAGCGCATGCGCCATCGACGCCCAGACCAGATTCTGCGCACCGCGTGGCCCTGCGCCCCAGGCGACATAATTGTTTACGTAGTCAGTGGCGCGCTCGTCGCCAGGCCTGCTCGATCCGCAAACGAGCACGGCATAAGCCGCGACCGATTGCGGCACCGGCACCGATTGGATGAGCTTACGCAACTCAAGAAAATCGCTTCGTTGAAACTGCGGCTTTGGTAGTGCCGGAACGCCGGCTGTTGTGCTAAGCACAATCTGCTCTTCTTGTGCGGGCGTAGGGTAGCCGATGCGGATTTCCATCATGAATCGATCGAGCTGCGCCTCGGGCAGCGGATAGGTTCCCTCCTGCTCGATTGGGTTCTGTGTCGCCACGACGATAAGCGGCTCGCCGAGCGCATGTGTTTGGCCGCCGACGGTAACATGCCGCTCGGCCATCGCCTCCAATAACGCCGACTGCGTCTTCGGCGCGGCGCGATTGATCTCATCGGCCAGTACAAGGTTGGCGAAGATCGGCCCTTGGCGAAACACCATGCGCGGCGCGCCGGAGTCAGCCTCGCGTCCGAGCAATTCGTAGCCGGTGATGTCTGAGGGCATGAGATCGGGTGTAAACTGAATTCGCCGGAAATCCCAGTCGAATGAGGAGGCCAGCGCCTTCACCATAAGCGTCTTCGCAAGCCCGGGCACGCCGACCAGCAGCGCGTGTGAGCCGGTCAGCGCACAGGTGAGAAGCTGGTCCATCACCTGATCCTGCCCGATGATTACGTGATGGAGATTCGTGCGAATCGCGCCGACGCGCTGAGCGAACACACGAACCTGTTCCTGCGCCGAGTGTCGATCGTGGAGGTCGCTCATAAGAACCCTCGTGCGTAAGGTGTTTCTGATTTTGCTGACGCTGCGTTCCGATGTCCTTTTCGGCCGGCCTTGCGCCTCCTGCCGCCCGCAGAAGCGCATTGTGTCCTCAGGTTGGACTATTCAACGGAATACCCTCCAGCCGCTTACCAAATTGCGTCGGGTTTATTGCCTCTCCGCCAGCCCGACTGCAAGGGATTATACCCACTCACAACGTGTACGCGGCAAGATTCTGCCGCGTTCAACAAAATTTTCAAAAGTTTTCCACGAAATGGTTTGTGGAATTCCGCCTGTGAAGTCTTTTGCCTGCGGTGTTTGAATACAAATTGATTACGACTGATCCTTTGCCTCGGCACCACCGCACTCGACCTAATTCGGGATAATCACGCGCCTATATGTCCATGATGCAAAACCCGTTATGGTCATTTTCTTCATTCGCCCAGCATCGCGTCGACAATCAATTGTACATCTTTGCCGTCGGCTGTTTCGTCGGCATTCATGTCGGCGCGGGCGTGCGGCCGGGGTCGGTGTCGAGGCCGAGCAGGACATTGACAAACAAGGGCACATCGTCCGAGTCGATGTCGCCATCGGCGTCCATGTCCCCCGGCTGCGGAATGCCGATCGAAAGGCCCATCAATTCGATCGAACTCCATGCCAACTCGCCCCGGCCATACGATGCCACGCCGGTGGCGCTCGGTGACAGGCCGAACTGGAAGACAGGCCGGTCGTCGGAACGGGGACTGGCTACGGCGTAGAGAGCCAGGGCAATCTGCATGTGGTGGGTAGCGCGGAGATTGAAGGCACGACCATGACAAACGCGCTACAGGTCGATAACGATGCACAAATTGACGGCAATCTGACGGCCGGTTTTGTCGTTACCGCCTCGAGCCTTCATGCGCTTGGCAATTCGCAGGTCGATGGAAGCATGACGGCGAATCTTGCGGTCAACGCGGGATCGCTTGCCGTTGCGGGCAATGCACAGATCAATGGAAACTTGACTGTCAGCGGCACCGTCAGCAAAGGTGGCGGATCTTTTCGGATCGACCATCCGCTCGATCCTGAAAACAAGTATCTCTACCATTCGTTCGTCGAGTCGCCGGACATGATGAATATTTACAACGGCAATGTCGTGACCGACGAGGACGGCCGTGCCATCATTGAATTGCCGGATTGGTTCGAGGCGCTCAACAGCGACTTTCGGTATCAACTGACGGTGATCGGCACTTTTGCACAGGCGATCGTTGCGGAAAAAATTCACAACGGCCGGTTTCTGATTCGCACGGATGTGCCCAACGTCGAAGTGTCATGGCAAGTGACAGGAATTCGGCACGACCCTTGGGCCGCGCAGAATCGCATTCCGGTAGAAGAATGGAAACCGGTTCAGCAGCGAGGAAGCGTGTCGAGGTTTGTGCCGGTTGGCGATTGTTCAACGTGCAATCGTCCGCGAAGAGTCTCGGTACGATCATGCGGTCATTCATTCGGATGCCCCAGCGTATCACCGGGCAAGTGTACTGGGTGCCCTTGGGCGGACCACTGATCATCGCTTGTTCGGTCGCATCGTTGGCATTCTGGCTGGCCATGCCAGAGCGCGAGTGTGACGCCTTGATGGAGCCGACGTGATGAAGGCGAGAATCCGTCATCGCCGGATTGCGTTCACCATGTGGGCGGTTTCGCTTCTCGCCGTTTCTTTCGCTGCCTTCACATACTGGTTTCCGTTTGGCCAATCGGTTCAGTATCGCCAGATGTGGTTTGTCAACGGGGTTCTAATCTTCTCGACCTTCCCATTTCCGCCCGAAACACAAGAGGGTTGGATATCAATGGCCGGGAAATCATCTGGCCTGAATCTTGGAGTGAATTGTCGGAAGAGCTGTTTGCTTTTGAGATTGATCGAAACTTCGCCAGGCTATCCTTTTCGTCGCCTTCGCTGCTCATGTTGTTGGTTACTTCGATTCTGTTGTGGCGACCGATTCCAAAGCGGAAGGGATGTTGCACGAATTGTGGATACGATTTGACGGGCAACGTCAGCGGGATTTGTTCGGAGTGCGGATCGGCGCGCCAATCTAACTGAGAAGATCAATTCAATGAACGCGAAAACGTCGGCATCGAGCAGAAGTTCATCGCTATTCCTGTATTAACTGAACGATCATATCCAAACAATCCCCGGCGTCGAATCTTGACTCACCATCGCCCGGCCCAGCCCCATGACCGCCGCCACGATCCCGTCAATCCGGTCGGTCGATTTCTTCTTCGATGGCTTCAGATTGCCGGCTGCATCGGTCTCAACCGAGACATGTGATGCCATCCAGCGAAGAATGGGGTGGTTTCCGTGGCGAAGTTTGCCGCACAGCACGAGCTTTTCAAGTTCCTTGGTCGGCGCTGTCATGTCCTTGAACCCCTGCCCGAAGGTCATGATATTGATGCCGTCGCTTTGAAGCTGAAGTGCCAATTGGGTGGCGTTCCAGGGATCGACGGCGATCTCGCGGATATCGAATCGCTGCTTGAGTTCGCCGATGCGCATCCGAATGCGGTCATAATCGACCACGTTGCCGGGCGTGAGTTCGAGTAATCCCTGCCGTGCCCATGTCTCGTAGGGCACCCGGTCGCGCCGCTCGCGCTTGCGGGCATTCTCCTCGGGAGCCCAGAACTTGGGCAGCACGGCGTAGCCGCCATCGGACTCCTTGAAAAGCATCACAAAGGCGCTGAGATCGGTGGTGGTGGAGAGATCGAGCCCGGCATGGCACTCCCGGCCATGGAATGTGGCCTCATCGATTGGGGATTGGCCGCATTTGTCCCACGATTCGAGTGTCAGCCAGCGAACCTCCTGCTGGGTCTTCATATTCAAGTGCAATCGCTTGAAGGTGTTCTCGTAGGTCGGCGTCTCCTGTGCGCTTGCACTCCCGTTCGAGGTATTCGAGGCTCACCGAGATGCCGAGGTTCGGGTTGGCCTTGGCCCAGACCTCCGGGCTCGTCCAATCATCCGTCACCTTGGCTTCATAGATCACCGGCAGGAAAGCCGCATCTTCGATCACCCCATCCCGCACCTTGCAGGCATAGTCATACTTCTCATTGCAGATCGACTCCCGGTCGAAGTCGGCTGTCGTGATATAGATGATCAAGGGCTGGCGTCGCGCGCCGGTGGAGGTGGTGAGCACATCGACCAGTTCCCGGTCCGGCTGGGCATGAAGCTCGTCGATGATGACCCCATGCGCATTGACGCCATGCTTGGTATAAGCCTCGGCACTGACTACCTTCAAGGCACTCCCCGTGGCATCCACCACGATGGAATGGGTGTAAATCTTGGCTCGTCTGTTCAGTTCCGGCTCTTCCAAGACCATCGTCTTGGCGGCATTGAAGACCAGTCTCGCCTGCTCGCGATCTGCTGCTGCGCAATAGACATGGGCCGCGGGTTCGCCATCGGCGAAGGTGAGCAGGTTCCCGAGTCCACCGGCCATTTCGCTCTTCCCGCACTTGCGGGGCACATAGATGAAGGCTTCCCGATACCTTCGACGGCCATCAGGCCGCTTCCAGCCGAAGAGATTAGCGACAATCGCCGCCTGCCAGGGTTGAAGCACAAAGGGATGGCCGCGCCATTCACCGGCCGTGAAGGTCAGACATTCCTGAAAGAAGTCGATGGCCCGCTGGGCGCTCTTCGCATCAAAGCAGCAGGTGCCGGCCGAGAGGAAGGGGTCATAGCCGGGGACCAGCAGGATGGCTTCCGCGACCGACAGGCGCTTGGGTTTGGCCTTCTTCGGCTGTTTGGGGATGGAATCCAGCAGCCGGGCCGGAGATGCGCGGCGCTTCGAGGGTGATGGAGATGCCGACCTCGAAGTTGCCACATCACCCCACCTCGAAGAACCGCGACTTGTCGGAATTCGTTTCGGCCGTGCCGTTTTGCAACTGGATGCGGCTGCGCGCCGAGGGCGTCATGCCGAACTCCTGTTCGAGCCGAGTAAGCTGCTGGGCCAGCTTCATGGCGATCGACACCTGCGGGAATTGCATGAGACACTTGATCTTGCCGTCCTCGGCCTTGAGCGGATACACATCGCCGTTCTTCGTAATGAACTCTTCGGCCTTCTTCCAGCGTGTCCACAACCGGCAATACCGCCCCAGCGCATTGGCATCGATCCTGGTCAGGATGCCCATCGCAGACAGGAGCGGCACGATCTGCTCCCATGCCGCTTGACCCTCCGAATCCAGCCAGTCCGGGCACTCCGGCAGGCCCGCCGGACCCCGGACCTCGGCCTTTTCCCGCTTCTTGGTGACCAGCGTGGAGCCGCGAAGTTTCAGGATGGGAGTGGGTGTGGGTGATGGTCCTCTGCGACCCATGTATTGACCTCAAAACCGCGTTTTTGATACCGCCAGGGCCGATACCCCCCTATACCAAAACCCTCGAAAACGTGCGTCTGGTGGCGATTTGGTCCGCGCTCGAAATAGTGCCAAAATAATGCCACCGGCCGGTCATCGGAATGGCACTATCCAACCGCGTGTTTATGCCTTGTTTTAAGCTATTTCCTAATGATGCGACGTACGACACATCGTGCCGCACTAACGGCATTTTGGTGACAGAGACATTGCACTGAGAATGCGGTGACGCCAACACGGCACGGCTATTCGATCCTGCCGTGCCTGATGTATGGCACTCCTTCTTCGCGTGCCCGAAGCCGCCGTCATACAAGCAAGTCTTCTTTGAGTGACATCGGGCACAGATCGCGGACAGATTGGCCACGTCATCGGTACCACCACGGCTGCGGGGAACCACGTGATCGACGTGTTCTGAAGGCACGACAACAGCACCGTGATCGCCGAACGGGTTCTCGCAGATCGGGTGCTCAGCCAGAAACGCCTTGGCGATCTTCTCCCAACGACGACCGTAGCCACGGGCATGGGCGGACTGTCGCTGGACCGCTGGCAGCGGGCGAAAGGGCTGGGCTCTCGGTGGGCGCGTGGGCATGGTACGATCCTCGTGGGGAATCGTAGCACGAGTGGAATAGAGGGAGTCCGGAAGCTGGATTAACTTCAATATGATAAGATTGATTCTTGGTTCGGTTTGCGGAGCATGAAATGAAGGCTGTTCTCGTCAGAATTGGTGTCGATCAGGCCTACGGTGGTTGGAATGCTCCGGTTGACCCAACCACAGGCGCGTTCGTGTATGTGCCAATTCCAGAAAGCGCCACAAGTTTCCATCCGGGTTGTCGACGTACTTTCGGTGAGTTCATACCCGCGCTGACTCGCTTCTATGAAGAACGCCGATGCGAACCGCAGTCTCGTCTTTCGAGGCAGGCAATGGATGAATCTGTGCACCTCGACCCGGACTTCGAGCACCTGACCTATGGCGACGACGGCCAGCACCGTGGCTCGGCCATCGCAGAATTCGAGCGAGGCGATCTGCTGGTGTTCTACGCCGGATTGAAACCGCTTGGAACCTATGTCGACAAATTGATGTACGCAATTGTCGGTCTATTTGTCGTGGACGAGGTAGTTCCCATCGCAAACGTTATTCAGGAGCGGTGGCACGAGAACGCGCACACACGAAAATCGTCACATGGGAAGCACGACATTGTGGTGCGTGCCAGGGCGAGGTAATCAGGAAGGCTCGAAAGGTGCCTTCCACTCGGACAGTGGCGCGCCCGGTCGTATCGAGTTCGGAACGATTTACTTGAGGAATGGGGAGGCTTGTCGGTCAAGGACGGATTCATTCAGCGAAGCGCCGTGCCGCCGCGATTCCTCAATCCCGAACGGTTCTATGCTTGGTTCAAAAGGCAGCCGGTGAATCTGATTGCAAGGAACACTTGATGCTTAATCCGCCTGTTTACATCGTGCACCTTCGTCGCCCCAATCGCAGCAACCCAAACGAAATGCGATCTGATCCATTTTGGGAATTCGGGAGTTTTGGCTGCACCGGTTGCCACTCAAAGAATCTTCTTCATCCCCGCAACGCCGAGAAGCTCAAAGGCGCACGCCTTGCCTTTGCTCAGGGCGGACGCGAAGGTTTCCGGCTTGTGTTACTGACACCAGAAGTGAGCATTCAAAATTTAGGCGCTCGATTCGAAGTTCGCTGGAAACCCGCAAGACCATTCAAGTATCCAAGTGCCCCAGTGTTGGTCGCGAACGATGGAAGAAGCGATATGCCACTACTTAGGAAGTTCGTTTCTGTCGCAAAACGAGAAACGCTTGAGGGGTCATTCTCTTCCTGCTTTCGAACGCGATGCCGGCCACTCGAACGGAATATCGCAAATCAGATAATCAAAGTAAGCGAAGCGGCGCGAAAGCGGCCGAGCGCGCAATTTGCCGAGTGTTATTCCGAGGCCCTTCCGTATCCACCGCCAACAATCGATATGGACCGCAAGACCAGTTACTTCAAGCTCTTGGAGCGGCTCGGTGGAAGCACGAGACCAAAGCGCACAGCCAACACTTGCGCGAACCGAAATTCCAAAGCGCGGAATTGGCTGAGAGCACGGAAGCATAGAGATTGCTAATATATCCGAGACGTTTCTATGTAAGAGTGAGGCTTTCATGAATAGAGAATGGACAAGAGAACGGGTTCAAGACCTCATCGATACACACACGAGCGAAACACACACAGTTGAATTCAAGGGAATGAGCGCGCTTTCAAAACAACCACGCTTCGCAAAATCTGGCCGAAGACGTATCGTCGTTCGCAAATGGGATAGGAGGCACCAGTATTTATGGAGTTGAAGAATTCAAAAATCAAAATCCTCGCTACAAGATCGAATCCGGATATCCCGCAAACGGCACAAATCATAAGGATCAGGTAGTAGCGATACTGGAAACACAAGTTTTGCCCCCGTTGAATTCTGCGATGGTCACTAAGGTTGAGGTAGACTCTGCCACCGGCAATTACGTTTTGGCCGTTGAGGTCGCCAGGGCAGAGATTGAACCATATCAGGCGTACGGCAAGTACCATATCCGGCGAGACGGCAAGAAAGGAGTGATGAATCATTATGAAGTGAAGGAAGCGATGTTCCGTCGCCTTCACCCGAACCTTGTCGTAGGAATTCGCCTTCACCACCTTGAGGTAATGTGCGGGAATGGCCCTCAAGCCAATATCAAGACAATCCATGAAGTGTGTGTTTCCAACCTCGGCCGTGTTATGGCCAACGAATTCTTGATCAGGCTGGAGACAAACGGCGCGTTCAGACTTGACACTAAGTACCAAATGCCAAATACCATAGTTGCTGATGGAAAGTTTCAAGTGGTCACTGGATTTGACTTCATGCCCAACCAAGGCAGGACTGGAATGGTTGTCGTTCCCATACGAATTTTCCCAGGACAAATAATCACCTCCGGTAACCATCACAATGGATTTTTGTACGAAAAGCAGTACGCGGGAGGCAGCAGACAGCGATTAGAATTTAGCGAGCTAGTTCGCTGTGATCATAATGACTTAGAAATTAAATGGGAGATCTTTGCCGACAACGCGGCTGCAAAATCTGGTGCGTTTTCGCTTGATAAGCTTGTACCAAAGGTAATGAAACCAAGTTACCGTGGCTTTCGCAACGCAGATTACGCGCTGAGTGAAGATGACCTTAGGGCGTTGGGTTGTGTTGTTGAGTTAGGAAGCGAATGAACTCAAGTCCATTCTTGCCGGTAGTGAATCGCTGAAAGTACCACCCCTATCCGTTAAAAACCTCATTCCAGCGCGGCATATCAACCGCCTTCATCACGCATTCCAATTCGCTTGCAATCACCACGCGCTGGTTGCCCACGAGCCGGATCAGACTTTCGTGAACCGCGTGAATCACTTCTTGCGTTAGAGATTCAACTGAACTGGACCCATGTATAGAAACCCAGTCCAAAACAACCATTGAGACTCCCATGCAGGCAGCCTCGTGCCGTTCATCCGCGAAGCCTTCAGGCACCACGGCCACGGAGGATTTCTCAGAATCGCCTGGGCCGATGCTCTTCTGTCCTTTGGCGATCATCCCCTGCCTTGTCAGAGAGATTGTCCCATCATTCGATTCGAGCATGTCGCGAGCATCGAACTCCTCGACAATAAGCTGGACGGCCGCTTTCACCGCCTCATCGACCTGCTTAAGATTCTTTGGGCCATCAGCAAGTAAAGAAAGCGCCATTTCATCTTCCCAAATCATAGTCATCGCAGCTGCTCCTTGATTATTCCAATATCAACTTAAACCGTGCGCCGCATTCCTTTGCTGCGCACCTCACCCACGCCAGCAACGACCCATCGCCCTGATCTCGAATCGAGCGGTAGCGTAACAGCCGCACCCACCGCACTTCGGGCAGCGCGGCCGCCTCGACTGTAATCGTTTCCAATCGACTCGTTCGTTCGCGTTCCTTCGCCATCACATCGCCCTCCGTAGCAAGGCCCAACCACAGCCGTACGTCGGCCAACCGGTACGCCCACGTCGCCCCCAAACGCGCCACGTTGGCCCACGGGCCGCGATCTGGCCGCCCCGGCTAGACACGGGCGTACCCCGACGCCGTTTGGCCGCCGTTGGCCACATGTCACGTCCATGACACCGCCAAGGTCCTCTTATCGCAAACATGAAGATTGTTTCCAGTTTCTGGTAATTCCGAACGGAATTGCCTTGATGATTTTGGTGCAAATCGCCCTGATGTGGTCGTGGGTTGAGAACGACCCAAAAGGAGAAATAAAGATGAACGACGCGAACGAAACAAACAAAGAGATGAACATCGAAGAGATCGGCGAACTTCTGGATAGCTTTCAGATCAAGCGGATCGACAAGCGCAACCACGGCGGTGGCGGAACGTGGGTGATGGGCACGATCGGCGGCCACAAATTCGAAGCGCTGGTTTTCGCCGAACACGCCGAATGCGAATCGTATGAACTCGACAAGAGCAAGATCTCGAAGCTCTGGCTTCAGAAGATCGGCGAGCCGAAACCCGCCGCTCACTTTGACAGAGGCTGGGATGTTCGGCCGACGACGAAGATCGCACAGATCATCGTCGAGTCGCTTTGCGAATCGATGGCTGAAACGGTTTTCGAATGATTTGAAGGAAAGAGAGGAGAGCGAACGATGACGATTGACAAAACAAACGACTACGCCGCCGCACTGAACGCAATCAAGGAAACCCCCATCGGCGAGTCGGGCCAATTCCAAGCGATCCCATTCTTCCGCGACGCGCGTTCTTGCATCACCGTAATTCGGGACGGCAAGTCTCGGACGATCAAGACGCTGTCGGCCGCCGCCGCAGAATTGTGCTGGCTGAATCTCAACGCACAGAAGGGAGCATGAACCATGACGACCGAAACCGAAATTCAAGACACGCTGATGAGCCTCATCGAGAACTTGGCCGACGCCCGCGACGAAGGTGAAGGCGAAGACGACGACATCGCTCTGGCCGATATCGCCCGAGACATGGTGGCGGATGCCGAGGGCTGGGCTTCGGCCCGTAGCTTTCAGGATGTCGCCATGCTGACCGCGAACGCGGGAGTCGTCCTGCGCATGAGCGACGGCAGCGAATTCCAGATCACCATCGTCAAGAGCAGATAAACGAATTGACCCAAAGCGCCGCCCCGCGTTGAGGCGGCGAACACATACATCAAACACAGGAGATTTGAAATGGCAGCGAAGAAAACCACATCGAAGAAGAACGCGAAGAACAACATCAAGACGGTCGAGCGACCAGTGACGAAGGCCGAGAAGGCCAAGGCCTCCAAGCCGCTCAAGATCGCCAAGCCGAAGAAGACCTCGGCGCTCGACGCGGCGGCGATTGTCCTCCAGAAGGCTGGCAAACCGATGCGGGCGATGGAACTGATCGCCGCAATGGCCGAGCAAAAACTCTGGACGTCGCCCGGCGGCAAGACGCCGCATGCGACGTTGTACGCCGCGATGCTTCGCGAGATCAGCGAGAAGAAGGCCGACGCGCGGTTCAAGAAGGTCGACCGAGGGCAGTTTGAATTTCGCAAGTAATTGCAACATCACAATTTCACTTCTCAGATGCCTCGGCCAACACCGGGGCGTCTCTTCGGGCGGAAACTTTCTCACCGCATGTTTTCCTCGCGCGGCTTCATCGGGATAGGAGACTCACCGGTGCGTGCCAAAACCGCTTGCTTGCCGGTGAAGCGCTGGAATCGATCACAGATCACATCGCAGTACAGCGGATCGAGTTCCATGAGATACGCCTTGCGTCCCGTCTGCTCCGCGCCGATGAGCGTGCTGCCCGAACCGCCGAACAGGTCGAGGACGTTCTCGCCCGACTTGGATGAAAACTGGATCGCGCGAACAGCGAGTTCGACAGGCTTCTCCGTTAAATGGATCATCGATTGCGGATTCACCTTTTTGACGTGCCAGACGTTCCGCGCATTGTTAGGCCCGTAGAATTTGTGGCCAGCGCCTTCCTTCCAGCCGTACCACGCATGCTCGCAGTCGTTCATGAAGTCTTTGCGGCCCAGCACCGGGTGATCCTTCACCCAAGTTATTCCCTGCGCAAAGTAAAGGCCGTTGGCGTCCAGCGCTTGGCAGTAGTTCGCCCAATTGGCGAAGCCGCCCCAAATGTAAAAGCATCCGCCCGGCACCAATGCGCGAGACATATTGCCAAACCATGCCAGCAAAACTTTGTCGAAATCGGCGTCGGACATGAAATCGTTTGCCAGCACGCGGTCTTTGGCCCTGAGCTTCTTGTTCGTTGGCTTGGGCTTGCCCTGGCGGGCGTCATCGAAGCTCTGCAGGTGCGCTTTCTTCTTCGCAAGGGCGGGAAGCGCTTTGGAGCCTGCAGCACGAGCGTTGTTGCTTCGCGGTTCGACGTTCACGTTGTATGGCGGGTCGCTGTTGACCAAATGAATTGACGCGCCATCCAACAGTCGATCCAGGTCGGCCGTGTTGCTGCTGTCGCCGCAATACAACCGGTGATTGCCGCCCGCCTTGTATTGATTTTGCGCAGCAGAAACCCGCCCCTTCGTCGATGTATGCGAGTAGCTTCGGGCTGGTCGGAAGGAAATACGTCAGGCTCTCGATTGTGCAATCGTTAATCACATGTCGGACGATTTCCAGGGGGTAGCAGTTTTGTCGGGGCTCTCCGCGATTGTCCTTGCCTCTTTTCCATTCCTGCAGCCCTCTCATATTTGAGCTTGGCGACGTCATACGCTTCAAAATCTTCCGCCTGTAGGGTCGCGATTCTTTTTTGAGCATCGACAAGGGGTGCAATCGCATTCTTTATGGCGGGGGTTTTAGACTGCCCGAACGCACGACCAACAGGCACCATAAAACCAAAATTCAATCCACGACGATCTAAGACGCGGCTCGCGTCATGCCGATCGCCGCCGCCGCCGTTGCGAGACAGGGGCCAACCAGCATTCCGGGCTTTATGCTCATCGCCGCCGCTTGGTCGGCCGCGAATTCAGCCACAGGCCGGGGTAGGCAATCAAGGGAAAAGGCTTCATGCCACACCCCCTACTATCCGCGCCATAGCTCGCGCGAAAAAGTCTTAGGTGTCCCAAATCGTGCCAATACCCCTACTGGCGCTATCGTGGCGGGGGGTATTGGCATTTTCACCCCCCTCTTCGGCGTCACGTCATCAGGATCGGCATAGCGTTGCACGACCTTCCGGGCTAACGATTCCCAGTTAATCGACGTCAATTCCAGATCGTGCGGCACATAATCCGGGTCCAGCTTTGCCCGCAAATCGCGCCACTTGAACGCACGGCATCGGTTATGCTGGCAACAAAAACGAGGACCATTCACCGTCCAGAAAACGCAGACGGACGTATCGTTCGGGCCGTCGCCATGATCCGGGGTGAGTGGGCATAATCCAGTATCAGCCGCACCGAGCCATCGGGGGTCGGCTTAGTGGTCTTGACTACTACGCCATGCGATTCGAGCCATGATTGCAGGCTCTCGGCCGTCTCTGCGAAATGCCGACGATGCCCGCGATAGACGGGCCTCGACGTGATCCTGATTTCCTGCCGTACCTCCGGCACAAGCGCCGCGTCATCGGCCTCTATTCGTAGAATGCTGTCGATGGTCTGCTCGGCCGTGAGCCAACCGCGCCCGCCCCAGTATCTTGCCCATTCGGGTCGCTTGTAATGGCGGCCAAAAAGTCTAATCCAATTGCCATATTTTCCCGGTAGAATCGCCGCTTGTTTCGGGAAGGTTTCAATTTCTTGCCCGCCGACAATCGTCTGCAACATCGAATAGACGCGCTCGGACGCCAAGGGCCGGTCAAAGAATATCCAGCCATGAATTCCGCCGCGTTCGATTCCGTTGCTGGAAAAGAGATGCAGCCGAAGCCTCATGTCGGCCGCGATGTCCTGCATCGCGATTGCCCGCCGAAGATTCGCAGCGGCAACATCGGGATCGACACCGTCGCCGTGAGCGTCGATGTCGATAGCGCCCGAATTGCACGTCCCGGTTGCGGGGTTCGTTGAGTGAACGCCGATGATATCCCGTAGGTTGCGCGCCTCGAAGTGCCGGCGCAGCGTCGTCAGATCGTTCGGAGTCCACCTTGCCTGATCTGCTTTGCGGGTGAAAGTTCCGTCTTTGCAGTAAGCACCACGGGCATCGGGCCGATTGAAGATGCCAAGGCTAAAGACATGCTCGGCAAGATCGGCAGTGTGCGACGCAGACCGCCGCGTCGTGTGCGGCTGATTTCGGTTGAATTTCAGGTGGATTTATGATAAGATTTTGCACTGTTAGCATTCTTGTTTTTCGCGAATCCCGCCGCCTCGACAGCTTGCGGGTTTTCGCGTTTCATCCATGAAATAAGCTCAAATACCAGCCGCTTTACACTCCGCTTCAGCACGCGCAATGTCACGCTCGCGGCACTTCGTCGTGCGTTCGGGCAGTTCGTTTATTGGCTCGCGGGGTTGCGAAAGCGCCTGAAAAAACCGGGATAGCGCCTCGGTCGATGTACACTTCGTGCCACCGACTTGGATCGTTTCGAGCCGAACGCCACGACATCCGGCCGACGCCCAGCGAAACAGCGTAGCAACGTGAGGCCTCGCTCCGCGCCTCCGGCGAGGTAATGTTGCTGCCGCGTCTTTCAATGACAGCAGGTTTTCAGTCGAAATGTCAATCACAGTTGGCACTCCTTGATTCAAGGTGACGAGCGCGCTGCACAAGCACTTCACGCACAGCATCAAAGACCACGACAAGGCGATCGTCGGCGTGCAGACACGGCACCCGTCCTGCCTCGCATTCCTGCCGGAGCCATGCAGTCGGGACGTGGAGCGCCCGTGCCGCGGCGGACACTGGTATCAAGTTGTCGGTGTTGAATTCCATGCCCGCGAGTAGAACAACATCGCGAGCGGACGTGTATTACATGAGGCTATACGTATCACTACATTTCCGAGGAAATGTAGTATCCGGCCCTGGAAAGATTCTTGAGCCCCCACGGCTCAAGCTCCTTCATCACTCTGCTGTACCATTCAGATTCGGACAGTGAAATACCCTTGCGCACTAGGTGTTCGATTATTGGAATCGGCTTCGAACCGCGCAGGCCCTCGATTTCGGCATGATCCTGCAGGAAACAAAACGGCTGTTCGACCAATGCCCCGATGTGCTGCGCATCTATCAGAATGGCATTCGGCATGTCAGTGTTGACGAATCGCAGGATCTTGACGAGTTCCAACATGGCATGCTGTGGTACTTCTGGCCGCCCGCCCATGCGTTCTTCGTTGGCGACCTGCGACAGTCCATCTATGGCTTCCGCAAGGCCCGGCCGGACCTATTGCGGCGTCTTGTGACCGATTCATCCCATGATCCGACGCGATCGTTCGAGATCATCCAGCTTCAGCACAACTTCCGATCCGGCAGTCGAATCGTCACTGCAGCCAACACGCTCATTGCTCACAACAGCGACAAGCTGGCCGAACCCATGATCGCCGCGCTGGGGAATGAGTCTGGCGGCATCGAGTCTGGGCACATCCAAGCCTTCGCCGGCAGATACATCGACCTCGTCGGTCGCATTGAGGGCCTGCGCGGTGTGTACCAGGATCGCGAGATCGCCGTCATTGCTCGCAAGCACGCGATACTGCGCAACCTGCAAGCCCAGATGATCGAGTCCAACGTGCCATGCCAGCGCGTCGGTCGGTCGGCAGATGCCACTCAAGTCGTCGAGTTTTCGAAGATACGGGCCATGATGGGGCTGGTGCTCAACCGTCGTGATGCGGTAGCTGTGACGCTCCTGTCAGCGGAACTGGGCCTATCGGCAGAAACGCTCGCACGGACCAACCATCTATCGGCTTCGCAACGCTTGCCCATCTTCGACGCCTACCTGCAAATCGCCCCGAATCAGATTGGCAACATCATCGGTTACGCGAGTCCACACGGGCCCGCGATGCCGTTTATCGATCAGGTCGCCCGGCTCATTCACTCCGAGGATCCCGATCACCTGAATCGAGCCGTGGAATTCTGGCTTGAGCAAAGCATCGATCGAACGATCGCCGAGGCGCTCGAGTCAATCGCCACATTCGACAACGACAAGGGCGATGACCGCCAGGACATCGACGCAGTAACGCTCATCACTGCTCATGCCGCAAAGGGCCTTGAGTGGCCGGTGGTGTTCATCCTCGGCGCCAACGAGGGCCTCATGCCGTCCGCACAATCAATCAAGGCGGCCGTCTCAAACGATCCGGAAGCCATCGAGGAAGAGCGAAGACTCGCATACGTGGCTGTAACACGGGGTGCCAGGTACGTCGGGCTGATGCACTTGGTGGACGAAAACGAACCGAGCGACGAGCAGTCGCGGTTCATCGAAGAATCAGGCCTGCAATGCGTCACGGAGGATATTACGAATGCCGCGAGCATCTTCTGAACTCAGTGTCACCATCGATCCGAAAATGCTGTGCCAAACATGCTGCATCACAGTCCGGAAGATGGCCGCGAAGCAACGAAAGGCTGGACCGCCGAATCTCACCGCACGGCAGCTCGAAGTTGCACTCACCTACATTCGGTATGAACGCATACATAACATCGCACCGACGTTCGATGAGGTAGCCGACATGATGACGATTAAGCGTATCACGGTGTTCGAACACGTCGTCCATATGCAGGAACGCGGCTACTTGACGCGGGACAAACATCGATCACGCGGCGTTCGGTTTGTGCCGCGCTTCAGGACGTGGTTGGAGTCAGTCTTGGGACAATCAAAGTCTTAATTGGACGGATATATCACGGAGGATCCCAATGCCATCGGAATCGGCAAACAAGTCAGCTGTATGCGGCGAATGCGGCCGGCCTATTTCAAATGAATCCCTGAAACCCAAGCAGGTGAAGCTCTATCGCTTCATTCGAGAGTACTTCGATGCCAACCAATGTGCGCCAAGCCTGACGGAAATGGCTGAATCGATGGGGATCTCTACTGCGACTGCACGGTCACTTGTGCGGGCTGCGTGACCTTGGCTATGTCGAATTCACGCCATGGGGCAAACGAAGCGTGAAGATCATCCGCGAGCTGAAAGGACGCTGAGCATGTTGACTGTCTATGACATCGAAACCGATGGATTCGGCTCAACCTGCAGGCTGGCATGCGCCGTGTCGCTCGTATTGCCTGAGTGGCGGCTGAACGTGTACGGCCAAAGTCGAATCGGGCAGATGTTCACCAAGCTGAACGCAGCGAACCTGCGAACGGGCTTCAATACCGTTTGCTTCGACGATCCGATTATTCAGCGTCTGGCGAACCGACAGTTCACATCTCCATCGTGGGACCTGCTCGCTGAAATCAAGGCGGTCAATGACAACAGTTCGGGCGGATGGTCGCAGGATGCAATCACCAAAGCGATGCTCGGTGAATCCTCGTTTCTGACCGGCGATCAGATTCCGGCACTTTTCCGGGCCGGGAAGTTTCACGACATCATCGAACACTGCATTCAAGACGTATGTGGCTACGCACGCCTGCTCAAGGAGATTATCAGGCGCGGAGGCGTCGTCACGAACGGAATCAAAACAGTCAAGGTGGACATCAGTGTTTTGCGGCGGCATTTCGTAATGCCGCTCGAACAACAAGTTTGAACGGAGTCAAAGTATGTCAGGCATGTTGGTCTTATCCAGACAACGGGATGAAATCGTAAACATCGGCGATGACGTTGAAATCACAGTCGTCGATATCCGCGGTGACAAAGTTCGCCTCGGAATCACCGCACCGAAGCACATTCCAGTGCATCGCAAAGAAGTGCATGAGGCGATCAAACGAGAGCGGCGCGCGAATGCGGAGCCGGGGGACGTCTCGGCTGCGAAACCTACGATTGAAACGCATCACATGACGCGAATGGGGAAGAAGCCCACTCGCGGAGGTTTGTGATGTCACAAGCGCGGCACCGGCGAGTTGACTTTCGGTGCGGGAGTCGCCCCTGTGTGTCCTGGACTGGGGGCAGATGAGATTCTGGAGATGCGACGGTGGCGACGGAGCGCAGGTACGGCGGCGAAGAGTATTACCCGGCGTTTACGGGACTGTTTGGCCGCGGAATCGGAAATGACGCGAAAGTACTGTATGGCTTCCTGGTCTATCGCAGCGACGGAAATCAGGAATGGACGGATTCGATCCGTGGTGTTGCCCGGGCGATCGACGTGAGTTTCAAGATGGCAGTAAAGGCAATCGGACAACTTAAAGCGGCCAAGCTGATCGACTGTGAATCCATCAGCGGAGGCACCCATGGCGGGTCCACGAAGTTCATCATTCTTGCCGGCAATACCGGGCCCCTTCCTGGACTTTTCACAGACGAACCGAGGCGGAAGCGCGCTGCCGTGGGCAGCGCGCGTGCATCCCTACGGCAGCGCGCCGCGCTTCCTACGGCAGCGCGCGTTGATCCCGTAGGCAGCGCGATAGGGGGGGGCGTTGATCCCGCTGGCAGCGCCGTCTACCCCGTAGGGAGCGCGCGAGCCTATATCTCTGATTCTCCTCATACAGAATCTATGAAGAATAAATCATCCTCTTCCTCATCCTCCTCCACCGCGCACGTCGGCGCGCACACCGCAGGCGATGATGAGGAGGATGAGATTTCCAAGTCCTGTTCGATCGAGGATTCAGAGGAAAAAACTCAGCAGCAATTCGCGAGCGGTTTTTGAACGACCGAATCGAGCACGCGATGGCGATCGCCGACGACCTCGAGTTTACCCGCAAGCTCAAAGGCACATGGGGCGGGGCATTCTTGAAGGCGTTGAAGGCCGGGCCTGATGGGTGGCCATTGCCGCCCGGCGTCATGACCAGGTCGCAGCACGCCGACAGAGCCGCGAAGGCCGAACAACGCAAAACCGAGCAACAACGCGCACGTGACCGCGAGGCCGCGTTCGAGGCGACCGTGACCGCGTGGGCCGAATCGGTCGGGCCTCACTATTTGCGGCGCGAATGGGATGCGTTGCCGGAGCGCCAGCGCCGCATGCTCGGCCTTCCGTGGTCGCCCGCCTCACAAGCGTATCTCTACAAGCGTCAACATTCGCATGGAAATCAAGTCGGCCGCGCCGAGTCGCGGGCCTGAAAGAAGGTCGACGATGTCCAAAATCTACAAAAAGCCCGAACCCGACGACAAGGTCTGGCAGATTCTCCACGATCTGCTCGATACACACCACGAAGAACTCAAAGAGTGCGACGCGAAGATTGCGATCGTGCTCGTCGAATCCGACACCGGTCACGCGATCACGCACGGCGGCTATCGCGCTTACGCCAAGGTTCGCATCGCAACAGGACTCGAGCGCTCGCTGCAGCCGGGACGAGAGCGGTTTGACGCGGTCATTCAAAT
Organism: Planctomycetota bacterium; assembly: GCA_016712275.1. Lineage (GTDB taxonomy): Bacteria > Planctomycetota > Phycisphaerae > UBA1845 > UTPLA1 > JADJRI01. The sequence goes on from JADJRI010000037.1 coordinate 30,895, forward strand.
TGACGCACTGGTTTGGGAAAAGCTGAAGCATGAAATCTCGGTGGCGCTTATCGATCACGAGTTGAGCCACATCAGCTTCACCGGGGAGCAGCACGACGACACACGGCCGAAGCTCAAGATGCGCAAGGGCGACTGGAACATCGGCGACGGGTTCGAGGCCGTGCTCAATCGCCACGGCGTCAATTCGCTGAGTACATCTCGATTCGCAACATCACGTTCAAACTCGATGACGATGGGAATTACCTCTTCGACTTTGCCAGCGACCTGTCAAGAAGCACAAAGGCTGCGTGGACGACCCGTTCGCGCGTCGCGGTTGGGTTCTGCCGTCGACGCCGCCGTCGCCTCGATCGAGAAGGGAAACAAGAGAGCCGTCGCGTCTGTGTGAGCCCATGACTCGAACTGAAACCGAACAGGTGAAGCAATGGTTCCTCTCGAACGATTATCGACTGACGACAACGAGGACGCCGCGATCTGTCGCGTACTCGGAATTTCGTTTTTCGAATCCGATGCTCGAACTGAGCGACGGCCAGATCGACCGCATTTGTCGCTACTGGCGGATGATTCGGCTGATCCAGTGGAAAGGCCACTGGCCGACACGTTCGGCATCCGAGCCGGGTCAGATGCTGCTCTTTGCCTGAGTGGCACTTGGCGATTCCCGCGACAAAGGATCATCGATCCGCTGGATCGCCGGGCTAATGACGCCTGCTGTGTGCTCGGATGGATCGTGTTCGAGGGAGCCATGACAGCTCACGAGATCGCAAAGCGATCACTGATGCCGGCCATGAAGGTGGCGCAACTCTTGGGCTGGTTGAAGAAACAAGGCACGGTTCGGAAGGAAGGGACACGACTTTGCACGTCATCCAAGCGGTGTGGCCGCAAGGCAGTTTGGCACGTGAACGGCAAAGAGGATTGGGAGCAATCGCGATGAGATGGGTGATTCTGACAAAGTTCAAGGGCGATGAGGTTGCACTTCCCGAAGATTGGATCGGACCAGTCAAGCAGGTTCGCATTGATGACGGGCCAAACAAAGGGGAACTCATCACACAGATTCTGCTGAGATTCAAGACGCCAAGCGGCGAGCAGACGATCAGTGTTAGCGAATCACCATCGCAAATAATTTTGCAATTGGTCGGCCAACAACCCTTCTTGATGGGACAACAACATGGCACTCATGCTTGGACGAAAGAAGCGCACGCCGGAAACGGGAGTCATGCGAGCGGTGATGCAGGCGATCACCTTCAAGAATTACCTCTGGGTCGATCCGAAGCTGATCGAGAAGTGCCCGGTCGAAATGCTGGTCCAGATGGTCTCTCAGCGGAGCCTAAAGGGTCTGGCGTGGCGGTCCAACACGGGCGCCGCAAGCAGCGAGGCGGGTAATTTCGTGCGGTTCGGCCTGCCTGGGTACATGGACATCACGGTCTTGCAAGTAGCAGCCGACCGGAAGTCGCTGCGATGGATTGGAATCGAATTGAAGAAGGCCAAAGGAAAACTCAACCCGAATCAAGTGAAACTCCACGCGATGATGAACGCGTTGACGCCGGGGTTTCCAAATGCGGTCGTGATTCGCGATGCGAGCGAATTGGATGGGGTGATTTGACGTGACGCAGGCACCGGAGATGAAAATGAACCGACTCGCGCCATGGTTTGGGGCCGATCTGGCTGTCGCCGAGGCGGCAGCGCGCGAGATCGGGCAGCGGGCCTGGGTTGGCATCCCGTTTTGTGGTGGCGCGTCGATCATTCCGTTCATCCAGACGCGCAGCGGACTGGCGGCCGATCTGCACCGTCACATCATCAATCTGGCCCACGTGATTCGCGACCCGGCGACATGGGAGGATTTGGAGGACCGGCTTCACGGCACGCTGTTTCATCCCGATGAATTGCTGGCCGCCCAGCGGCGGTGCCTCGAGCGTGAGGCCCGGACCACCGGTTCGCTCTTTGAGCAGGCGTGGATGCCGGAGAAGTTGACCGATGCCGATCGCGTGGCATGGGCGGCGGATTACTTCATCGCCGCGTGGATGGGCCGTGGTGGACACGCCGGCAAGGGAAGCGAATTCACCCAGGGGCTTGCGGTGCGGTTCACATCGAGCGGCGGCGACTCGGCCCGCCGATTTCGATCGGCGATCGAGAGTATCGAAGCATGGAGCATGGCCCTGCGCGACTGGCAATTCGAGTGCATTGACTGCTGGCAATTCCTCGATCGCGTCAAGGATGACACGAAGCATGCCCTTTACATCGATGCGCCGTGGCCGGATCTGGGCGATGACTACAAACACCGATTCGATTTGGACATGCAAACGAAACTGCGCGACCGGATGGAGGCGTTTGAGCACATTCGCATCGTGGTGCGTTTCGGCGATCACCCGCTGATCCGTGACCTATACGGCGGCCAGCAGTGGGCGTGGAAAACGAATCAAAGCCGGAACCAGAAAAACAACATAATCGGCGAAGCGCTGATTGTGAAAGGCGGCGAGTGATGGCAACCAAAATCGAATGGACCGACGAAACGTGGAACTGCATCACCGGCTGTACGCGCGTCAGTGCCGGGTGCGACCATTGCTATTCGGCCCGCATGACGTACAGATTGGAAGGCATGGGACAGGAGAAATATACCGGGCTGACGGTTTTGAATCCGCGCGGGGAGCGGCATTTCAACGGTGTGGTGCGGTGCCACGATGACGCCTTGACGATTCCGCTGCGATGGAAAAAGCCGCGCCGCATCTTCGTCAATTCGATGAGCGACACGTTTCATAAGGATGTGCCGTTTGAATTCATCGACCGGATGTTCGCCGTGATGGCGCTGTGTCCGCAACACACGTTTCAGGTGCTGACCAAGCGGCCGGAACGGATGGCGGAGTATCTGGACGAGGTGTCGAAGGCCGAGGACTGGGACCGGACCCCCAGCGATTCACCACCCGAGCGGGACATCGGCCGATGGATGTCGGAATCGTATTCGCAACGACGAGACCGAGGCGGAAAACCAAATATCTATGGTCCATTTTCAAACTGCATCAATGATCCGAAGAAATGGGAATGGTGCAGCGCGTGTCACAATTGGCCACTCCCCAACGTCTGGCTCGGAACCAGCGTCGAAAACCAACAAGCCGCCGATGAACGAATCCCGCATCTGCTGCGCTGTCCGGCGGCGGTTCGATTCTTGAGCGCAGAGCCGTTATTGGGCCTATTGAGTTCTCTGACGTCACAATGCGCGGACGCAGTTTCGCAATTAGGCAAGAAAGCGCTGGATGGCATTCACTGGGTCATCGTCGGCGGCGAGTCGGGGCCGGGGTCGCGGCCGTGTAACATTGAATGGATCAGGAGCATCATCCAACAGTGCCGCGAAGCTGGCGTGGCGTGTTTCGTGAAGCAGTTAGGGGCGAAGCCGGTTTGCGTCAAGGCTGACTGTCAAGAATGCGGCGGCAACGGTCTTGATCACCCCGATTACATAAATGGCGAACCTTGTTTTGCTTGCCACGGCACCGGAACAATCGACGCAGAACTTGAGGACGTTCTAAGGCACCGAATATTGGACCCCAAAGGCGGCGACTGGGACGAATGGCCGGAAGATTTGCGCGTGCGGGAATTCCCGAAAGAGGCGGTGCCGCATGAATGACACGAAACCCAAAGAGCGACCGATTCTCTTTTCCGGGCCGATGGTGCGGGCGATTCTGGATGGCCGCAAGACGCAGACGCGGCGGGCTATCCAAGAGAGAGTGTTGGACAGACTGGTATTTGAAAATCATCCGGCATTTTTCATAGACGCAGTGAATTCCTGCACCTTCGGCACCCCCGGCGATCGGCTTTGGGTGCGGGGACTTTCGCCATATTAAACCAATACGGGGCCAACGCAGACATTAAGCATTCTGGCGGACGTCAACACAAGGTGACGATTCTGTATCGCGCCGCCGAAGGGCCACGCCACTATCTAGACCCAGATTGCGAAAAGGTTTTACTCGAGGACCGAGAAATTGAGTGGCGTCCATCCATCCACATGCCCCGGTGGGCCTCTCGCATCACGCTGGAAATCACCGGCGTGCGGGTGGAGCGGTTGCAGGAGATCAGCGAAGCGGATGCACAGAACGAGGGATGGCCGGGTGAAACGGTTGGAACAACCATCACGGATTTCAATGCGGATACGCCCCGGTACTGGTATCGCGAGCTGTGGAATGCGATCCACGGCCCCGACGCATGGGATCGAAACGACTGGGTGTGGGTAGTGGAATTTAAGCGAGTTGAGGTGCCATCATGACCCGTGAGGAATATGACGAGGCGATCAATGTGATTCGGACTATGGCTATGCTCTCATCCGCGATTGACTGGCGGGCGTGCATGGATGCCGCCACGCGGGCGGATGCGATTGGACCGATTCTCGACCCGACACTGTACCACAAAGCGATGGACACACACGAACTCATCAAACGCGGCCTGCGGGCGGCGCTGAACTTCGAGACTGAAATGCGGGCCATTGAGCGGGTGTTTCAGGAGAACAGGAAGGCGGTTCCGCATGGGTGACCTCTTCACAAAATCAGGCGCGCACTTCAGCCCCTGTCGGACCTATCGCTACGCGCTGTGGCGGGAATGGGATGATGCGTTGCCGCCCGTCGCTTTCATCGGTCTCAATCCGTCGACGGCCGATGAGACGGCGGATGATCCGACGATCAAGAAGTGTTTGGCCTTTGCGCGGGAATGGGATCGCGGCAGCCTCATCATGCTCAATCTCTTCGCCTATCGGGCCACGGACCCCGACGATATGAAGCGGGCGCAGAATCCGGTTGGGCCGAGTAATGATGACGTGATTCAGATGATCGCCGGGATGATGAAGGACATTATTCTGATTGCCGCATGGGGCAATGACGGCATCCATCTCGGCCGGGCGGCGGCGGTCTGCACCCTGCCGATGTACGGCTATGACAACAGAACCATCGGCGATGTGCTGAAGTGCATTCGCGTGAATCACACCGGCCAGCCGGCCCACCCGCTGTATCTTCCGGGCCGCCTGATGCCGATCGATTTTCGAATGCCGGTGTGAATGAGGAAGGCGGGAGAGTATGAGCCCAATGGAAAAAGCCAGTGAAGCAAAGACCCGGCTTGCGCACAAGGCGTCTGCGCCGGGCAACACTATTTTTGTGTGCCGCGTTCGCGAGCTGCGCAACGAACTGAACCTGAGCCTGCGTGAGGTGGCTCTTATTCTCCATATGTCGGCGGCCAACATTCACCGAATTGAGCGCGGCAGTGACGTTCCACTCTCAACCGCCCGAAGAATCGCAGCGGCCTTCGGAAAAACCGTGGACGAAATCTGGAGTGACAAGCCATGAACCTCAAACTCTTCATCGCCGCGCTGCTCTTCTCCGCACCATTTTGCCGGGATCAGGAAAATGGTACCGAGGAGGCGCTGGTCGCCGATCTGCTGGCTGGCAAAACGGCCGCCGACTTGAACCGCGACGGCGCGACCGATGGGCGGGATGTGGCGGTCTGGGTGGACCGCGAAACCATACGCACCCGTGGCATCTATGACGGCGCGGCGCTCGCGAACGCCCGGCGACATTCGCGGCGTGGCGAATATGTCATCGGTTTGGAAGCGGCTTGTAAGTCGCGAGCGAAACGACATGCCGCCGATGCCGCGACGACCGACATCAAACGGCTCATCCAGACCGCCGTCTATATCTCCGCCTATGACCACCTCTCCGGCGATCGCCGGTATCGACCGGCCCTCGCGACCATCTGCGACAGCCTCGCGGCACGCCTCCCCGCAGCAACGGCGATGAGCCGTGACGAGATGCACAACTATATGCAGTGGCAGATTCCCGAACTGTGCCGGGCAGCATCCCTGTCAACGCCGGCGCGGGACCGGCTGTATCCGCTCCTGGTCCGACTGCTGGATGAGATCAAGGCCGGGACGCTGAAGGAAACCAACATCGGCGTAGGTCTGCGCAATCGCGTCTGGCTGCAGCGCGTGGTCGGCGAGCCGTGCGACCCAATGGCCGACTATGGCAAGTCTGTTGGCGGTCGGCACATTCTCGCGTGGCTCGACGACTATGGCTTGCCGACATGGGATGTGGCAAGCCCGAAATACTGGGCTGAAACATCCCGACCAGCAATCATCGCGGCGTTGTGGCTCTGTATCGATAACATGACCGAACATGAACAACGGAAGTTTTGGGCATTCTACTTTTTGCCGATCCGCATCTGCGTCAACGGCGTGACACCCCTCGTCGGGGAAGATTCCATAAAGCGCTATCCATCGGGCGTTTTTTACGGCGGGCTGGGTCCACGTGACTGGCCTGGCGCGGACAATGCGAGCGCATGGGCGCGGCAACAGATGGCGAAGCGGGTGTCGTTAACCTTCGATGACCTGACCATGCCGGAGGCTCAAGCGAATGTTCCTCTGCCGGACATAGCCACCGGCGACCGCGACCTGGGGCGGATTGCGATCACGGAGATCGAGGCGGGGTGGCGCGTGGAATACAAGGCCGACGGCGTGGCGATCAACGGCGGGCATACGTTTGGACGGGCGATGGAGATTGAGGTGAAGCGGTGAACCGGCGAATGCTCACACTGCGAAAGAACGGGCACCTGTGGATATTCGCCTACAGCGACGAAGTGCGGGCCGAGATCATCGGCGAATTCTCGCGGCTGGCAGCGGATCCGGACATCGACTTCGACTGGATCGATGCAGCACGATTGAGCTTCATGATCGGCCGGGAATTGGAAATTGAAATCAGTCAACTCGTAAACGAGAACAACGAATGAAACTCAACATCGGCCAAACTGAATCAGGCAAATCCTTCACCCTACCATCGGACGCATCGACGCAGGCAATCTCCCTGCTCGGTCGCAGAGGTTCGGGCAAGACCAATACGGCCACGGTCATCGTCGAAGAGCTGTTGAAGGCCAATGTCCGCGTCATCATCCTCGATCCCATGTCGATCTGGTACGGACTGCGGTCCAGCTCGGACGGTAAACGCGATGGATTCCCGATCGCAATCCTGGGCGGCGAACACGGCGACATTCCGCTCGAAGCTCACGGCGGCCGTCACGTCGCGGAATTCGTTGTCCGGGAGAACATATCGGCCGTCATCGACGTGTTCGAATTCGGCGAAAACGACAAGCGTCGATTTGTGGCGGACTTCTGCGAGACGTTTTACAAGCAAAACCGTACCGCCATGATGCTGGTTGTCGAGGAAGCGGACGAGTTCGCCCCTCAGGGCAACCTGCTCGGCAAGGACGCCCCCCGCTGTCTCGGTGCCATGCAGAATATCGTCCGTCGTGGCCGATCCCGCGGTATCGGCTGCATGCTCATCACCCAGCGTTCGGCGGCGATCGCAAAGGATGTCCTGACGCAAACCGAGTGCCTGTTCGCCATGCAGACGACGGCGCCGCACGACCTCAAGGCCATCGAGGCTTGGCTCTCGTATCACGTCGACAAGGCAACGGCCAATTCAGCCATCGCGGACTTGCCGAAATTCCAGCGCGGCGAGGCGTGGGTGTCGTCCCCGGGCTGGCTGGGCGATCTCATTCGCGTGCAGGTTCGCAAGCGCGAAACGTTCGATTCATCGGCAACACCCAAGCCCGGCGAGACGAAGGCTCAGCCGAAAACGCTGGCCGAAGTGGACCTGTCGAAGCTGGCCACCGGCATGAAGGACGCGGTCGAGCAGGCCAAGGCCAACGACCCGAAGGAACTCAAACGCCGCATCGCCGATCTCGAGCGCCAGCTCTCGGCGAAGCCTGCAATACCAACAGATCCCAACACCCTTAAAAAGGCCGTGGAGTCGGCCATGGCCAAGCCCAGTCCGAATTCATAAAGCAGCAGCGAACACGAGAAGCACAACTTCACTCTGCCATTACGACCCTGCAACGGCGAATGACCAAGGCTCGTGAATCTCTGGACCTGAACGGATTCGATTTGCCGGGCGACCTCAAGACAGACGAAGCCCTTGCCTCGATGGTTCGAGCGGTTGCGACTGCCCACGGCGTGCCGGCCTCACAGCCAGTGGCGGCGAGCGTGAATCGCGGCGGCGGAAGGCGGGACACACTTGCAATTCCCGCAACCGACGACGAACTCAATGCCTACCAGCGTAGCCTCTTGGCTGTATTGCTCGATCGTTCCCCTGTGCCCACTTCTCGTAGCCAGATCGCCACGCTCGCAGGAAAGTCGATCAAGTCTTCGGCGTTCAATCCAAACCTCAACGCACTCGTGAACAGCGGTTACGCACAAGAAAGCACGCGGGGCTACCAGGCAACAGAAAAAGCCGTGGCTGAGATGGGTGACTACAGGCCGGCGCCGCAATCTGGCGAAGCAGCCGTACAACATTGGCTCAGAAAACTTCCAACATACGAAGCGAGATTATTCAGGACTTTCATCGATGGGCCGCACACAAAGGCATCACTTGCCGAAGCAGCCGAATGCTCACTAACGTCAAGCGCCTTCAACCCAGCGCTTCGCAATCTGGTCGACCTTGGTTTGGTCTTTGAATCCGATGGCGGGTTGTATTCGTTGGCGGACCATTTGCGATGAACCTGAACCCACCAACCATCCCGGGTGACCTCCCCCGCTTGCTGCCCGTCGCCGACGTATGCCGCCACCTGAACTGTGGGCAGGCGAAAGTCTATAAGCTGATTCACGGCCGCAAACTCAAATTCATCCGGCTCGATTTTGGCGAATCAAGACAATCATCTAAGAAGCGCGGCGGCTCTTTCCGGATTTTCCCCGAGTCCGTCGCTTCGCTGTTGGGGATCGATCCGTCTCGCATTCGCCCGAAGCGTTCTGTTTCGAAGCGAGAGCTTGAGCGTCGAGACCGGCTTGCACGACAGAGCCTACGGATCCCAGTTCCCGCAAAACACGCTCTGACCTGACCTCCGCATAGCATCGCGTGGTTGAGAGGCTTGTGTGCCCCATCGCCTGGCTCACCACTTCCAACGGCACCCCTTTATCGACGCTGGATTGTGCCCATGTGTGTCTAAGAGCATACGGGTATGTTCCGCGCCTGCTGAGTATGTGCCGCAACCCATCGCGAGAATACGGCTTTCCGAGCCTGCTAACAAAAACGTACTGAGTCGCCGCACATTTGTGAGGCTTCATCGACTCGAGCAGCTCGAAAGCGCCACTCGTGAGATAGATCGTCCGCGGCTTCCCCGTGCGCTCGCCGGTCTTGTGTCGATCAGTTTGAAGCAATGCGATCGACTGGTGAATCTTGACATCTCCCCATCGCAGGAGACGGGCCTCTCCCGGTCTACATCCTGTTTCCAAGCAAAACCGCACAAGCCGAGCAGCTCGGCCTGTACGATCGTTCGATTCGAGATTTCGAACAAGGGCGCCGACATCTGCCGGCGAAATGTCTTGCGGCTTGTAACTGGCCTTGGGAAGCGATGGGCGAATCGGCTTAACATCAACCCAACCATTGTCGGTCCCCCATTCCCAAGCTCGCTTGGCGGCAAAGACATAATGTCGAGTTGTCCAAGGCGACCATTCATTGGCAGCACAGAACTTGGCAAAGCATTTCAGATTGTCCGGTGACAAATCTTCAACCTCTACCAGGCCAATTGAATCGCAGAAGCTAATCCACTTGTACAAGTTGTCACGTCGCCACCTTGCCGCGCGTGGCCAAACTTTCAACTCAGCAGTCGAATAGAATCCATGCGCTTTCAGCCAGGCGTTAACCAATTCGGTGATGGTAAGAGGCTCCCCGTCCGGCTCCGGCGGTCGACCCTCGAGCTCTTGTACAGCTCAACAAATCGCGCGAACACATCACCGTAGTTTGAGTGTTTCCCGCCAATGATGTGTGTCTTGCCGTGGATTCGGGTTCGCCAGCGTTCGTTCGTGGCATCCCAACAAGGCTTCGGTTCATGCGGTACTTGGGTTCACGCAAGTCGCACCGCAAGCCCACTATTAAATTCCATCCGCATGGCCGTGTCAAACTTTCGTGTTTTCGCCGAAAGTCATGAGAATGATGCCGGAATGACAGTCGCATTGCGGCCGGACTCACTCTTTCCCATGCACATGCGAAACTCAATAAGTTCGATTCACACGGGCGAACACTCTGATCTACACAGACGGACAATTCGCGACTTGGCCACGATCCGATAGAATCGCCGTCGCAATGCAAGATACCTCCGCAACTACCTCAACCGTGACCGGTCAACCGTACCCTACCACATCCTCATCGACCGACCCGGCCGCCATCATCGCAGGACGCCGGCGCGACACCTGCAACCAATGCGGCTGGCGCATCGATTCAGCAGATACACAGTCGTTCAGTTTATTCCCCTGCCATGTTCGCGCGTTTTTTGGCCGCACCTTTCGATTATGGAGATGTCAGGATTGCCGTATCATTCATTGTCATGACGTGGTCGATCTCGACCATTACTATTCAAAATATCCGTTCACCCGGCGCAAAGCTCGATGTCATCTGGCGAGTCTTCTACATTAACCTCGCCCGACGTTTCAAACGATGCGGCTTCAACACGGCCAGCACCCTGCTCGACTACGGCTGCGCCAACGGCCTCTTCGGCCGGGCCCTGTCGCGGCTTGCGGCTTCAACGGCTATCACGGATACGACCCCTATCGGCCGATCGATCAGCTTGGCGACCCCGCCATTTTGAAAAACGGACCCTTTGAATACATCCTGCTGCAGGATGTGCTGGAACATGTCGAAGACCCGCTTGCCTTGCTGACTAAGTTGAACCGCCACCTCACCCGGTAGGCATATTCTTGTCGGCACGCCCAACGCCGAACGCATTGATCTCGGCAGCCATGTTTTCTGCAACGAGGTTCACGCCCCTATCACCTCCATATCTACACGCGCGAG
>JADJRI010000038.1 GCA_016712275.1 Planctomycetota bacterium
CAAGGTTTACTTTGACAGTCGCCCGGCGGCAACGCCTTACGAGGTAAGCGTGACTCCGAATGCGGTTAGTACAACGATCGGTTCAACGACGATACCCCAAATGATGACCATTACAGAACCTCCTGCAAACCGGAGAATTCTGCTCTGGGCCGAAGTTCGAAATTGACACAGTTAAGATGCAGGCACTGACCAGTGGGTCCGGTCGACATTCCGAATCTCGGAATTGACCGGCCAAAGGGTCTATTCCCGTCCAATTCTCGTCCAAACGCCTTTCTTGCACGCTTCCAGCCGCCTTGAAACAGTACCGGTTCGGTACTATATTATCCTGTCCCAAGTAACCGGGGGCCTCGAAATGGCGGAAAACGGCAGGGCCGTTTTCGGCCGGTCGTTGGCTGGTAGCCCCCTTTTCCCGTGGAATGGACCGCATGCTGGCGCTGACGCGAAAGACTGAGTACGCCTTGATTGCCTTGACGCACCTCGCGCAAAACGTGGGTGTCGTTTGCGCGGCACGCGAAATCGCCGAAAAATTCCACATCCCGACCGCCTTGCTGATGAATGTGCTCAAGACGTTAAATCAGGGCGAGCTGGTCAAATCGGTGCGGGGCGCGAAGGGCGGGTATTCGCTGGCGGCCAAGCCGGATGACGTCAGTCTGGCATCGATCATTCGCATGATCGAGGGTCCGGTCCGCTTCGTGCAATGTTCCGGCGAAGCGGTGGCATCGTCGGACGAAGCGTGCGATTTGATCGACTTGTGTCCGATCAAACTGCCGCTGCAGCGCATTCACGCCCGATTGGAGCAATTCCTGCAACAGATCACGCTGGCCGACATTGTTCGGGATGCGACGTCGACCTGCCAGCCGACAACCCTGACCTTGGCCTCGGCGCCTTGCAAACCGAGCGGCTGTTGCCGTTCGGGCGTCGGGTCTCACGCAAGTCATGAATGGAGTCCGGGCGAAGCGGTTCGCTCATCGACCTAAGGAGAATCATAAATGCCGATTAATCTGACAGAACGTGCCGCAACCGAAGTCAAAACCATCATCGCCGACCAGAAGCTCGAAGCGGAAAAGACGTTTCTCCGCGTAGGCGTCAAGGGCGGGGGCTGCAGCGGGTTTTCATACACGCTGGACCTGACCGAGTCGCGCATGGAGCAGGACGAGGAATTCGACGTTCACGGCGTGAAAGTGATCTGCGATCCCAAGAGCCAGATTTATCTCGACGGCGTGCAGGTCGACTTCAAAGATGAAGTCATGGGACGCGGCTTTGTATTCAACAACCCCAACGCCACCAGCACCTGCGGCTGCGGCAGCAGCTTCAGCGCCTAGAACATTTGGTGATCTGGCGATTTGGTGATTTGGCGATTGAAAAAGCACCGAATCCCCCCAATCGCCCAATGACGAGAACACTAAATCGCCAAATTGGTTTCTTGAATTGAAATGATGGAGTTTTCGCTCAAATGAGTAGCGCTTCAACTGACACTCTCAATAAATGGGCTTCGCAAGAGTACAAGTACGGCTTCGTGACCGACATTGAAGCCGATGCTGCGCCGAAGGGTTTGAACGAGGATATCGTTCGCTTCATCTCCGCCAAGAAGGAGGAGCCGCAATGGCTGCTCGACTGGCGGCTGAAGGCCTATCGCCATTGGCTGACGATGGAAGAGCCGACATGGGCAAACCTGAAGTACCCAAAGATCGACTACCAGGAGATCATTTACTACTCCGCGCCAAAACAGCAGAAGGATCGCCCGAAGAGCCTGGATGAAGTCGACCCCCGGCTTCTCGAAACTTATGAAAAGCTCGGCATTCCATTGAACGAACGCGCCGCGCTGGCCGGCGTGGCAGTCGATGTAGTGTTCGATAGTGTGTCGGTTGGTACGACGTTCAAGGCGAAGCTGGGCGAGCTGGGGATTGTGTTCTGCTCGTTTGCCGAGGCAGTGCATAACCATCCGGAACTGGTTCAGAAGTATCTGGGATCGGTGGTACCGATTACAGATAACTTTTTCGCGACCTTGAATTCCGCGGTCTTTAGCGACGGCTCTTTTGTTTACATTCCCAAGGGCGTGAAATGCCCGATGGATTTGTCGACTTATTTCCGAATTAATGCGGAGAATACGGGACAGTTCGAGCGCACGCTGATCATCGCCGAAGAGGGAGCAAGCGTCAGCTATCTCGAAGGCTGCACGGCGCCGATTCGCGATGAGAACCAGTTGCATGCGGCCGTTGTCGAACTCGTTGCGCTGGATGACGCGTCGATCAAGTATTCGACCATCCAGAACTGGTACCCCGGCGACGAAAACGGCAAGGGCGGCATCTACAACTTCGTGACCAAGCGCGGCAAGTGCCTCGGCAAGCGGTCGCACATCTCGTGGACGCAGGTCGAAACGGGCTCTGCCATTACGTGGAAATATCCGAGCTGCATTTTGTTGGGCGACGATTCGGTCGGCGAATTCTACTCGGTCGCCCTGGCCAGCCGGCGACAGCAGGCCGACACCGGCACAAAGATGATCCACATCGGCAAAAACACGAAGAGCTACATCATCAGCAAGGGCATCTCGGCGCAGCACGGCCAGAACACATATCGCGGCGGCGTGAAGATCAACAAGGGGGCGGACAATGCCCGCAACTTCACGCAGTGCGACTCGATGCTGATCGGCAGCGAGTGCGGAGCGCACACGTTTCCATATATTGAAGTGAAGAACAGCACGGCCCACATGGAACACGAGGCGACCACGTCGAAGATCGGCGAGGACCAGTTGTTCTACTGCAACCAGCGCGGCATTCCGACAGAGGAAGCCGTGGGGCTGATTGTGAACGGCTTTTGCAAGGAAGTTTTTAGAGAGCTGCCGATGGAGTTTGCGGTGGAAGCGCAGAAGTTGTTGGAAGTTAGTTTAGAGGGAAGTGTTGGTTAGTCGCCAAGTAGTCGAGATGCCAAAACTATGGCAATGAGCCACGTTTAGCCCAGCCGCAAAGCGGCCGGGCGAGAGCGAATAAGGCGTTGATAACGGAAATAGGATTGGAAGAAGAGAATGCTAGAAATCAAGAATCTTCACGCAACAATCGACGATCACGAAATCCTCAAGGGCATCGACATGATCGTGAAGCCCGGCGAGGTGCATTCCATCATGGGACCGAACGGCTCCGGAAAGAGCACGCTGGCTTCGGTGCTGGCCGGAAATGAACAGTACGAGGTGACCGAGGGCGAGGTGCTGTTCAATGGACAGGACCTACTGGCCATGCCGCCGGAAGTGCGGGCGTGGGCCGGCGTGTTTCTGGCCTTTCAGTATCCCATCGAAATACCCGGCGTCAGCACGACCTACTTCCTCAAGGCCGCCATCAACGCGATGCGAAAAAGCAAGGGTCAGCCGGAGATCGACGCAAACGAGTTTCTCAATCTCGCCCGCGAGAAGATGAAGCTGGTCGATCTCGATGACAAGCTGATGACACGCGCCATCAACGAAGGTTTCTCCGGCGGCGAAAAGAAGCGCAATGAAGTCTTCCAGATGGCCATGCTGGAGCCGAAACTTGGAATTCTCGACGAAACCGATTCCGGCCTCGACATCGACGCGCTGAAGATCGTCGCCAACGGCGTAAACAAACTGCGCGGCAAGGACCGTTCGTTCATCGTCGTGACGCATTATCAGCGTCTTCTGAACTACATCGTGCCCGATTTCGTGCATGTGCTGATGGACGGCCGAATTGTTCGCAGCGGCGGCAAGGAACTTGCCCATGAATTGGAAAGAACGGCTATGCGGGCATCGTAAGCCATTGCGCAGCCGGTCGGTTGAATCGATTCGGTACCGGGGAGTTGATAAACGGTAAATGGCCGTGAGGCAAGAACCGCGAGTATTTCGAGGGACAGAAACTGCCAATAGAGGAACAAGGGAATGATTCAGACCCACACGGAAAAGACGCCTGGCTCGCAGAGTTCGAGCAATTCGAAGCCGGCGCGCAAATGGACCGGACAGGCTGTCCGCCAAATCGCAAGGCGGCGATGGCGCCTTTTGCCGAACAGGGATTTCCGACGCTTCGCGATGAAGAATGGCGATTCACCAATGTGTCGGCCATCGCGAACACTGCATTCGAGCGCGCAGGTCAGCCGACAAACCGGGTCGATCGCTCGGAACTGGCCGAATTTCGCTTTGCCGAACCGGATGCAAATCTATTTGTTTGCGTCAATGGCCGATATGACAGGACATTGTCATCGAAACAGGCGCTGCCCGAAGGCATTGTCGTTTGCAGCCTGGCCGATGCGATGAAGAGCCACCGGGCGCTGGTCGAAGCCATCTCACACGCACCGCGCATTCTGGCGAACAGCCGTTCACCGGCGCTCAATACCGCCTTTCTCGATGATGGCATTTTTGTTCTCGTCCCGCGCATGCGGTCTCAAGGAGCCGATTCATGTGATGTTCGTCACGGTTCCCCGCGGAGGCCACGGTGTCCCATCCGCGCCTGCTGGTCGTCGCCGAGGACACAGCGCAGGCGACCATCATCGAAACGCACGCATGGCTGGGTGACGCGAAGTATTTCACCAACGCCGTCGCCGAATTCGATCTCGCCGAAAACGCCATCATCGATCATTACAAGGTCGAACGCGAAAGCGACAGTGCCTATCACATGGCAGCGAGGAGTGTTCGCCTCGGCCGCAGCGGCAACATGTCGTCGCATACGCTGTCGTTTGGCGGCGGCCTGGTTCGTAACAATATTCACGCGTATCTCGGCGGCGAAGGCGCGAACGTGATGTTCAACGGCCTGTATGTGCTTCGCGGCACGCAGCATGTCGATAATCATCTGCGCGTCGAGCATGCCAAGCCGCACTGCAACAGCTGGGAGTATTACAAGGGCATCCTCGGCGACCAGTCGCGCGGCGTTTTCACCGGCCGCATCATCGTGCATGAGGGCGCGCAGAAAACGGATGCGAAACAATCGAATGCCAACCTGTTGCTGTCACCCGATGCCCTGATTGATACAAAGCCGCAGCTTGAAATCCTGGCCGACGACGTAAAATGCACCCATGGTGCGACGGTCGGCCAGCTCGACGATGAGGCGATCTTTTATCTGCGGACGCGCGGCGTGAACATGGATGCGGCGCGAAGCCTTCTCATCTACGCCTTTGCCGGCGAGAGCATCGGTCAGATTCGCGTGCCCGTGCTGCGCGATCGTTTGCAGGACTTGCTCGCGGCCCGCCTGCCCCATGGCGAGTCGCTTACGTTTGGACGGCCCTATGAGTACAGCGACGACTTCGTCGAAATCGTCCGAAGCGCGGACCGCCGGCGTCACAATTCTTGACGTCGAAAAAATCCGCGCGGACTTTCCCATTCTTGCACAATCCGTGCAGGGCAAGCGGCTTGTTTATCTCGACAATGCCGCGACGACACAGAAGCCGCGCGCCGTCATCGACGCCACCACGCGCTACTACGAGGAATACAACTCCAACATTCACCGCGGCGCGCACACGCTGGCCGTAAAGGCGACCGATGCCTACGAGGCTGCCCGTCGCACGGTGCAACAATTCATTAATGCCTCCCGCGTGGAAGAGGTGGTCTTCGTCAAGGGAACCACGGACGCGATCAATCTGGTCGCCGCGTCGTACGGCCGATTGGAGTTAAGCGCCGGCGACGAGATTGTGCTCACGCACATGGAGCACCACTCGAATATCGTTCCATGGCAGCTCATTTGCGATCAATCCGGCGCCAAAGTTGTCGTCGCACCGATTAACGATCGCGGCGAAGTGGTCTTCGAGCAGTTCGAAAAACTGCTCTCGCCGCGAACGAAAATCGTGGCCGTCGCCCATGTTTCAAACGCGCTGGGCACGATCAATCCAATCCGCAAGATGATCGATGCGGCCCATGCCGCCGGCGCCGTCGTGCTGGTCGATGGGGCGCAGGGCTATCCGCACTCGCGCGTGGATGTGCAGGCGCTCGATGCCGATTTCTATGTCTTTTCGGCCCACAAACTTTACGGCCCGACGGGCATCGGCATCCTCTACGGCAAGTACGATTTGCTCGAGCGCATGCCGCCGTATCAGGCCGGCGGCTCGATGATTCGCAACGTAAGTTTCGAGAAAACAACATTTCTCGAACCGCCGCTTCGATTTGAAGGTGGTACGCCGAACATCGCCGGCGTGGTCGGCATGATGGAGGCCACACGTTACGTCGAATCGATCGGCCTAGACAACATCGCCCGACACGAACATGACCTGCTCGAATTCGCCCATGCACAACTGGCCACGGTTGAAGGTCTTCGCTTGATTGGCACGGCGGCCGAAAAAGCAAGCATCATTTCGTTTGTCGTCGATGGACTTCACGCCGACGATATCGGTCGCATGTTGGACCGCGAGGGCGTGGCGATTCGCGTGGGGCACCACTGTGCCGAGCCGCTGATGAAGCGATTTAACGTGTCCGCGACCGCCCGCGCATCCATTGCCATGTACAACACGCAGGAGGACATACAAGCGTTTGTCGCCGCATTGCGCAAGGCGGTGAACGTCATGCGCGGCGCGTGCGCCGTGCAAAAAGTGGAAGTGCGTCCGTCCTCCGAGACCATTGAGCAAACCCAGGCGCGCATCGTTAAAGAGTTCGCCTCCTGCAACGACTGGGAATCGAAATACCAGCGGATTATCGACATCGGCCGCTCACATCCGCACATTCCCGAGGAATACAGGCAGGACAAGTTGAAGGTGAAAGGGATGCCAGTCCACGGTCTGGCTCCATGCGAAGCTTGAGGGCGACAAAATTGCCTTCACCGCCGAAAGCGATGCGGCCGATCGTCAATGGTCTTGTCGCCCTGCTGTTGCGGGTCTATTCAAATCGCACACCCGATGAGATTATTCGCACCGAGCCGAAGTTCGTTCACGATATCGGCCTTGCGGAAAATCTCTCGCAGGTGCGGTCGAACGGCCTGGCGGCGATGGTGCGAGAGATTAAGAATTATGCGGTGGCGCTCAAGCAGTTGCTCGCAATCCGTAAAACGGCATGACAGTCTGATACTCATCCAGCGATTCAATTGTGAGTTTTCGGGAAGTGTCAATTCGGTAATCAAGAGTTTCTTCATCACATTGACCATTCCGAATTTCCAAATTCACATTAGAATTCAGGCATGACCACTCGCATCGCCATTACAGGTGCGGCCGGCCGCATGGGCCGCCGTCTTATCGCGCTGGCTTGGGAAGATTCTGCGCTCGGCCTCGCCGCCGCATTGGAAGGGGCCGGTAGTCCGGCATTGGGCGAGGATGCCGGTTCGCTTGCGGGCATCAAGCCGCTTGGAGTTCCGGTTGCGGCTTCACTGGCTTCTCCGACAGACGTACTGATCGAATTTTCCTTACCTGCGGGCACCCTGCACTGGCTGGACGTTTGCCTCGAAAAGAAGATTCCCATCGTCGTCGGCACAACTGGTCACACAGCCGACCAACTCGATCGCATACGAGTAGCGACGGCCACGATTCCGGTTCTGAAAGCCGCGAACATGAGTGTCGGTGTGAATGTGCTGCTCCGCGTCGCCAAATTGCTCGGACAGTCGTTGGACAATTCCTACGACACCGAAATCAGTGAAACGCATCATCGATTCAAAGTTGATGCCCCCAGCGGAACGGCCATTGCGCTGAAGGATGCAATCATTGAAGGGCGGAAGGCGGTGGGGCGCGAAGTCTCTCCCATCGTTCATGGCCGGCAGGGGCACTCGGGCCAAAGGCCTGCGGGCGAAATCGGTATGCATGCACTGCGCATCGGCGATACGGTGGGGGAGCACACGGTCGCGTTCGGCAATCTCGGTGAAACGATCACCATCGGCCACTCGGCCCATTCGCGCGACACATTTGCGGCCGGCGCGTTGCGTGCGGCCAAGTGGCTCGTCGGGCGCAAGCCGGGTCTCTATGGAATGCAGGATGTGCTTTTCGGCGATGGGGCTTCGGACTGAGGATTGATCGTCGGTGACGAAGCGAGACCGCTACCTTTTATTTGGAATTCTCATTGTCGGCGCGATTCTTCGCATCTGGCATTACTCCGCGTTTTCGCAGGGCCCCGATTTTGCCGCACCCGGCGTCGACGCCGAGTTCCACGACTACTGGGCGCGCGGGCTGGCCACCGGCGATTGGACACCACCCACGGGACACGAAAACCCGAATATTCAGGGCATGCCATTTCTGAGGCCGCCCGGTTACCCCTACTTTTTGGCGGCCGTTTACAAGATTTTTGGCACGAGTTACACCGCGCCGCGCGGGGTTCAATATGCGATGGGGTTGGGCAGCGCGATGCTGGCCTTTGTCATCGGCCGTCGCTGGTTCGGCCGTCTGGTGGGTGTCTCCGTAGCGGCACTCATGGCCGTCTATTGGGCTTTCATTTATTTCGAAGCCGAATTCCACGCGCCGGTGCTCATGATCTTCTTGACACTGTGGATGACTTACGCACTCGGCCGCTGGGCCGAGACGCCAAACTGGAAAATGGGCGGCGCTGGCCGGAGGATTGTTCGGCCTGTCGGCGCTGGTGCTGCCGAACGTGCTGCTGTTCGCGCCGTTTGCGGCATTCTGGATGATCCGTCATGCAATGAAAGTCGCTCCGCCGCTGGGATTCAGGCGCGGCGCGCTGCAGTTCGGCCTGTTCTGCTTCGCAGCGGCACTGGCCATTTCGCCCGCGACAATTCGAAACTACCGGGTCAGCGGCAAGTTCATTCCCATCACGACGAACGCCGGCATCAACTTGTACATCGGCAATCACGAAGGCGCCGAGGGCTACTGCCTCGTCGAGATTCCCGATCTCGGAAAATTCGAAACCTGCTTTGACTATCCGGCGCTGGTGTAAATCTCGAAGCGAAGGAAGGCCGCAAACTCACCCACAAGGAGGTGGATGCTTATTTTCAGACCAGGGCGGTGGAACATATCGTGGGCCATCCGCTTGAATTTGCGAAATTGACTCTCACCAAGGCACTGATGTTCTGGGGGCCGACGGAAGTCTCGCACAACAAGGAGGATGAACTCGAACGCCGACATTATACGGCGCTGCATGTCATGCCAATCCAATTCGGATTAATCATGACCATTTCATTTGCCGGCGCAACTGCCGTAGCCGTTGAGATCATGGGCAATCGACGACGACGAAAACATGATAACCCGCAACAAAAGCGGCATGCCGGACGCGCGGCATTGGTGGATGCACATTTGTCGGATTGGCGACCGATTTCGACGGCCATTTCCGTATTGATGTTCTTCTACGTGTTGGCATTTTTTCTGTCGATTTTGCCCTTTTTCAATGCCGGGCGGTACCGGATTCCGATCGTTCCGTTTCTTCTCTTTTTTTGTGCGATCGCTTTTGAGAGATGTGCCCATTATTTTCGCCGGCAGCGCAAGCTCTATTGTTTTGGGATCATCGGAACAATGGTTGCGGCATTTGTCGTCATGTCGGTTTGGCCGTTTGAGTATAAACCTGATCTTTCCAATTGGCATTACGCCCGCGGCGTCTGTTTCGCGCGCACCGATCGCATTGACCAAGCCATCACCGAATACGAATCGGCCATTCGCGCCGATGATGCCAATGCCAAGGCGCACTTCAATCTGGGGATGCTTCTACAGAAAGTGGGGCGGACGCTGGAGGCCGCAAGACACCTCGATGCCGTTGCCGCGACCGGCGCTTATGAACTCGAAGCGAAACGTGCCAAGGCACAGGCACTGGTCTCTGGCGGACATCTCGATGCCGCGGCCGTCGAACTTGAATCAGTCCTGGCACAGTACCCGGACGATCGCGCATCGCTCCTGATGCTCGCCGCCATCCGCGCCGATCAGGGGCGCATCGACGATGCCGCCGGCCTGTACAAAACGGCAATTGCCCTCAAACCCGGCGACTCGGCCACCCATTACAATTTCGGCGCAACGTTGGCCGCCGCGGGCCGCATCGAGCCGGCCATCGAACAGTTTCAAGCAGCGATTAATGCAAATCCCAATTTCTTCGAGGCGCACAACAATCTGGCCGCATCCTTGGTGCAGTTGAATCGACTCGACGAGGCGGTTGCCGCATTTCGCGCCGCCCTTCGAGTTGAACCGGGTTCGCGCGAAGCCGCATTTGAATCTTGCGCTGGTGCTGGCCCGGCAATCCAAACACGGCGAAGTGATCGAGCTGTTGAAGTCGTGGCTAATCGCCAATCCGGGCGATGCGGATGCCCGCTTGCGTATGGGTGACGCGCTCGTGGCATCCAATCGGGCGTCGGAGGCAATTCCGCATTACGAGGCCGTTCTGCGGGCATTTCCGAATAATGACGCCGCGAAACGGCGGCTCGCCGAAATCACTCCTCCATAGCACGGCCGGAAGCACCAGGCACAAGTGCAATCCCGGCGCATTACTGCGGTTTCATCGCGCTTTGCGGCTTCGGCACGTTGGCCATGATTTGCGCGACGAATTGATCCAGCGATCCGATCGTCGAACGTTCCAACTCTCCCTGCAGAAACTCGGATTTCAATTTGTAGAACCGGTCGTTGCGAAGAATGTCGGTAATGATCGGCTGCACTTCTTCGAAGGAGCGCGTTGTCGCCTCCTGCACCCGGCCCACTTTGACAATAAAAAAGCTATTGGCTGCCTCGATGATGCCGCTGACTTCTCCCTCCTTCATTTGCATGAATCGTTCGTAGACCGCTTTCCACCGGCCCGACATGGGCGAGCGCAAGGCCCCCCAAAAGCCGCCATCTTCCTTGTGCGGACCCTGCGAACGTCGCTTCGCGACCTCCTCAAATTTCTCCCCATTTCGAATCTCGCTCATGGCCGCTTCAATCTCATCGCGGGCCCGCTGCGCGGCGGTCAGTTCCTCGTCCGGCATCGGGGGGCGCTGACGAAGCAGAATCTCACGATCATAAAATGCCGCGATCGGAATATCGATGAGATAAAGCTCGCGCGAGGCCGTCACCGTGAAATCGGCCAGATGCTCGCTGTAGTATTTGGCGAGGTCCCGCTTGCTGGGTGCGGCCAATCGCTGCAAAAGCCGGTCGCGAAGATAGCTATCGACCACGACCGATCGCCGCAATCGCTCTTTGACGTCATCTCGGGATTTCTTTTTCTTTTGAAGATGGTTTTCGTAATTCGTTTCCAGACCGTGAAATTCCCGGCTGATGCGCTCGCGCTCCATGGCCTCCACGGCCTTTTTTACCTGCGGCTCCATTTCTTCGGTAATGGTTTCGGATGCCCGCCGGTAAATTAACAAATGCGCGACGGAGTCCACAATTTGCTGGCGAACAAGATCGACCAACCGGCGATAATATAGATCCTCCGAGAGCGTCGCCGCCATCTCATCAATTTGCGGCTGGATCGGCTCAAGGATGTCATTCACGGTAACAACCTTGTCGTTCACCAGAAGGCCGTCCGATGCGACGGTATGGGCTCCCTCACCAGCCCTCGATGGGTCGCCGGCCGGCGTGCGTGAATCGACTTCAGCGGCTGGCTGAGACGCCGCATCCCCGCGCGATCGCTGTTCGACCCATTGCTCGGCGGTGGCCCGATTGCTGTCGTCCGGACGCTGACAGCCGACCATGATCGGCAACAAGGCACTGGCCAACACCAGCGTTCTTAATACACGATTGACATTCTTCATATCGCGAATTCTAACGAGGCACCCCCATGCGTAAACCGGGGATTCGCCGAATGCGATGACGCACGCATTCAGTTGACGATGATACGGCTTCTTGGCTCGCCGGGTTTCACATGTTTTCATCAGTGCCCGCGGTTTCCAGCCGTTGACACCCGCACATATCGACTCCAAGCTAACTGGCCGAAACGACAGACACAGGGTTGCGGCAGGGCGGGCTTGGCCTGCCTTTCGTGAATCCGGGCTTTTGATTCGCGCGAGATCAGACTTCGAATGACCGACCCAACCGCTTCCAACATCGCCGTTCTCGTCCCGTGCTTCAACGAGGCGGCCACCATCGAAAAGGTCGTCCGCGATTTTCGCCGTGAGCTGCCCGGCGCGACGGTCTACGTTTTTGATAACAACAGTTCCGACGACACATCCGCCATCGCCGCCCGCGCCGGCGCCACGGTCATGCGCGAAAAACGGCAGGGCAAGGGCTTTGTCGTTGCCGCGATGTTCGAAAAGGTCGATGCGGATTTCTACGTCATGGCCGACGGCGACGATACCTATCCGGCCGAGCATGTCAGGCAGATTCTCGCGCCGGTGATCGAGGGCCACGCCGACATGGTGGTTGGCGTGCGCAAGGCGGTGGATGAGGCGAGGGCTTATCGGCGGTTTCATGTGCTGGGCAACTGGCTGGTGCGTTCGCTGATCAATTTCATTTTCAACGCGCGTCTGCAGGACATCATGAGCGGCTACCGGGCATTCACGCGGGAGGTGGCCAAGAGCATTCCGATCATGGCTTATGGTTTCGACATCGAAACCGAAATGTCCGTGCAGTGCCTCTATCGCAAATGGGTGATTCGCGAGGTGCCGGTCGAGTATCGCGAGCGGCCGGAGGGCAGCGTTTCGAAACTGAGCACGTTTCGCGACGGCTTTAAGGTGATCTTTCGCATACTGGCGCTGTTTCGCTCGTATAAGCCGCTGACATTTTTTGGAAGCATGGGCATCTTGTTCTTCGTGATGAGCATCGGCGCGGGGCTGTGGAGCTGGTTCGGCCGGTGGCAGCCGGAGTCCGGCGCGAGGATTTCCGTGATCGTCGGCGCCGCGGCGCTGATGGCCATGAGCCTCATCGCGGTGAGCATCGGCGTGATCGTGCAGCTCGTGAATTTCCGTTTTCTCGAACTCGACTCCGTTTTACGCCGGCGCGACGGCCTCAACGGTTCAAAAGGGCGAGGCAACCCGTGACTGAACTTCTCCACTAATAGTGGGGAAGCTCAATTAGTCTCCCATCGTTACTGTCAGTGCCACCGCCCTTGTTGTATTCCCCGTGCCGCTCGTTGTATTCGTAAAAGTCACTGTGTCGCTGTAGCTACCTTCGGCGAGGGCGCTCGCGTTCGAATTGATCGAGACCGTGACGGTTGTGTTCGCGCCGGCCGCCAGCGTGCCACTCGCTGCCGACAGCGAAACCCATGTCTGGGTCCTTGCGGCCGTCCAATTGATCGATGTGCCGCCGCTATTCGTCAGCGTGTAAACTTTGCTCGCCGGACTAAACGGTCCGCCCTGATTCCCAGTGCTGGAAAGCCCCGAATTCGGAGTCGCCGACAGCGCTCCGGGCAGCGCATTGATCGTCAGCGCGACCGATCGCGTCGTGTTGCCGGAGCCGTTGGTCGTGTTTGTAAACGTCACCGTGTCGGCGTAGCCACCCGCGGCGAGGGCGCTCGCGTTCGAATTGATCGAGACCGTGACGGTTGTGCTCGCGCCGGCCGCAAGCGTGCCACTCGAACTGCTAAGCGTCACCCAGCTTTGAGTCTTCGCGGCCGTCCAGTTGATCGACGTGCCACCGGAGTTCGTAAGCGTGTATACCCAACCGGCTGGTGAGAACGGGCCGCCCATCGGTCCGGAACTGGCGAGCCCGTTTGAAGGCGCAACGGTCATCACGCCATAGGGTACGCACGGAGGACAGCTCTCAGTGAGGAGGCAATCCACAAAGCCGGCGATGTCGTTCGTATCCTGGTATGCATCGCAATCGAAGTCAGCAAATGATATTGAACAATCAGGATAGTTTGCGTAAGTCGATTCATAGGCTGAGGGGGTCGGGTATGGCCAACACAAATGGCTCCACGTCCACGCCATTCACCGTACCATCACAGTTCATGTCACCCTGCGCAGCCTGAGTACGGCGCTGTTCCATGTGACAGGAGCATGAGAGCCCAACCTAGAATCACGAAGCGTGGGGACATCTTTGTATCTCCAATAATCGGCGATTTGCATTTGGTCTTTCGCTTGGCCGAGCCAGAACACCAGTGCGTCATGCTACATTTCTATGCCTATTGAAGTCAATACACTTCGCTAATAATCGCCATCTGTCAGGGCAATCGCAGCTGCATGTAAGTCCTTTATTTTCGGTTGTTCTCTGAGACCCTTTTCTCCTTTCTCAGAACTGAGATTGCAAATGCGTGATGAAACAACGCGAATGCAAAATGCCACGAGCATTTTATCCGGTCGAGTGAATTTGCGTGAATCGGGCAACGTGGTCACTTGCCATTGCGGCTGCGCATTCGTTTGTGCCGTGATCATCGGAGGTCGTGGTCGTTAATGGGGATAGGCTGCTTCCGCGCTTCCAACCCATCAGGAGGATTGACTATGTCCAATCACGTTTCACGTCGGGCTTTTCTTGTTGGGAGTGTCGGCATTGGCGCGGCCGGCGTGGTGGGAGCGCATGCGGCGCTGGCTGATGAGAAACAAGATCGCGCGGCGCAAAATCCCGGCGCGGCGACGGCGGCCGGTGCGGGTGCGGACAAGGCCGGTGCGGATGCGGCATCGATCGACCCGGATTTACTTTCCACAACAGGAGCGGTCGGTGGTGCAGGAGGTCGTCGGGGTGTCGCATTTCAATATCGATCGCGTGAAAGAGCTGGTGGAGGAGCGGCCGTCGCTGGCGAATGCGGCGTGGGACTGGGGCTTCGGCGATTGGGAGACGCCGCTGGGTGCGGCCTCGCATGTCGGCCGGCGGGAGATTGCGGAGTATTTGATTTCAAAAGGCGCGCGGGTCGATCAATTTGCCGCGACAATGTTGGGAAAGCTGGATGGTGAAGGCGATGATGGCGTCGACGCCGGGCTTGCAGCGGATGCGCGGCCCGCACGGAATCACGCTGATGTCGCATGCCCTTGCGGGCGGCAAGGAGGCCGAGAGTGTGGCGGCCTATCTCGAAACTCTGGAAGGGGCCGACGATGCCTCAACTGTGGCACTACCGGATGAAGCGGCCCGTCGGCGTTATCTCGGGACTTATTCCTACGGACGCACCGAGGAAGAACGGGTTGAGATCACGGTCGATGCGAAAGGGCAAATGGTTTTGAAACGCGGGGCCGGTTCCGGTCGGCGGTTGTTTGTGGTCGCTAAGGACGAATTTCACCCGGCAGGCGCGATGGCCGTGCGGATTCGATTTGAAGTCGACGGCAAACAGGCGGACCGGGTTGTGATTGTGGACGGCAAGCGGGAATGGGTGGGAAGGCGGAAGGGCGCCTGAGGCCAGGACGAAACGGTGAATGGCGTCCCGCGAACGCGATGAACAACATGGGTTCTGCCGGTCGTGCATCCTGCTTTAAGACATATTCGGAGTGTCGATGCGTGAATTTGCGAACCGCTCGCAATTGAAAATCCTGCAAGTCAATCCACTAACTTCGACTCCGGCTTGTCGTTTTTCTTTTCGGGCAGCTTGAATTGGCCGGGGCGGTTCTTGGCGACCATGCGGTGCCACTCGTCTTCGTAGCCCTTTTCCCTGGCATCGCCGGGTTTGTCCTGGATGTAGCCGTCGTTGTATTTGCGGATGAGCGTCTCGCCGAGTTCGCGCCAGCGCCGTGTCACCAGTTCGCCGCGGGTGACGCTGTAGTCGGTGAGAAATCGGGCGGCCAGCGCGGGGTCGGTCTGGAGCAGATCGATGGCCGTCTTTTCGATGGTCGGCTGAACCGCGATGAAGTTGCCCTCGAGATCCTTCTGCACGGCCAGAATATCCTTGACCATGTCGCGGTAGCGCAGGTTGGCGAAGTTGGCGACGAAGTTGAAATTCCACCACGCCGAATCCCACGAGAATTTATCGAGGCTGCCGATGGTGAACGAGGGCGGCAAGGCATCGATGCAGCAATAGAGCGGGATGTAGCAGGTTGTGTAGGTGTCATCGACGCCATACCAGTAAACGCCGCCGACGGCGTTCGGCAAGTGGCCGCGGGATTGCGAGACGAATGAGAAGCCGGTCTGCTGCGTGGAGATGGGGCGCTCCCATGCGTGGTCAGCGCCATCGACCTTCCAGCCCATCGGCCGCGAGCGAAGCGGACTTCCGTAGGGGCCGGCGTCGATGCCCTTGGTCATGTCGAAATCGGTGCCTTCGTAGTGATCGCGCATGAGGGCGAAGACATCTTCGAGGGAGAGTTTCTGATCTGGCTTGATCCAGAGGGGATAGGGCGTCGCGCCTTCGACGGCGCGGTGATAGTCCGGCGAGAGATTCATCGAAGGGGCGGCGCGGCGAAGCATGCTCCAGACGCGGGTGTCGGCATAGCGCTGGTTGGTGGGCGTGGCCGGGCAGTAGGCTTCGCAATAGCTGAAGGGTTGGCTGGAGCTTGGCTTGTAGTAGCCCTTTTCAATGGCGAACTGGATGACGTTCTTGGAATAAAGACAGTTGTCAGGATCGTCGAGCGGAAAAGTGCTGATGCGGGCCTTGTTGGCATGGCAGGAGATGAAGCCATCGGGAATGCGCATGGCCACCCAAGCGGCGCCCTTCTTGCCGGGGCCGACGCCGATGATCTCGAGAATCCACGCCTCGTTCGTATCGGCGATGGAGATGGACTCGCCGGGGGAACGGTAGCCGTATTCCTCGACGAGATCGGTCATGAGCTTGACGGCTTCGCGCGCGGTTTTGCATCGCTGAAGGGCGAGCTGCATGAGATTCCAATAGTGCAACATGCCGTCGGGGTTGTAGAGTTCTTCGCGGCCGCCATAGGTTGTCTCGCTGATGGCGAGCTGGTGTTCGTTGATGAGGCCGACGACGGCGTAGGTGTGAGCGCGGGTTGGGGGATTTGTCCCTTTGATTTGCCGCTCCAGGACATGCACTCGTACATGTCGCCGGGCTTGTGGTCGGCGGCTGGGGTTCGTTCGAGGCGGGGGTGGAATTCGCCGTCGCAGGTGTAGGTGATCATGACGGAGCCGTCTTTGGAGGCGCCGCGGGTGACGAGGAGGTTGGTGCAGGCTTGCGCGATCGGCGCGAAGGCTGCAATGGTAGATGCCAGGAGTACATAGGTTTGAAGGCGCGATCGGGTCATGTTGGTTCCTTCCGTACGACGAATCGTTGAAAAGAGTTTGGAAGCTGAGGGTAGATGATATAGATTTGTGGGGATGGGCAAAAAGATGCGGGGCTGAAATATCAGTCGATTTGCAATATTCGGCTGCGAAATGAGTTGAAAAAGTGCGGCGCGGTGTGGCACCGGCTATTAGCCGGTGCCACACCCGCTTGGTTTGCGAGGTGAATTGCGTGAAACCGGGACTTGACGTGGGGAGCCACGTAAGCTGCGACCATCTGGGGCCAGCGCCAGTGGGAACGACGGTGCGTGTCATTGCGACGGCAGCGGATGCGGATGAGCGCGAGTTGGTTTGCGACGTTGTGGCGTTCGTGGGTGAAAAGATGATTGCATCGGGGAAGACGGAAGAAGGTTTTGCCCTCGGGGCGGGTTGAAGCGGTTGTTGGGGGAGAGTTAGAGCACAGAATTAGAATTGAGAATGGAGAATTTTGAATTGTGTCGTCGCGGGGTTCCGGCAACGTCACAAAAATGGGAGCCGAGCGGCATGAAAGCCACCCGGCCCCCGTGTTTCATCTTTCATACGAAACTTGCGAGGCGAGCCGTCGAATTGGCCGGTTCGCATGCAGCACTTCTTGAAAGCGGAGCATCGAGCCGCACGGACATGGGTCGTTGCGGCCGAGCTTTTCGAGGAACTCTTTTTCACCGAGCGGCGTTGTCACGCTGCGGTCGCCCGGTTTGACGCTGGATTCCGAAGGGTAGCCGCGACGGCGTTTACTCGTCGTTTCAAAAGCGCGGCATTTCTTGAACGTCTCGAACTCTTGCGGTTGCAAAGCACCTCCTTTGCTGATTTGCCCGTCAAGCCATGGAAGTGCACTGAGATTACATGATCCGCTTTTTCCTCCTTTTCTGCAAGCACTGAGTCTAATTCTTGAGAATAGCGGAATCATCGCAATTGTTCGTGTATTATTTCAAAGGGTAGGCGCGCCGAGCGATATTATTCGCACGTTGGAGCAAAGCATGCGATGGCAAATAATCGTTGTCGGGATTGCTGGGATTGCACTCGTCTGTTGTTGCGATGTTGCAAAGAAGGCGATCTGGCAGTCTAAATGAATCGACCTCCCAACCGAGATGTTCAGGCAGGCCCAAAAGCCTGCCGTCGCTCATGCACGCGATTCGTATTCGACTGTCTTGGATTTTTCAGCCGAGTCGATTGAACGCGTTGAGCATGTGCTGTCCAAATTACACTTACAACGTTTAAACGGGAAAATGACGGACCACGAACTTTCCACGCTTTCCGCTCGCTACGGCGCGTATATAGGTGAGGTCATTCGGAAGCTGAAGGGCGGACATTGGGAATCGGATCATCCGGCGGCTGGTCCGGCCTCATATCCACTTCATTGGAGTGATCACCAGTCCTTTCCGCTTGGTTGGTGTTACAAGCGAATAGTCACTGGCGAGGAGGACAACGTTTATCACAAATTCGTGTTGATTGTACTTGAAGTCCAAGAATCGAGTGAATTCAATCCCCAGCCGCCGTGACGTGAAGGGGGCGAACGGAAGGAAAAAATGCATATGGAATATTCGGGAAAGCCGGCGGAGTCGTTTGGATTCAAACTCATTCGCTATGAGAAGCGTGATCACCGGGCGATCGTGACATTCAACCGACCAGCGGTTCACAATGCTGTGAACGGTCCAATGCTGCTGGAGTTGAACGCGGCGTTTGCAGACGCGGCTTGGGATGATGAGGTCCGTGTGCTCATTCTCACGGGTGCCGGTAACAAGGCATTCTGCACGGGGGCGGATGAAGGAACAGGCGGAGGAATTTGTCGGGCAGCCGAACAAGTATTGGAAGTGGATGGGGCTTTTTGTTGAGTGCCATGAGAAGCTGCGGAACATCGGCAAACCGACGATCGCCCGGCTCAACGGGATGGTGGTCGGCGGGGGCAATGAATTCAACATGTCGTGCGACCTGGCGATTGCGGCGGACGATGTGATCATTCGACAGGTGGGGGCGGCGCGGGGGAGTGTGGCGGCGGCGGGAGCGACGCAGTTTTTGCCTTTGATCGTCGGGGATCGGCGGGCTCGCGAAATTCTGTTCTTGTGCGAAGAAATTCCGGCGGCGAAGGCGTTGGAATGGGGGCTCCTTAATGAGGTGGTGCCTCGTGCGCGGCTGGATGCGGCGGTCGATGCGATGGCGGCGAAGTTGATCGACAAGCTGCCGGAGTGCATTCGATATGCGAAGCAGCAGCTTAATTTCTGGCGGGATTTGTCATGGCACACGACGATCGGCCACGCCCGCGACTGGCTGAGCATTCACAATCTGTCGCCCGAGGTGGCCGAGGGAATGCAGGCGTTTGTGGAAAAGCGGGGGGTGGATTATGAAAAGGTGAGGCGGGGTCTTCAATAACGGGAGATCAGGGCCAAGTGACTATTGCGGTGACAACAAATTAAGAATTCACCCTACAGGCCGACGTGGCATGAATTTGAATTGTCCATACAATGTGGCTCCTCGCAAAGGTTACTAAAGGGCACATCGATGCATCTGGTTGATCGGTTTTTCCGATTTTCCGTCATATTCTCAATGATCCTGTTGGTCGGCGCCTGTGAGACGGTGCCGCTTGGGAATTCGAATAACAACAACGCCGAGTCGCCCGACAGCTCCACGGATGAATTAACCTGGCAGGGGCTTGGCAACGGGCTGACCGGGCCGGTCAACGATTTCATATTGTTTGACGGCGAAATCATCGCGGCCGGCGGAACCACGTTCCTTTCGCTCTGGGACGGCAATGCATGGAGCCAATATGGTGGCGGGGTCGGCGGGCCGGTGACGGAGATGGGCGTATTTGACGGGGAACTGGTGATTGGCGGGGTATTCGAGTCGGCAGGCGGCGTGGCCGTCAAGAATATCGCGATGTATGACGGAATGACGTGGCATGGGCTCGGCGACGGGCTCGATGGCACGGTGCTTTCGATCGGCAGGTTTGAGGGCAACCTGATTGCCGGCGGGCTGTTTGAGTCGAGCGGCTCGACGAATGTGAGTCGCATTGCGCGGTGGGACGGCGGCACATGGAGCGCGCTCGGTGACGGATTTGATGGGCCGGTGTATGCAATCGTTGAGTATCAGGGTTCGTTGATCGTCGGTGGGGCGTTCGGGCAATCGGGCAATCGCTCGGTGCAGCACATCGCCATTTGGGACGGCGCCAACTGGTCGAAATTCGGCGGCGGGACAAATGACGCCGTTTATGAACTTCTCGTCGTTGGCGACACGCTGGTGGCCGGCGGGGCGTTTACGCGCACGGGCGAAGTGAGTGCCAATGGCGTGGCACGATGGACCGGATCGGCGTGGCAGGCCTACGGCGAGGGCGTTTCCGGCTGCAACAGCGACTCGTGTCTCCCAACCGTTCTGGCGATGGCGGTATTCAATGACAAGCTTGTGATCGGCGGAAACTTCCTGAAAGGGGATGCGATTGCATCAGATTCCACCTCCGGGACTGTCAACGGCATTGCCACATGGGACGGACAAACATGGCAGCCGTTCGAATCGGGACTCGGCGGCGCGGAATTCGTTGATGTGCGGGCGCTGCTGGCGGATCAAGATGCACTGCTGGCCGGCGGACGATTCTCCGGCGGGGCATCATCGAGTTTCAGAAACGTGGCGATCTGGTCGCCGCCGGCGAACTGAGCGAGCTTTCGAGTCACCTGCGGGGCTCGATCGGTGGTCGATTATTCTCTGGCAGAATCCGAGGCTGACCAAGTTCGACATGCGACTGGCGCGGTTACATCGGCGCCGCTATCGCTCGCCCGTGGCTTGTCCAAAAACAATACCCCCCTCGTAAGCACAATAGACATCCACCATCCAATGGGTGGCGCTTTTGCGAAGGTACATGATTCCACTGATGCCTTTCGCGGGACTTACGCCGTCGACAAAGGCGCTCACGCCGCTCAGTCCTCCGGCCGGCGTGACAATGCCCACTTTGGCTTTTTCCAGGTTGCCGACGCGCGACGCATGGAGCCCCGCGATCAGCGTAAAGAAATCGCCGGTGGCCGGATTGGTGAGATCGGTCTGAACAATGCTCAGGCCAAAGGCATCGCCGAACGGGCTGTATGCCAGTGAAGCATCGGCCGATTCTGGACTTGGAAATGAATTGAACGGCTGACCTTCGAAAAAGCCGGTGCCGGCGATGATTTCATCGTCGCCGATCGGGAGATCGCCTGTCGGGGGCGGGGGATTCCAAAAGCGATATCCGGAGAAGTGCGTCAATTCAAAGGAAGCGGTGATGCCGTCTTCGTCCATCGTCGCGTTGGTTCCTGCCCAACCCCATCGTCCGGTTGCATCATCCAGCAAAAGGACGGGCAGCGTATCGAGCGGGGTGGCGGCACTGAGTTTCGCGGTGACAAGAACCGGACCGCTGAATGTCGTCCCGCTGGGTCCGAAGATGGCGCCGACGTCGAATCCCGCACCGGCCGGCACGCCATCGGGCAACGAATCGTCTGCATTGATGGGCGCCATGGTGAGCGTCAGATTAGAGGGTAAGACATCGGGCGGAACGAACAGTGTCATGACATCATTTGACAGCGTGAGACCGTCGCGGTCGTTCCAAGTGCTTTCCATCAAGTCTGACGGTTGCGGCTCGTTGTCCAAGTCTGGGGCCGCATCGCAGGCGGAGAGGAAGAGGGCTATGACCGAGATTGCGAGAAGAACTACACAACTTGATCGAAACGCGATCAGGTTCTTGCGTTGACGAAGCGTGTGTCGCGTCATTCCCAGCGAGATCATCGACAAGGTCAACATGAAGGGTACGCCTGCGCCGCACAGACCGGTCCCGCAATTTGCGATGTCGTCCAGGTCGGGCGGCGGCGTGGTGCCTCCGGGTGCATTGTCATTCGTCGTGTTGTCATTGTTTGCGTTGTCGTTGGTGGAATTGTCATTGGATGTGTTGTCGTTCGCAGTATTGTCGTTCGACTCGTTATCGTTGGATGTATTGTCGTTGGAGGAGGGTGCGTGGTCCGGGTCATCGTCGACGCAATCGGGCATGGCATCGTGATCGCGGTCGGCGACGGGGTCCACGCACGGAGTGGCGGAGACTTCTTTGGAACTCGGCCCTTCCGCGGAATCCTGAATCGCCGTAACAACAAAATACCAAAGTGAGTCTCCGGCCAGCCCTGATATCGTCGCGGTGTTCTCAACGAAGCCCGATTGGAAAGCGCCGTCCTCAAGGGTGGCGAAATTCGACACATCTACGCCGCTTTGCCGTGCGAAATAAACGTTGTAGCTCGTTGCGCCCAGAATCGGTTCCCACCGGAGGGTTACTTCGTTGTTGTCAGTAGCGAGCGCTTCAATTGCATGGGGCGGAGAGGGCTGTATGGCGTCGTCAAGCGGCGCGATTTCACTTAACCAAACTTCGACATCGTCACCAGTTGTGGCGGACTTTCGAAGCATGGCAACGTGTCCATCCGCCAACCAACCATCATGGCAGATGGTGCCAATCGCGTGACCGTCGAAGACGCGAAACGAACCGCCTTTGTCCTGCCAAAGGAGCTGACCGCGATCGAGTTTGAGCGGAAGGAATTGAGCGAGCGGCTGATCACTGGGCCGCGTTGCGTCATCGGTGAACGCGAAGCCGCCGAGCCACTGAATTTCCCGGTTTTGTCCATTTTCGTCAGCCAGAAGGATGGCAACGTGTCGGCCATCGGTCTGGGCAAAAATGATCCGTTTGTCGCCGGAAGTTAGCGAAGTGATCTGGCGCGACGCGGGGTTTGGCAGATTGGCGTCATAGAGAAAAAGCTGGGAGAGGCCGTTGATTTCCTTGGTATAGATTATGCGCCCGTCGGCGAAGCCGTGGAGTATGCCATTGTCGTCGATCACGCTGACGTCGGAGCCGTCAAAGTAATGGATTTGCAGCGCTCCCTCGACGCAGGAACCATTTTCGCTCGCGCTGCACCAATTCCATGCGGCTCGGCACCTGTTGGTGTATAAGTTCGTGACGTAAGCGCCCTGCGCTGCATTGTCCACGTCGCTCAGAAAATCGTCGGTCAGTAATGTCGATTCGCCGCTTGCCACATCGATTTTGTAAACATGCTTGATAAGCACGTTGGTATTCGGATCGAATGCCTGCAAGATCATGAAGAGGCAACCATCGGCCGCCGCTACGCCCTCCGGATTCATGGGTTGGTTGTCATCATAGGGATTTACATAATCGATTAAGCGGGGGGGATTGCCGTCGTTGGACCAAACCCAGCCGAAGTCCGAGCCGCGCCGCCACGCCCCGATGACTTCGCCGGGATTTGCTCCGCTACCGAGCGTGAAGACCGAGGTTTCGACATTCCCAAGAGAATCAATCAGGGGATCCTTCGTTTGAATGATTGCGCTTTGCGTGCCGTCGAAATAGTGAATCGAATCATCCTCGTCGGCCCATATGACCCTTCCGCCGCTGGTTGTTTTTTGGCGCGTCCCCCAGCGATCGATCTTGTCATTGTCAGTCAATTGCAGGCCGCAATTGTCGCAGGCATCGATGATCCCACTGCCGTCGGAGTCCTGCTGGCAATCATCGGGCACACCATTGAGATCGCAGTCGTGATCTGGAAGTTCGCATTCATCGGGTATTGCGTTTGTATTGCAATCCTGACTCGTCGCGAGAACGATATCCTGAAGATCATCGACGCCGTTGTTGTTGCAATCCTGTGCCCGAACAGTTGTGCGGCGGGCGGCGTCACGATTCCAGCGAAAAGGAAAACACACTGAGTCAGACGGGCTGTGGTACTTAACATACACGGGTCTCCTTCATTTCGACGAGCGAGGCCAATCGGCAACGTCTCAAGGGTATTAGGGACACCGGGCGGCGACGCGCTTCGCAAATTGGCCGGGTTGGCAAAAAAATAACTACAGATCGTGAATTCAAACTGCCGGAATGAGCCGATGGGGCGACGATTGCGGGGGCAATTCTGGTTCGATATCATCCATCCCAGTTCGGCTCTACACACGTCGAAACCCGGAAAAAACGGCATGACCGATGCGGATCAACGGCTTTTGATGATCGAGCGGGCTGTGGCCGGCGATCTGGTCGCATTGACGCTTCTGTTGACTGAATCCCGCCCACGATTGTGTTCCTACCTGAACCGCAAGATTCCGGCCGATTTGAAGAGTCTGATCGATGCCGATGATCTCGCGCAAGAGACCCACGTTGTGGTATTTCGGCGAATTGGATTATTCGAAAACCGCAGCGCGGACTCGTTTGATCGATGGGTGACGACCATCGGTGCCCATACGCTGCGGGATGCCCTTAAAATGCGCCGGGCATTGCGACGCGGCGCGGGTCGTATCGGGGCGAAGGCCGTACCGCGCAGTTTTGAGGATTCCGTCGTTGCGCTGCTGGATCAACTCGCCGTGTCCGGAAGAACGCCCAGCCGATCGGCTATTCGACACGAGGCGGTGGCCGCGGTGCAAAACGCCATTTCCGATTTACCAGAGGACTATCGGCGGGCCGTCTGGCTTGTGTATATCGAGGGTCGTCCAGTTGAGGCAGCCGCCGTCGAAATGGGGCGCAGCGAGCGGGCCATCCACAATCTCTGCCACAAGGCCAAGGGTCGCCTGCGGGAGATTCTCGGGAGCGATTCGCGATTCAGAGACAGTTGGCAGTGAATCGAAAAATAGATTGGAAGAATCTCGAAGCGCGCCGGAGGCGGATGACCCTTTGTACAATATGAGCATCGTTGCCCTTTGATAAAATGACTCCATTCTTAGGTCGATATGCCGGCTGAATCATCGAATCAATTTGGGAAATCATCGGATCGGATATCGCTGGTCCTGCGTGATGCGATCGCCCGGCGCCTTGCAGGGGAGGAATTGTCCGACGAGCAGCTCATTCATGCAAACGGCGACCTGATGCCAGACCTGGCGAACCACCTGCGTGAACTTCGCCGGGTGGAAGCGGCCCGATCGCTGGCGGAACATTCCAGTTCGGCGCATCTTTTTTCGACAGTTGAAACTCCCCGGTCGTCCCGTATTCACGCCGCGGGGATTCAGCCGGATACGATTCCGGGATACCAAGTTATCCGCGAGCTTCATCGCGGCGGACAGGGCGTTGTTTATCTTGCCACGCAACTATCGACCCGGCGACATGTCGCGATCAAGGTCCTGCGCGAGGGACCCTTTGCCGGCGCCCGCGATCGCGCCCGATTCGAGCGCGAAGTGCATCTGCTCGCCCGGCTTCGTCATCCCAACATCATTGCCATTCACGACAGCGGTTTTTCGGCAGATCATTACTACTTCGTCATGGATTATGTCGATGGTGCGCCATTGGACCGCTGGGCTGAGTCCGAACGCCGATCTGATAGGCTGACGCATTCGGGGCGCGGCGAATCATCGACGGAGGGAATGCCGTTGCCCGCCATCGTGCAACTCTTTCGAAAAATCAGCGATGCCGTGAATGCGGCACACCTGCTCGGCATTATTCATCGCGACTTGAAACCCGCCAACGTGCTCGTCGAAAAACACGGCGAACCACGCATTCTCGATTTCGGTCTTGCCAAAATTACGACGGACAGCGCGATGCAGGACAATTCATCGCCGACGATGACCCGCGAAGGGATTTTTCTGGGTTCACTGCCCTGGTCCAGCCCCGAGCAGGCCCGCGGCGATAACGAACACGTCGACATTCGCAGCGATGTTTATTCGCTCGGCGTGATGTTGTATCAAACGGTGACCGGCCGATTTCCATACGATGTTCTTGGATCCGTGAATGAATGCGTGAATCACATCCTGCACACCAATCCCGTCCGGCCCCGCTCCATCGGAGCGACCATTGACGACGATGCCGAGACCATCATTCTCAAGTGTCTCTCGAAAGAGCCCGAACGCCGCTACCAATCCGCAGGAGAATTGTCGCGCGAGTTATCGAGGTATCTCGATGGCCGGCCGATCGAAGCCAAGCGCGACAGCGGCTGGTATGTTCTGCGAAAATGGATGCGCCGCCACCGTCTTGCCGCCGTTGCCGCAATTTCCCTTTTCTTGTTCATCGGGGCAACCGCCGTCGTGCTCGGTTTCATGTATCGCGAGCAGAGTCGACTGCGAATCGCGGCCGAAAGCGCGGCCAGGAAAGCCTCTCGCACCACCCAATTTCTTCAGGACATGATTGCATCGGTGGAC
This sequence comes from Planctomycetota bacterium, assembly GCA_016712275.1. GTDB lineage: Bacteria > Planctomycetota > Phycisphaerae > UBA1845 > UTPLA1 > JADJRI01. Next base: position 25,972 of record JADJRI010000038.1, read on the forward strand.
CCCAATCTGGCGAAGGGCAAGCCGGTGGCCGTGCGGGATGTGCTGGATGCCGCCTCGCGCACACTCGAAGACGAACTCGCAAGCGAGCCGGAAGTCGCCGCTGCGATCCACCGCACCATCGGCAACACCTATGAAACACTGGGTGAGGCCGAACTGGGAGAGGCACATCACCGGACCGCGTTGGAGATCGGTCGCCGCGTTCTGGGAGACGACCACCCCGACACACTGGCCGCGATGAACGGACTCGCCACATCTCTGGAATCCCTTAACCGGTTCGATGAGGCCGAGGTACTCTTTCGACAGTGTCTCGACGCCTCGCGCCGCGTGCTCGGTGAGAAGAATCCCGCCACAATCGATGCCCTGCACAATCTTGGCAATCAATTGAGAAACATTGGTCGCTTGGAAGAAGCCGAGACATTACTAAAACAGGCGCTTGCGACCTCCATGGAAGTCGTGGGTGAAGAGCACCCCGGAACATTGATCACGAAGAAAGTTCTGGCCGGGGTATGGCAGGATTTGGGCGAGTATGACAAAGCTGAGCCGGCCTTGCGCGAGGTCCTTGCCGTGCAGAGCCGTGTACTTGGAGAAAATTCGCCCAAAACGATAGGGACCAAGCAAAATCTGGCCATGCTGCTGAAGGCGACAGGCCGCATCGAGGAAGCCGAGCCGCTCTATCGCGAACTTCTTGAGTCGATGCGCGTGGTCTACGAACCGGACCATCCCGAAACGCTGCGGCTCATGAACAGTTTCGGCCGTCTGCTGGTGGCTCAGAGAAGGCTCGATGAAGCCCACCCCCCGTTTCGCGAAACGCTCGATGCGCAATTGCGGCTGTTGGGCAAGGACCATGTTCATATCCTCATCACCACTAACACTCTTGCACTGCTGTTACAGGAACAGGGGCGGCTGGAAGATGCCGAACCCTTGGCACGCCGGGCTCTTGAGGCAGGTCGAAAGGCGCTGGGCGACGAACATCCGGACGTGCTCGTTTGGATGAACAATCTTGGAAACCTTCTCTCAAGAAAAGGCCTGCTGGCAGAGGCCGAACCCCTGTATCGCCAGGCGCTGGATGCACGGCGGCGCGTTCTTGGAGCAGATCACCCTGCGACCCAAAATTCGCTTTCCAATTATGCGCAGGTGCTGGCCGACTTGAATCGCATGGACGAAGCGGAACCCTACTTTCGACTCGCTGTTGAAGATCGTCGAAGGATTCAGGGCGATGATCAGCCGGACACGCTTACATCACAGAGCAATCTCGCGAGATTTTTGCTGGCCGCGGACAGGCTCGTCGAGGCGCAGTCCGTTGCTCAACACGTTTTGGAGGTTCGAGAGCGGCTGCTGGGGGATCGCCATCCGGACACATTGTTATCGATGGGCATTCTTGGTCGGGCTTTAATGAAACAGTCTCATGCCAAGCAGGCAGAAGCGCTGCTTCAGAAGGCACTTAAGACTGCGTTGCAAACCCTTCCGCCGCATCATGGGAACGTGCCATTTCTGCAAGTTGCCTATGGCACCTGCTTGACGGACCTTGGACGATACGAGGAGGCCGAGAAGATGCTGCTTGAGGGCCGCGAGACACTCAGCAAGCTGGTCGGCTCGGAACATCCGCGGGCGCGCGAATGCAGCGAGGCACTTGCGAAGTTGTATGCGGCCTGGGGTAAGCCGGAACGGGCCGCCGCGATACGAATGCTACCGGTCCCTTGATCCCGTATAATGCGTTCGTGCTTACCATCGGCTCCGTTACGCTGTCGTCCAATCTCCTTCTTGCCCCCATTGCCGGGTACTGCGATCTTGCATTTCGACTGACGGTGCGGGAGCTGGGCGGGCTGGGAATGGCCTGTACCGATCTGGTGAATCCGCGCGGGCTTCTTCGGCAGACGCACAAGTCGATGCAACTGGTGGAGACCGATCCTGCGGATCGGCCGCTTTGCATTCAGCTCTACGGGCGCGAAGTCGATGAGCTGGCTACGGCCGCACAATGGGGCGAGGCCAATGGCGCGGCCGTGATAGACCTGAACATGGGCTGTCCGGTGGACAAGATTTGCAAATTCGATGCCGGCTCGGCGCTACTTCGGAATCTTGATTTTGCCGTGGGCATGGCGCAGCGAATCGTTGAATCAGTGAAAATTCCGGTGACCGTCAAGATGCGCCTCGGCTGGGATGATGGAACGATTGTGGCCCCGGAACTGGCCCGGCGGCTGGAGGATGTCGGCGTGGCGGCCATCATCGTACACGGTCGGACTGCGGCACAGAAATTCTCGGGTAAGGCCTGCCTCGACGGGATTGCCCGCGTTGTGGCCGGCGTGCGGCATATTCCGGTGATCGGCAACGGCGATGTGTGCAGCCCGGCCGATGCTGTGAACATGATTCGCCGAACCGGCTGCAAGGGCGTGATGATCGGCCGTGCGGCATTGTCCGACCCGTGGATTTTTCGGGATACGCATGCGTTGCTAATCGGCGGGCTGACGCCGTTGCCTCCGACGATTGGAGATCGCATCGACCGGATGCTTGTTCATTTCGAGCATTGTTTGCGATTGCAAGGGGCAGCGCGTGGCCTGCACGATGTTTCGCCAGCGAGTGAGCTGGTACACGCGACACTTCGGTCGATGCGAGACGTTTAAGTCGCGAGTGCGAATCCTGACGAGTGCAGAGGCGTTTCGCGATCATTGCGAGGACTTGCGGAATGAATGCGATGGGAGAGAAACAGGGGGTGTACGACGTTCGCTTCAGCGCCGCCAGCGTACTTGGGGAGGGGGCAATCGCCCGTGTCCATCGGATGCAGTTCTTTCCGGCATCCATTCACCGTTGGATTAATGGATCGAACTGACTTGAACAGCCCGATTCACGATATTGACTTGGATTTGCAGTATGCAACTTCGCACAAGGCAACTATCACGTCCGAGGCCGTGTCTCATGCACATGTCGCCGCCATGGGGACAAGGGCATTCGGGAATCGGCATGTCGTTTCTCATCATTGGATATCGCAATGGCAAGTGTGGAACATATGGACACTTTCGCATCGGACTTTGCGGCGTGTTACAATAACTTGTTGCATCGGCTCGGCCCGCGGAATTTCGATGGGTTCGCGGCGAGTCGCCTTGTAGCCAGTATGACAAGAAAGTGGCCGGACCGTCAGGAATAATCGGATATTTTCCAAAATGAAGAATTCCGGACCGGTCAATCTGACAGACGTCATCGATGCAGCCGCCCAGGGCGATCCACACGCAGCGGAGCAGTTGCTGCCGATTCTTTACGACGAACTCCATCGGCTGGCCCATTCCTATATGAATCGCCAGGCCGAGGGTCACACTTTGCAGACCACGGCGCTGGTTCATGAAGCCTACATGCGGCTGGTCGGCAAGGATGATCCGGGCTGGAACGGGCGCGGCCATTTCTTCGCGGCAGCGGCCCAGGCGATGCGGCAGATTCTCATAGAACAGGCGCGTCGCAAGGCGGCGGTCAAACATGGCGGCGCAGCGCGACGCGTGGATCTCGGGCCGTCGAGCCACAAACCTTGCCGCCGACGGATGACGTCCTGGCCCTTAACGAGGCCCTGACCGAGCTGGAGGCAGCCGATCCCCGAAAGGCCCGTCTCGTGTTGCTGCATCACTTCGCGGGATTGACGATTCCCGAAACGGCCGCAGCCATGGGCATTTCAGTATCTACCGCCGAACGCGAATGGCGATTTGCGCGGGCGCTCCTGTTTACACGCATTCGGGGCCAGTCTGAAGAATCGTGACGGGCAAAGCGTAGGTTTTTCGCACTGATCATGGATGCACCTATGGACCAAGCCCGTCTAATCAAAGCCGAAGCCATTTTTAATGACCTTCTGGGAATCTCAAAAGAAGCGCGCGCCGCGGCCATCGAACAGCGCTGCGGCAGCGACGGAGCGCTACGATCGCTCGTCGAACATCTGCTGGCCAGCGACGAGTCCGGGATGGGTGATTTCCTGCGCATGCCCGTTTTTGTGTCGGCCGACAGTTTTTCATCCAATGAAACAACAGGAAGCACCCAGTCGATCGGCGATTATGAGATTATTCGTCGCATTGGTGAAGGCGGCATGGGCGTCGTGTATGAGGCGCGGCAGGCCAATCCGCGACGCACGGTCGCACTGAAGGTGCTGCGTTCCGCACTGCCGTCGAGCGAAACGGTTTCCAGGTTTCGCCACGAGGCTCATATTCTGGCAAAGCTTCGTCACCCGGGGATCGCGCACATTTATGAGGCAGCCGTGGCTCAGGTCGACCTGGGCGGCGGCATTCAGGCATCGCAGCCGTATTTCGCCATGGAAATGGTGGAAGGACGGCCGCTTCGGGCGTTTGCCGAGGAAGGGAAATTCGACATTCGCCAACGGCTGGAATTGATGATCCTTGTGTGCGAGGCCGTTCAACACGCGCATGAAAAAGGAATCATCCATCGCGATTTGAAATCAGAGAACATTCTGGTCGAGCCGTCGGGCCGTCCACGCATTCTGGACTTCGGCGTGGCGCGGCTTCTTGCATCAAACGAGGAACCACAAACGCTTCACACCCGCGCCGGCGAAATCATCGGTACGCTGGCGTACATGAGCCCGGAGCAGGCCGGGGGCGATTCATTGATGGTCGACACGCGGTCGGACATTTATGCGCTCGGCGTGATTCTCTACGACCTGCTCACCGGCCGCCTGCCGCACAATGTCAGTGGTATGGCACTCGGCGAGGCGGCGCGGCAGATTTGCGAAGTTGAATCAAAGGCTCCAAGCTTTCACAATCTTCGGCTGCGCGGCGAAGTGGACTGGATTGTGATGAAGTGCCTCGAAAAAGACCGCGCGCGGCGATACCACTCGGCCATCGCGCTGGCCGAGGACATTCAGCGATACCTGCGAAACGAACCGGTTCTCGCCGGCGCGCCGACACGTCTGTACCGTTTTGGAAAGTTGGTGCGCCGCAATCGCGGCATTTTTGCGGCCGGTACGGCCATTTTCGCACTGATGTTGGTTGCCGTGATCGGTACGAGATATGGCCTGATAGAGGCTCGCGAGCAGCGCGATCTGGCGCTGGAAGCCCGTGCCGACGCCGAGCGCGAGGAGAAAAACGCCAGGGCGGTTACGCAGTTTCTCACGCGCGATTTGCTCGGCTCGATCGATCAGAATTTGCCGCCGCAGGACCGCGATGAAAAAATCAGTGATGTATTGGCACGTGCCGAAACGAAGCTGGATTCGGGCGTTCTCGCCAATGAGCCGGAAACAGAAGTCGCGATTCACGAGGTCATTGGACATCTCCAGTTCCAACTCGGCCGATTGGACGAAGCCGAGCGGCACAGCCGCGCGGCACTCTATTTGTACCGAAAATTGGTGGAGCCCGATCATCCCAAGATTGTCGAAGCCCTGCTCAATTTGGGCGAGGTGATGCACACGCGCGGCGAGCTACTGGAATCCGAAGCATTGTTTCGCGAGGCCATCGAACAGGGTGTGTTGCATCAGACACTCACCGGCGCACGGGCCTTCGCCGCGCATAGTAATTATGCCGAACTTCTACGCGCGCGGGGATTTGGCCGGCGGAATTACAGTTTCGAGAAGCCCTGGCAGTGCCGGATTCCGACTTATCAGAGTTGGCCGGCATGCGGGGTGTCGTCATGAGCAATGTGGCCGAGCTCCAAAGGCAAAAGGGCGATCTCGATGGGGCGCTGGTCGTGAATCAAGACGGCTCAAGGCCCTGCATGCGACGTATGGCGACGAGCATCCCGCCATCGCCATGGCGATTAGCAACAGGGGCTTATGCTTCAAGCTTCGCGGCGACCTTGATTCGGCCGAACCGCTGTACCGGCAGTCGCTGGAATTGCGGCGCAAGCTCTTGCCCGCGAATCATCCCGATATTGCCATGAGCTTGAATAATCTGGCGTCTTTGCTGCGCGATCGCGGCGACTATTCGGAAGCCGAGACGCTCTATCGTGAGGCACTCGAGGTGATGAAAACGAGCCTGCCGCCGGGCCATTTTTATCATGCCCTCTATCGCCGCAATCTGGGGAACTGCCTGATCAAACTCGGGCGTTTTGAAGAGGCCGAACGCGAGATTCAATCGGCCTATGACCAGCTTTCACAAACGAAAGGGCTGCCGCTCGAACATGTGCAGGCGACGATGGAGGCGTTTGTTAAGCTTTACGATGCGTGGAACGCCGCCGATGCGAATGCGGGTGCGTCGGAAAAGGCCAATTTCTGGCGGGAACGGATGACGACGACATCCAAATCGAGCCATTGACCTTGAAATGCATCGGTTGAAGTGACGTGTTTTCGTTTCGCCGGACACTCAATTTGAGTGATATGCTTGCGATCAGATGCCCCCGGCGGAATCAAAGACCATTCGGATTGCGCCCAACGTGATTTGGTTGCGCGGTGTAAAGTGCCAACCAGATGGACAAGGGCCCAAAGGCTTGAAAAAAAATGCGGCCAAGAGGAGTCGAACCTCCACACCCTTGCGAGTACTAGGACCTGAACCTAGCGCGTCTGCCAGTTCCGCCATGGCCGCGGATCGGAATCAAATCATACCTCAAAAGTCCGAAAACTCAGGAATCATCTGAGTTCTCTTGATTCCGCGAAACACTGGAGTTTACGGACGGACGCTTGTACCGGCAAGGGGTTGTGATGGCATTGGTTGTTGAAGCCTCAAGGAAAACGCGATATGCCGGGAGTCGTTGGCAGTTCGCACAAGCACATTGCCCGATTATTGCGATTACTCAGGGGATTGAGGTGATGAATTTGATGATTTCGCGTCGGCAATTTCCCCATTTTCGAGACTTTTGCGTTTCCCCGACTTGTTTGATCACACAGGTTGGTCGATGACATCGATGATGGCGAAAGGGAATCGCCTACGAACTTTTGAGGCTGGAAAGGCACCCTTGGCTGGTGTATCTTGTTAGGTCTCAAAGCGTGGCGATGGCGTCAGTTAGAACGCTCGGTCGGCCACGGGAAGGGGCGGGTTGAAACTGGCCGGGGCACTTGACGTTGTCGCGGTCGAAACCAACGGATGAAACGTAACGCCAAACAAATGCGACACGCCGTTGACCCATCTTTCCTTTCCAATGCTAGTCGATTCAGGTTTGGCGTGTCCACGTTTGGATCCGATTGAAGTGTCGAGTCACAACGTCATGACAAAGACTTGGCGAGTCAGAGGAGTTGCAACTAGGATTCAATGTCAACATGTATCCCAGCCTCGCCGGCCAAGGCAATTCGATGTAGAGGTGCTTTGATCGGTTGAGTTGAGCCGAAGTACCGGGACGGATACAGCTTCGTCAAATGTCCGTCGATCATGATTCGATGGATCAACAACAGAGAGCGAGTACAAGGAACACGATGAGCACAACTTTGAGCAGCAAGCCGGTTCAAGAGCAGACGGATGTCACCATTCGATTTGCCGGGGACTCCGGCGACGGCATGCAGTTGACGGGCATGGAATTCACCCGAACGACGGCGATCTTTGGCAACGACATTAGCACTTTTCCCGACTTTCCCGCTGAAATCCGCGCTCCGGCCGGAACACTTGCGGGCGTCAGCGGGTTTCAGGTTCACTTCGGCAATCATGATTTGCACACGCCCGGCGATGCGGTCGATACGTTGATCGCATTTAACCCGGCAACGGCTCAAGATCAACATTGACGATGTGCGAAGGCGGAATTGTCGTCGTCAATGAGGATTCATTCGGCGCGACCGACCTGGAAAGCCGGCTACGCGAACAACCCGCTCGACGACGGCTCCATCACGGGTCGCAAGGTCATTCGCGTCCCCATTTCCAAATTGACCAAGGAAGCGTTGAAGGAAATGGGGCTTGGCGAAAAGCAGATCGACCGATGCAAGAATTTCTTCGCGCTCGGACTGGTGTGCTGGCTGTATGGGCGTCCGCTGGAGCCGACCATCGAGTGGATTCAGAAGAAATTCGGAAAAAACCCGGATGTCGAGCAGTCCAACCGCAAGACGCTGATCGCGGGCCATGCCTTTGGCGAAACCTGCGAGCTCTTCCACAGCAGCTATCAGGTGTCGAAGGCCAAACTGCCCGCGGGCAAGTATCGGCGCATCAGCGGCAACGAGGCGGTGGCGCTCGGTCTGGTCGCGGCGTCGCAACTGAGTGGCAAAGATCTGTTTTATGGCAGTTATCCCATCACGCCCGCCAGCGATGTGCTGCACAATCTTTCCCGATACAAGAGCTTTAATGTCAAGACGTTTCAGGCGGAAGATGAAATCGCGGCGATTACGTCGGCCCTGGGCGCTTCGTTCGCGGGCGATTTGGCGGTGACGGGCACCAGCGGCCCGGGTCTCGCATTAAAGGGCGAAGCCATCGGCCTTGGGGTCATGACGGAGCTCCCGCTTGTGATCGTCGACGTGCAGCGCGGCGGCCCCAGCACGGGCTTGCCGACCAAGACCGAACAGGCCGATCTGTTTCAAGCGGTACTGGGGCGCAACGGCGAGTGCCCGGTGTGTGTCATAGCGGCCAGTTCGCCGGTGGATTGCTTTTACTCGGCGATCGAAGCCGGCCGGATTGCCATGAAGTTCATGACGCCGGTGATTCTGCTCACCGATGGCTATATTGCAAACGGTGAAGAGCCCTGGTCGATTCCGAAGGTGAGCGACCTGCCCAAGATCGATATCAGTCATCCCACGGAGTTGAATGGAAACGGATCCGGTCCGGTCTATCTGCCGTACAAACGCGACAAGAATCTTGTCCGGCCCTGGGCCATTCCTGGAACGAAGGGGTTCGAACACCGCATCGGTGGCCTCGAAAAGGCCGACGGCACGGGCAATGTGAGTTACGATTCAAATAATCATGAGCACATGATTCACACCCGTGCTCAAAAAGTGATGAACATTGCGAACGACATTCCCGAGCAGGTGGTGTTCGGCCCGCAAAGCGGCGATGTGCTTGTTGTGGGATGGGGCGGCACAGCCGGCGCGATTCGCAGCGCCGTGGAGCGCGTGCAGGCTCAGGGCAAGTCGGTGGCCTACACCCACATTAAGTACATGCATCCATTTCCGCGTAATATCGAAAAGGTTCTGAAGAGCTTCAAGCAGGTGCTGGTGGCCGAATTGAACATGGGCCAACTGAGGTACATGCTTCGAGCGAATTTTCTGGTGGATTGCCAGGCATTGAACAAGGTCCAGGGCAAGCCATTCCTGATTGCGGAAATCGAAAACAAGATTAACGAGATGCTGGCGAAGTGACACAACTGCGGCATTTGAAACGATACGATTGAATTGATTCGACATTGATCGATCGGATAGGAAAACAAGAGACATGGCAACGGAAGCACTCCCACAATTGACGGCCAAGGACTTCGCAAGCGATCAGGAAATACGCTGGTGTCCGGGCTGCGGCGATTATTCCATTCTCGCACAGATGAAGAAGGTGCTGCCCGATCTCGGCGTGGCCCGCGAGAAGATGGTGTTTGTGTCGGGCATCGGCTGTTCGAGCCGGTTTCCTTACTACGTGAACACATTCGGCTTTCACTCGATTCACGGCCGTGCGCCGGCGATCGCGACCGGCGTCAAGGTGGCGAATCCGGATTTGCAGGTGTGGGTCGTGACGGGCGATGGCGACGGCCTTTCGATCGGCGGCAATCACCTGATTCATGCCATCCGGCGAAATCTGGATTTGAAAATCCTGCTGTTCAACAACCGCATCTATGGCCTGACGAAAGGGCGGTACTCGCCCACTTCGGAGCTGGGCAAAAAGACCAAGTCGACGCCGTTCGGTTCGGTGGATAATCCGCTGCATCCGATTTCAATCGCCATCGGCGCCGAGGCGACCTTTGTCGCCCGAACGCACGACCGAAACCTGGCGCACATGGGCGAAGTTTTGCGACGGGCGGCGGCGCACAAGGGCACAGCCTTTATCGAGATTTATCAGAATTGCAACATTTTTAATGATGGGGCATTCGAATATGCGACTGCAAAGGACACGAAGGCCGACACCACCGTGTTTATCGAACACGGCAAGCCGGTGATCTTCGGGGCAAATAAGGACAAGGGCATTCGCCTGCACGGCATGGAGCCCGAAATCGTGAACCTGCAGGATGGCAGCGTCAAGGAAGACGACCTGCTGTTCCATGACGAAAAGCAAAACGAGCCGAGCTTGGCCTATCTGCTCAGCCGCATGCACTATCCGGATTTTCCCGAGCCGATGGGAATCCTCAGGGCGGTGGAGCGGCCGGTGCTCGAGGAAGGCATGTACCAGCAGATCAACGACGCCGTGAAGGCGAAGGGGCCGGGCAAGCTGGAAGATTTGCTAAACGCGGGGGATACCTGGGTCGTAAACTAAGCGTGTCAGACTTGTTTTGAAACGTGAGATTCATCACCGCCCCGTCTGCCAGATTGGGCGGTGTTTTTTTGGCCCGTATCCGGTACTTTTTGGACATGTGAATCCTCCGAAGCGTGTGGTATACTCCTCGCGATTGTCATGAGCGATATTCAAAAAATTGAAAATGCAGTTCGCAAGCTGTCTCCCGAGGAACTGGCGACTTTTCGTGAATGGTTTGCGGCTTTCGACGGTGACAAGTGGGACGCGCAATTTGAATCGGATGTAACCGCAGGCCGTTTGGACAAATTGGCCAAAGATGCACTGGACGAATTGCGGGAAGGACGTTGCACCGACCTATGAGGCATCGTGCGACGCAGCGATTCTGGAAGTGCTATCACGACCTTCCTGAAAGCGTACAACAGGTTGCAAGTCAGTGTTTTGAACTCCTCAAACAAAATCCGCGTCACCCTTCATTGCATTTCAAGAAAATTGGTGCGTTTTGGTCGGTGCGAGTCGGCTTGCTGTATCGAGTGTTGGCTGTCGAAAATGAACATGACATGATTTGGTTTTGGATTGGAACGCATGCCGATTATGATCGAATGATCAACAGTGCTTAATAACGAAGCTACGCAAGATCGGTGTCGCACTTTTTTTATTCTGTAATCTCGATCATGGTGGAAAAATGAGCCAAACGGTGATTTCAACGATGAAAGAACAAATCCAACTGCTCGACCTAAGAATGCAATACGCGGCGATTCGCGATGAGATTCGGCCCGTCATCGAGCAGGTCTGCGAATCACAGTATTTTATCAACGGCCCGGAGGTTGAGGCGTGCGAGCGCGAGGTTGCGGCCTACAGCGGCTGCAAGCATGGCATCGGCATGAGCTCGGGAACCGACGCGCTCTTGTGCGCGATGATGGCGATGGGCATCGGCCCGGGTGACGAAGTCATCGTGCCGAAGCTTCACTTTCTCCGCGACGGGCGGGTGCGGCGCGACTGGTGCGACGCCGGTGTTTGTCGATAGCGACCCGGAGACGTTCAATACGACGGCCGAGTTGATTGCGTCGAAACTCACTGCCAAGACGAAGCTGATTATTCCCGTGCATCTCTTCGGCCAATGCGCCGATATGACAAGCATCCTGAAGCTGGCGAATTCCAAGGGAATTCCGGTGATGGAGGATTCGGCGCAGAGCATCGGCGCGCGGCATCACGGACAGATTTCCTGCAGTATGGGGCTGACCGGCACGCTTTCGTTTTTTCCGAGCAAGAATCTCGGCTGCTTCGGCGACGCGGCATGATTGTCACCCAATGACGATGCCCACGCGAAGCAATGCCGCCTCATGCGAACGCACGGCGCGGAACCCAAGTATTACCACAAGATCGTCGGCGGAACTTCCGGTTGGATGCACTGCAGGCGGCCATCGTTCGCGTGAAATTGCGGCATCTGGACAAGTGGTCGAAAGGCCGACAGGAGAATGCAAAGCGGTATGACGCGGGATTCGCCGGCAGCAGCGTGAAGACGCCGGTGATCCTGGACGGCAACGTGACGATTTACAACCAATATGTCATACGCGTGCCGAAGCGCGATGAATTGCGAAAGCACCTGACAAACGAGGGCATCGGATCGGAGATCACCACTGTGTTCCACTGCATGCAGGAGTGTTTTGCATACCTCGGTTGCAGGAAGGGCGATCTGCCGAATTGCGAGCAATCGGCGGCGGAGGTGCTGGCGATTCCCATTTTTCCGGAATTGACTTCGGCTCAACAGGATCGCGTCGTCTCGACGATTCGGGCGTTTTATGGCGAAACCCGATAGCCGATGGTGTCGGGTGTCGAGTCGCGAGTTGAAAATCCGCGGAATCGAATGATGCAATTGAGGCGACAGCCTGTGGATGAATGGTCTCGCAGCGCGGGTTGGCTTCGCGGGTGCCTTTATCGTGGCACTCATGGCGGGACCAGTCGTCAAACGGCTCGCGATACGGTTCGATTTCTTCGACCGGCCGGACGGCGGTTTGAAACCGCACGACCGGCCGATTCCCTATCTGGGCGGACTGGCGATTTACATGGGCTGGCTCGCGGCGATCGCAACGGCGACGTGGGCATCGGCGTCGAATTCGGACGCACAATTGCCGGCATCACCAATGAGCCGGCCGCTCCTCTGGATCGCACTGGGCGGCACAGTGATGATGCTGACCGGCCTGATCGACGACCGACGGCACGTTCCGCCGATGTTGCGGCTGGCGATTCAAGCGGCGGTATCCGGAATTCTGATTCTCGGCATCGGTGCGAAATCGGGGCTTCATTGCTGGTAGGGTGGATCGACCCCTCGGCATCGGCTGTCACGGCTGCGGCACTTCCGGCACTGTCGGTGGTGATTGCGGCATTCATCATTGCCGCCGCGTGCAATTCGACGAACCTGATCGACGGAATGGATGGGCTGTGTGCCGGCGTGGTGCTTATTTCGGCGGTGGGTTTCGCGGCCGTCACCGGCGCGCTGGTCGCAAAAGGGGCCATCGAATCGACCGGGGCGATGTTGATAATCACGATCGCGGCGGCGGCGGCGGGGGCGTGTTCGGCTTTTCTGCTTTTTAATTTCAATCCGGCGTCGATGTTCATGGGCGATAGCGGATCGCTGCTGCTGGGCTTCAGTGTGGCGACGACGCTCGTTTTGCTTGCGGAGCTGGCCGGCTGGCGGGGACTGATCGCCGGGGCCATTGCGTTTGGATTTCCGTTCTTTGATACGGCGCTGGCGGTGGGGCGGCGCTGGCTGAATACGAAGCCGCTCTTCACCGGAGATCGAAGCCATTTCTACGATCAGATTCGCGACCGCGGCTATTCGGTAAAACAGACGGTGGTGGGTTGTTATGGTCTGCAATTTGCATTTGCAGCGACCGGTGTGGTCTGCGCGATTGTTCCCATGTGGTCTGTGGTCTGCATTGCCGCCGGTCTGCCGATCGCCGGATGGCTGGTTTGCAGGCGGTTTGGTTTACTGCGGATCGAGCGACCCTGATTCGCCCGCGACGCAGTGGTAGCACTACAGGTCGTCACACAAAAAGAAAACGCCCCGGCTGCTTGCGGCATTTCGGGGCGTGGTTGTTTATTCGATGGCTCGATACGACAATTCAGGGCAGCTCACAAACGCGCTTGCCCATTCAGGGTGGCATGGGCAAGCGGCATTATGCTTGCCCGTGCGAGAAGCATAAAGCAACTACCAACCTTGAATCGCTCTAACTGGCGTTGCTGTTGTCGTTATTGTTGCTGTCGTCATCATCATCATCTGAATTATCATTCTCATTGTTGTTCGCATTGTCATTCGCACCGGCATTGTCGGCCTCTTCTTCGGTGAAGGTCGGCTCGGCCGGAAACGCTTGGGGAAATGCGGTTTCGTCACCGACCGGTTCCGCGATGAAGTCGATGTCCGACGTATCAAAATCGGCGCAGGCCTCCGCATCGAGTTCCTTCGTTTCAAAATTGACGCAGTTGTCGGTGAAGCTGATTGTCGCGTTCGGGCCGGTGGACTCGACTGAAAAAGAGCCGCAAGGCGCCCCGGCTGAAATGCACGGAGGACTTGAACGTTTCGAAATTGAAGGGGTTGTCCGCGAAATTCGCGCTGGTGCGGGTGGTCTTCTCGACGTGGGCATCGTCATAGGTCCGATGATCGACGCGATGGTGGCTGCTCTCAAAGCCGAAACGGCCGCCGAGGTTGCCGGTGATGAAGGCTTCGTTCCATTTGTGCGCGGGGTCGGTTCGATCCCAGGATACGAAAATCTGAAGATCGGCTGACTCGTCGTCGCGTGGCGAAGCGGGCTTGATATAGGCCTGTCCCGCGCCGAGGTTTGCTTCGGTGTCGTCAGTCGCCTCGGTCGGCTTGGTGGTGATCAGGGCAAAAGAAATTGTTCGATAGCTTGCCGCGATCGGTCCACATGCGAAGCGCCACCGGGACATCGACTGCGTTGCCGCTGCCGTCGGCCGTACCGTCGCCATCGAAATCAAACGCCGAGAAATCAGCGAGATATTTGACGGTCCTTCGGCCGACACTGAACTCTCCGGCAACGAAGACATTGTCGGGGCCGGTCATGTCATCGCGAATTTTCGCGCCGAGGGCCAGGGCCCGAGCCGCGGCATGGTGGAATCCGTGGATCATGCCGCCGCAATTATTCATGGCGTTTCCGCGGCGCTGGGTTTCGGGATTGGGCATCGCGCTGTTGATCGATTTTGCGGTGGCGTCTTCGTCGGGCAATTCACTGACATCGAGCGTGACATCATCCGGCATGAACTGGGCCACTTCATCAGTGTTGTTGCCATTGGGTAGGTTTATCACGCCATCGCATCCGAGCAGCAGCGTTGTGAATGCGCCAAGGGCAAAAAATGTTCGCAGTTTCGTCAACATCAAATGATCTCCCTTTCAAATTGATTGCGGGACGAACAGCCGCCCCGGCCGCTGCGAGGTCTATCGGAATGCAAAACGCGCGAGGTTGTGGAATATTGCAATTTGGCGCATTTTAGCGCGATCATCGAATCTATCCATAGAATACGATTAAACGACGTGGGCGCCGGATGTTATGGTCTTTCGCCGGCTGGCGTTCGCACGCTCCCATGCAATTATCGAAACTGAAATGAACTGTGCAGATGCGCCTGCGGTTATTATGAACGACTTGTACTCGGACCGTCCGGCCATGTGAGGACGAACATTCAAGATAGAAAGGACTGGCGAATGAGCAACCAAGATTCCATGAAAGATAAAGATTCCGGCAATACTCCAACGGCGGCGGATATTCGCCAGTGTTTGCTTCACATGGAAACGGCCATGCGGATGCTGGGCAAGGCGATCCATCGCTTCAGCGAGCTGCAATTGGTCCACAAAGAACTGAGGTACGATCCCATGTGGACCGGCTACGAGGCTCAGATGCAGCAGGCGCTGGCAAATGTGAAAGAGTCACTGGGGAAAATTTGAAACGTGGAACCGAGTTGAAAGCTCGTCTGCTCAAAGCGTTCCATTCTACATTCTCAAATCCTCACTCAATCCCGAAGATCGCTGTCGTCGTCGATCAAATCCGGCACGCCGTCATCGTCGTCGATATCCGCCGTGCCATAAACGTCGTCCTCTGCGGCATCCATGTCCCCGCGGAATTCACCCTGTGACACTTCGGTGTCACGCTGCTTCTTGATTTCCGCCCATTCCTTTTCAGTGATCGCCACCTCGCGGGCCTGGCTGCCCTTGTAGTCGCCGACCAGGCCGGCTTGGGCCATTTGTTCGATGAGACGGCTGGCGCGGGAATAGCCGATCTCGAGGCGGCGCTGCAGAAGGCTGACGCTGCCGCGCGCTGGCGACGATGATGTCGACGGCCTTGTCGAAGAGGGGATCGCGCTCGCCGTCACCCTCGGACATGCCGGGGGTGAGCCGCTGAAGCTCGTGGTGAAATTGAGGCTGGGCCTTGCCGGACAGATCGGCGAGGACGGCCTTGAGTTCATCATCCTCGATATAGGTGCCCTGCGCTCGGACGAGTTTGGAAGAACCGGGGGGAAGAAAGAGCATGTCGCCTTCGCCCATGAGCACTTCGGCGCCGTTCTGATCGAGCACAATGCGAGAGTCCATTCGGCTGGCGACGCGAAAGGCCATGCGGCAGGGCAGATTGCTTTTGATGAGGCCGGTGACAACGTTGGCCTGCGGCCGCTGCGTGGCGACGATGAGATGTATGCCAACAGCGCGGCTCTTCTGGGCTAGGCGGCTCAGGAAGAGTTCGACCTCTTTGCCGCTGGTCATCATCAGGTCTGCAAGCTCATCGATGACGATGACGATATAAGGAAGGTGTGTCGGAATCTGCATTTTCTCTTCTTCGGTCGCAGGCTGGAACCGCTCGTAAATTTTCTCCTTGCCTAGATTATTGAAATTCTTGATGTCGCGTACGCCGGCCTCGGCGAGCAGTTCATAGCGCTCGTCCATCTTTTGCGTGGCCCATTCGAGAATCATCGACGCCTTTTGCATGTCGGTGACGATGGGGCACATTAGGTGCGGGATTTCCTTGAACATGGAAAGCTCGACCACCTTGGGGTCGACGAGAATGAGCTTCACATGGTCCGGCCGCTGGGTCATCAGGATCGACATGATCAGCGTGTTGATGGCGACCGATTTGCCGGAACCGGTGGTGCCCGCTACAAGCATGTGGGGCATCGCGGCGACATCCTGAATGAGCGGATTGCCGCTGGCATCCTTGCCGACGAAAACGGGCACGGCCATCTTGGTCGGCTTGATACCGCCGAGCATGATAAGTTCCTTAACGCGGACTTTTTCCTTGTCGATGTTCGGCACTTCGATGCCGACCGTGTTCTTGCCCTTCAGCGCGCGGGCGATATCGTTTGAAAGAGATGTGATCTGGCTGACCTTGGTGCCCGCCGCCAATTCGAGCTCGAACATGGTGATGACGGGCCCGGTGTCGATTTCCACGACGCGCACGTCAATGCGAAAATCCTGAAGCGTGCGCTCAAGAATTTCGGCCTTTTCGCGAACGACGGCCTCCTGGGTTTCACTGTATTTCACCTCAGGATCGCCGAGCAGGGAGAGGGGCGGCAGAACATAGTCGCCCAGTTCCTTGGGCCAGGCGCTGTGCGGTATCTTGCCCTGAGCGCGGTCTTTGCCGAGCATGCGAATAACCAGGTCGCGATTGACCGGGCTGTCTTTCGGGGCTTCCTCTTCATCATCGCCGATGACATCTTCTGATTCGTCCGAAGCCTCGGGCTCGGTCGATGCATCCGCCATTTCCTCGTCGGTCTCGACGATGGCATCTTCGTCCGCGACCTGCTCTTCGGCTACATCCGACTTCGGCCCGCCGCGTTTCTTTCGTTGCGTGGGGAAAACACAACGGGGGCATTGTTGCCCGCGCCGACAAGAACCGGCGTCAGCGTGCGACGAACCTGACCGGCGCGCGAAATGCCGCGACAGCCTCAAGAATACGCCCGCGCATCCATCGAACCAAACGCGGCAGAAGAACGAGAACTTCGTCGGCCGCCAGCAAAAAGCCCACAATGTAAACCGTGGCCACGACGAGCAGCGCGCCAAACGTTTGCAAATTGGTTCGGAGAAACTCGGCCAGCGCAATGCCGACGATTCCGCCCTTGCCCTCAACAAGACCTTCCGTGGGTGTCGGCTCCATCAATGCGGCCGCGGCCGACGTGATGCACACGATCATCATGAGGCCGGTGCAGCGCAGGGCGATATCGCGCATCCGTCGGCGCATGAGCTGCATGGCGGCGGCGACAGTAAGCATGAAAAAGAGCGGATAGGACCCGACGCCCAGATAGTACATGAACTGAAACGAAAACCACGCCCCCGCGCGCCCGCAGGCGTTCTGCACCGGCTCGATCTGCGGCCAGACGGCTGTATTGGGCCAGTCGAGCGGGCTGTATGTCAGCATGGCGACCCATGCGAATGCGTAAAAACGAGAATGCCGATGAGCCGGCAATTGCGAAGCATGAGGCGCGTCGTTCTTCGGGTTTCACTGACGAGTACTCTCCTTCGGCGGGTGGCGCGCTGGGGTGCGCTTGGCTTCTTTCCGGCCGGTGTTGATGTCGAATAAAGCGGCAAGCCGCGGAACGTATCTCGTTATTTATCGGCAGGATAAGCGCGTGCGCTGGAAGTGCAGGTTTTGCGCGAAATCGTGCGATCAGAGGCTGGATTTCGGGAGTTGGGCGACTACCATGCGGCCATGACGGCGCTCTATTTAATTATAGCGATTTTGACCGAGGCGGGGTGGGTGATCGCGATGAAGCTGTCGGACGGCTTTACTAAATGGGCGCCGTCCGCGGTAACGGTGGTGCTGTATCTGCTGAGCGTCGTTTTTTTGAGTTTTGCCACGAAGCGGATGAACATCGGCGTGGGCTATGCAATCTGGGCGGGAAGCGGCATGGCGCTGGTGGCCGTGATCGGCGTGATGTATTTCAAAGAGCCAATGACGGCGATGCGGCTGGTCTCACTGGGGTTTATTTTGATCGGAATCGTAGGCCTGAATGTGTTTGGCGGAGGGCATTAAGCGGGTGAACATCGGTGCAGTTTGGGGAGCATGGGCCTCCGGCCCGTGCGAGTGGAGTCCGATCTCCAATGCATCCGTTGAAACTTGAACAATACCGGCAGGTCCACTCAACTTGTGAATCGTCGCCCGCCCCCCGATAATCGCCGGGCTATGAACCATCGAACTTCCGCACAAATCCGCCAAGAATTCATCGACTATTTCCAGCAGAAATGCGGCCACACCTTCGTGCCGTCGTCGCCCTGCGTGCCGGTCGATGACCCCACGCTCATGTTCACCAACGCCGGCATGAACCAGTTCAAGCCAATCTTTCTCGGCCAGCAGGCGCCCGACGTGGACAAATGGTCCGGGGCGACGCCCGGCATGCCGACCCGCGCCGCTAACACGCAAAAGTGCATCCGCGCCGGCGGCAAGCACAACGACCTCGACGATGTCGGCCACGACACCTATCACCACACCTTTTTCGAAATGCTCGGCAACTGGTCCTTCGGCGATTACTTCAAGAAAGAGGCGATCGAGTGGGCGTGGGATTTGCTCACCAACGTCTGGGGCCTGGACCCGGCGCGCCTTCACGCGACCTATTTCCAGGGTGACCCGGCCGAAGGTCTGGAGCCGGACAACGAAGCCCGCGAACTGTGGTGCAAAATTCTGCCGCCGGAGCGCGTGCATCCCGGTAACAAGAAGGACAACTTCTGGGAAATGGGCGACACCGGTCCGTGCGGGCCGTGCAGCGAGATTCACATCGACCTCACGCCGGACAAGAGCGGCGGCAAGCTGGTGAATGCGGGCGACGCGCGGGTGATGGAAATCTGGAATCTGGTTTTCATCCAGTTCAATCGCGGCGGTGACGGCAAGCTGACACCCCTGCCGGCGAAGCACGTCGACACCGGCATGGGCTTCGAGCGCATTTGCTCAGTCGTGCAGGGGATGGAGCACGGGCGCCTGGGGTCGTTCAGCAATTACGACACGGATGTTTTTGCGCCGATTTTTTCGGCGATTCAGAGGGTGACGGGGCGGCGGCGGATACGGGGTTGCTGGAAGAGAGCCACGAAAGGCGACAACCCCGTTTAGCCCAACTCCGAAGGAGCAGGGCGAAAACACGAAACCGCACAACTCGCAGGATGTTGTCAATAAAGCGAATGTCATGAAAGACATCGCCTATCGCGTCATCGCAGACCACATCCGCACGCTAACATTCGCACTAACGGACGGCGCGGTGCCCAGCAACGAAGGCCGCGGCTTCGTACTTCGCCGCATCCTTCGCCGAGCTGTGCGCTACGGCCGTCAATACCTCGGCACGCGCGAGCCGTTCATGTGCAACTTGGTGCCGGCCGTTGCCGAAGCGATGGGAATTGCATTTCCGGAATTGAATAAGGCCCACGGGGGCAAGAACGTTGAGCATGTTGCGGATCTGATTCGCGATGAGGAAGCTTCGTTCATCAAAACGCTCGATCGCGGCATCGCGCTCTTCAACGAAGCCGCGGAGTATGCACGAACCCACCATCGCGGTCGCATCGGCGGCGAGGATGCATTCAAGCTGCACGATACGTTTGGTTTCCCGATCGACCTGACCGAGCTCATGGCGGAGGAGCAGGGGCTGACGGTTGATATCGGTGAGTACGAGAGGAGAATGGAGGAAGCAAAAGAACGCGCGCGCGGTTCGAGAGAAGAGTTTAAGAACGATGACCTCGCTTTCGTCCTTCAACAATTTGGCGGAACTACGAAATTCGTTGGGTATCATTGCCTAGCTGTTGAAGATTCCCAAATCCGATTCATCCTCGAAAAGGATGAAAGCGGAAGATATGGCTCAGCACCCTCTAGACTAGATTCAGGCAAGGAAGGTGCACTAGTCCTCGACAGGACGCCATTCTATGCCGTTAAGGGTGGTCAGGTGGCGGACACAGGGCTAATTAGTGTGGGTGCCAATTCAGTATTCAGGGTAACCGATACTATCGAAGTTGCGGGCACCATCGTTCACCTTGGTGCTTGTGAGAAACAACCAATTGGCTGCGAGCCTTGGGAAATGTCCAGCGGCATTATGAGCATCAAATGTTTTGCAACGGTGGACATAGGTCGCCGTCAATCCATCATGTTCAATCACACGGCCACCCACATCATGAACTGGGCTCTCCGCGAAGTCCTCGGCGACCACGTCCAGCAAAAAGGCTCTCTCGTCGACGACGAAAAAACCCGCTTCGACCTTTCGCACAACGCCGCCATTACCGAGGTCGAACTCGCCAAAATCGAATCGCTGACCAACGAGCAGATCGGCCGCGATTTGCCGGTTTACACCGAGAACGAAGTCGATCAATCACAGGCCCGGCACATAAACACGTTGCGTGCGGTGTTCGGCGAAAAGTATCCGGAGAAAGTGCGCGTGGTCTCCGTCGGCGCGCCGATCAACGAGATGCTGGCCGATCCGAAAAACGCCAAGTGGATGGGCTACTCCGTCGAATTCTGCGGCGGAACGCACGTGAAACGAACGAGCGAGATCGGCCGCTTCCGGCTCGTGGAAGAGTCGGCCGTCTCGAAGGGCGTGCGGCGCGTGGTGGGCGTGACGGGCGAGCATGCCCAACGCGTGGACAATCATGCGACGACGCTGGCCCGCCTGCTCAAGGATGCGGGGCATGCCGATGCCGTGGCGCTTCCGCAACGCATTGCCGAAATCACGGCGTTCATCAACGAGAACGAACTGCCGGTCGTCGAAAAGATGCGCATGCGGGCGGATATTATGAATCTGCAGGACAAAGCGAAAAAGGCCCAGAAAGAAGCCGCGAAATCCGGCACGGCCGAAGTGATATCTCACGTCGACGACCTGCTGACCGGCGCGATCAAAGCAGGCAACATCTCCATCATCTGCGGCCACCTCTCCGGCGCGACGCCCGATCAGCTTCGTGCTGCGGCCGATTCGCTGCGGGCGCGAGCAGGCTCGGCGGCGGTGCTGCTGGCCAGCGACGAAGGCGGCAAAGTGACGCTGCTGGCGGCCATGACACCGGATGTCGTGCAGAAGGGCGTGAAGGCGGGCGATCTGATCAAAGAGATCGCCGGTCGTCGGCGGCAAAGGCGGTGGCAGGCCGGACATGGCGCAGGGCGGGGGGCCGGATGCGGCGAAAATCGGTGATGCCATTAGCGCGGCACAGACGTGGCTGCGAGGGAAACTGGCATAGCCGGGCTGTGCGCCGCGTACTGTTGAGTGTCGCACTGATGTTTCAAGCGATTCTTGCGTTCGCACGGGCAAGCATAAGGCCGCTTGCCCATGGCACCCAATCGGGACCTAACCAACCGCGCCGTTACTTGCGGCTTCCGTGCTTACCGGCTATGCCGCAAAAAACTTCCACGCCTCATCCGTCCCATTGATATCCAGATTCTTCAACCCCGTGATCTGCCGGTAAAGCAGCCCATGCTGCTTGCCGCCCGGCCACCCATGCCCCGCGCCGATCATTTCGTAATAGACAACCTCCGCACCGCCCATCGACTGAACGGCCGTATTCGCCTTTCCGATCGAAGAAGATTTCCGCGCGGCCGACGGCGTCTTTTTCCCTGCCTTTGATTTGGCGTCTGCCGTAACTTCGCCGGCAAGCCACGTGGTAATGACCACATAGCTGCCGTCCTCCTTGTTCGTGTCGGGCGGGTTCTCGATCGTCGGCATGCCCGTGGCATGGTTCGCCGTGCGCCAGAAGTCGAGCGATTTCATGGCGGAGAGAACGGTGCCGCGCCCCTGCGGGTTTCGACGGCTGATGGCAATCGGGCCGCCTTCGTATGGCATGAGCGGATCCATTGTGCCGACCATGTACATCACCGGCACCGGCATCGTCGGCGCTGCGCATTCGCTTTGTGCGGCGATGGAGCCGACGCAGGAACAGACCGCCGCGAAGCGCTCCGGCAGTTCAATCGCAAGTCGGAACGACATCATCCCGCCGTTGGAGATGCCCGCCGCGTAGACGCGTTTCGTGTCGATCGGAAATTCGCCGGCCAGTGCGTCGATCATCGCGGCGAAAAAGCCCACGTCGTCGGCCGTCGCACCGGTGGCGGCCACATCGTCGCCGCGGCAGTCGTTCCACTGGTTATTGATGCCCTGCGGGAACACAACGGCGAAGCGATCTCGGTCGGCCAGTTCCATCCAGCGGCCCTGCGAAAAATTGCCGGCCGCATTTCGCGCCGTACCGCCGCCGCCGTGAATCATGAAGACAAGGGGGACTTTCGTTTCGCCGCCTTGAGACGCGACGGCTTCGGGAATATAGAGCAGAAATTCGCGGATGAGCTCGCCGACGCGGATTTCATGGGACTGCAGTTTCCATTCGAGGATTCGCACCGTTTTCGCGGGCTGCGTCGTGGGAGAATCGCCCGGCGGCCCCCAGAGCCCGTCGAATATCCCACAGCCGACGATTGAACAAAGCAGCAACATGCCCGAAAGGATTTGCATGGGAACGACTCGTACTTTCATGGATACGCTTCTTCCGCGAGGCACCTCATGCCAAACGGCATGGTATGTCATTCATTGCGTCGCCGGCCGCACTTATTTTTGCGTCAGCTCGCTTGCCGCTCGACCTGCTGCTCACGGCGGTATTATCACCCCGTTCCAAAAGCCGATCGCCCGCATCGCCCAGCCCCGGCACGATGTACCCTTTTTCATTGAGCCCTTGATCGACCGCGGCCGTGTAGATCGGAATATTCGGATGCTTCGCGTTCATGGCGTTGATGCCCTCCGGCGCCGCGAGCAGACAGAGCATTTTGATGTTGGTCGCGCCGGTTTTCTTGATGAAATCGATCGCGGTGTTGACCGAGCCGCCGGTGGCGAGCATCGGGTCGATGATGATCACGTCGGTCTTGGAAATGCCCGCAGGCAGCTTGTGGTAATAGACAACCGGCTGCAGGGTTTCCTCGTTTCGATAGATGCCCAGATGCGCCATGCGGGCGGCGGGCAGAAGTTCGTGAATGCCTTCGGCCATGCCGAGCCCCGCGCGAAGGATGGGAACGAGCGTTAGTTCGCGGGCCAGCTTGCTGCCGACGCACGGGCCCATCGGCGTTAATACTTCGCAGGGGATCGATGGATAATCGCGCGTGATTTCGAAGGCCATGAGGCGGGCGATGTGGCCCACGAGGCGGCGGAATTGTTCGACGGGCGTGCCCTTATCGCGGGCGACAGTGAGGCGTTCCTGCACGACCGGGTGCGTGATGATGAAGACGTTAGGCCAGCGCGGGTCTGCATAGTTCATTGAGTGCTCCTGCTTCAATCGTTGTTCTTGGAGCCTATCTCAATGACCCGTGTGGCACCGGCTAATAGCCGGTGCCACACGGGTCATTGAGATAGGCACTCAAAACGAAATGTTACCGCGCAAACGCATGAAGTGCGAAAGCACCAATGCGTGGTATTGAAATTTCAGATTCGCACAATGACGCGGGGATGGAGGAAAATGAGCCAGTTCGTTTTGGACCGAACCTTGAAGGCCGCCTCAATGGCCGCGGCATAAATGTCGAGCTGGCCCTTGTAGAGTGCGGCGCGCTCGGCGACCGCCGGCCCGTTCACCCTGTCGGTCTTGTAATCGAGTACCTCCCAACCCTGCCCCGCGTCGAAGAGGCAATCGACAATGCCACGGACGAGCAGCACGTCGTCCCGCGTTTGGGCCATGGCCGTCGGGTTGTATTGTGATGGGGCGACACCGAGGACAAAAGGCCATTCGCGTTCGATCCGGGTTTCAGGCAGTCGCAGCGTGCGGCCCAGTTCCGTGTCAAAGAACCACGCGACGGCATCCAGATCGATGCTGGCCGCGTCGTCATTGGCAAATACTTCAGATGCAATCATCTCAGCCAATTGAGCTTTCAAAGCGGCCGGGCCATCGGCGCGGCGAAGGTCGATGCGCTGCAAGAACTCGTGCGTGAGCGTGCCGCGGCGCGTTGCGGTTGGAGAAGTCTCAACGGACGCGAATGCCGGGACGCGGAAGTCGGCTGCGGAATTGCTGTGCTCGGATTTTGAGGTTGGAACTTTCACTTCGACCGGCTCCGCCTCATCGGTCATCGTATTCCATCGCCGCTTAAGTACGCTCGCGGCGACGACGGCCGGCACTTGGGTCAGGGCTGCGGCCGCATACGGCGTCGTCAACCGGCGCTGTACAATTTGCAACGAATCCACGGCAGGCGCATGAACCGATAGCGGCAGAAATCCCGCAATCGTGCGGCACTTGTCTTCGACCGCTTGAAGAGGTGCCGGCTCGACCTGCCATGATTGCATTTCCTCCGCCGAATAGTGAAACGCCGCGAACAGACAGGGCGACGAGGATTCAAGCGAGCAGCCGATCGCGCTTCGCGGTTGGGCCTCGACAGCATCGAAGACCCAATCGAGCATCGACGAAGCGCGTCGGCGGCGCAGAAGAGGCAAAGGACCGGGCGTCGGTGATTCGGAGCCGAGGATAAACCGATCGTCGCCTGTGCCGACGAGAATCAGTTTCTGCTTCGCGCGGGTCAAGGCCACATACAGAACGCGAAGATCTTCGGCCATGGCCTCGAACCGGTTGGCCTGAGCGACCAGCCGGTGTGGAAGCGTCGGATAGACGATGCGTTTTTCAATATCGACCGCCTCAAGAGCGATGCCCAGTTTGCGGTCATAGAGTATCGAGCCCGCCGCATCGCGAATATTGAATCGTTTGCCCAATTCGCCGAGAAACACGACGGGAAATTCGAGGCCCTTGCTTCGGTGAATCGTCATGATGCGAACGACATCGCCCGACGGCGGCGACACCGACCCGGCATCGAGGTCCTGCCCTGCATCGCGCAGGCTGCCGAGGAACTGGAGAAAACGAAGTAGCCCCTGCCGCTGGAACTCGCCGAATTTGCGGGCCTGCTCGTGAAGCTGGATAAGATTTGCACGGCGTTGCTCGCCGTTCTTGAGGCCGGAGACGTAGGCGAGATAGCCGGTATCGATGTAGATTTCCCAAAGGACGTCAGCAATGGGACGCCGGCGAATGCGATGCCGCCACTTCTCGATTTCCCGCAGTTTGACATTGAGCGACACGCGAAGCGCTGCGACCTCGCCATCGTCGGCATACCGGCGGACGGCCGCGTGAAACGGATCGAATCTCATGGCGTCGCCGCCCGCGCTGCGAATAAGTGCCAGATCGGTGTCGCTCGTCGGTGCCCAGCAGTGGCGAGCGCAGCACGGCCGCCAGCGGAATATCCTGCTGCACGTTGTCGAGCAACGACAAGAGAGCCAGCATGTCGCGGATTTCGAGCGAATCGAAAAGCCCGCCGGAGGAATCGGCGAATACCGGAATCCCCAGCGCCGAGAGGGTGCGAATAAGAAGTTCAATGCGCGCCTTCATCGAGCGAAACAGTATGACCATGTCCGAATACGTGTAGCCATCTGCAACAAGCTCATTGATGCGACGGGCGATGACGCACGCCTCGCGCTCGATGCGTTCGAGGTCGTCGGAATCCTCCTCATCATCGGCGTTGTCATGTATGTTGGCTGCCGCGCCGCCCCGTTCCTCTTCAAGAATATGAATTTCGACGGGCGGAAAATCCGCGTGCGCTGGCGTCGGCCCCGACTCTCCATCTTTATCCTTATCATGCTCAAGCAGTTTTGCTATCGGGAATTTCAACCGGGCGTGCTCGTCATAATCAATCCCGCCCAGATCCGCCGCCACGAGCTTTTCAAA
Organism: Planctomycetota bacterium; assembly: GCA_016712275.1. Lineage (GTDB taxonomy): Bacteria > Planctomycetota > Phycisphaerae > UBA1845 > UTPLA1 > JADJRI01. The sequence goes on from JADJRI010000038.1 coordinate 51,904, forward strand.
CACCGCATTAACCGCGTCGATCATCGGCCGCGTCGAGCCAAAGTTCTCAAGCAAATCGATCGCACGGCCTTTCACGGTCGTCGTTTGATTGTCCGTGTCGTCGAATTCCCCGCTCTGCGATTGAAACAACTCCTGCCGATCGAGAAAAAGCCTGGGTTCGGCGAGCCGGAAGCGATAGATACTTTGCTTCACATCGCCGACCGTGAAAAGATTGTCGGATCGCGAATCGCCGAATTCGCGACTGACGCGGCGAATGATCTCGGCCTGGATCGGGTTCACATCCTGAAATTCATCGACAAGCACATGGCGAATCTCATCGCGAAGGCGGGCAGCCACACCGTTCGATTCGTCGCGCAGCAATTTCAATGTGAATCGTTCGAGATCGCCGAAGTCGATGACGCCCAGATCGCTCTTGGCGGCTTGATAGGCATCGCGCGTTTCGCGAAGAAGACTCACAAGCATTTTCATCGATGGAGCAACATGGCAAATGCCGGCTGCCCAGCCAGCGGAATCGAAGGCGGTCCATCGCTCCTGCAACTTTTTGAGCAGATTGTCCCGCACACTTCTGACGGATTCCTGTCCCGCATCAAATGCCTGTGCTCCGCGCTCCGGAAGGGCGTCGTAAACTTTTTTGACTTTTCGCGGGATTGGCGGGAATTCGTATTGGCCGATGCCTTCTTTGCAAACGGCATCGAGCGTCCAGCCATCCGCACCTTTCTCCAACTGCTTTTTCCACGATGCGATCGAGGTTTCAAATTGCGTCAGGCATTCAATAAAGGGCGCGAGGATACCCAGCACTTCCGGACTGTCGTCGAAACGGCGGGCCAATGACTGCAATTCCTGCGAAACAGCCTCGCCTTGCGCGTTCAATTCCGTCAGCAAGGAGGCCCGCAATTCGGCCGACCAATAGGGCGGCGGCTCAGTCTCGCTGGGGCACTCAAGATGGCCCAGCGTCGTTTCAAGCCACTCCTCTGGATCAGGCAGCGATGCAAGAAACTCGTTGAGATCAAGGAGCGTGGCCTGCAGCCGATCCTCCGCCGCGCCATAAGCGGCCAGAAAATCGAAGAATCGGTCGCCCTCCGCATCCGTTCTTGCGGAATGGTCATCGAAAATGCGCTTGACGGTTTCGCGCTTCAGGATGCCGGCTTCGTGCGGATCGAGAATCGGCGCCTGGGGATCGAGGTCGGCCTGCGCAAAGTATCGATTGAGAACGCTGCGGCAGAAGGAGTGTATCGTCGATACCTGGCGGTATCGAGGAAAACGAGCTGTCGGCGAAGGCGCGCATCATTCGGCCGATCGATCATCCGGCGACGAAGCGAGCGGCCGATGCGCTCGCGCATTTCGCCGGCGGCGGCTTCGGTAAAGGTGACAACAAGAAGTTCGTCGATGTCGCAGGGCGGATCGGCATCGAGCACGAGATGGGCGCATCGCTCGGCCAGAACCGCCGTTTTTCCGCTGCCGGCGCCGGCGGACACGAGGACGCTTCGGTCGATGGTCGCGATGGCGGCTCGCTGTGCTTCCGTCCACTGGATGTCACTCATACGGCACCTCCGGCGGCGTGCGATCGCCGCTGGCCGGTCGTGGCAGCAGTGCGTCCATGACGGCGGCTCGGGACATCGGCGGCAATGTCCGAACTCGATGCGTGGAAAACTCGAACCGGCAGACCGATCGGAATGGGCAGGTCGAACATGGAATGCGATTGCCCATGCGAATCGGATTCACCCGAATATCGCCCTCCATCCATTGATCGACCAATTCCGTCATGCGGCTTCGAACGTGGTCGAGTAGCGGCAGCATGACGCCGGTTCGCACGGCATCAGAAATGTTGACATTGCTGATTTCCCCGTCGGTCTTTTTTCGAGCTACGGCGAATGCCTGAGACTTGCCCGAGTCCTTCATGGCCGGATCGATGTGTTCGATCCAGTCGAAATCGACGATGCCCCGCGGCCGCAATCCATTGAACGCGTTGAATTCGGGATCATCGGCATCGGACGGATGCGTCACGCGCGTGTGGGAGGCCAGCAATGGAATGTAAAATGCACCGCCCGGAACAACAAACGGATGGCCGCTTCGCTCCCCGGCATCGCGCAAAACAAGTAGATATGCAAGAAGCTGCAATGCGATTCCGTGATAAACCTCGTCGAGCTTTAGCCTCTTGCCCAGCGTGCGTTTGTAATCGAACACAACGGCCAACTGCGTCGGTCCCGAATGCACGAAATCGATGCGGTCTATTTTTCCGCGAATAAGCACGATGTCGCCGCTCGATGCCCGAATTCGCAGCGAAGGCAGCGCGTTTTCGCGGTCGGCCGCAAACTGCTTTTCAGTCATCCGCGGGCTGAGCGCGGTCTTGCCGAGCCCCGCCTGCTGGGCACGAAGTGCAAACGGAACTTCGCGCTGGCGCGCCAGATTGTCTTGCGCACCTCCGCGTCGGAAAGGCCGAGCCGCTCGGCATAAAGCGGCATGAGTTGATCGCAAAGCGCACCGACGCGCGATGCAATTTTCGCATCAGACATTTCGGAAAACGTCTCGCCGGTTTCGATGAGCTGATTGACAAATTGCTCCAGCATTTCGTGGTAAAGGTTGCCGAGATGGACCCGCGAAACCTCGCCCTCGGCTCGTTCGGTGAGTCGCAACCCGTAACCGGAGAAGTGCTTAAATGGACATTCCGCGAGCGACTCTAGTTGGGTGATGCTCGTATGAAAGGGCGGCGGCCAAAGTTGTGAACTGGCTCTCTGAGACAACTCGGCCTTCACAGTTGGTGCCAACGATTGCAGAGCTGCAGATGCCGTATTTCGCACTGCAGCATTTGGCGTTCGTCGCGCCCATTCATACATGGCGAGCCACGGCCCGGCATCGACATCGGTCCTATCTGCGGTTGCCCATTCGCGAAGCGATTGCGCGATACGCGCCGCGAGCTGGGCGGATGAACTGATGGAACTTGGCTCGTCGGGGCGGACGGTTTCAATCCTTACATCGGGCGCGGCTGCAAGAATCGCGGGAAGAAAAGCCGACGGCTCGATCTTTCGACCGGACGCATCGACGGTTGGATAGCTGAGCCAGAGGAATTCGCTCGCACGCGTCAAGGCGATATAGGCAAGCGCCCGCTCGTCGAGCTGCTGATCATCGCGCGACCGACCGAGTGCGACGTTTTTCTCAGCCAGAAACGCGCGCTCGGCATCGCCGAAGATCGTCTCCTCGCCGATGCGCGCGGGAAAGCCACCCTCGCAAAAACCCAGCACGAATGCCGCTTTGATAGCCGGGTGCCGACTGCGCTCGATCGACCCGACGACAAGTTGATCGAGTGTCGGCGGGACGAGACCAAGCGAAAAATCGGCAAGGCCAGACTCGACGACTTCGCGAAATTGCCGCGCCGTCATCGATTCGTCACCCATCGCGCCATCGAGTTCTTCGAGCAGCTCGATCAGCGCGGACCAGACTTGCTCGTGTTCTACAGCTTCGTCGAGCTTATTGACTTCCGTTGCCGAGCGGCGCCACTCGGCCAGCGTCTGTGTCACACGAAGCGCGTCAAGTGTGTTATACAATCGACGCACCCACGTCTTGCAATTTGGGTGTGCTGAGCGCGAAGCCGCGGCGGGCCACATCTCGCGAAGACATTCCAAAAGGTGCGCGCGCCCCGCATTCAATTCGCCAAGCTCTCGATCGATCGTTTCCGATTTGCCCTGTCGAGGCATTCGTCGATCCGGCATGGGCCGCGTCCATCGACGCTCCCAGTGTGCTGCGGACACGAGATTGAAGGCCAGCACGTAGTTCTCAATGGTATCGGCGACATCAATTGAAAGGCCTGAGAGGCCGCTCTTGAGAATCCGAACCAGAGCATCGTCCAGCCGCCCGCCGCCGGGAAGATGAAGCAGGCCGCGAACCAACTGAACAAGAGGATGGTGATGGGTCGGCCGTCGACGGTCGATGAAAAAGGAATGCCGTGCTCGTGAAGCGATGCCGAGAGAATGTCATGGTAGGGCGCAAGATCGCGGACGATGATGGCCATATCGCGATAGCGCAGCGGGTTCGCCTCGCGTTGAACGAAATCGACGATGCACCGGACCGCCGCTTCGACTTCGCCGCGACGATCGACGGCGCGAACAATGCGCAGGCCCGCCAGTTTGCCAACTGGCGACGCTTCGTCGGTCGCAAATCGATCGTCGACATGAACAATGGGCGGGGTGACAAACAGGTTGCGCTCCAGCACGGCCAATTGGGGCGTTGTCGAGAAGCGCGGCGGGGGACTCGGATCAAGGTGCAAAGGCTCCTCGATGGTCACACCCTGATCAAGAAATCCGCGACGCAAAGCCTGCCATGTCTGTTGTGTTCGCGCAAATAGTGACAGCATGGATGCTGTGCGTCCGTCGCTTGAATTAGTTGCATTTTCAGCATCCCCGATCAAAGCGATGTTCAATTGCGATGCGACCGACGACAATTCGACCAACATTCGAACTTGCTGGCGCGTCAGTCCGGCAAATCCGTCGACAAAAATATGTGCATTCCTCAGCCATTCAGCCGATGCCAACCGGGCACGCGCCAGATCGAGCACCCCCTCCGGATCGACCCGATTGTCACCGAGGTACTCGAGATAGGCGCGATACAAGAGCGCCGCATCGTGAAGTCGGGCTGCGGTGGGGTCGGCCGATTCCTCGGCGACGAGCACGGTTGCATCGAGTTGTTCGGGTGAAACCGATTCTTGAAGCAGCTCGCCAATGCCCCGAGAAATCTCGCGAACAAACGAACCGCGCTCCGCGACCTTTGCGAATTCCCGCAGCGACTTGCGGTGACGGCTGATCAACAATCGCAGGGCCATCTGCCGCCCGAGGGCCGTTAGCGGAATCGGCGAAGGGCCGGCAGCGTCTTTCAAGATTCGGTTGGCAAGACGGCGAAAACTGAGAACCTCACAGCGGCCGAGCGCCTTGACGCTGAACGAATCCAACATGCCAAGCAATCCGCGCTCCATTTGGAGGGCGGCCTGTTCGGGCACCAGCATGATCAATCGGGGGCCGTCGATGAGATTCCTGGCGAGTTCGGCGCAGACCCGGCTTTGACACCAATGGGTCTTGCCGCTTCCCGCCCGACCTGTTATGAGGCGAACACTCACGCCATGCTCCGATTGTCAGAATTCGGTCGTGCGACCCTGTCGCCGGGCGACAACGTAGGAATTAGAATGCGATTGGCATCAATTCAGCCAAGGCTGGTGTGCCGAGGGAAACGCTAAGGGATCATTCTTGCTATTCGCCGACGCAACACCCGACTCTCGCTGGCCCGAATGGCTCCTCATTCTTGGGCAGTTCAAATCATACATGATTCTTTTTG
>JADJRI010000039.1 GCA_016712275.1 Planctomycetota bacterium
GAGTACGGGCTTTCGCTGATTTGCCTGGATCAAATGCCATCCACCATCGCACCGTCAGCCTTGGCGAATACCTATGCCGTCATCTGTTTCAATCTCAAGCACCGGGCCGACGTCACGGCCATGAGCTCCGCGATGATGCTCGAAGATGAAGACAAAGCGGTTCTGGGAAATCTCCAGGTGGGCGAGGCCATCGTGCGCTTGCAAGGCCGCGGGACCAAGCCGTTCATGATTCACGTGCCGGAATTCCAAATCCAGAAGGGCGCGTTCACCGACACGCACGTCATCCACCACATGACCCGTCTGGGACTTCATTCCGCTCGAAACCATGAACAGCAGCGCCCGCAGAGTCTTGGAGGTCCGGACCGAAATGACGAAAAAGTGAGTATTGGTGGCGTCGCGACAGCCGAGCCCACGCTTACCTTCCTCCGCGACATCGATGCCTTTCCGGAAGGGGGCGTGGCTGAACGATACAAACGGCTCGGTCTTAGCGTTCGACAGGGTCAGAAAACGAAGGAACTTTCGGCAGAGAAAGGACTCATTCAGGAGCAGGTTCTCACCACCTCGCGCGGCAAAATTCGAGTTATTCGGTTGACCGAAAAAGGGAGGATGACTCTGAGTACTTCGGAAAACACGCAGGCAGAGGTTGAACAAACGAAGTGATTTCAAACGTTGGCGTTTTTGCGTTCGGTGCGGTTTTCTCGTCAGCTTCCGCGCGCTGATCGATCCACAAAAGGATGGCCGTCATGGGCGCCACCGGATCCCCTGCGTCGGGTTGAAACGACATGGCCGATGATCCGTCGGTCTCCCGAAACTCGCCCGCCGGCGCGAGCAGAGACAGTGCAACAAGGAATAGTATGAAAGTTACGAACTGAATGGGGCTCTCTCGTAAGTCGGTCCAAATTGTTCCCAGGAGCGAGTCACCGGGCGTCTCGTTGAATACCATCAGTCCAGGGAAGATGCCGGAGTAGATAAATCTTGCGATTTCGGCGACTCCTTCCAGCCCGAAAGTTCGCGTTAATCAAAAATAGAGAGAGTAGAGTTTACGCGTCAAACTCCCCGATGCCGCGATGTCGCCACCAACCCCGTACACCGCCTGAATTTTGCCTCCAAGTAAGGCCGACCTACCTGGAGGGCAAGAACGACAAAGCAAGCTCGACTGAGTTAATAAATCTGCCGGTCATCTCTGCGTGTCTCACATGGGGCAATCGTGAACTTCCACCCGACGTTCCACGCATAAACTCCACACATACTGTTCTGACGTGCCGGAAATCGGATAACCGAAATACTCGTCCTAAATTGACGAATTCCATCAAATATCCATCCAGAACACAAATCCGTTCATGGCCTGCCGGACTTTCGACGTTTCATATCAGGAGATCCGAAATCAGAATCCGAGAGTCTCCTGTCAAAGGTGCCGAAAATCTCATCCCGGAGTCGTGCCGGCCAGTCCCCTGAAAAGAGTTCCGATGTGAACATCATCGCGGTGAGGCCGTTCGCATCGTACACCTCCCACTTCGCATTCATGGCCTGCGTGAAGGCTGCATCATGCCTTGGCTGAATGGGTTGGCAATGCAGATGTGAATGAGAGGAACAGAAATCGAAAGCGATTGAGGGATGGAGGTTGAGAAATGGGGAGCGGGCCTCGTCGGCCCGCCCCCGGTATGGCCGAATTCGCACCGCAAAAGCTGATCGAGTTAATCTTCGTGTGGGAGCAGGATCGTGATCACGGGTTCACCATCGTCGCCGGGGCCGCAGAGGGACTTCAGGGAAACGATTTCCGTCCGACTCGGCGCCTGCAGGAACAAGACCTCGAAGAGAAGCAGGTCTTTATCGGCCGTCGTGCGGCTGCCCTGTATACATAGGAAGAGCGTCCTGAGCAGGTCGTGGGTCCGGCCGCGTTCGGATTGGCGGAGTTCGCGAGTTTCAGCCGGCGGCGAGATGTAACGGTGCCAGACCTCCGACGTACAGGCCACCGGATATTTGAAGCCGGTCTCCCTGGCCCACTCGGTCAGGTCCACCAAGACACCGTCCTCGATGGCCTGGGCCCGTGTGTACGAGTAGATGACGGGCATATCGTCAAACGGATGTTGGTTGTTCACGGTTTCACCTCTTTCTGAATGGATGGCTCGATGCAGGCGCGCACCGATTCCATCGGAGTAGATGGGGGCTTCAAGAGTTCTTGTTTGATGTTGAAAGTGCTAAGTTGCGCGGCCCGATCGCACGACTTTGTTGGAAGATACGGCCGCCCTACTGCTTCGGCTTCCAAAAGCTCCAGCCGTTGGTCACGCCACCACCACGGCCGAGGTTGGCGATGCGGCGGTACTCTTCGGTCGCCTCGATGGCGGCGCGCGTCGGCGTGAGGCAGACCCGTCCCTGTGCAGGACCCGAATCGATGAGGATGCTTCGGCCGCTCTTCACTCGCGGGTTTGGGACGACCGAGGCGTCGAAGACTTCCTTGCCGATACGCCCCTCGAGCGATGTGCCTACCGGCCACCATTCGTGAGGCTCGCGGGGCTGACCGACACAGGTGGTTGAGACCTTGGATTCGCGCGTGCGGAGACGCTCGCGCTCACCGATGGTGAGCCCGGAGACCCCTGAAGTCGATTCTCCGGTAGTTTGCGGTGATTCCGTGTCGATCAGCGCCGAGTCAGAAAACTTCGAGGCGTTCGACAGGTCTCGATCACCGCCATCTGCCTGATCATCACCCTCGCCCTCGCGAACCCGATCCAATTCATCGGCCGAGAGCAGAATGGCGATGTTGAGCATGCGCTCTCTCTGTTCATCCAACATGACAAACTCCTTTCTTCAATGTTCGGCCAAGCAGCTTGCAAAGCTGGGCCGGCAGGTCTTGAATGTCCTGCACGACGATCGTGTCAGGAACCACTTCCTTCAGACTTTCCTCCTGAATACCCACACCCACGACTTCGATACCGGTGGCGAGAATGCGTCGGGCCACCAGCTGTGCATGACGATGACAGGCCGCACTGCTTCCCTCGCAGCCGGCCCGGCCATCGGTGATCACCAGCAGAATCTTCCGCGTCTCGTTTCGAATGATGATTCTTCGGGCGCCGATCTCCATCGCTTCACCCAGCGGCGTAAGGCCCGAGCCCTGGACAGAGGGTAACCGCGACAGCGCCGCCTTCACCGGCTCCTCGAATTGCTTGATGATCCCGATCTCGAGGTTCGACATGCGGGCGAAGCGTTTGCGCACGGAATTTGCGGATGCACCCGAGTCCACCATCGCCTTGTTGGCGTCGAAGGCCATCCCCGTCGTGAACGTGACGGCCTCCACCGGGATCTTGAGATCGCGCAGGGCCTCAAGCAGGACGCGAACGGCATCCCGGGCAACATCCATTTTGGACTGCGTCATACTTCCCGAGGCATCGAGCACGATAGAGACGGCCGTCGATCGGCCCTGGACGACCGAGCGCGTTCGGAAGACCTCCAACTGCGGCCGATCGAGGCAGAGGCGGTGGAGCGTGCGCGGTGAGAGTTCTCCTCGGGGCTGTCCTTCCCGCCACCAGCGCTTTTCAGCGGATCGAAGCGCGTTGGTCAGGCCGCGCCGCAGACGTCGAACGATGTCGGCGTTGCGCTGGATCAATTCAGCGACGTCGCACTCGCGGGCCCTCGGCACCATATCGATGCGATCGTGCTGCCGCGTGTAGACGCGATAGACATCGTCGCCTTCGATTGCCTTGGCGGCCCTTTCGATGGATTCAAGAATGGCTCCGGTGATCATCGACTGACCTCCAGCCCCTCGCGTCAACGCGGCCAGATCAGTCGGATCGATTGAATCAGCAACGGCCTCTTCATCAGAGGACGCGCCGGAGCCCGCCAGGCCTGTGTGTTGTTTGGAATCCATCGATTGGGGAGACTCATTGGCTTCCTGATCGCCAGATGCTTCGTCACCGTCGCTTCTCGGCTCATGTTCGCCGGTTTGAGTTTGCTCAGAAACTCCCCAAGTGGGAGAATTCGATTCCTCAATGTCAACATTGCGGCATTCGCTCTCGTCACCCTGAGCGGATACAGGCTCACTGTCATTCTCGGATTCCGATTCAGTCTCCGACTTCGAATCACCCTCGGAGCCATTAATGGCGGGTCGCTGACGACTAATCCATCGCCGCAGCAGCCTCGCGGCCAACCTCGCCGAGTCGGCGGTCGTCTGGACTTGGGGGAACTCGGCGACCAAATCATCGAATCCGACAAGTTCCTTGTGGAGGCCGAGCATATCCTCGTGATGCGACAGCTTGAGATAGACGGCGGTGCAGAACCGCCGAAACGGATCGGCCCTTCGAAGCGATGACCGCACGCGCCGCTTCACCTGGTTGAACAAGGCATCCAGATTCGCCCGCACACCCGGCCAGCGCTGCATGGCGAGCTTCTCGATCAGTGCATCCTCGACCACGTTCAGCATGGCCTCGGCGCCGGGATACTGTTGATTGAACGCCACAACTTGATCGAAATCCGAAAACGCCACGTGGGCCATTTCGTGATCGAGATAGCCGACGATCATTCGTTCGAGATCTTCGTCCATCGGATCAGGCAATGACGGCAGCACGATCTGCCTGCCATCGGTATACGCCGACTCGCCCCGGCACACCACGGTGACGCCGAAACGATCGGTCAGGGTTCTGGCCAACTTTTTCGAGCTGGTTTTCGAAGGGGTTGGTACGCATAGTCTCTGCTCCATTCGGGAACAAAAAAAGAAGGCCACGCCCCGCCGCGACGCGCAACGAGCATGGCCTTCTCGTGAAAATCGATTCTTGACTTGAACAACTGGAATCAGTATGGACGACGCGATTGAACGTCCTCTCTTACGAGGTCGCCAGTGGCCCTACATGATGATCGAACGTCTCGGCGATCACCTTGCGGTCTTCAGGCGGGACCTTTGTTGAGTACAGTGGTGGCCAACGCCCGCGGAACTCGTTACCGCGTTCCAGACGGGAACAAAGCGCGAGCAGGCGACGGGTTGTGATCGTGGTTGTGAGCTGCTCCTCGGCGTGGGCCCTGCGCAGATCGCCCGCGGCCGTGACGAGGCAGGTGAGGAGCTCCTTCGCGATCGAACCATGCCGGGCGCGAAGCAGGTCGATCTCCTGGCTGGCCGGCAGGTAGTCGATGTGAACCACGACGTCCCAGCGATCGAGCCAGCTGAAATTCAAAACATGCGTGCCGCTGGAGTAGAGCCCGGAGTCCGAGCCGAAGCCCAGCGTGTTGGCGGTAGCGACGATGCGGAAGTCGGCGTGCGGATGAATGTCCTCGCCCGTGTCGGTGAGAAGAAGGTGGCCGCTGGGTTCGAGCACCTGCTGGAGGATGAACCCGATCTCGGGCTGCATCGCATCGACCTCATCGAGCTGAAGGATCTGGCCTTCATGCATCGCAGACGGCAGGATGCCTTTGACGAACACCGTCTGGCGTTGGTCGTTGACCGTCCAGTGGCCGATGAAGTCGGAGACGCTGGTTTCGCCGTTGAGGGAGACGCGGCGAACCGGCCGCTTGGTCATCGCGGCGATCTGGCGAACGAGTGAACTCTTGCCGGTGCCGCTGGGGCCGTAGATGAAGACGCGCTCGTTGTGTTCGATCGCTTCGGCCACATCTTTGCACGGATCGGTCCAGACGAAGGTCGGATCGGAGGCCGGAATGAGCGGATGGTCGACGCCGTGACGGGCCGTCATCTTAATTCCGGCTACTTCCAACTTGTAATGCAGGATATCGCCCTGCCTGCGAACTTCACTTGACCTCACGAATTCGGTAAAACCGACGCTGTGAATGGGCTTATCCGGAAACTGCCGGCGAAACATCTCCGGCTCGACCTTGTGGTCGTCGCGAAGATGGGGAACCAGCGTGAATTCAATAGATTTGCCGCAGAGCGGGCAGGTGAGTCGATGAGACATGAGACTTTCCTTTCAAACAAAGTAACCCGGCGGCGAACTCACGAGGGCCGCGCACGCGCGCAGAGATTCCCTTCGTGCACTCGCACACCAAGTTCGTGATCAGTTGCTTGCAGACTTGGATTCAGGCTGACGCAGACGTGAAAGGTTGAGTTCCTACTTGAAGTTGAGATTGGGAATTACAGCGCTGCATTCGGCGGCGTCAGCGTCTTGATCGAGTTGTCCGCGAAGTGGATCCGAACGCCGCCGTCTCGGGAGATGGTCACCCTGCTCCAATCTCCCTTGACGAATCCCAAATCCTCCAGGATCTTGCGGCGAAGGTGCTCATCAGGCCCGACCAAGTCAGCCCAAAAGCGGTCGAGCTGTTCCTCGAACTGAACTTCCTGCGTCTCGTAGGTGTCACCGTCGTCACTGAATCCGCCGAGGTGATACCAGATCTGGGAAGACATGAGTCTGGTGCGAGCCTCAGGGGTGACGAGAATCTCTTCGGCGCCCCATTGCGGGCCGTCCGCAGGCAGCTTCGGTTCGAATCGCCATGCAGACTGGCGATGCAAAAGTTCGGCCGTCGCTCGTCTTTGCGGTGAGGGTGAGTTCCTTTACACAGACGAGCCGTCCGGACCAGAGATAGTCAGCATGCAACTCGTCGCCGGCCTTCACCTCGGTCGATTCGACGGTCGGCAGATTCGCCCAGGCATAGCCATCGTACTGGCTGTTAATGGAGACCGGCACAAACGGCGTTTCAAATATCCCGAGCGCGCCGAGCAGGTGCACGTTGATCTCGGCAAAGTCGTCGCTTTCGGCAAATTCTCGTGACACACGGTAGCACTCGGAAAGCGGGAATCCCTCCGGAAGCGTGACCTCCACCGGTTCCGGTGACTGCTCACCTCCGATGAGTCCGACCTCAAAGGTCGGCGTCGCCTCGGGCAGTTGAATGCCGAGTTTCTTCGCGCGGAGGTACTGCTCGTACTTCAGCGTGTGGTGACCCTGGCGCTGAATGTATCGGAATCCCTCCAATTCCAACGCGTTCATGAGCTGCTTCGATGCCTGGTTCTGAACCAGCTGCGTTCGCGCCGGAAGCATCAATCGGATGCCGGTGGGTTCGCCGGTCATCTCCACGAGATAGGCCAGGTCAGCTTGGCCGATCGGATGATGGCACAGGCCGATGACCTGGCCGTGGAAGTTGATCAGGACGTTGAAGTGAACGTAGGCCCCGCGGCGAAGATCCCGATGCCAGGTTGAGAGACTGGAGAACGGAATCACTTCGATCCGGCAGCCCAATTCCTCATGGTGCGTCGCGCGCTGCGAGACGAAGTCGTACTTCGGGCAGACCACGCCATCAACGATCACTTCCATGCCGCTGAAAACGGCCAGCGAATTGACCATGGCCGGCATCCAGGGTTCATCCCAGAAGTGAAGGATCGTGCCTTGAACGGGTTCCGGATCATCTTCCACAACAACTGGCGCTCCGGTCCAGCCGGCACCGCCGATGGTGGCGCGCTTGCCGTTCGAGCGAACGATCGTCTCGCGCGGCGCGAGACAGTAGAGCCCGACACCGGCCGGGTCTTCGCTCTTCTCGATGTGCTCGGCCCAGCCTGAACCGCCCATGTCGAGCAGCGTTGAAAAGTCAGCGATTCCCTGACCATTGTCGATGACTTTGACGCGGGCGCCGTCATTGATGATCTCGACGCCTGATGCGTGAGCCCGCCTCGCATTTTGCAGGATCTCGATGATCCGGCCTTGCAAGGTGCCGGTGAATAGCCGGTCGGCCTTCATGAGAAGTCTGGGGTTAACTCTTGCTTGAATCGTGTTCATGGGCTGTTTCTCCTTTCACGATAGGTGTTTCCGGGCGCAGAAGGCGCTGGAAACAGCGGTAAACGGCCGCGTCCGACCATTCGCGCCACGCGCGCGGTTTTCGGCCATGATGGGACCGTGTATCGAATCGAGATTGAATTTGTGGAGATGAGCTGCCGCCTGGCGATGTAATGATCGGCAGTCGAGAGTTGGCGCAAGGGCAGACGAGTCGTGATCATTCGCAGCGTAACGACTCGCCCGCTTGGGACATCATTCAAAGAAAAAGTTAGCCAGGGTCTTGATCGGTTCGGAGATGGTTGTGGATCGTCGAACAGTGAACTTGCGACGGCAGTCCTTACAGACGCGAAGCGGACGATTGCCCAGGGTGACCGTCTTGCGATAGCCCTTGCTGATGGTCCGTTCGCTGCCACAGTGAGGACATTTTGCCTTTCTACCTCTCTTCTTCATGTTGTTTGACCTGTTCTTCTTATCATCATGTCGTTGGCTAACGTCGCCGTCCGTATCGAGTCGGCGAATCACATCTTCATCGTTCGGACCGGTGAGAAGTCATCGTGATCCTCGTCGGCCTTGCCGTGGTCGATGAGATATTCATACGCCCGTTGCAGCGCGACGATGGCCTTGGGGAGTTCGTTGAGACTCAAACTGTTTGTGCCCTGCCACTCACCATTCTTGTCCTTGTAGCGAACTTCGATGATGACCTTGGCGATCGGAACGGTCTGGCCGCCTCGCTCAATTGTGTTTCGAAATATTGATGCGCGCACCGCGCCCATCTTGAATACGTGTTCTGGTTTTGACATCTGAGTGATTCCCCTATCGATTGGATCTACCAATTCGTTACGATCGATAAGACGATGCGCTTTTATATACCTTTCGGCTCCGACCCCTATCGTAGGCGTGCCTCAGCTCGTTCAGGCCTCGTCGCCTGTGATCGAAGAGCGATCGAAGTGCACGCCGATTCGTTCAGAAGGGAGGAGCCGGAGAGAGCAGTCGTCACCGACGACGAAGAAGAGACACGGTGATTCTGAGGCGAGGGGCAGGACGGTCGCAGAATGGTATGCACTTGATCCAGCTAGGAACGCAAGAACGTGTGACAGAACGGCCTGGCGCATGGCACCGGCTACAAACTCGCTCGCTTCCATGAGCCGTTTCGCCGGAAACAGGTGTTTCCGCTCGGAATCACTCGATCTCGTGACTAGTACGACAGCGTGAAGCGCCGGAGCAGGTCAACCGAGTTTCGGACACAAGCTGGTTTCCGATCGGCCGTTACTAGATGTTCGTTATCCATCGTGTTGTTTGGATCACGATCATCAGACCGGCCGAGGTGTGTTCAGCGCTGTCGAATTCCGTTGTAACTTCCCGAGGACAGCAGAGTATTTAAGCGTTTCGGATTGCTGAGAGAGTCTTGACGGGCGTGTGTGGGAGCGCCAACTCGAGCCGTTGGTGTGGATTCTGGGGTCTCGAAGGGATATAGTAGTCGCAGTTTCTTTTGCACCAAATCCTAAAGTACCGAGCCCGGAGGTCCCATCGCGCCATTGAGCGGTTGGCAAAAAACGGGGGCCAGACGGGACCAAGGGCAAGCATTCCGAACCACATTAGCAAACGTCGGAATTCCGCGCCGAGAAGGGCAGATTTCAGTCCCTTCCCACGCAAAATCCGACTCTGGTTAGGTTTGACGCAGCGCGTAGAATCTACCTCCGATGGGCCCGACGATTCAAAAAGAGCATGTCCAGGCCGTTAGTAGCCCCGAGGGAGTGCTGCAGTTTTTTGCGCGGCTGGACTACAACGTCAGCGAACCAGCCGATCAGACAGCCGCGAGCCTCGGCCTCGCCGAGCGCGTGCATCACATGGTTCGCCAAGTACGGCGAATCACGATGCTCGCGATGGGGCCCGGGCTTCCGGCCGGCCTTGAAATTTACTGGATCGAAGCAACACACCTCACAGCCGACCTTCGCAAGGCCGCTGCCAACGCGTTTCGAAACAAGCCTGCAAACACGTTTCTCCTGCTGACCACCCGGGAATTCAGCTCGCTGGAATTCGTCCTGATCGAGAAGGCCTCGGCCAAAGTTGGTTCACTGTCCGGTCCTAGCGTGTCACACCGTCTTCTCTTGGTCGATCGCGGAAACCCTCGGACGTGCATGTTCGAGTTCTCGAGCGAATGCGGAACAAGGCGCTGACCCCTACGCCCAGTACGATCGGATCAAAGATGCCTTCAAGGTCGCCGAGTGGTCTGAAAACGACTTTAACAACCGCAACCTTTTTAGCGATTATTTCCTCAAGCACCGCCTGACCATCAAGGACTTGTTTCCTGATTGGCAGAAGGACGTTCGTCCCCAACTCCGCGAATTCAAAGAAACATGGCAGCAGGCGGGCTCAATCAGCAATTTGGGGGCGGCGGATTACCACTCCAAATTCATCAAACCCCTCCTTGAATCACTGGGGTTCAGCCTTTCCGCCGACGGCAAAAACGACGGCTCTGCCGACTACGTCCTTCGCTCGAGCGGTTCGGACAAAGGCACTCAGCCCATCGCGGCGCTCCTCGTCTATCCTTGGGACCGACCACTCGATAGAAAAGATGATTCAGAGCGAGAGCGGGCAGAGGACATTCCGGGCATCCGAGTCGTCAAGGTGCTTGAGGCGCAGAAGTTCAACTGGGCGATCCTCACCAACGGTAAGGACTGGCGGCTCTACTGTTCCCAGGCACATTCCCGGGCCAGTAACTACTACGAGATCGATCTGCCCGGAATGTTGGATCAGGATGACCTTACAGCATTCCGATACTTCTACTTCTTCTTCCGCGCCGAAGCATTCAATCTCCAAAGATCGGCCACCGGGACCCCAGAAGCCGAGCCACTTTGCTTCCTCGATCGGCTGCGACAGGGCTCCGCCGAATTCGCCAAGGAAGTTGGCGATCGCCTACGCAAACAGATTTTCGAGAGCGTGTTCCCGTATCTCGCTCAAGGCTTCGTGGACTACCGAAAGTCAAAGTATGGCGAAGCGACAAAAGCGGGTGATGCTTTTCTGAACGAGGTGTACGACGCCACGCTCACCCTGTTGTACCGCCTGTTGTTCCTGCTGTACGCCGAATCACTGGACCTGGTACCGGTCAATGAACCGGCCTACGCGGCCTCGAGCCTGCGAAGCCTGAAGAAAGAAATCGGGGACGCCGCCAGTGGCGATAGCGAGGTCGTCGAAGATCGCCTGAAGCGGCGTTACGACAAGTCGGAGACCAAACTCTACAAACGGCTCGGTCAACTCTTTGACGTCATTGACGGCAGCGACAACGAGTTAAGTCGAAAGTTCAACGTCCCCGCTTATAATGGCGGCCTGTTCCGAACCCAACCGCCCGCCTCTGACAAATCCCGCGAAGCCGCCGCCGCTCGATTTCTCAATCAGTACCGCGTACCGGATTATTATCTGGCCCGTGCCCTTGATCTTCTCGCTCGTGATGAGGACACGAAGTCGCACAAGCTCGTCTTCGTGGATTACAAAGCCCTCGGCGTGCAGCAACTCGGCAGCATCTACGAAGGGCTGCTGATGTATCACGTTGTCATTCCAGCCGACGAGTGGGAGAAGGGATACCAAAGAAGGGGGCTGAAGGTCGCGCTGGTTCCGTCCAACAAGGAGCGCAAGAAACTCGGCTCGTACTTCACGCCGCAGCACATCGTCAAGTACATCGTCGCCAACACCGTCGGCCCCCTCCTGGCGGAAAAGTTTGATGCCATCGCGCCGAAGCTCCGCGAGGCCCAGCGGTCGTATCGAGAGACACGCGAATTTGAAATCCGCCGTTCAGAAAAAATGCGTGGCACGCCGCGATCGAATGACGCAATCGCGTCGGGCATTCTTGAGGAATTCGAAAACGTCGTCTGGGACCTTTTCGATCTGAAGGTTCTGGATCCGGCGATGGGCAGCGGCCACTTTCTGGTTGAAACGGTCGATTTCATCACGGACAAAGTTTTGGACTTTTTGGCCGGCTTCCCGTGGAATCCGGTACACGTGTTGATCGAACTGCGGATTCGCAGACAGATTCTTGAATCGCTTGATGCACAGGGCGTAAAAATCAACGAAGACCGCCTGACGGACGTAAACCTGATCAAGCGACTGGTCATGAAGCGTTGCGCTTACGGCGTGGACCTGAATCCCATGGCCGTAGAGTTGGCCAAAGTCTCACTCTGGCTGGATTGTTTCACACTCGGCGCGCCGCTTTCGTTCCTGGATCATCATCTCAAATGTGGGAATTCGCTGATCGGATCGAGTATTGCCGAACTCCGCCGGACCGTGGCGGAATCAGGATCACTTTTCGCAATCCCGATGGAACCTCTTGAGCGCGCCACGCGCAACATGGAACTGATCGCAGATATAACTGACGCGACGCTGAAGGAAGTGACCCAATCGGTTGAAACGTACTCGCGAGTATTGTCAGGTGTAGAAGGGTATCGCGCTCTACTTGACTGCTTGACGGCGGTACATTTTGGCATAGCGAGCGCTAAAGACGTTGTCGTCCACGCCGAAGCGCTAGGACTGAGGCTGGACGACTGGAATCACTCGATAAGTCAAGTCTCCCAAGATAATAATTCCAAAAAACTGGCGGCTGTGATCAGTGAATCGCAGCACATCGGGCTCGATCGTCGATTCATTCATTGGGATCTCGACTTTCCCGATGTGTTCTTTACATCGCGACGTGAGCCAACGCAACGAGCATTTGACGCCATCGTTGGCAACCCTCCCTACGGCGCCGATATTGTTCGAGAAAAAGAGTATGTGCGTCATATGTTCCCGTTGATTCGCGGGAAGATAAATCTGTTCGCGCTATTCGTTGAACGATGCCTCACGATTGCTCGTGCGAACGACAAGAAAATCGGCTTCGTGATTCCCACCATGATTTGCTCATCTGTTCAGTTCGAAGTTCTGCGAGAGTACATCGTCGAACAGGCGGGACTGGACTCACTTGTCGTTCTCAATAAGAAACAGTTCGAAGAGGCATATGTCGATACATGCATCATGTTAACTGGGGGGAGACCGCATGGTCGGATGCTTGTCACGAATTATGACACCCCTGGGAACCGGTCGCCTCAAGTCTTGGCCTCAGACCTGTCGCCTGTTGAGCGGTCACGACTTATTGGCCCGGCTTACGCATTCCTTTACCGCGGCACTGAATCGAATTCGGGCCGCCTGCCTCGACCACGTTCAAGAGTGATTCGATTCGATGAGCGATTCGACGTCACTACGGTCTCACGCCGTACTCTCGAGCCTCAGGGCAGTCGGACGAGACCATCGTCAATCAGGAATACCATTCGCGCGAGCAGTCTGGAAAGGACTGGAAGCCATGGCTCAAGGGTGACAATGTTCTACGATACAGAATTGTTTGGGAAGGGTGGTACGTAAAACACGGTCCGTGGCTTGCCAATCCGAAATCGCCGGACGATTTTTCCCGCAATCGAATCTTAGTCAGAGAATCTACTGGGCGGGCGAGGTTGTTCTATGCGACGATCGACGAATTCGGGTACTATCACGGTCATCCGATTATTTCCTGCCGAGCGCGTGATGCCAAGTATTCCTTATTCGCAGCCCTTGGAATTCTCCTGTCGAATTACACTCGGGCGTATCACTTGGAATATTCGCCCAGCAGCACGAAAGAGGATTTTCCTCGGGCACTCCCTGGCGACATAGCAGCATTTCCTCTCCCCGCTGAGGCCGGGAACGAGCTCGACAAGCCGGTTTCACAAAGGCTAGACTTCGAGGTCAGATTCGAAACCCATTTGCGCGGATTCATCAAGGCCCTGTGTAGCACACTTAGAGTGGCAGATATTGGTAGATGGGTTGGGCATGGGTCGTTTCAAGACTGCGACTACCTTGGATGGAATGCGCGGTTTCCGTCACATGGATTAATTGACGGCGAGATCGATTCAATCGGCGTTGGCCCGCCGATTCTGGGCGACGGTCCAGGCGAGATTCCGTGGGACCTGATCGCCAAAGTGTTTCCTACTTACCCACTGCCGGGCATCGATGTTTCCGCGTGGGAGGCCGCCGCGTGGGAGGAGTTCTGCGATTTGCTTCGGAAGAACAAGAACAAGATTGGCCATGCGCGAATCCGCGCCGACCTCACCGGCCGCGGAGCGATTACCCACCCCACCGGCCCGATGCGAAAACTCCAGGAGATGTTTCTGAAGTATCACCGGGACATCCGCGAGAACCGGGCCAAGGCCGCCGAGATCGACTTCCTGATCGACCGTATCGTATTCAAGCTCTTCGATCTGACGCTGGACGAGCAGAAACTCATCCTCTCAAGAGTCGGCCCCAGCACGGCTGCCGCGCCAAGAAGGGGGAAGCGCCGCAAGCTCAAGTCCCCGCCGAATCCGGCCCCGACCTCTTTACCCCGTGAGCACACGCTGATAAAAAGCTGAGGGTTCGGGGTTGCGTTTCGAAAGTGTTTGGTGTATGTTAGGAAGTGGATTAGAGCGATGACACGGACGCGCGCTGAAGTATCCAAAGGTTTTTCGCGACCCAGTCCACAATCTAATCTCACTCGATGGCGAAGAAGGCGCGCTCCTGCTCGGGCTGATCGATACGCCGGAATTTCAGCGGCTCAGGCGGGTTCGGCAACTGGGCCTGGCGTTTCTGACCTATCCCGGCGGAGCACAGCAGATGGGTGCACAGCGTCGGTGTCTGCCACATTGCCCGTCAGATGCTTGACGTACTTCGCAAGCGCTACGGAGAAGAAAGCGAAGAGTATCGAGAGCTCGAACAAGACCGACGCGAGATTCTCGTGGCCGCTTTGCTGCACGACGTCGGCCACGGGCCCTTCTCTCACTTGTTCGAGCGTGCGTTGAAGCACCCTAAATCGCCGCCGCCAAAATACCCGAAGGACCATGAAGGGTGGTCTCGCCGGATTATTGAGGAACAATTTGGCGATTATCTCCGAGAGAACGGAGTGGACGTTTCAGTCGTCCTGGGGCTCATCGATAAGAAGAACCGCCGACACCTGCTTGCGAAGGATTTCATTAGCAGCCAACTCGATGCCGACCGAATGGACTATCTCCTGCGCGACAGCCGGTCCGCCGGTCCGAAATATGGCGAGTTCGCTCTTGCGTGGCTTTTGCACTCGCTTCGGATTGGCCGTGTTCCGACCACGGGCAGCACCGATGGCGTGTGGAGACTCTGCTTTGACAGCAGGAAGGCGATTCACGTCGTCGAGGAGTATATTCAGGCACGCGAGTTCATGTATGTGCAGGTCTATATTCACAAAACGACGCGGGCTTACGAGGCGATGCTCCTTAGCATTCTGTCGCTCGCGCGCAAAATCTGCGAAGGTGATCCGAATCGAGTTCCGTCGCCTTGCCCTCCTGCCCTGGCAAAGATGTTGGCTGAGCAACCGGTAACAACAGCTGAGTATCTCTCGTTGGACGACTTTCGGCTTTGTGGGACAATTATCGACTGGTCGCAACTTACGGACGACGGAGATGAGCTGCGCGGCGCATTGAAACGCAAATGCGACCAACTCATCAATCTCCGCCAGCCGTACAAAGCGATTGATTTGGATACCCGTGATAAGCAAGACAAGGCTTTGCGACTGGTTACAAGTGTCGAGGGTACTCCACTGGCGTTCTCATGCCATCGGGACGACTTCGTCGACCGCGCCTATCGAAACATACACTATCGCAAAGGGAAAGAACAGGAAGAGCAAGCCGACTGGATGATTCACCTGGTGGATCCAGAAGGAAAAACTTCGGCGGCAGAACAAGTATCTGACGTTATACGAGCAATTTCGGAAATCGAAACAACGATCTACCGACTTTACTATGATGCGCATGATCCAGAAATGATCGCGCACTTGATCAAGGAAGGCTGGTTACCGGCTCCGCCGGACAACAGGGAGGAGGTCCACGCGTGAGAGACTTGGATGAGATGAAGCTCGCCAGGGTTGTGGATGCGGCAGGCGGGATCGACGGTCGCGTCAAGATGCAAAAGATCGTGTATTTGCTCAAGGCGATGGGATTCGATCTTCCTTTCGATGATTTTGCCATTAGGCAACAGGGGCCTTATTCAAGGGCTGTAGCGTGCTCAGCGGATTTACTGACGGGCGGAGGTTTCCTTATCGAGACGAGAAAGGAGCTGGGTGAGCAGGACGCCGGCGGCAGGCCGATCGTGCAGTATTCCTATGAGGTCCGGGAGACTTTCTCACAATTCCTTCGCGAGCATTTTGAGATTGAGGCTCCCAAAGGACAGCCGGCGTTGGATGAAATCGCCAAGGAATTAATGTCGAAGGATCGAAAAACGCTGGAAGTCGCCGCAACCAAACTCTACCTGCAACGCGAAGAGAATCTGTCAGGCCCAGAACTCTCGGGTGAACTCATGAAGATCAAGGGACACTTACGTGAGGCGTTCGAACCTGCTGACACTCTCCTAGGGGACTTGCAGAAACGTCGTCTTCTGAAATGACATCATGCGGTCACTCCCTTACGTCATCGACAACGACAAGCACCGGATGGCCGACATGGTCAACCAGGTGCTGGAGGACCATCGTGAACTGGCGATGGACATCGCGACAGCGTACTTCAACCTTGGCGGCTACAAGCTGATCGCGGAGCGACTCAAGGAATTGGGGAGCCTGCGGCTGCTTCTCGGCGCGGAACCGGAGAGCGGCGAGCAGCTTGGTTTGAAGGCGCGACTCGACGCGCTGCAGTCCTTTGTGCGTGGAGACCTTGCGCGACAACCTTACCGGCCGGAGACGCTAAGGCTCGTCGAGGATCTCATTCGATTCCTCCAGCAAGACAGGGTACGCGTCGGTCTTTTCGAGAAGGGGTTCCTTCACGCCAAGTGCTACTTGTTCTACGGCGACCCCAAAGGGGCGCCGTTGTTCGACCGGTTTCGACCTGTGCTTGGCATCGTAGGATCATCGAATTTCACCGGGCCGGGACTCTCGACCAACCGAGAGCTGAACCTGGTGCACAAAGGAATCATCCCTGAAGAAGAGGTAGAAGACGAGAAGAGCCGTGCTGCCGCCCTCAGCCACTATTCCGGCAAGGACCTTCCTGAAGACGCACTTTCCCGCGACACGTATGACGGCGGCGCTGCCCCGCGCGTGAGTCGGCGAATTTCGTTTGACTCAAAGCGAATCATCAAAGCGGAGGTCGGCGCGGCGGCGATTTGGGAACTGGCCGACTGGTTTGAGAATCAATGGCGAGTGGCTCGTGACTACAAGCAAGAGCTGATCGACCTCCTGGACACGTCCAAGTTCGGTACGAAGGAATACACCCCCTATCAGGTGTATCTCAAGGCCCTGTTTGAGTATTTTCGTGCCGACCTGGAGGCATCCGGCGGCGTTCCAGCCGATTTGTATTCGCTGAATCTCGCGGAATTCCAAGCCGACGCCGTTGCGCGGGCGCGCCGAATTCTGGCGAAATATGACGGCGTCATGATTTGCGATTCAGTCGGCCTCGGAAAAACCTGGATCGGCTTGCAGCTCTTGCTCGATTACGCATATCACAAGCGATGGCACGCGCTAATCGTCTGCCCCGCCTCTCTTGAACCGATGTGGACAACCAGGCTTCATCAAACGAAAATCCAAGCCACGATTTTGGGGCAAGAGATACTCGGTCGAGAGGAATTCGACCTTGATCCTTACGGGAAATACGACGTCGTCGTCGTTGATGAATCCCACAACTTTCGCAACAAATCCTCGGGGCGATACGACAACCTGTCTCGCCTGTTGGCGCTCAACGGCGGACGGGGCGAGCAGGGCTACCGGAAAAAAGTCATATTGCTCACCGCTACGCCGATCAACAACGGCGTCCGCGATCTTCATCATCAGATGCACTTTCTGACACGAGGAGACAATGCCTTTTTTGCGGCAGCAGGCATCGGGAAACTGGACAAGTATTTTCAGGCGGCACATCGGCAACTTCTTGCGGGTACCGGGAGCATCGGTCGAGCGTTGTACAATCTTCTGGATGAGATCGTGATTCGACGGACACGCCAGTTTATCAAGAAGGCATACCCCGAGGCCCAGATTGACGGTAAGAGGATCCATTTCCGCGCAAGCTTGTTACAGTGCGGTACGACCTTGAAGGAACTTACGCGGGCATCTACGACCGCGTCGTGCGCGCCATCGAACATCTCCAGCTTGCACCCTACGACCTGGAAACGTTCAAGGCGGACCCCAGGACGCAGAATCCTCTGATGGTCGGTCGTGGCCAAGCATTGGTGGGGATTTTCAAGAGCCGTTATCTCAAGCGTCTGGAAAGCAGTGTCGCCGCATTCAGGATTTCGATATTCCGTTTGATGGAGTATCTGCTGACGTTTCGCCATTACATTCTCGCCGATGTATTGCTCGAGCCCGCGGACTTCTGGAAGTTGCTCGGCACGATCGACAAGGACCTGGAGGACGACGCAAAGGCTCAGGAAGAGGAAACCGAAGCTGATGACGACGCAACGCCGGCGCGACCCAAGTCTCGACACAAGCAGATTGAATCCAATCCCAAGGCGGCGGCGCTGCTTCAAAAGCTGACAAGATTGCCTCCCAAGACATACGACGTGCAGCGCTTGTCCGATTCGCTCGACGCCGATCTTACCGCACTTGACACGGTGTTTGATCTAGTGCATCCCATTAAGCCCGAGGCCGACAAGAAGCTCCTCAAACTCAAGGAGCTTCTCACAGGTGATCTCGCTGATGAGAAAGTCATTATCTTCACCAGCTACAAGGACACAGCCGCCTACGTCCACAAACAAATCATAGGGGACAAAGAGCTCGTCGCATCATTGGGAGAGCCTAATATCAAAGTTATCCACGGCGGGACGGATAGAGAATCAAGACTTCGCATCGTGCAGGCATTTGCGCCTAAGAGCAATGAAAGGCCGGAGTGGGCGGGAACGGAAAAGGAACTCGATGTCCTAGTCAGCACCGACGTGTTAAGTGAAGGACAAAACCTTCAAGACTGCGCATCTCTTGTAAACTACGACCTTCATTGGAATCCTACGAGGATGATTCAACGGGCCGGTCGAATTGATCGCATCGGAACGGAATTCGACACGCTCTACGTGCGAAACTTCTTCCCTGACGAAGGACTTGAGCGTCTATTGGGGTTGGTGAACTCACTTCAGAACAAGATCAAGGTGATAGATGCGACAGTCGGGCTCGATGCCAGTATCTTGGGCGAATCAATCAATCCCAAGGTATTCAACACGATTAAGCGAATCGAAGGCGAGGATTCCCAAGTCATGGAAGAAGAGGAAGCCGATGCCGA
The DNA here is from genome assembly GCA_016712275.1 of Planctomycetota bacterium. Lineage (GTDB taxonomy): Bacteria > Planctomycetota > Phycisphaerae > UBA1845 > UTPLA1 > JADJRI01. The sequence continues at coordinate 18,941 of JADJRI010000039.1, forward strand.
CCTCGCTTCGGATGAGGGAATGGTTCGGCATTTGCAGGAATACATGAAGCTAAGCGGAACCGAGCTGCTGAAGGACTTGCCAGACGGGATTCACTCCGGTCTCTGCAAACCGAATTTTCGGGGAGTTTTCTTCTATTATCAACGACGCGGTGAGAGGCCCGTGGAAACAGAGCACTTCTGGCGATTCTACAACGCCGAAACGGGGGATCTTGAAGACAACCGGCTCGCGCTGGCCGAGATGATCCGATGCCGGCCCGATGAGCCGAGAGTTGTGGACCCGGAGTTGAAGCAAAAAATTCATGAGATAATGGCACGCGTGGAAACGAGCATTATCGAAAGCGCAAGAGTTCAGGAGAGCATGGAATCGGCTCCAAAGGAGCTGAGTTCGGATCAGAGTGCCGTTCTCGTCGCGCTTCAGGGACTGATCAATCAACCCGGTGTAGACAGAAAGTCCATCATCGAATTGCTGGGACGACTTTCGACACCGCTTCCGAGAGGACCCGTCAAAGAACTCAAGTGCGGTTTGGTCGCCTATCAAAAGGACGGCGATCCAAATGAGTTGATTCTGACATATCGTGGAATCGCGGATAAGTATTGCTCAACCATTGCGCGGCCAGTCAGTGCCCACGGAACGGTCAAGTCAAGAACTCTGGAACGCGATGAATTGCAGTTGATCTGTTTTGACTTCATTTCGTAACGAGGTGAGTGCTTTGCGAGACGGTTGATTCTGGGATTTCATGAGTTCGTTGGTGATTATCGAGGTACCACTTTCAACAAGATACATCTTGGAGAACTCGGACAGGCTGTCCGTATCCACTTCCGATTCAAGTCAAACGTGCTCCGTAGAAAACCTTGATCCACACGACAATCATCAAGTTGTGCGTGATGACCTTGAGGAACAGCGCGCGGCTCTGGCGATGATGGGATCGCGCGTTCAGGGTGTCGCCGAGGCGACGCTTGATCATGCTGAACACCGACTCGACCTGTCAGCGCTGGCCGTAGCGGCGGCACTCCGGCGGACGGCGGAAGTAGGCGCGCATCTGGCGGCGATACCGCGTTGAGGGCGGTTTCTCGGTCGGGCGGCCGATCCTGGGCGGGATGATGGCGCACAGGCCATGCTCGCAGCGGGCGTGAACGTGGACCCACTCGGCGTCGTAGCCCGGGTCGGCCAGGACGGTGTCAAGCAGTTGGCGTTTGACGGCCTCGCGAAGCGCCCGCTTGAAATGCAAGATATCCGGCCCCGGTCCGCGTCCCGGCACGGCCGAGAGAATGAGATGGTTTCGGCAATCGACCAGCAGGCCGACCTTCGGAAAATGGCGATATGTCATGCTCGAAATGCGTTTGTCGCCGCGGGAGCGGCGGCGCACGAAATAGTGGCTGACGTGGTGGGCCTCGAAGCCGCTGCCGTCGAGGGCGGTCAGATTCGAGACGCGGCCGATGAGGCCCGCGCCTTCCGCGAGCTTCAGCGATTCGTCGAGCAGCCGGTTGGCGCCGTTTTTTTTAGAAGCCGGTCGGCCGCCTTCTGAAGCGTGGTCCAATGCGGCACGTCGTGCATTTCGATGACGTCGCAGAGACTGGGCGCATCGAGGAGGAGGTGCATGAGGCCGCGATAGTCGAGCTTCATGAATTCCTTGAGCGCGAGGCAGGCGAAGAGTTGATGTTGGGTGAACTTCTTGGGGCTGAACCGGTGAGCGTACGAGGGCACGGCCTCTTTCGCACACTCGTAGGCCGCCTCCAAGACCTGCCGCGGCGATTTGGTGGTCTTCATTCACCTGTATCGACCCGACGAGGTGGTTTTCTACAGAGCAAGTCAAACGCCATTCGGATCAAGACCCGCTGGGTGCCCCGTCACCATTAGTAATCACCTTTACGAGTGGCAGGGCGACCTGATCGGATTAGACTATGAGCCAAGCAATCGTCGAATTGCTCAGGTAGGACGGATGGCTAAGGGCAACCGTTGCCGTAACGAATTGTCCCGACATAGTCTCACTTTGGTTGCGTCGCCAACCGGCTAATGAGCATCCTCAGCGAATCTTCAACCGCTCCCGCACGTACGCCTCAATATCCTGAATCACCTCGTCGTACTCGGATCGATGCACGCGTTTGGAACTGAAGTCGATTTTCACGTCCTGGATGAACCGGGCGAAGTCTTCGTTCTGGCCGCAGAGCTTGTTAATCGTCTCCCAGTCCAGGGCGTCCTTCGTTCGCGCCGGGTACAGGATCGACGAGGAGTCCACGTCGCTCGGGTCGAGTTGGATGATACCGATGCCGAACGAGGACGCCAACCTAAAGATCACTTCGAAGTGCCCCCAAGTGCCACGCCCGTACAACTCTCACTTTTCCCTCCCCCACCGGCAGACTTATCAACTCCCCTGATTTCACATCTGTATCCATATGTGAAGCAAATTCGCGTTTCGGCGGGCCCGCTCACACAAACATGGCTCAAGAAGGAGGCTCTACGGCAAATGTGAAATCTTTCGGAAAAAGAAGGCGATACGAACGCTTTGGTGAGACGATTCGCTATCTTACCGTGGAAGAGCTTCAGCAATTCCTGGATGCGATCGAAAACTACCGCCACAAGCTGATGATGCGCGTGATCTACGAACTCGGCTGCCGGGTTGGCGAGTTTGTGAGAATCCAGCTCAAACACCTCACGTTAGGCCGTAACACCGTCTACTTTCCCGCCGAGAACACCAAGACGAAGAAGCGTCGTGTCAGCGCCCTGCCACCCGGGCTCATGAACGTAATCAAGAGCCTGCTGCGACAGGAAGGCGCATGGCCCATCGAACATCACGCATCCATCGACTCGACGATTTTCTATTTCACCCCGGCCGCAACCCGCGAAGGCGTTACACCGAAAACCGGCTGCGCCAGATTTTCGCGAGGTACGTTCACCTCGCCGGACTCGATCGGGAGTATGCACGCGATCGCAGGGGCCGCGTCCTTCACGAACTCACCATTCACTCCCTCCGACACAGCCACATCATGCACTATGTTCACGTTTTCAAGCTGCCGTTGCCGATCGTTCAAAAGCAGGTTGGCCACACCACCCTGAGCGCGACCAGCGTCTATCTCCGGCCGTCGGACGAACACGTGGCCAGCGCGTACGGGCAGGCCCGTCGCCACTCATCCCCGGTAACAAACCTGCCACAAGCCTTAAATACCCAGGCGTCGTCCTTTGACAATGACACACACAAAAGAAACCCGAACACGTCATCAGGACCTGCTGGAGCGCATCCTGGCGATGGTGGAGTCCATCGACCGCAACGTTGAGGAAATCCTCGACGAGCTGCACGACCACCTGACCGACATGCGGTACAACGGCTGGACCGATGAGGTGTGCAACGACGACCTGGCCGATATATAGACGGCCGATTCGCGGCCTCGGATGGCGCATAATCTCCAAGCAACGCCATCTGAGTCCGCGGCGTTGCGTTTGATCGGGGCTTTACTTCAGAAGCGTGCCCATTCAGTTCTTTGAATCATGGCGGTTTCGATCGGTGCGATTGGGCACCTTTTGCAGGATCTTCTCCATCGCGTCGGGGCCGCCCTCGATCGCGATGTCCTCAATCTCAAGCAGCGTCTTGAAAAGGCTTGCAGACCGCCTCGCCTTTTTCTCCAGCCGGTCGGACCGCTTCAGCAGGTCTATGATCAGATCCCGGAGGACTGACCGGGCGGACTCCGGGTCGCCTTCGCTACCGCTGGTGGGACCCCTACTACGAAAGAACCAGTGTGGTTTGGATTTCTGTCCGTTTCCAAACGCATCGTTTGAATCGCGCCACAAATCGTCACAAAGCCCGTCGTCGAACATCTTCATTCTTCATGCTCCTTTATGAACTAGCACTTGATTCATCACAACGACACCGACGCGCCCCGGCTGAGACACGCTCTGTCAGGCGGCGCGCGGAGCCCCGGTGCCAACAGAGATCTCAACCCGCTCAGGCAGCGTATCTCCCGTCGAGAAAAAGGAAGCCGCGCTGTCTCAGGTTCTGGATCGCGTAATCCCACGGCTCGAACGTCACGACCACCTCATTCTTGACGACGGCCACGAGGGGAATCCCCGGGGGCGAATAGAAGATGCTCTCCTCCTGGGGGATGCAGCCGATCGCGGTCGAGGTACGAGGCACGGACAGGCGATCAAGGTCCTCGGGAGGCAAAACGGTAGTTGGAAAACGACGGTGCAGCTGTTGCCTGGCATGATCCGTGATGGTAAATTCTGAGGTCCTTCCGGCATTATCGTGGGTACAAATTGAGTCCGCCGCAGAAAAAGTAGATGGCCGTCTTGAAATTCTGCTTGTTGCGATAGCCGCAGGCGCGTCGTTTGATGGCCATGATCTTGCTGTTCAGTCCTTCGGCCACGGCATTGGTGATCTCGTGCGTGCAGTAGCTCAGGACGTTGGACCAGACGCTTCTGCAGCATGCGTGCCACTTCCTTGACAGACTCCAGACGCGAGCGATTCACCCAGGTGCGCCATTCGCCGAAGAACTTCCTGGCCCACGTCACTGAGCGATAGAACCACAACTCCCGCAGCGTCTCCTTCATCGCCCACGCGCGACTCGTCCGAAGATTCTGATCGCGCACCCGATTGAACATCTTTCGGTGCCGCTCCGGCAGATTTTCGCAGCCGTAGAGCCACCAGTGCCTCGTGCCCTGGAGCCGATCGTCACGCCGCTCGGAGAGTTCACGATGTTCCTCCCGTCGAACCTTGTCCACCGCCTCGTTCATGTGCTTCATGATGTGGAACTTGTCGAAGACGATCTTCTCCGACGCCAGCGGCACATGCTCCTGCGTCGCTTTCACATAAGGTTCCCACATGTCCATCGCGATCGCTTCGATGCCGGCCAGCCGGGCCGGGTCCAGCGATCGATAGTATTCTCCGAGGCTTTCCGTCGTTCGGCCCTCCGAAACGTATTCCACCGTCGAACGATTCAGGTCGCAGACCACGGTCATGTAGGAATGCCCTTTTCGAAACGCCTTCTCATCCACGCCGATCTGCGTCAACGGTCGCGCTTCTTTGCGGGCCTGGCCGCGCATCACGGCGCGCTCCATGATTCCGAACACTTCCTCGGCGTGATCGTAGCAGGTCAGCTCCGGCGACGATGCACCCTTCGCCGCCGCCTCGGATTCGCATCGGGGACATCGCCACTTCACCGCCAGTCGATGCTCCACCCAGACATCCACTCGAAGATCATCCAGCTTCAATTCCACCCGGCTGACCGACCACGGCTCCGACAAACCCAACACACCCTGATAAAGCTCGGTATCTCGCATGGGAATCCTCCTCGGATCCCCATTCTAACAACCGGAAACGCACCCACGAGAAACCCGGAAGGACCATCCTTTTTACTCGGTGATGAATTCGCATGGGCAGCGGAGCCATGATGGGATCTGCAAAAACTGAAATCTGCAATGAACACCCAGGGCTGGTTGGCTTGATGATTCTAGAAGAAACCCGGGGGCGTGCCCTGTCGAGGTCGACTCCAAACTCTCGGGAGACTCGCCGATACGATCAGAGAGGTCGGGGCGACCTGATGATCTCGTGCTGTCGTGCCGTCCTGAGCTGGTTCGCCATCGATTCCCTGTTACGGTCCCTTCCCGACGTGGTCGGAGATTCAAGCAAGATTCGATCAGCTTCGACACATGCTGTAGGCAAACATTCAACACTCACGAATGGCGGGATTCCGCACAACCCAAAGTGTCAACCGACTCGCACCACGAGAAGAGCCCTCCGACTCGGGACCGATCCGGCAAGTGGGGACTGCCGAGTCGTCATTTGCTGCCTTCATCGGCCGCCGCCGTCGGGGGGCCCCCACGTGTGAGCCCCAACGACGACGGCCGAATACGGCAGACCTAGCCCGGATATTTCATCAATTCATTGAGAAAAGGTAGCCGTCCGGTGAAGCTTTCAATTACCCACAAGTACTTCCCGGACCGTGAAGCCCAGGCAAATGTCCGTCAGCCGCGAGACGCCGCGCCAAAGCACCAGGTTGCCGGGTGGTGAATCGTTCGCGCGAGCCAAGTATCCGCCCAGTTTTGCGACACATAGTAGGTAGTCAGAGATGGGCTTCCTCTCTTGTTCAGTTTTTTTCCTGTATCGATTCATGCTGGTCATCTCCGGCCCGACGATGCGGTTCGTTGGGATGGACCGTCCGCGCCAAGGCCGTTCCACAGGTGGTTGGAGGCTGCGGGGTTTGTCCCATCCGCATCAGGGAGAACCACCCCTTCCGAATCCAGACCGTAGCCGAGTCGGCGGAGCGACATTGTCTCGCCATGGCCGTCGGCGAAGCTCGTGACCGCGCGGCCGCGATGGCGAGCCTCCGCAGGCGAATGCGCGATAGGGCCGTCGGCCGCGTCGGGGCCGAATTTCACGGCGTTTTTCTCGCGGGCCAAGCGCGGGGGGTCGAGGGCGTAGGAGTGTTTGCCGTGGTCAGGATGCGCGCCGCGGCTGTCCGCAATGACCACGGTCTCGACGGGGGCTCTGATTGTATTCTCCGAAACCGGGAAGTTATCGTAGGCGGGGGCGGCGGTGTCGGTCCGCGAATTACCGAGGTATTGGTAGTTGTAGCCATACGCCCCGTTGCGGATGTCGCGAGCATCCGGTCCCACGAGCGAGGGACAGATGAAGTAATTGTTGTTCATTGTGCGCGAGTAGGAATCGCCCCAGGGCCCGGTCGTGCTGCTCGGCGGAGTGATGATGGCGCCGAGCTCAAAGGCTAGGAACCACTGCCATCGGGGCTGAGACGCGCCGTAATCGTTCACGAAGGTCTGACCGTCGACGGTTGAGAGCCGCATCGGCGGGTAGCGGCCGTACGACTTTCCAGATACATCATGCAGCTGATGCCGAGCCGGCGAAGATTGGACATGCAGGCGCTGCCTTGAGCGGTCTGGCGCGCGGCGCTCATCGCGGGCAGCAGAATGGCGAGCAGCAGCGAGATGATCCCTATCACCACGAGGAGCTCAATGAGAGTGAACGCCGGGCTGCTCAATGCGACCGGTCGGAAGGCGGACGGTCCACGCGGCAGGGAAAGGTCACGCCGGTCCTGACTGGGAGGATTGGCCCGTTTATTACTAAAGGACTCTGTTCCGATCAATTGCGTCATGGCAGTACCTCAAATCGTCCAGCGCCTTGCCTGCTCGTGAGCGCGAATGGGCTCAGCGTCGGATGGCGATGAAAGCGAACATGCTCTGCCCGGCGAACGGCTGACCCAAGAAACCGCTGTGAAGCAACGGAGACCATGGCGCAGATCGTATTGAGACTGAGTCTCAATTTCAATATTAAAAGCACCTTTTCATAACTGCTTGTAAACTAATAACTGCACATGTGTTACCTTCACTGTCACGGATTCGCCGATCTGGCATTTTGACGTGACCTGTCTCCCCATTGCCCTCTGAGTGACCTGCCCCCGTTGGGCATACCACAGTCTATGTTACTCAAACTGACCACTTTTCACGCGGCAACGAGGTGGGCGACGCTGGGGGCGACCCGAGATCGCGGCGGCGAGGCCGTACGGCACGGGCGAAATCCCGCGTTTTCCACGGGGTTTCGCCTGTCTTCATGCTGCCGACGGCCCTCAAGCGTCAACCCAATCTCCAGTCCGGCGGACTTCTTCAACCAGCGATCGGGTCGCCAAAACCGGTTTCCGGCCTAATTCTCACCCACGAAAAACCCGGAAGGACCAATTCTGATTTCATATTCATTTCTCCTTCAAAGAAAAAACGCCAGATTTCTTCTACCAACCAAGTATCCGTTTCCACGATTAGATTTTATTAAAACTCAAATCCAAATTTCTCCTTCCCATCTACGCCGAAAGCCACCCGGCTCTGAAGAGCATGGGCGGCTTTGTTCAATTTCTGGTGTTTTCTTTTTCCAGGTATTCTAGATTTACTGTTTTATTCCAAAGTTCTACATGACCTCCAAGAGTGGACCGGTGTGCCGCTCGCGCGACGCCATTCAAGTATGACACGTCTTTCTCGAAAGGCAAGCAGAATCTTGAAATTAAGGGGTTGGCGAACAGGCGGCACTCGTCGAGTGGCCAGGCGAACCAGCGGCGCGGCGCTGCATCACGCGCGTCACGGACGACAGCCCCTCAGCCGTTCACTGAACCAATACCGTTGATTCTTCATGTCAAAAGAAGCGGCCGCGTCTATCGACTCTGCTGATCGAGGAGGAGATGAACGCACTTGTGCCCGCCTCGGTAGTGCCGCAATCATAACTCGGGCCAGGTGAGTCATTCCGCGCCGTAGAATGCTGGCCATAACGTTTATTAACCCCCATCACTTTCCCAGAGGATGGAACTCGACGTCCCCGGCACACTGAAAGACCTGGAGAGCGTGGCCGCTCACCTGGCGACGCTGCTTGAATTGGACCAGCTAGCGGAGCAGGAGCGCGATTCACGCGCGTTACCGCCTTTTCGGCTTCAAGACCACAATCGTGAAGACATCGTCGATCTCTACAGTCAGTTTCTCAATCTTCGCACCGGTATTCACGCCGTTCTGGATAGCCAGTCACTCTTGATTCCCGACGAAGATCGCGAATCATGGAAGGAGAGGCTTTGGGCCTTGGAACAACAGGTCCGCCGGTTGAGGATTATGGAAAGGTTTATAAGGCCGTGAGGGTTTAAGCGTGGAGTGCCGTTTATGCCACGATGAAAATCACCGACTACCTGAACCAACAGACCCAAGCGCTGGAAGAAAGCAGCCGGCGAATCCGGGACTTTCGCGTTTTCGACTTCAACCACATTCCGGAACAGCCGCTGATGCGCGAAGAGGCCAAGCCCGTCATCGACGCCTACCTGCGCTTTCTCAAGACCGGCATCGCAAACCACCTGTTCATTTTCGGCAGCCGTGGCTCGGGCAAGACGCTGATGATCAAGTACATCCAGCGCCTGCTCGCCAAGCAGGGCACCGCGGACATCCTCTACGTCAACTGCCGACCGCACAACACGAGTTTCAAGATCCTCGCCCGACTTCTCGGCGTGCCCGCGGGGATGCAGCCTCGACGAACTCTGGCATCGGTTCTCCGACAATCATCCACGGCGATTGATTCTGGTTCTGGATGAAGTGGATCTGCTCTCCGACAAGGACCGGCACAAGGACATTCTTTACCTGCTCGCCCGATCGCCGAAGAACTACATGACCGTACTCCTCAGCAACCATCCAAAGTTCATCAGCAAGCTAGACGAAAGCGTGCGGTCATCCCTCCAGCCGGAGATGCTCCACTTTCGCAACTACGACGCGAAGGAGATTCTGGACATCCTGCAGGATCGGGCCCGTGCCGGCCTTCACACCTTCCAGGAATCCGATCTCGCCCAGATCGCGGCGCTCACGGCCCGATCGACGAATTCCGATGTGCGAGTCGCGATCAAGACGCTCTACCACGTGGCGATGGAGGAGGCCACTCACATTGAAGGCGTGTTCAACCGCGCCCGGCGCGATCTTCTCATGGACGTGCTCAACGATCTGAACGACCGCAATTTCCTGATCCTCCAGGCGGCCAGCGAAACGCGCGAACCGTTCGTCAAGGACGTGTACGCCCGTTACCGCCGACTCAGCCGTGAGGCCGGCGACGAGCCGTTTTCGTATGTGTATTTCTATTCATCGCTCTCCTACCTACAGAGCATCGGCCTCATCCTGCTTCTCTCAACCAAGGTCGGCCGGATTTACACGAATCGGATTCAGCTCCTGCTTGAACCGGAAACACTCGACGGAGCCAATCGGATCCGACATGCTTGATCCCAACAATGGTGCCGTCTAGCTAGCACCTCTACCATCTACATGCCATGGAAATTCGCGTTTCGTCGATTTCCGTCAAAGGAAGAAGACTGCTCCAGATCGGTCCCTAGGATTCTGCGACCGCTCCGATACTCGGCCGACAGTCGAGATTCTGGCCTGCCTGTCATTGTCCTTGCCGCAACCAAGTCTAAAGTCAGGGTTTTTGAAACGGAAGATGCGAAGCTTGGGCGGAGATTAGCCCTCATTCGGCAGCGAAGCAAGTAGCATTTTCACTTCGTCCATATGCGAAAGATCACCGATGTCTCGAAAAATGTCGTGTGCCTCTCGCAGACATGCCCTGAAGAAATCTGTCCCTTTCTTGAATCCCCGCTCCCTCTCGCACTGCGCCATCATCAGGCGCTCATATGCGATACTAGGAACATGTTGCTGACCGTTAAGTCGATACGCATCCCAAATCGTGTTCCACGCAACTTCGGCATTCCCCGCCAAGTACTCGGCCTTAGCTCGATAATACAAAGCGATGGACTGTTCCCTCGTTGACGAGGCTTTCGACAAGAGGCTTTGAACGGGCCACTTCTCTCGCTCGATTCGCCCAGTAAATCGCCTCGAGATAACTCCCCAATTCGATTTCCACCCGCGTCCTCACCTGATAGAAATCGACGAGGAGAGCCGGGTCCTGTTGAACGACGTCAAACTCGCCAAGCTCGGAAAGCAATTGTTGGGCCGCGTCGTGGTCACTTAGATTGAGCCGGCACTGAACTCGCATCAACTCGATCGCAACCCTGTCCCGATCGTTTTCAATGAGGTCTTCAACCTCCTCAAGCAGTGTGAGGCATTCGCGAAACTCGCTTCTCCAAAAAGCCACCCAGGCGATGATTCTTAGAATCAGATGCAATCTGAGTCGACCAGAGGCGTCATGGTTCAGGGCTCGATAGCAAAACAACGCAGCCGATCGACCACTCTCCCAAAGACCCTGGCGCCTAAGCGCTGGAGCGAGCTCGATGACAATGTTCGCCGCTTCCTCTGCGAACTCGCCAGCCAGCACTTCAACAGCTTCAACAAACAGCTGCGAATGGGCCGATAGCCGTTTCGTCGAATCTACCAGATCTGGCGCGAACACGAATGAGATCACTTTCCGAGCGAGCGATGCATCCCATTCTCGGCGCCGGCCCAATCCCCTTACGATGACCGCATGTTCAACTGCATGTAAGCGATGTACAGGATCCTGATTCGATGGGTCCCACGGCTCGTCAAGAAACCCGAGGCTATCGAGGCAATCCAGCGCCTCATAGAATACTCGATCCCCAAGACCACTTAGCTCTCGCAACAAACCCTCACTCATGCCTTCCCTCTCCAGGGTGAGTAGATCGGCGATCGTCCGCGCGGACCTGGTTAGCAGTTGCCAACGAAGTTCAGATACTCGAAGCATCTCCTGAAAAGATTCACTTGGCACGCGATCCAACTTCCGGATCATCGAGACTTTCTCGATGTGAGGCAGAACCGAAGTCAACATTTTTGGATTGTAATGAAAGACATCGCTGCAAAGCTCGACCGTGTTCGTCGCCAGGTGTCGCTCCTCCGTCGAGTACTCCGGGTGCGGCTCATAGGATTGCAGAAACCGTTCCTGCCCCGAAGTCAAGAGGTTGTACGCAATCTGCGCCCCGCGCTCCAGGGGCTTAAGTCGATCCCGCCTGCTCGCATGCCACGCCACCAGCACCAAAAATTCCTCAAGCAACCAATCCAGGTTTGGCTCGAATAACCGATGTGATTTGATTCCAGCCTGCCTGGCACAATCTCGAAGAATTGTCGTGATGATGATGTCGACGCCTGCCGATTTTGACACGAACAGCTTCAAGTGTTCGCATCGCAGATCATCCCAGTTGTCAAGCACAACAAGGAGCCGTTCCCCCGTCGACTCAATATACGACATCAGTTGGGCAACTTGTTTCGCCCCGGACTTGGAGCGAGGGGTGAATCCTGGATACATTCGCTGGTATGCACCCAGCAGCTGTCGCCACGACGGTTCATAACGCAGATCTACCCAGAGCACAATGTCGTATCGTGCCAGATGTACGGCACTCCGCGCGGATTGCAGCGCGATACTCGATTTCCCCTTGCCGTGCTTTCCGCTGAAGACCACGACCGATGCAGACTTTTCGCCTAACACATCCAAGCAATCTGTGACGACTTGAGACTTTAGTGCCAAAGTCTTGACGTTTGGAAGATTGTCAGCGCAAACACGTGAGTACCCACGCGAAATGGACAAATCGTCAAGTAACAGGAGTTTGGAAACCGTCTGCTTCGTCCAATCACAAAACCGCTCTCGTGCACGCTGGTGCACGCCGCCGACCCCGACAACATCCTGGATTTGGGCAGTGGAAAGCTCCGCCTCGAGTTGGATTAGTTCGCTGCGGAATTGTGCGATGTGAGGATTCCGAAAGGCCTGTTCCATCGCCGTCTCAACATGTCCCGCCGAGGCCTCTGCGTGAACTCGCTCAAGCTGTTGTCGATAGATTGAAATGTTCGGGTTCGGGATCTCATCGGTGTCGACGAGAAGATCAGCAATTTCGATCTCCAACCGCTTTGCGATTAGCGTAGGGATGGATGCCTGGTGGTTATTCAGCAATCCACCGGACTTGAAGATCTTACGAAGTGTCTTGGGGTCGATGTTGACCTTTCTTGCCAGTGCGGCCCGGTTTAGTCCCTGCAAGGCCATCGCTCTCTCGAGCTTTTCTATGGATATCCGCAACACGACGATTCCCCCAACTCAAGGGTCATACTCCACGGGCCTTCTCTAATTATACTATTGTCGACGTGGGTTCTCAGCGATGAAAACCTACGCCTTTGTTTAGAAGCGAATCGCCCGACAGGAATCTGATTCCTACCCGCAGAATCCCCACTCCGCCCCTATGTTTTCCGCCCTCCGGTTCTCGATTGTCCCCGCAGACGTGGTTTATAACGGCCCACCAGAGGCGAGTGACGTCGCTCCATGGGACGTGTCACGAACCGCATGGAGTGTAAACCTCGCGAGCCACCATATCGTTCGCCTCGGTCACTCCGGTGTGAGTGTCGATGACGAGAAGGCGGGAAAACGACAGATCATGAACCCCTGGAAACAAAGCAAGATCGAAGTCTGCCGCAACGCCATCCGATTCGCGTTCTGGGTCGCTCTATCCGTCAATGGCGGGATGGCGGCCATATTCTCGATCGTCTTCTGCTGGAGTTTTTCCGGCACGCCTGGTCGTGGTGCCAGCGGGTGCTTTTTTCAAAGGACTGGTAGCCAGAGTCGAGGACTAGCCGACAGTGAAACCGATTCGGACCGAAAACCATCGGGAGGTAGGGCATGACCCATGGCAGGGTGACGAAAAAATTCTCGAACTCCGGGAAACCGATCATCGCGTCGGATCGTCCGGCGGCTTGGAGTCGGATCACGTCACGCACCGCATTGCCTGCGGTTGTGGATGCCTCCGTCAGGCGATCGGATTCTGCGCCATCTGCGGTGCGACCGCGTGCGAACAATGTTTTGGCTTCTGCGTCAGTTGTCGAAAGCCTCTGTGTCCTCGCCATGGCATTGGTGTTCAGTCCGACGCGGGCAGGATGCTGTACTGTCGCACCTGTTGTGAATCCGTCACCCGGCGGGGCCGACTGCGGAGGATCATTCGTTTTTTGCTGGCGCCGATCGTGCAATTCGAGAATCATGATGACAAACCATAAAGACTCAGGGTTAATCGACGACTTGATCTACGCCGACCGCTGGGCGCTTCTCAATGACCCCGTTGGCTGCGCCGCCCGTGAGGCGGTTGCCTCCGGCGTCGTCGACCCACTCGTACGCGAACTCATCGGCGAACCCGTACGGCGACACAAAATCGCCCAGGCCTTCGCTGGCCCCTTTCCCCTGCCCCGGCTTTGTCACGGAAATCTCGTGCTGGGGACCGATGTGAACGGCCGGCCCGTCCGCGTTCCCGTTCACTATCTGAACGGACACTCCATCACCGTCGGGAACTCCGGCTCCGGAAAAACCACCAGAAGCCACTTTATGACACTGCAAGTCGCCCCAATGGTCCGTGGGGTGTGGCTGTTCGATTTTCGGAAGCGGGAGTTCCGCATTCTCCGTCCGCTTCTGGCTCGAATGGGCGTTGACTCATCATCGTGCCCGCGCGAAAACTACGAATCAACCCGCTTCAGGTGCCTGAGGGTGTCGATCCCGCAGACTGGGCTCCGCGAGCGTCTGATCTGATCGTCATGGTCTTTCAGCTTCCGCCGAGGGCCACACGGCTCTTTGCACTCAGCCCTCCACGAGCTTTATCGCCGCATGGGTGTTTTTGCCGGCGGCGATCATTTTCCGATCCTGGCCGAATTGCGAGAGGAGGTCGCAATCGATTCCAAGGCAAATCCGCAGGCGCGACAGGCGATTCTCGACGCCCTCGATCGGGTTCTCATGTCAATCGGCGCCGCGCTCCAGTATCGAATCGGCTGACGACCGAGAGTTTCGCGACGCGGCGAATCGTGCGTTTGAGTTCGCCGGAATTTCAGAGGCGGACAAGAACCTCCTTCTTTGCAGCTTGATCTTGCCGGAGTTCACGCGACGTATCGCCTGCGGCATCTCGAATCCTGCGATGGACCTCTGGATTTGCTGCGACGAAGCCGCTCGGTTGGTGAGCAGCACCGGCGCCCATGCGATGGCAGACATGATCGGCCTCGTACGCGGCACGGGCGTGGGATTGGATTTCTCAGTTCAGTCTGCGGATGTCTTGCCGGCAGTATTGAGCAACACGGCCAACAAGTTCATTGGTCGATGTGGCAGCGCCACCGATTACGACACCATCGGAAGCGCGATGGGCCTTTCCGCCGAACAGCGACGCACGCTCGCACTTTCGCTTTCGCCAGGGCAGTTCGCGGGGCAGGTCGGAGAGGGGGAGTGGCGTCATCCATTCCTGTTCAAGGTGCCCGCCATGAATATTGAGGAGGTCTGCGCCGGAACATCGATGCCGTCATCGGATGGCGGCCCAATTAACATTGACTCAGGCGGAATCGATGAGTTGATGGCTCTGCCTATTGTCCTCGTGGGAGAATCCGTTGATCCGCAATCGCCACCTGACTCGATTGATCACCCTTTGAAAGAGACTTCCATTGGCGGCAGTCACCTCTCGGATGCCGAAATTCGCTATCTCAAGGCCGTCGTCGATCATCCCGGTCAGCCATCCAACGCCTACACACGACTTGCCGGAGTTGGCGCGCAGCGGGCTCAGACCATTCGCAAACACCTGGTCAGCGCTGGCTTTATTCGCGAGCACGCCGTTCAGACCCGAAGTCGGGGTCGTGCCGCCATCGTGCTGGAGCCATTGGGTACCGCTTTCCGAACGCTGAATGAAAGGAACGTAAGAGAAACAGGGGTAAGCCATGAGGGGCGGATTCATCCACAACGACGTCCTGATCGCGGAGCTCAAGTCCGATTTCTTGACGCACGGTATCCGAGTTGGACTTGAGGTTGCCGTCCCAGTCGGGGGAGCGATTGGCTTCATCGATCTTTTCGTTCGCTTACCCGACCGACGACTCGCAATCGAAGCGGAACTCTCGGCGAAACGGATTGCGGGCGATCTCGCCAAGGCGACCGCCGCCGGAGCTGACGAACTCTGGATCGTTGTTCCGACATCAGCCGTCGCAAAATCGGTTCGCCGAAAGCTCTCTCGGCTGGGTGCGGGATACTCCCCGCTCCTTGTTTTCATTCTTACGTTAGGCGAGGCGCGCCAGCGAATTAAGAATTGTTTTCCATTGAATTCCGTGGCGAATGCCTGACAGAAAACAAAAAAACTCAATCGGATTGGAGATTTGAATGCAGGTCAAATGGAACAACGTCGTTGCGATCGGAATGCTGATGTTTACCTTCATCTTCGTCATACAGAACTCGGCGGGCGTCGTTGCCATCCTCGGCGCAATTCACCAGATCGGACCGGGGAACGGCATCGATGACCGATTTGTCGGTCTTATGGTCGTCGGCCTATTCCTCGTGACGCTGGTAGTGGTGGTGAAATTATTAATCGGCGGCAACCGGAGGGAACCATGAATCAGATCGCCTCACATATCGACGTCGGCCCGCGGGATAATCTCGAAGACGCCGCGATGGGTTTGAGCATTCTGCCTTCGGCCGTGAACACCGGCCCAGCTTACGTACTCGCCCTCTTCGACGGCCGGGGACCGCAGTTCGGAGAAGTGGCAAGCAGTGAAGCGCTCGTCCACATTCCGGCGAATCTGCTGGCAATCCTGGCGGCGCATGCCGCTCAGCCATTCAAGGCGCAACCCTCCAACGAACTTATCGCTGCGGCTCTCGGGCAGATTCTCGAGTCGGCCAATCAGGCGATTCTCAACCGGGCGATGGAAGATCCCGCACTCTTGGGAATGGCGACAACCGCTGTTTGCGGGGTGGTGATGGATGACACGCTTATCATCGGCTGGGTGGGTGATTCACGTTGTTACATCCACAACAAGAACGGACTTCGCCAGGTCAATCACGATCATAGTCGGATCCAGGAACTCATTGATGTGGGCCAGATAGAACGATCGGACGCGGGCAACCACCCCGAGGCTCACGCCATTACCCGATACCTGGGACAGGCGGCGGGATTCACGCCGGAGACGGCCGTCACTCAACTCGAGGCCGGTGATGTTGTGCTGTTGTGTACGGATGGACTTACAGACGTGCTTAGCGACGAAGAGATTGCCGAGGTCATCGCTTCATGTCGGGTCGGGCGATTCCCATTCTCCGAGTTGCCCGAAAAATTGGTGAGGCAGGCCCTCGACGCCGGCACCTGCGACAACACGACGGCACTGTGCTATCACCACGGATCTGTTCATATCCGAGTCAACTGCGATCGTACCCGGACGGCGGCCTACGTTGAAGCCGTGGCCCACACGATGTCCCCCAACAAAAGAGGAGCCTTATCATGAATCCAAATTCCGAGACTTTCGACGCTGGCAACGACAACGCCGGCACCCAAGCCACCTGCGAACACTGTCATTTGGCCCGGACCGCCGGCGCCCGGTTCTGTCCGCGATGTGGCCGTGAATTGACCATGGAATTGGCATCGGCGCCGCCGTTGAAAATTGACCGCCGACCTGAAAACCCCGGCGATACCCCACCTCCAACGCAATCAGGAAGTGGGACGTCAGGTGGTTCGACACCCGCTGCCGTACCGGCAAAGCTGATGGTGCCCCCACCCGCATCAAAAGCATCCACGGCATGCAAATGCGGCCGCATTCTCCCCGAGGACTCGAATTTCTGCCCCGGCTGCGGCGCAAGCGTCAGTACCGACGCGACATCGGGGTACTTCTTTGCACCAACAAGTCAGGCGACCCATCCACGCCCGTAAAGGGCGACGGGTGCGTGATCGGCAAGGACGCGGACTGCAACGTCGTCATCAGCGACGACGAATTCGTTTCCCGCCGTCACGCCCGCCTGAGACTCGAAGACGGGCTCGTGTTCCTCGAGGACCTCGGCAGCAGTAACGGCACCCTGCTGCGAATCCGCAGGCCGATCATCATTGAAGCCGGAGACGAAATCTTGATCGGCACGCGCATGATGCGGCTCGAATTGCGACCTTAGGGCGTTAGGGACGAGTACTTAACCATGCTGAAAATTGATCAGATAATTCTCGGGAAGTATCAGGTGATCGACCTGATTCAGGAATGCGGCCAAGCGCTACTCGCAAAGGGAGTCGACTCGACGTCAGGTGCAACCGTCGCGATTCGGCAACTCCTCGCCCGGCCCGGGCAGACGGGCTATGAGAATGAGAGAGCCCGCTTCTACCGCGCCGCCGAACTCAGGATCAATCAGATAAACGTCGTCGATACCCTTGAGTACGGCGAGGATCTTGGCGAATTCTACATGATCATGCCATACGTTGAAGGCCAGACTCTAGATCAATTCGTGGCCGCGAAAGGCGGTAGACTGTCGCCAGATTCGGCCGTTTCAATCGCTCGCCAGATTGCCGCCGGCCTCGCTGCGTGTCACGCTCATGGCGTCACCCACCGTGACATCAAGCCCGAAAACATCCTGGTCGATACGAACAACCGGGCATTCATCATTGATTTCGGCATTTGCAGTCTGGCGGGGCAGCCCACCATCACACAAGGCGATGGATTTCAGGGGTCGCTAAGATGGGCGTCACCCGAACAAATCGTGGATCCACGCTCGCGGGATCCGAGACTGGATCTCTTTGCGCTGGGGGGCGTTTTCTATTTCATGCTGACCGGCCTGCCGCCCAGCGAAGGAGCGACCCCGCAGGACATCATGATGAACATCTGCAAGGTCATGCCGCCGCCCCCGAAGCAGCTGTTAACATCGCTCCCCGACCGAATCGACCGGGCTTGCATGAAACTTCTGGCGAAGGAACCCAGCGATCGGTTTCAGAGCGCCGAACAGTTCATACAGGCCCTTGATCCCACCTCGGGCGCGAAGACAAATCCTGCGATCTGCCGATCATGTAGGGCAGCCGTCGATTCGCTGTCAAATTTCTGCTTCCACTGCGGCGCTTCTATCGGCGATTCCGTGAACGGTTACGGCCTGAAGTTTTGCCTTGCCTGCGGCGCGCGGGCCGACGAACTGAAGACTTGTCCATCCTGCAACCGAATATTCAGTTCCGTCGATCATCGCTTCGAATTCGTGCTGGGCGCATTATCAGGTGTCACTTTTCGAATCCCTCAGGGAATGTTCGTAACCGGCCGTGAGATTCTCTGCCCGCGCGATTTTCAGATTTCGAGACGCCACCTCCAGTGTTGCCTGCGTGAACGGCAGTGTGATGGTCGAAGACGCCGGGCACGAACAAGAGCTACGACATCGACGGCCGGCCCGCCGAACAGGCCATCACTCTGGTGTCAAAGTGTCAAATTGCAATTGCCGGCAACATCGGCATTTACACCACTAGTTAGAAGGACATCGACATGAACGTAACTCAGCATTGTCAGTTTTGCAACATCACAAACCACGACACGGCGAAGTATTGTGAAAAATGTGGAAGACCGCTCGGGGCCACGCTGCTGCAAGGCCGAACTGTGGTCATCCCCAGGAACCCGCCTCCCGCAGGCGGCCAACTAGAGATCGATCCGAAAACCATCATCGATCGTGCAAGAAAGGCCTTCGGAGCCCGATCAACCGTCGTGGGCTATCCCTCAGTCCGAGGCAATATCACCACGCAGCACGAGGATATGTACCTGGTGGGCGACGTCTCATCCAGCATGGAAGAGGAGTTCGATCGGGGCATCTACAAGATTGAAGCACTTCGGCGCGCATCGGTCAGTCTTGTCCTAAATAAGAACCAGATCGATCCCGAAGATCGCATCGGCGTGATCACATTCTGCGAACAAGCCGACATTCTGCTT